>NZ_LXXZ01000026.1 GCF_003244875.1 Stenotrophomonas sepilia
GGTTGCGGGGGCGTGAGCGCCATGGATGGCGCGACCGAGCCTGCAGGGACGTATTCACGGCGTCCCCCGCAACCGGACCCACCCCGCCAATCCACGGATAGCGCGCTTCGGCTGTTGCCGTTGCCTCTGCGGGTGCAGGGCTGCAAGCCCTGCAACCCAACCCCCTCAGCGAGCAGCAGGCCGCGACGGCGGCAGCCACGCCGCCACGATGCCCAGCAACGGCAGGAACGCGGTCAGCTGGTAGACGTACTCGATGCTGGTCCTGTCCGCCAACAGGCCGAGCACGGCGGCACCCAGCCCGCCCATACCGAACGCGAAACCGAAGAACAGGCCGGACACCATGCCGATGCGGTGCGGCATCATCTCCTGCGCGTACACCACGATGGCCGAGAATGCCGAGGACAGCACGAAGCCGATCAGTACCGCGAGCACCGTGGTCCACAGCAGATCGGCATGCGGCAGCATCAACGCAAACGGCGCCACGCCGAGGATCGAGGTCCAGATGATCGGCTTGCGGCCGATCCGGTCACCCAACGGGCCGCCGAGGAAGCCGCCAGCGGCGGACGCCACCAGGAACGCGAACAGGTGCAGCTGCGCCTGCGCCACCGGAATGCCGAAATGGTGGATCAGGTAGAAGGTGAAGTAGCTGCCGATGCTGGCCATGTAGAAGTACTTGCTGAAGATCAGCACCAGCAGGATCGCCAGCACCTTGGCCACCGTGCGTGGTGGATGGCGCGGCGCCATCGAGGCGGTACTGGCTGGGCGCGGCGTGCCCAGATGCAGCGCGTACCAGCGGCCGACATAGGTCAGCAGCGCGATGCCGATCAGGGCCGCGCCTGCGAACCACGACGCGGCATGCTGGCCGTACGGCACGATCACTGCCGCCGCAATCAGGGGGCCCAACGCGGTACCGAAATTGCCCCCCACCTGGAACACCGACTGCGCGAAGCCATGACGGCCGCCCGAGGCGAGCCGCGCGATGCGCGAGGCCTCCGGATGGAAGATCGCCGAGCCGATGCCGACCATTGCCGCTGCCAGCAGCACCATCGCGTAGTTCGGTGCGAAGCCGAGCAGCAGCATGCCGCACAAGGTCGAGGCCATGCCGATCGGTAGCGAATACGGTGCCGGGCGGCGGTCGGTGGCTACACCGATCAACGGCTGGAAGATCGACGCAGTGAGCTGATAGGTCAACGTGATCAGGCCGATCTGGGTGAAGCTGAGACTGAAGCCACCCTTGATCACCGGATAGATGGCCAGGATCAGCGACTGCATCATGTCGTTGACGACGTGCGAGGTGGAAATGGCGGCCAGCACGCCGGGGGCCGCCGGGCGTGAGGTCGTTGCGGGAGAAGCCAGGGTCGACATGGACGCAGTCAGGTTGGGGGCGAGCCCCGCATGCTACGGTTGCCCTTCCCTCCCTTCTGCCGCGTTCAGGTCATGCCCTATCGCAAAAAGGACATAGCCAGTGACGTCGATCCGGCCGCGCCCTGGCGGGAGGTTCCACTGCATCGCCCGGTCACCTATCGGGTCACCCAGTACCCAGTAGGTACCCACATCCCTGGTCACAAGCATCAGCGCCACCAGCTGGTCTACGCCATCTCCGGCCTGATGGTGGTGCGGTCGGAAGTCGGGCGCTGGGTGGTGCCATCGAACCGCGCGATCTGGATGCCGGCCGGCATGGTGCACGCGGTGGACTGCATCGCCGCCGTGCACATGCGCAGCCTGTACATCGACCCGCCGTTTGCCCCGCACCTGCCGACCGAGCCGTTCGCGGTGCAGGTGTCGCCCCTGCTGCGCGAACTGCTGCAGGCCGCCACGCTGGTCAAGGGCGAGCACATCGAGGACAGCCGCGATGGCCGCGTGGTGCGCCTTCTACTGGACGAACTGCATCGCATGGACGTGCTGCCTCTGCACCTGCCTGCGCCAAGCGACCCGCGCCTGCTGCGGATCTGCCAACACCTGCAGAAGCACCCCGGCGACGACGCCACACTGCAGGACTGGGCACAGGCGCTGGAGGTGGACGTGAAAACCATCCAGCGGCGCTTCGCCACCGAGCTGGGCATGACCTTCGGCCAGTGGCGGCAGCAGGCACGGCTGCTGGCCGCGATGGAACGGCTGGCGGTCGGTGACAAGGTCATCGATGTCGCGCTGGCGACGGGCTACGACAGCCCCAGCGCGTTCACCAGCATGTTCAAGCGCCAGCTCGGGCAGACACCTGCGGCGTTTTTCCGGTAACGGCATCCACGCATGGCGTGGATCCACCATCGCGGCGCATGCCCGGCGGAAACCATCGCGGATCGCAAACGAGAACGCCGGGCATGGCCCGGCGCTTCCGCTTAACGCTTCGGTTGAGAAACTCAGGACGTCATCCGGTCCCAGAAGCCCTTCACGCCGTCGATGAAGGTGGCCGACTTCGGCGAATGCTTGCGCGCTTCCTCGCCGACGAAGGTGGCTTCGAACTGCTCCAGCAGCTTGCGCTGTTCGGTGGTGAGGTTGACCGGAGTCTCCACCACCACGCGGCAATACAGGTCGCCTTCGCTGCGGCTGCGCACCGAACGCACACCCTTGCCGCGCAGGCGGAACAGCTTGCCGGTCTGGGTCTCGGCCGGAATGCGGATCTCCGCTTCGCCGCCGAGGGTAGCCACGCGCACGGTGTCACCCAGTGCCGCCTGCGAGATGCGGATCGGCACTTCGCAGTGCAGGTCGTCGCCATCGCGCTGGAAGATCGCATGCTCGCGCACGCGCACTTCCACGTACAGGTCGCCCGGCGGCGTACCGGCCGGCCCGGCTTCACCCTCGCCCTGCAGGCGGATGCGGTCACCGGTATCGACGCCCGCCGGCACCTTCACCGACAGCACCTTGTCTTCCTCGACGCGGCCGTTGCCGTGGCAGGTCTTGCAGGGCTTGGCGATGATCTGGCCACGGCCGCCGCAGTTGTGGCAGGCCTGCTGCATGGCGAAGATGCCGCGCTGGATGCGCACCTGGCCGCGGCCATGGCACACGTTGCAGGTCTCGACCTTGCCGTCCTCGGAGCCACTGCCATCGCAGTCGCCGCACTCGGCCAGGGTCGGAATCTCGATGCGGCGCTCGACGCCGCGCACGGCCTCTTCCAGATCCAGCTCCATCACGTAGCCGATGTCGGCGCCGCGACGGGCCTGGCGCGGACCACCGCCGCCACCGCCAAAGATGTTGCCGAAGATATCGCCGAAGATATCGTTCATGTCCGGGCCGCCCGGGCCGCCGCCGCCCATGCCGTGCTCGAACGCGGCGTGGCCGTGGCTGTCGTACATGCGGCGCTTGTTGCCGTCGGACAGCACTTCGTAGGCTTCCTTGCACTCCTTGAAGGAGGCCTCGGCCGCCGCATCACCCGGGTTGCGGTCCGGATGGAACTTCATCGCGCAGCGACGGTACGCCTTCTTCAGCTCGTCGTCGGTGGCGGTGCGGGCAACGCCCAGCACTTCGTAGTAATCGCGCTTGCTCATATCGTGAATCGGGTTCCGGAAAGTCGGGATTCGTCAAAGCGGAAGAGCGGAACCAGGTCCGCTCTTGCGTCGGGCGCCCCGACACGCCGGTGGGCGGTCAGGACCCTGATGCGACAACGGGACGCTGGTGGCCAGCGTCCCGCGTCGGTCCGGATCAGGACTTCTTGTCGTCCTTGACTTCGGTGAACTCAGCGTCGACCACGTCATCCTGCGCCTTGCCGGCATTGCCGGCGTCGGCACCCGGGGCACCGCCCTGGTCGGCCGAAGCAGCGGCGAACAGCGACTGGCCAGCTTCTTCCAGTGCCTTCGACTTGGCTTCGATCTGTGCCTTGTCGTCGCCCTTCATCGCGGTTTCCAGATCAGCCAGCGCTGCCTCGACCTTGCCGATGACATCGCCGCCGACCTTGCTGCCGTGCTCGGTGATGGCGCTGCGGGTGCCGTGGATCAGGGCGTCGGCCTGGTTGCGGGCCTGCACCAGTTCCTGGAACTTCTTGTCTTCCTCGCGGTTGGCTTCCGCGTCGGCAACCATGCGCGCGATCTCTTCCTCGGACAGGCCCGAACCGGCCTTGATCTCGACCTTCTGTTCCTTGTTGGTCTTCTTGTCCTTGGCCGACACGTGCAGGATGCCGTTGGCGTCGATGTCGAAGGACACTTCCACCTGCGGCAGGCCACGCGGGGCCGGCTCGATGCCGGACAGGTCGAACTTGGCCAGCGACTTGTTGAAGCGGGCCTGTTCGCGCTCACCCTGCAGCACGTGCACGGTCACGGCCGACTGGTTGTCCTCGGCGGTGGAGAACACCTGCGAGGCCTTGGTCGGGATGGTGGTGTTCTTCTCGATGATCTTGGTGAACACGCCACCCATGGTTTCGATACCCAGCGACAGTGGGGTCACGTCCAGCAGCAGCACGTCCTTGACGTCGCCGCCCAGCACGCCACCCTGGATCGCCGCACCCAGTGCCACGGCTTCGTCCGGGTTGACGTCCTTGCGCGGTTCCTTGCCGAAGAACTCGGTCACCGCCTGCTGCACCTTCGGCATGCGGGTCTGGCCGCCGACCAGGATCACTTCGCTGATGTCGCTCGAACGCAGGCCGGCATCGTTCAGGGCGACGCGGCACGGCTCGATCGACTTCTTGATCAGGTCGTCCACCAGTGCTTCCAGCTTGGCGCGGGTCAGCTTGATGTTCAGGTGCTTCGGACCCGACGCGTCAGCGGTGACGTACGGCAGGTTCACTTCGGTCTGCTGGGCGCTGGACAGCTCGATCTTGGCGCGCTCGGCAGCATCCTTCAGGCGCTGCAGGGCCAGCGGATCCTTGCGCAGGTCGATGCCCTGGTCCTTGTTGAATTCTTCAACCAGGTACTCGATGACGCGGTTGTCGAAGTCTTCGCCACCCAGGAAGGTGTCGCCGTTGGTGGCCAGCACTTCGAACTGCTTCTCGCCGTCGACATTGGCGATCTCGATCACCGAGACGTCGAAGGTGCCGCCGCCCAGGTCGTACACCACGATCTTGCGATCCTTGTTGTCGCCCTTGTCCAGGCCGTAGGCCAGCGCAGCCGCGGTCGGCTCGTTGATGATGCGCTTGACGTCCAGGCCGGCGATGCGACCGGCGTCCTTGGTCGCCTGGCGCTGGCTGTCGTTGAAGTAGGCCGGCACGGTAATGACCGCTTCGGTGACCTTCTCACCGAGGAAGTCCTCGGCGGTCTTCTTCATCTTCTCCAGCACCTTGGCCGAGATTTCCTGCGGGGCCATCTTCTTGCCGTCGCTGGTGGCGACCCAGGCATCGCCATTGTCATGGGCCAGGATGCTGTACGGGACGTGGGCGATGTCCTTCTGCACCTCGCCATCGGTGAACTTGCGGCCGATCAGGCGCTTCACCGCGTAGAAGGTGTTCTTCGGGTTGGTCACGGCCTGGCGCTTGGCCGAGGCACCGACCAGGACTTCGCCGTCCTTGGTGTAGGCGACGATCGACGGGGTGGTGCGATCGCCTTCCGAATTCTCGATGACGCGGGCCTTGCCGCCGTCCATGATCGCCACGCACGAGTTGGTGGTGCCGAGGTCGATACCAATGATCTTGCCCATGGGGGAGACTCCTGAGGATGCTTGTTGGGGTCAGTCCGGCCGTTCGGCCGGTGGATGAATACGATGTGGGGGAGGCCCGTGGAACATTCAAGCCACCTCCCGAACGCTGTGTTTCCGGTCGCCCGGCGCGTTCAGCGTCGGGCCGGGTCGCAGGTGATTCCCGCCGCCCGGCCCGGCAGGGTCAGTCGGCGGCCACCACCACCAGCGCCGGCCGCAGCAGGCGCTCGTTGAGCAGGTAGCCCTTCTGGAACACGGTCACCACGCTGCCCGGGGCAGCGCCCGGGGTCGGCGCCTGGCTGATGGCCTGGTGGTGCTCCGGGTTGAACGGCTGGCCGATCGGGTCCAGCAGGACCAGGCCGTTGTCGGCAGCGACCTTGAGCAGCTGCTTGTAGGTCAGCTCCAGGCCTTCGCGCAGCGGGTGCGGGTCGTCGCCGGCGGCCTTCAGGCCGGCATCCAGGCTGTCGAACACCGGCAACAGCTCGCCCAGCAGCTTCTCGTTGGCGAACTTGCGGGCCTGCTCGATGTCACGGGCAACACGCTTGCGCTGGTTTTCCAGGTCGGCGCGCTCACGCAGCGCATCGGCCTTGACCTGCTCGACTTCGGCGCGCAGGCGCTCGACTTCGTCGTTGACGCCGGCGGTGGCAGCCGCATCGGCGGCACTCTGCTGGGATTCGATATCTGGATGTTCGTGGTTCATGTCTGGGTCCCTGGCGGTCACTCTCCGCCTCCACCCACCCTAGTGTGGGCGGGATGCTGCGTTTCAAGCGTCGGATGTTCCCGGCGTGCGTCCGGCCGGCGAAAAGGCCGCGCCAAGCACATCGGCGGTGGCCTGGACCAGTGGGATCACCCGGTCGTAGGCCATCCGCTTGGGACCGATCACGCCCAGCACGCCCAGCACCTGGCCATTGGCGGTATACGGGGCAGTGACCAGCGAGACGCCCTGCAGCGGCATCATTCCGGTCTCTTCGCCGATGAAGATGCGCACCCCCGGCGCCTGGATGGTCCGCTCCAGCAGCTGCAGGATTTCGCGCTTGCTGGAGAACAGCTCGAACAGTTCGCGCAGGCGCTCCAGGTCGGACAGGTCCTGCACGCCCATCAAGCGGGTCTGCCCGGCCACCAGCATGTCGTCGGCCGCCGGCTGCAGGGCCTGCTCGGCCAGTTCGATGCTGTGGGCCAGCAACTGCTCCAGTTCGGACCGGGCGTCGCGCAGCTCCAGCAGCAGGCGGGTACGGATCTCGGCCATCGGCAGGCCGGCGAAATGCGCATTGAGGTAATTGGCGACCTGCTCCAGCTGGCCTGGCGCAAACTCCTGCCGGGTCTCGATCACCCGGTTCTGCACCTCGTTGTCGGCAAATACCAGGATCGCCAGCACCCGGCGCCCGTCCAGCGCCACGAAATCGATCTGGCGGAAGGCGAACTGCTCACGCCGCGGGGCGCTGACCACGCCGACGAAGTGGCTCATCGCCGACAGCAGCTCCGAGGCGCTGCCGAGCAGGGCCTGGGTACTGCCGCCGCCGGCCAGTTCCTGGCGCAACCGGGCCAGCTCGCCCTCGCCCGGCGGCTGCATCTGCAGCAGGCTGTCGACGAACACCCGGTAGCCATGCGCGGTCGGGACGCGGCCGGCCGAGGTATGTGGCGAGGCCAGCAGGCCCAGATCCTCCAGGTCGCCCAGGATGTTGCGGATGGTGGCCGGGCTGACCTCCAGGCCGGCCACGCGCGCCAGCGTCTGCGAGCCGACCGGCTCGCCGTCCTGGATGTATCGCGCGATCAGCGTGCGCAGCAGGTGGCGCGCACGCGGGGCAAGCTGGTCGGGAGAACCGTGCATGGAATCAACCTGTGAGACACGGACACTAGATAATGGCGGCGCATCGCCTTGGCAAGTCATTGGACCTCCCGCGCCCGCGTGCTAGCGTTGCGCGGCTGCTGACACCCCCTTACCCATGCTCAGACATCTTTCGATCAAGGATTTCGCCGTCGTCCGCGCCACCGAACTGGAGTTCGGGCCAGGCATGACCGTGGTTTCAGGCGAGACTGGCGCCGGCAAGTCGCTGATGGTCGACGCACTGGGCTTCCTGTCCGGCCTGCGCGCCGACAGCGGCGTGGTCCGCCATGGCGCCGCCCGCGCCGAGCTTTCCGCCGAGTTCGCGCTCGAGCAGCTGCAGGCCGCCCGCCAGTGGCTGGCCGACAACGAGCTGGACGACGAGGACCAATGCCAGCTGCGCCGCGTAATCCGCGCCGACGGCGGCTCGCGGGCCTGGATCAATGGCCGCCCGGTGACGCTGGCACAGCTGGGCGACCTGGCCTCGCTGCTGGTGGAGATCCACGGCCAGCATGAACAGCAGGCGCTGCTGGCGCGCCCGTCGCAGCTGGCCCTGCTGGATGCCTATGCCGGCAACGAGAACGAGCGCCGCCAGGTGCGCCATGCCGCCGCGGCTTGGCAGGCACTGGTCGATGAATCGCTGGCGTTGTCGCAACAGGGCGACGTCAGTGACCGGATCGGCTTCCTGGAGCACCAGCTGCGCGAACTGGACCGCGAGGACCTTGAACCGGAGTCGATCGCCGCACTGGGTGCCAGCCACCGCCGCCAGGCCCACGCCAGCGCCCTGCTGAGCGCCTGCCAGGCGGCCAGCAACCAGCTCAACGGTGAAGACGGCAGCTCCGCGCTGGACCTGCTGCAGCAGGTGCGCCACGAGCTGTCGCGGCTGGTCGAGCACGACCCGCGCCTGGGCGAGGTGGACGGCCTGATCGAGAACGCCTCGATCCAGCTGCACGAAGCCCTGTCGCTGCTTGATCGCGTGCACGACGACCTCGACGCCGACCCGGAACAGTTCGAGGAGAACGAGCGCCGCCTCGGCCGCCTGCACGACCTGGCCCGCAAGCACCGCGTGCCGATGGACGAACTGGGCGCGCAGCGCGAGCGCATGCATGCCGAAGTGGAGCAGCTGCGTGGCGCCGACGAGCGCCTGCAGCGCCTGGCCGGCGAGATCGACAAGGCCGCCGCCGCCTGGCGCGTACAGGCTGAAGTGCTGACCGCCAGCCGCCGCAGCGCCGCCGCCGAACTGTCGGCCACCACCACCAGCATCATCGCCGAGCTGGGCATGGGCGGCGGCCAGTTCCTGATCGAACTGGAGCCACAGGACAGCGGCAAGCCCGACCCGCAGGGTGCCGAGCGCGTCGAGTTCCTGGTGGCGGCCAACGCCGGCCAGCCGCCGCGCGCCCTGCGCAAGGTGGCCTCGGGCGGTGAACTGTCACGCATCTCGCTGGCCATCGAAGTGGCCGCGCTGGACCTGGATGCAGTGCCAACCATGGTGTTTGACGAGGTCGACTCCGGCATCGGCGGCGCGGTGGCTGACATCGTCGGCCAGAAGCTGCGCGCGCTCGGCGAGAAGCGCCAGGTACTGTGCGTGACCCACCTGCCGCAGGTCGCTTCCAAGGGCCATGCCCATTACCGGGTCAGCAAGGCCCCGGTGGAAGGCATGACCCAGAGCGCAGTGGAAAAGCTGGACAACAAGGCGCGCGAAGAAGAGCTGGCGCGCATGCTCGGCGGCGTGGAAGTGAGCAAGGAAGCGCGCGCCGCCGCCCGCAAGCTGCTGCAGGCCTGAGGCCTGTTCACGGTTATCCACGCATGGCGTGGATCTACAACCCACCCGCACGGTAGTGCCGGACGCTGGCCGGCAACCCAACACCGGTGGACGATGATCGTGAGGTTGCCGGCCAGCGGCCGGCACTACCCGTATCACCCCAACGGCCGCGCCAGATCCACGTTCTCCACCAGGAAATCGAGGAACGCGCGCACCCGCAGCGGCAGGTAACCGCCCTGCCCCAGGAACACCGCGTGCACCTCTTCCAGGTCACCGGGATTGGCCTCTTCCAGCACCGGCAGCAAGCGCCCGGCAGCAATGTCCTCCTGCACCTGGAATGCCGCCAGCCGCGCCATGCCCAGCCCGCCCAGCACCAGCTGGCGCAGCGCATCGCCGTTGCTGGCGCGGGCATTGCCACTGGGCAGCAGCATCCGCTCGCGCCCCTCCTGCAGCAACGGCCACCCCTGCATCGCACGCGCGTGGCCGATGTCCAGCCGGTTGTGCGACTGCAGTTCCTCGGCAGTGCGTGGCAGCCCGTGCCGCTGCGCGTAGGCCGGTGCAGCCACGATCATCATCCGCGTCGCGCCCAGCCGTCGCGCCACCAGACTGGAGCTCTTCAGCGGCCCGGCCCGCACTGCCACGTCGGTGCGCTGCTCAAGCAGGTCGATCACCTCGTCGTTGAGGGTCAGGTCCACGCCCACCTGCGGGTTACGCTCAAGGAACGCCGGCAGCAGCGGCAACAGGAAATGGCGGCCAAACGGCACGTTGGAGTTGACCCGCAGCCGCCCGCGCGGCTCGGCATGGGCGCTGGCACAACGCTCGGCCTCCTCCAGGTCGGCCAGCACGCGCAGGCCACGCTCATAGAACGCGCAGCCTTCCGGGGTCAGCTGCAGCTGGCGGGTGGAGCGTTGCAGCAGGCGCGTGCCCAGCCGATGCTCCAGCCGCGCCACCAGCTTGCTGACCGCCGACGGCGTCATGTCCAGCGTGCGGGCCGCAGCGGAAAAGCCACCGGTCTCGATCACGCGCACGAACACTTCCAGTTCGCCGGATCGGTTGATGTCAGGTCGCGCCATGGCAATGAATCCAGTTCACAGATGATTGTCCATGCGCAGTCTAGTTCACAGATAAGCACGGAATCACCATGGCGGTCCCTCCACTCGGGACTGCCCGATGAACCGCTTGAGCCAGCTCACCGCCACCGCCCTGCTCGCCGTGTCCGGCGCCGCCAGTGCCGCATCCGCCCCGCACTGGGTCGCCAGCTGGCAGGCCAGCCCGCAGCCGGTCTGGAACGCGGATTTCCTGTTCCCGACCCTGGTCCCGGCCACACTGCAGGACCAGACCTTCCGCCAGACGGCGCGCATCAGCCTGGGCGGCCCGCGGCTGCGGGTGCGGCTGAGCAATGCCTACGGCACCCAGCCGCTGCGGATTGGAGCAGCCAGCGTGGCCGCACGCGCGGGCGCCATCCCGCAACCGCTCAGCTTCGGCGGCCAGCCCGGGGTGTTGATCGGGCCCGGTCAGGAACAGCTGAGCGATCCGCTCCCGCTGGCCACGGATGACCGCCAGGCAGTGCAGGTCAGCGTCTTTGTGCCGGGGCCGGCAACCGTTCAGACGTTCCATTGGGAAGGCCGCCAGACCAGTTGGATCGCCCCCGGCGACCAGAGCCGGGCCCAGGCCCTGAACGCAGCCAGCAGCACCACCGCCCGCCTGCTGCTGACCGGAATTGACGTCGAGGCCGGCGCCGACGCGCGCAGCGTGGTGGTGATCGGGGATTCGATCACCGACGGTGCCACCGCCAGCCTCGACCAGGACCAGCGCTGGACCGATCATCTGGCCGCGCGCCTGGCAGCGCGGGGCATAGCCGTGGTGAACGCCGGCATTTCCGGGGGGCGGCTGCTGCGCGACGGCATGGGTGAATCCGCCCTGGTCCGCTTCCGGCGCGACGCGCTGGACCAGCCTGCGGTATCCAGTGTGATCGTGCTGATGGGCATCAATGACATCAGCTGGCCAGGTACCGCATTCGCCCGCAACCAGGCCCGGCCCACGCTGGCCGAACTGCAGGCGGGGTATCGCACGCTGGCAGAACAGGCCCGCCACCGTGGCGTGCGGATCATTGGCGCCACCCTGCCGCCGTTTGCCGACGCCCTGCCCGGCACGCCACTGGACGACTACTACCACCCGGACAAGGATGCCCTGCGCCAGCGGATCAATGCCTGGCTGCGCACGGACAGCCCGTTCGACGCGGTGATTGACCTGGACGCGGCGCTGCGCGACCCGGCCGATCCCTCACGGATGGCCGCCGCCTACGACTCCGGCGACCACCTCCACCCGGGTGATGCCGGCAACCGGGCCATGGCCGAGGCGGTCGATCTTGAGGTGCTCATGGGGCCATCCACGCATGGCGTGGATCTACCGTAAGCAACGAAAAACCCCGGGCAGGCCCGGGGTTCCGTCGCATCCAGCTGGCCGGAACGGCTTACTTGCGCTTCTTGCGCACGTACAGCACCAGCGAGTGCTCTTCCAGCTCGTAGCCATGGTCTGCGGCGATCTTGCGCTGCAGCTCCTCGATCTCGTGGCTTTCGAACTCGATGATCTTGCCACTGTCCACGTCGACCATGTGGTCATGGTGGCCGCCACGGTCCAGTTCGTAGACCGCCTGGCCGCCCTCGAAATTGTGCTTGAGCACGAGGCCGGCGGCCTCGAACTGGGTCAGCACCCGGTACACCGTGGCCAGGCCGATCTCGTCGCCGTGCTCCAGCAGCTGGCGGTAGATGTCTTCGGCGGTCATGTGGTGCTGGGCATTGCGCTGCTCGAGCAGCGCCAGGATCCGCATCCGCGGATGGGTCACCTTCAGGCCGACTTTACGCAGGTCGTGGGTTTCCATAGGTCTCCGTTCATTGGCGATTTAGCGCCAGCTGCCTCGGATTGGGTCGCGGTGGCACGCCGGGAGTGTATCATCGGTTTGATTTCCCCAACCGCCAGTCCCGATGCGCAATCTCCTGTTGGTCGCCGCCGTCGCCCTGTCCACCACCGGGTGCGGCATCATCTACAAGCAACCCATCTATCAGGGCAACCTGATCCGGGAAGATGCCGTGGCCAAGCTGCAGGTCGGGCAGAGCAAGCAGCAGGTCACCGCGCTGCTGGGCACCCCGTCCATTCCCGACCCGTTCCACGCCCAGCGCTGGGACTACACCTCCAGCCAGCGCGTGAACCGCCTGGGCCGTACCGAAGTGAAGAACTTCGTGGTGTTCTTCGAGAATGACACCGTGACCCGCTGGGAAGGCGATTACTTCCCGGGCAACGACAAGGCCCTGGCCCAGCAGACCGTGCGCCAGTTCGGCCGCAATCTGCCGAAGGACAAGAAGAAGAAGGGCCGCTGAGCCCCCTGCCCGTCCGCAGGTACGGCTGCCGGAATCAACCGCCGAGCGCGCGACGCCGGCGGTTATCCTTCGGATCTGCCAGCAGCGGGCGCAGCAGTTCGATGCGGTCGCCGTCCAGCAGAACCTGGTGCGGGCGTGCCACTACGCCATGCACGGCGACGGCGGGACAATCGGCACTGCCTTCCAGTGCGGCCGCCGCGACAGCATCGGCGACGGTGGCCCCCTCTTCCAGCTGCAGGCGGCACGACAGCACCCGCTGCGGCCAGGCCAGTACCACCTCGACCTCGATCATCGCTCAGCCCTCGTCGGCGACGCGGACGAAATCGTTGACCATGCGATCGGCCAGCCCCTGGAAGCCGATTGCCAGCGCCGGACCGAGCAGGCGCGAGCTGGGTTCGAACTCCAGGGTCAGGGTGACCTTGCAGGCATCCTCGGCCAGCGCATGGAATTCCCAGCGGCCGTGCAGCTGCTTGAACGGGCCATCGCGCAGCTGCATATCAATGCTGTGCGGTCGCCGCAGCGTGTTTTCGGTCTGGAACCAGGTGCTGAAAGAGCCCAGGCCGAGGTCCAGGCGCGCCACCAGGCGGTCCTCGCCCTGCTCCATGATCTGGGCAGCCGAGCACCAGCGGAAACGGCTCGGATAGGCCTGGACATCATTGACCAGGTCGAACATGCGCGCGGCCGAATGTTCGACCAGGGCGCTGCGGCGGATAGTAGGCATGAATACAGGACGTTTCGGCAATCGACCGGGCGGGCCCGAATCGGAGACAATACGGAAATGAGCAAGAACAGCGGCAAGGATAAAGCAAAGAGCGCGACGGCCAACAAAACCATCGCGTTGAACAAGCGTGCCCGCCACGAGTACCACATCGAAGAGCGCTTCGAGGCCGGCCTCGCCCTGCAGGGCTGGGAGGTCAAGTCGATCCGCGCAGGCCGCGGCAACATCATCGACGCCTACGCCTATGTGAAGCGCGGCGAGATCTACCTGATCGGCGCACAGATCACCCCGTTGATCCAGGCCTCCACCCACGTGGTGGCCAATGACCGGCGCGAGCGCAAGCTGCTGCTGCACCGGAACGAGATCGACAAGCTGATCGGCAAGGTCGAGCGCGATGGCTACACGATCGTGCCCACTGCGATGTACTGGAGCAAGAACAAGATCAAGCTCGAAGTCGCGCTGGCCAAGGGCAAGCAGACCCATGACAAGCGCGATGCCGCCAAGGACCGCGACTGGGCGATCGAGAAGCAGCGTGTGATGCGTCGCGGCAACCGCGACGCGTAAGGCTGTAGCGCCGAGCCATGCTCGGCTTCGGCAAGAAGGGCAGCCGAGCGCAGGCTCGGCTCTACAAAAGGCGGGTCACCCCGCCAGCATGCCCTGCCCGCGCATGCGCGGTGCCAGCGCCGCGTGCATCACGGCCAGGTGCATCACCACTGCCAGTTCCGGGGCATGCCGGTCATCGCCCGCGCGCCACTGCTGTGCCATCTGGGCCGCATCGGCCGGCAACAGGGCCAGCAACTGGGCGTCATCCAGCGAATCGGCAGCGCCCTGCAACTGGCGCGCCAGCTGCCGCGACTGCCACACATGCACGCCGATGCTGAGGCTGGCCAGCGACATAAGGACCACGGCCAGCCCGTGCTCGAACCACTGCGACAGCACTTCCGGCCCCCACAGCAGGGCCGCCAACACCGCCATGCCGGGCAGACGCCAGCCCAGCCAATGGATGCGACCGCGTTGCGACCAATGCACCACCACCGCACTGGCGACCAGTGCTGCGGCCGCTGTGGCCGGCAGTTCGGTCAGCGCGGTGGCCGCAAGCAACGCCGCCAGTACCGCCCAGACCCAGCCGGGCGGCAGCGCGCGCCGCTGGTAGTCGGCCCCGACGGGCCCGACCAGCTGTCGCAGGCTGCGTTGTTGGCTTGCCTCGGTCACCCACAGTCTCCGTGTTTGTCCTGGCCCGGATGGTCGCCGCCAGTGTGTCGCAAATTCGTGCCCATGACGTTACCAATCCGCTATGACGGAGGCTCTACAACTTGTTGTGGATTGCCAAGGTGACTGTTCAGCTGTTTTGCCGTAGCATTGCCACTGTTGGGCAGGCACTGACCGTGGCGACACGAAACAGGCCTTGTACCTTGCAGAACTTGAAGAAACCGGGGGTGCATTGGTTTCGACGGGGGTTGTGAAGTCGCCTGGCGCATGCCGAGGGGGTAGCTTTCCTCGTAAATCCAGCTGCAAAACTCTAGTTGCCAACGACGACAACTACGCTCTGGCCGCTTAAGGCCTAAGCCTCGAAACCGCTTGTGTCCATGCTCGCGGTGTAGAGTCACTATCATGGAATCGCGCTGGACGGCTGCCTGTCAGTCCGGCACTAGAACACAACAGGCTGGTTCCCGGATGCGCTTTGCGCACCGTGCTGTTCGGGGGCGAGATCCAACGGTGAGCTAAGCATGTAGTGCTGGGGATGGAGTGCCTTCGGACGGCGGTTCAATTCCGCCCACCTCCACCAACGAACGGTTCGTCAAGGACCGGAGAAGCCCGGAAACCCCCGCATCACAAGGGTTTCCGGGCTTTTTTATTGTCCGCAGCAGACCGGGGCAATCCGTTTCAATCCATGAGACGGTGGGGGTATATCAAGGGGTATCCGACCGCACCCACTGAAGCGATACCCCCAATGCCTCTGACCGACGCAGCCATCAGGCGCGCCAAGCCCAGCGACAAGCCGCAGAAGATCACCGACGGTGGCGGCCTTTACCTCTACCTCACCCCGACCGGCGCACGCAGCTGGCGCTGGAAGTACCGCATCGCCGGCAAGGAGAAGCTGCTGTCGATCGGCCTGTACCCGGATGTCTCCTTGGCGCGCGCCCGCGAGGCCCGCGACGAAGCCCGCCGACTGCTGGCCCGAGGCGTCGACCCTGGCGCGCAGAAGAAGGCCGCTGCCCTCGCCCACTCCGCCCTTGGCTCGGACAGCTTCGAGACCATCGCCAATGAGTGGCTGGCCACACGCCCATGGGTGCCCAGCTATGCGGAGAAGGTCGAAGCCTGGATGAAGAATGACGTATTCCCGTGGATCGGGTCGCGCTCTGTAGCTGACCTCACCGCGCCGGATTTCCTCCGGGTGGCCCGACGCATCGAGGAACGCGGCGCAATCGAATCCGCGCATCGGATCATGCAGAACTGCGGCCAGATCATGCGCTACGCCGTGGCCACTGGCTGCGCCGAGCGAAACCCGGTTGCCGACCTGAAAGGAGCGCTCGCGCCGCCTAAGGAGGCCAACCATGCGGCGATTACTGACCCCGTGCAGCTGGGTGGCCTGCTGCGCTCCATCGAGGCATACAGCGGATCTGCCATCACCCGCGCGGCGCTGCGACTGGCGCCGCTGGTGTTCCTGCGTCCTGGCGAACTGCGACATGCGGAATGGGAGGAATTCGACCTCGACGCGGCCGTGTGGACTATCCCTGCCAGCAAGATGAAGATGCGTGCCGCACATTTGGTGCCGCTGTCCAGGCAGGCGCTGCAGATCCTGGAGGACATCAAGCCGATCACCGGCCGACACAAGTGGGTGTTCTCTGGCGCCCGCGATTCCAAACGCCCGATGTCAGAGAACGCCGTTACCGCAGCGCTGCGCAACATGGGTTACGACCGCACGATGATGACCGGCCACGGCTTCCGCGCGACGGCTCGCACCATTCTGGACGAGGTCCTGCACTTCCGCCCGGACATCATCGAGCACCAGCTTGCTCACGCGGTGAAGGATCCCAACGGCCGGGCCTACAACCGCACGTCGCACCTGCAGGAGCGCGTGCGGATGATGCAGGTCTGGGCGGATTACCTCGATGGTCTGCGCGACGGCAACGTGGTGAAGCTGCGGGCAGGATGAGGCCTACACGCCCCGCCGCATCTGCTGCAGCCCTGCCCTCACCCAGGCCTTGGTGCGAGCGTCCCTCGCTCGGGGTTTCGTCTCCGCTGGCGGCTTGCGCGGTTCAAGCGCCGCCTTGATCCGCTCGACCTCCTTCGCCCCTGCCTCGGCCAAGCGCCGGGCCTGTTGCTGCTGCTCGCGGGTTGGTGGCAGGCCGGGCAGCGGCGGCTCGGGCTGGATCGGGGTGCTGTCGGTCAGCCGGGCGACTGCCTGGCGCAGAGGCAGATCGGGATAGAGCCTGGCCGCACACCAGCGCTCGGCGTACCGCTTCGCCTGCCGGACGTTGGCCGCGCGCACTTCCTTCACCTGCCACATCTTCTGGCCTTCCATCCATAGCCGGACCCCAGGACCACCGTCGGGCGTGACGCTGGCCGTCTCGCGGCCGTTGTACCAAAGCGCCCAGCGCTCACCGGTTTGGACCCAGCCAGAGGGGATCGGGGCGGTGCGGAAGCCGTGGGAAGATCGCATGGCCGGAAGGATACGGCCGGCGGTCGCAGATCCTGCGAACACGGCGGCGACCTGGCTGAATCGTTCGGACTGGATGCCGGCGCGGCGCCACTCGGCGCTCCCGCTGAGCCAGCTGTGGCCCGACCTCGACTTTTAGCCTCAGCGCCATGAGAGCTCTGACGAGCGATATTGCGCGCTTCATGAATAGAAGCTAAATTCTACTCGCCCAGCCCTGCCAGCAAAATGTAAAGCTCACTGTGGAGCGATCGTAACGTGCTTAAGAGGAGCTAAGGAAATCGCATGAGAACCGGCCTGTCTGTTCTTTTAGGTGCGCTACTAGGTGCGCTGCTCATCATTGGCATCGGGATATGGTTTTCAGAAAGCCGAGCGGAGTCCAGTGCAGTCCCGCCGGCTGCAGTGCAACGTGCAGCCCAACCACCCAGACAGGCCGAACGCCGCCCTCTGACTACCCAGCGGGTTAATGGGACAAGCAACAACTACGTCGTGATGCCCGGACGTGCGATTGATGTCGAAGCACAACTGAGGAACTCCGCCACTGCCGGCGACGCGGATGCCGCTTTCAAAATCTACCTCAAGCTAAACCAATGCTCTGATTCCATTGTCAATGGGGTTAGTGAGCAGGAACTTGCCATGTACCGCAAGGCTGGTGTTGACACCAAAACCCTTGAATCAATGGCTTCCAAACTTCGGTCTGACTGTGAGGGGGCACAGCAGTTAATTGCCGAACGCGGACGGTGGCTGGACAAAGCAGCCTCGGGAGGTCTTGAAGAAGCCCAAAAGCTATTCGCTGCCGATCCTAGCGCAATTCTTGGGACAAGTGACGTAACCAAGATTGATCCAGCAGCCGCGGACGCTTACGCAGAACGGAGCGAAGGATACATGACAGCCCTAGCGCGGACAGGGGACGTTGACGCCATGCTCTCACTATCACTGATGTACAAGGCAAGCGAGTTTACCCCGCGGGATCCGGTGCGATCAGCCGCCTATCGCTTGGCTGCTGAAGGGGTCGCACCTCTACAGATTAGACCTCAGCCGATTGAAATGACCATGAGGGGATTGAGCTCCCGGGAACAGGCTGAGGTGACACGATTGGCCAGAGAGATTCAGTCTCTGTGCTGCAAGAACTAGGCACGTCTTGCCTAGGGCGTCCTCGCCCCATCCAACGCAGGGATGAAGGTGGACGGAACTTTTCAATCAGAAGGATATGATTGTGATCAAAAAGACCCTAGCCTTAGCTTGTGTGTTTGTCTCGGGAATCGGCGCAGGCATCGCCGGCAACTACGTCTTCGGAACACCTGAATTGTATGGTCCATTTGTGTGCCAGGACTGCACACTCCGAACTCCCGCGCCAGACGCGGGGTCAAGAGCATATATCGACTATACAGACAATTGGCTCAACGACGGGCCCAATTACACTCGACTGACTGGCGACAAGTTCGTCGTGTGCAACGCGACACACTGTGCGACTTATACGCGCACTGCGAGTGGAGACTATATGGGAAGCCCTGCGGTGCCCCAAGACATGGGAACTGGCAGCGGAGGCGACGGCAACGACGGTGGCGGTGCCGCAGGCGGAAATGGCGGGATGGATACTCCCGGCAGCAACTGGGGCAACGAGCCACCAACATGCGGCAGGACCCACTGCAGCGGCACAGTAACCGTTGGCGGCTAACCAAGCTGACCAAAGCGATGGGTCTGCGGCAGACCCATCGCATCAGTTCATGATCCTGTAGGCTAGAGATTCTCGCCTCTCACATCGAGCTCAGTATTTTCTGACACGATACAAACAGCAGCGGCGTCTCGGCCGACATCCACGACCGCATGCCGGTGTGGCTGCAGGCCAGTCAGATCGATGAGTGGATGGCCGCCAGCCCCGACGATGCCATAGCCATGCTGCTTGCCAGCGAGCCGCCGGCGATGGAGGCCTACCGGGTCAGCCGCGCGGTGAACACGCCTCGCAACAACCACGAAGATCTGCTGCAGCAGGTCGCCTAGCGATCAGGGATAGACAGCGCCCTCTCCAGAGCTGGCCGTGCCGTCCCTGATGGTGGGTAGCGTCGGCCACGGCACGTCGGGGAATCCTGGGAGGCTGGGCAAATCTCGCAGCGCCTGTCGGTAGGTCTGATAGGCGGCCTTCTCCAGCGCCGTCAGCGAAGCATCAGCCATCTGGGTCCAGTCAGTCGCGCGAAGGCGCCTACTCCGCTCGGTCCGCATCTGGTCAGCACGTATCCGAACAAGCAGGACATCAGGAATCTGAGTAACCTGCTGCTCGCCAGGCAACAGGGGCGCCCCTTTTTCAATCGCCCGATAGCCGGATTCGGATATAGCGTAGAACTCACCGCTCATAGGAATACCCCATTACACGGATGTATGCGCCAGTTCCTGCTGACGGGGTTGCGCTCAGCCGATATGAGATCGCCTGGCTTGAATCGACAGGGTGTCCGTCCATGCGGCTTACCGAAACCTGCGTGGATGACTCGGTGTAGCCGAGGAAATTGTTACTTGCCAATGCGGTCACAGGCATCTCTGAGTTGCCTGTAAATAGCGACGCTCCAGAGGCATCGAGGCTGATAATGAGTGTTGCTGCTACCGAAGTTACCGGGATGGTCGCGCTCAGGCTGACCGTGGTAGTTGTTGTCTGGGTCCCCGCATTCAGAGAAAGGTCCCGAATCGCAAGGTACGCAACATAGCCATTGCTGACGTTGTGCTTGAACTTAGCAATGGTGCCCGATGGGTCTGTCCGGAAGCTCCCGATGTACCGGCGCGAGGTGTCGCTAGTCTTGGTGCGGGCGGTGCCGCTGTAGGGGGTATCCGGCGCTGTGGTAGTCACCTCCACATCAGGCGTTCCGGCATTGCTGTAGAGGTAGGCGTGATACCAGGTGTTGGCGGCGAGCGTCGGCGTCTTCGTGACAGCCGCAGCGAGTGCCAGCGCTCGCCCCAGCGACGGGATGTATGCCGAGCCACTGGTGAAGCGCATCTGCGTGCCCGATACCCACTCCATCTTCAGGCCATCGATGTAGCCCGACGGGATCGGCTGACCGGTCATCGGCGTGACCAGGCCGGTGTCATCCTTGTACGACGGGATGCCTGTGTCGCTGACGAACAGCGTCACCTTGTTGGTGGCGGGAGTGGGGATCAGCGACGCCAGCCGCTTGAACATGGTCAGCATTACGAAACCTCCACCAGCGCGCCGTCCAGAACGATGCTGGACCCGTCGCCGAGGTTGATGGGGAGAGTGAACAGCGCCTGCTGATTCAGTGGCACTTGGAATGATTGCCCGTCAGGGATGTTGTAGGGCACAAAGCCCCCACCTGAAGCAGTCACGACGGTCCATGCGCCGCTCTGGCGGGCGTACTGTTGGCCGTCCGTCGGCGCCTCGGGGAAATACTTGTTGGTGCTGCCAGCAGGGAGGTCATCCGTGGTAGCCGACTGAGTGCCAGACACCCTGCCCTTTGTGTCCCGGGTGATCTTGACCAGCGCGGCACCTACGCCCGAGTTGGCGAGGTCGGCCAGCGAGATCGTTGGCAGACCAGCTGCGGCATCCCCGTTGGCCACGCCAATCTGGCTGGCGGTCCCCGTGATTGTGGCCGGCCGTGTTCCGGTCACCCTGCCCTTTCCGTCGCGCGTGACCGCCAGGAGCGTGCCAGTACCCGAGTTCGCGACGTCCTCCAGCCCGATCGTCGGGTTCCCTGCATCGCCGTCAGGGTTGGCGATGTCGATGCCAGTACCTTCCTGCAGCGTCCGCAGCGCCCAATCGCCGTTGCTCTGCCTCGCGGCGAAGCCGGCGCCGATCAGCGCTGCCAGCTTCTGGATGTTGGACGGGACTTCGCGGATCAGCTTCCAGATGGTCGAGGCGATGCTGCTAGGGCCGCCGCTACTGCCGCCGGTGGGGTTGATCACCTGCGCCGCAGTCAGGATCTGGCCATCGGGCCCACGCAGATTGACGCCTACCTGGGCGCCATTGGTCGCGTCGGGGTCGACATCAACGAAGCCGCGGGGATTCTGGTGCAGCGGGACGCGCTTCTTGCCCATTACCGCCCCAGCGCGCGGATCTCGCCCATGCGGGTGTTGCAGTCCTGCAAGGCGACCAGGTTGGCGTTGTACGCGCTGACCACCGCCTCGATTGTGCGCGATGCTGCCCGGGTTGCCGGGCACGGCTGCGTCAGCCGGTCATCGACCGGGACCAGCTTCTCCACGGTCACATGGACCTTTTCGGGCAGCTTCGGCCGCTCGGGCTGGTGCGCGCAGCCGGTCAGCAGCATGGCGGCGATCAGAGCAAGGGAATGGAATCGCAAAGCTGCATCTCCAGTTGGGACCGGCATGCCGGCGTGGTCTTGGCGGCCTGCAGCGCCTTCTCGGCGGCGGTGGCCCGGCGCTGACCCTCAGCCGCTGCCGCTTCAGCCCGGCTGGCTGCTGCAGCGGATGCCTTGCGCGCCGCCTCGGCAGCGTCGATCGATGCCTGGGTCTGCCGGTTGACCTCCTGCAGGAGCTGGCCGGCGGCGTTGGCCGCGCGCAGGTTCTCGGCCGCCTCGGCGCGCGCGCCATCGAGCTGGCGTTGTACCGCGCTGATCTGCTCCCGGTCGGCCGCAGCTTGGCGATCCTCGCCGCGCTGGCAGCCGGCCACGTACAGACCTCCGGCCAGTAGGCACCACAGGCCAAGGCGGATCAGCTTCGCGTAGGGTGCCAGCGGGTCAGGGATCAGCATGGCGCGCCGCCTTCGCCTTCTGTTTGAAGCTGGTGGCCACCGGTACCAGGAACGCCGACCCCACGGCCAGCACGCCCATGCCGATCAACGCCCACTCTGGGAATGCGTTCTGGGCTCGCTCGGGCATCAGCGCATAGGCGCCAAGGCCGGCCGTCGCGGCCGCCGAAAGGATCGCCAGCCAGGTGCTGGCGCGACCGGCCACGCCCTGCCAGTTGAATCGGTCCTTCACTTCAGCCCCCTGAGCTGCTTCAGCTCCTTGATGTCCTGCTTGTTCTGCTCGACCTGCACGGCCTGCTTGGCCAGTTCGAGCTTCAGCGCCGGCACGTCGGCCAGCTGCGTGTTGAAGGTCTGCAGCTGCTGCTGCACCGTCGCCATCTGCTGGTTCGTGACCTGCTGCTGCGTCAGCACGGCCTGCATGGAGCTGATCAGCCAGTAGCCGCCGGCGATCATGAAGCTGGCGAAAGCGCCAACGATCCATTTCTCGACCGGGCCGAGTGAAATACGGGTGCGGCCGTCCTGGCTCGGCTGGGCTTCCATGCTCATGCGCTCCCGCCCTGGCCTTCGAACACGCGGCGCTCATCGGCTCGGCGGTTGGACAGACCCTGCATGACCCTGCCGTTTGCCCTGTTCCAGCGCGGAAACTGAGCCGCAGCCCCTGCTACATCGCCGGCGTTGAACAGCTTCAGCAGGGTCGAGCTGCGGAATGCCGAGACGCCGATGTTGTAGGCCAGGCTGACCATCGCCCCCAGTTGCCGGTCGGTTGCCGGCCGTCGCAGCGCCGAACGCACGCCCTTGGCGAACCGGTCCAGATCGAGGGCCAGCCGGTCGTCGGCCTGCTTCTGGCTCCAACGGACGCCCTTTTCGATGCCAGGACCGGTGGCGCCGTAGCCGATGGTCCATGGCGCTCCGCCGGTGGCAGGGTCGGGGTATGCCTCCAAGCGGCACCCCTCCCACTTCTTCACCAGCTGTACCGCATATGCCAGGGCGCTCATGCCCGCTCCCCCGTGTGTGATGGGGCCATGCTGCCGGGGCTGGCGGGGGCTTCAACGGAGGCGCTAGGATTCAGCCAGGCCTCGGATTGGCCGCGGCCCAAACGGAGCAGGGGAAAGCATGAAGACGTTCTGGATTACTTTTCGCATTGCCGACCATGTGGCTGGCGGAAGGAGCTACGAAGCACGCTACGACGCGCTAAGCGACGCCGTGCACAGGCACGCAGGCACCCACTGGTGGGCCGAGCCAACTTCCTTTTGGCTCGTGAATAGCGAATCGAGCCAAGGCCAGATCGCCGCCAGCATTAAGCAGGCGATCAACACTGGCGTAGACCTGGCTGTGATCGGCACTGTCGATTACAAGGGGATAACCGTGATCGGCAATGCAGAGAAACTGGACGACCTGAAAGCGCTTGTACCCGACATCCGCCAGGCCTAATTGCGAAAACGCTTGATGAAGTAGCTGGAATGCACGTCCACAGGCACACCGAGGACGCGCGCTAACCACATCACAAGTTTCACTTTCATCGGTGCCTCTCCTCTCGGTAGGAGAGGTCACCCTACCCCCGCACCGGGCGGCTTCAACGGAGGCGGTTAGGAGGGCGGGCGGTAAAATGGAGATGAGATACCAGACCTGCCCATGATCTATTTACCACCACTACTGCTACTGGGGCTGTCCGATCTCACCCACTATTTCACTACCGATGAGAAGCCAAATGACCAAAGATGAACTTGCGCTAGCAAAGGAGATTTTCGTAGCTGCTGCTGCGAGAGTCGCCACTCACCATACCGCGATCATTGATTTCCCGGCGATAGCGGCAAAATCCATCGAAGCCGCCTGCGCATTCACGAAGGTATCGGCCGAAACTGCCAAACAGGGTGCCTACCCGAAGGGCTTTGACGTTGTGGCAGCAGTCCGCGGGACTGGGAAAGACGCTTGATTCCGCGGACGTCCGCTCGGCCCCATCCGCATTCGTTGGTCAGTGCTACGATGCGATGGGCCCTGGATTGGCCGGGGCTGCCAAGGAGATGGTGATGAGCTACTCGCTTGATGCGTTTGAATATCGGGATTTCGGCGAGCTGGAGCCTGGTACGGTCTTCGCAGACGAACGGGGGCGCTGGTACATGGCAGCCCGGCTGTTAGGGCGCAATGAGACCATGGCCCTGCGCTTGGACAGCGGCGAGCATGACAATGGGATTGGCGATCTGATCGCAAACGTCAGTGAGCGTGTTTTTGCCGTGGCAAAGCCTTATGGCACTTCGATCTACGTCGATGACCTCTTTGATCTTAGGAGATCAACCAGCGGTCCCTTCCCAGGCTGCATAATGCTTGCCTCACCCTTGGCCATCTTCGGGTTTGGCCATGAGCGACGCATGATCGGCCTAAACGGCTACGAAATCGACGAGGGGTCTGTTCATCGTGAGCGTGCCCGGTATCTGAAGTGGTCGGTTTGGCTGGTCGATGCTGACCGCAAGAAGGTCGGCGATTCACCACTGGTTAGCGTCGACGCGAGCCAGCAGTGAGCCCTGCACCGGCCAGCCCAGCGGCCGGTGCTACTATCCGCCCACCATCCGAGGCCGCGCCATGACCGACCAGACCGAAGACCGATTCAAGGGGACCGGCCAGTTCCACCCGGAGAAGACCTGGGCGAAGCTCGATCGTGAGGCCAAGGACCGAGCGTTCGAAGCAAAGTATCCGACCAAGTGGTGGCATAGCCTTTACTTCACGACGTGGGGGCTGGCTGCGATCGGACTGATTGCGTTCTCAGTCATCGGCCTGTTGATCTGGCTGTTCAGCGCTCCCTTCGCTCCACGCTGAGAGTTGGTCGGCTACATCCGAAACGCTTTCGTCTCCACCCTCTGAGGCCATCCTTTTCAGGACGTTGATCTGAGCTGGCAGCGCGCCGACGGGGATGTCGGTGCTCTTGGCCAGCCACCTGACAAACGTCGGGTTGGTCATCGCCCTGGCCAGACTGTTGGCCGCTGCGCCGCCCCCAACCGCCAGCCCAGCAGCACCAAGCTGGCCTGTGATAAGAAGGCCACCTATGGTCGCCGGATATGCAAGGGCCGCACCGCGGTTCACCGTTCCGCTTGGGTTTCGATACACCTCCGACCCTGTCTTGATTCGGTCCGCCACACGCGCGATCTTGTCCATGTCCTCGCTGAAGCTGGTGCCATAGCGGCCGAACAGCGTCCGACGCGCTTCGGGGCTCAGGTCGCTCCAGTTCTTCAAAAAGGTGTTCGGGCTGAAGGCATCACCCGCTGCGTTCTGCGCTCCCGAGTTGGCCAGGCCCATCCGCTTGATCACGGCAGCGCTGACCGCCTTCTGACCATCCTCCGGCAGTGAGCGCATCACCGCGCGCAGCGTCGTCGCACCGTCCTTCGTGCCCGACATGGCCGCCTGGAACACCTTTTCGGGGCCGCCGTTCTTGTCGACCACGCGCTCCAGCGTTTCCAGCCGATCGGCCGACGCCTTGAAGTAGTTGTTGGCACGGCGGACCGCGGCGACCGCGCTCGGCCCCTGTGCCTGAGCGGCAGCCTCCAGGTCCTGAGACAAGGAGCCGTAAAGGCGCTTCAGCTGTGCCGTCGGCCGATCAGTGGACAGCGAGAAATCAGACAGCTCCTCACCGATCTGGCTGCGAATCCGCTTCACGGCCTCATAGGGGATGCCAGCGAGACCGGCCTGCTGCGCTGCTGCTACGTCTTGGGTCAGGTTGTCGGCCATCTGCTGGATCTTGGGGCTGATCTGGGCGCCGGTGGTGGCTTCAGCGCCTGCAATGGGCGTAGTGAGGTCGGCAAGCGCCCGCTGGGTGTTCGATACACCGATCGGCGTGTCGCTGGGAATGTGCTGGTCAGCCTGCCAGTAGAGCGCCTTGCGCATGGCGTTCGTGTTCTTGGAGAACGTCTGGACACCGCGCTCGATCGCACGGCCAGCACGCTCGCCGCTGATGTTCCTGGCTAGCTGGTTGCTGACATCTGCCAAGCCGCTACCGATCTGCTCGTTCTGCGCCTCGGCAAAGCGGCGCATCACGCCGCCGCTGGTGGGCGTCCCACTCAGTACGCTCTCGACGCCCTGACGTGCCCAGCTGCCGGTTCCTTGACCCACAGAGGGCGTTGCTCCGAGCACGTCAAAATCCCGAATGGCATCACCGAGCGCTTGTCGGTTCGCCTCGCCTCCTCGGAAAGCGCCACGCAAGGCCGCCGGCGCACCAGCAGTGATTGATGCGGGCGCCAAGCCACCCAGCACGCCCGCAACAGTCTGGCCGAGCGCGCCCGCTCCGCTCTCCCTGGCCAACGAGCTAGCACCAGCGCCGGTGGCAGCGCTGGCCGTCTGCAGGATCGGCTGGGCCGTCAGCACCTCGGCCGCCCGCTCGCCCAGAGTCGGCGCAAGCTGTGGTGCGGGCGCAGCGCGAGTCAAGGTCGGTGCCAGGGCACGGCTCGCGCCGAGCGCGCCGCCGGCGCCCAGCGTCAGGCCGGTACCGGTCAGTGCCTCGCCCACGTCGCCGAGGACGCGGTCGCCGGAGGTCTGCGCTTTGGGCAGCCCGAGGGCGTCGCCCAGCGTCGCGGCGTTGTCGCGGAAGCTGGCCACGGGGCGGCCAGTGATCTTGGTCTCCAGCGCGCCGAGGGCGTCGCCACCGACCGCACCCAGAAGGCTGCCAACGCCCTGCAGCACCGAACGAGCTCCGAACGCCAGATCGCGCGGGATACCTGCCTTCCAGCCGTCAGCCTGCCGCCCATCGGCGGTGCTGGAAACGCTGCCGGTGACTTCGGAGAAGTCCGGCGGCAGGGCCTGGACGGTCCCGAGGGTCGGGATGTCCTGGTACTCCGTCCAAGGGCCAGCGTCCTCGGCCACCTGCGGCGCGCGCGGCGCAGGCTTGGCCTGCAGCTGCTGATACTCCTCCCACGGCAGCGGACCGGCCATCAGATCTTCTCCCACGCGTTTCGGTCGGCGGGATTGCCGCCACGGAAGCGGTAGCCGTTGCGCACAGTCCCTGGCGCCGGGCCACCTTGGGCCGGCAGGCCAGGGCCGCGAGCAGCGGGCGGATCGCCGAGCGTCCCACCGAAGCTCCTCGGCTCAACTCCAGGCGTGCTGGAGCGCCCGTAGTTTGCGTTGATGATGTCCTGCTTGCGGGTCTGCAGCTCAACCGCCTGACGGTTGAACTTGGCAAGCCTTGCGAGCGCGGCAGCCGCAGTCCTGGGATCATTGGCAGACATCAACTCATTCGCGGCACGCTGTGCGTCACCCTCGGTCTGGACACCCTTGTTGAGGCGCAGCGACTCGTTGACGATCTTGGTCAGGTCCGACTTCCATTCGTTCAGCGCCACGTCGCCTTCGGTAGCCACACCCAAGCCAGTGCGCCCCCATGCGAGAGCGGCGTTCTGCGGGCTGATCTTCAGCGTGCCGTCGGCCAAGCGCGCAGCGTTCTTCTGGATGATGTCATTGAGGACGGCCGTGCCGCCCAAGGCGTCTTCCACGGCCAACAGGTCCTTCAACGCACCCACCGGCAGCGGCTTGCCGCTGTCCCCAAGCGTGCCGGCAGACTTGCCGCTAGGGTTCCACTGGCCGCTGCGCTCCAGCCCGAACTTCGCCGCGTCGATGCCGGCCGCCTGCCGGGTGCGCGCCGCGCTGGCGTTGGAGTTGTTGGCGCTTGCGTAGCTCGATGCAGCCGAGGCATTGCGCTGTCCGATTGCGGCCTCGCCCAGGGGGGTCACGTTGACGGTCTGGTCCGACTGCGCATAGGGGTTATAGGCCACGTCGCCGGCGATCTTGGTCATCTCCAGCGGCTTGGTCGTGAGGCCGAGAGATGCGGCGCCGGCCCCGGCTAGGTCACCCAGCGTCGCGCGGTCGTACACGGCCTGGCGCATGATCGCGTCCTGACCCTCGCCGAGCGTCTTCAGGCTCACTTCCGGGTTGGACAAGAGCGCGGCGGTGAGAAACTCGTTCCTCGCTCCGAGGTCCCCTCCGAGAACACGGCCGAGCAGGTCTGGGTTATCAAGGGCCTGTCGCTTGGCCACATTTTGCTCGCCAAGCACAGCCTTCGAACGCGCCTGACGAGCCTCCTGCAGCGCCTGTTCGACCTGATAGTTCCGGCCCAGCTGATCCGTGTAGGTATCGCGCGTGTTGCCGAACAGCGCGACGCCGAGGGCCTGACCGGCCTGGTATGGATTGGCCATCAGGCATACCCCGTGGTGAGTGGATCGTAGGACCCGTAGAAGTTGGCGCCTGCTCGTGGGGCTGCCGCGGCGAATCCGCCGCCGCCTCCAGCCATCGCGCCGCCGGCGGAAGTGGCAAGGCCGGCCAGCAGATCGACTTCGGGCCGCCGGCGGATCTGCCGCAGGCGCAACTGGTCGATGAACTGTTGGCCGCGGCTCGCGCGCGCCTCCATGTCCAAGTCCGTTGCCAGCTTCCCGTACCCGAATGCCTCCTGCTGCCGCTGCAGCTGTGGCGCGTCGATGCGCGACATCAGCCCCGCAGTCGTGGCAGCGGCGTTGTCCGCGCCGGCGCGCGCGGCGCCGGCATCAGCCTGGAAGGTCGCGCCGCCGATCGGGCTGTTCAAGCCAGACAGGGCCTGCCTCTGGCCGCGCTGCAGCTGCTGCATGTACTGCCCCAGCCGCTGGGCTCGGTCATCCGCCGCTGTGCTGGTCTCCAGCTGGGCGATCTCGTCGTTGACGCGGCGGTCAGCGTCCTGCTGGCGGCGCGACTGATTCAGCAGGCCCTGCGCAGTCGCCTCGTCCTGCTTGCGCTCAACGCGCTGCGTTTCTGCTTGCTGCGCCGCCGTGCCGGCCAGAGCGATCGCGATGGGAATGAACTGGCCCATGAGTTACCCGCCGTATGCGGCACCGCCGCCGTAGAGGTTGAAATTCGCGTCCCGATTCGCCTGGCGCCGCGCCGCTTCCTCCCGGCGGTTCTTCACGAACCCGCCGATGGTCGCGAACTGGTCGCCCAGCTGCTCGCCGAAGGTCTGAGACTTGGCGTTCTCGAAGTTGGAGCGCAGCCCGGCCGCCGCCATTGAACCCGCCAAGGCTGCCTAGAGTGGGGGTATTGCTGGGGGTATCGGTTTCGGACACCAGCACCAACCAACATAACCATCAACAACTTACGTTCACATTGCGGTAGGGCCCACCTCCACCATCTGTAAGGCCTGTCGAGGCCGCAAGAAGCCGGATCTCCCGTCAACTGGGGTTCCGGCTTTTTTGTGCCTGCACGTCGCGCAGGAGGTGTGGCGCATAATCGGGATGACACCTCCAACACAGCAGTCCCTCCATCCGCGACCGCCAGAAGGATCTGCCATGAAAGCCCCCCTCGCGATGTCCCTGCTCCTCACCGCGCTCGCCGCAGCCCCAGCCACGCACGCCGCAGCCCCGGCCATCGCGCCGCCCGGCATCGCCACGCTGGAGGCGCTGCTGGCCTGCAAGGCAGGCTCGGATTTCAGTGCGGCCGACGCCATCGATGCGCTGCAGGCGGCCGGCCTGGCCAAGAAGCCGGGCGGCACGTTCGAGCCGGAGGACAAGCCGGTCGCGCTGTTTGGTGGCACGGTCAGCAGTGCCGATGTGAACGTGGCCGAAGGCGAGAAAGGCCTCTTCGTGTACTTGAACGGCGTCGATCCCAAGCGCCTGGCCAGGGCCTGGTCGATGACCGAGGTCAACGAGCATGCCAATACCGAGGAACCTTCCTACGTGAAGCGCATCGACAAGCGCCACACCCTGCACGTGATCGCGGGTGACGATTACGAGGGCTATTCGGCGGCGGTGAAGTGCCAGATCAGCCGCTGATGGCGTAGCCGACGCTACAGCCAGCGTGGCACGCGATGACGGTACTGCGCGTACGCCTCGGGAAAGCGGACCATCAGTGCCCGCTCCTCCGGCAGGATCTGCAGCCAAGTGATGTACGCCAGGAACAGCGGCACCACCAGCAGCGCGATCAGGTTCTGCAGGTACACCATGGCACCAAACAGGACCAGCGCCTGGCCGAGATACATCGGGTTTCGGGTGCGGCGACAGATTCCGCTGGTAACCAGCGCGCTCGACGCCGAAGGTCGCAGAGGATTGACGGTGGTACCGGCGCGTCGGAAAGAGATCTTGGGCAGCAAGTTGAGCACGACACCCAGCGTCACCGTCACCCCTGCCAGCAGAACCGGCACCGGCACCCGAAGGTGCAAACCCGGCCACAGCCAGCGTGCTGCAAAGCCCATAGCGGCGAACAGCAGCATTACCACGGGCGGGGGAATACGGGTTTCCAGCCAGACCATCGCGATCACCGTGTCCTTTCCATTGGCCGCAGTGTCACACGGGAATGGCTGAATCGCCCCAAGCGGCCAGGCGCAAACCGACCCGTCCGGTCTATTCCGCTTTGACAGGCCGGCCGCTAGAGTGGCGCCACCGCGCAGGAGGATCGCATGGCTACCACGGGCTTGGGCTTCATCGGCCGCACGACCCTCATCATCACCGTGCTGCTCACCCTGGGCGGCTGCGCGACGCTGCGCCAGTTCGGGCCGTCGGTGCAGGTTGCCTCAGTCACGCCCGGCCAGTACATCGCGCTCAAGCGCGGTGACATCCTGACCTCCGGCAAGCTCAGCGCGGCGACCATTGAGACCCTGCGCGTGGCCGGGCTCGATGAGGGCGTCTGTGCCAAGCCCGGCCTGCCCTGCATCGAGGCGATGGAAGGCAGCATCGTGGTGCGCGAGGAAGACAAGCGCTCCAGCCTGGCCGAGCTGTGGCTGCAGTATGCGATGACCCTGCCGGCGCCAAAGCGCGAGTACTCGGCATCCGGCCGCGCCAAGACCGCAGTCACCGAGCTGGATGCCGACTTCCAGCCACGCCTCGATGCGTGGATGCAGGTCGCGCGCCAGGCCTATGCCTATCTGTTCTTCACCGAGCGCACCGCCAACCAGCGTGGTTTCGAAGACCGCCAGACCCAGGTGCGCGACTACTACAACCTGGCGGTGCAGGAAGCCTCGGTGCAGCTGTACAACGCGTATGCCACCGGGCGCGTGCACGGCCAGGCCAGCCATTTCCAGCTGGGCCGCTGGACCTTCGTGCTGGCCCCTTCAGACCAAGCATCGGCGCTGGACCAGCGTTCCCCCAGCGAGCTGGTACCCGCCGCCTCGCTGTCGTTCACCGGTACGCTGCGCAGCGTGCATCGCCGCGATGGCTTCGGTGCCGAGCTGGTGGCGGTGATGGAGGACCCGGCCGGCAGCACGGCCACCACGCTTCGGGCAGCGGCGCAGGCAACGCAGGCCAGCACTTCGGCCACGCAGAGCTGGAGCGAGATGCCCTCGCCATCGATGACGGTGCTGCTGCGCTTCTCGGGGACAAACCTGTGGGAGGTGCTGCACGATGACGAGCCGGAGCTGGAGATCCACGATCCCTACCAGGTTTCGGAAGTGACCCTGCACGGCCAGCAGGTGCCACTGGCGGCCAACTTCACTGCCGGCTATGCGCTGTGGCTGGCCCGCTCCAACTTCAGCCGACAGTCGCTGCGCACGCTGTTCGGCGGCAAGGGCGGCATCGACACGCCGCATCTGTACATGATGCAGCCCTATGACCCGAACCGCCGCGTGCTGCTGATGATCCATGGCCTGGCCAGCAGTCCGGAAGCCTGGGTCAACGTGGCCAACGAACTGCTGCGCGACGACGAGATCCGCCGGGACTTCCAGGTCTGGCAGTTCTATTACCCGACCAACATGCCCATCGCGATGAGCCACGATGCGATGCGCCACACGCTGGCTGAAGTGTTCAAGCACTTCGACCCCAGCGGCAAGGCGCAGGCCTCGCATGACATGGTGCTGGTGGGGCACAGCATGGGCGGGGTCATCGCACGGTTGATGATCTCCTCCTCCGGCGACCACCTGGTCGACACCCTGCTGGCCACCGCGCAGATGACGCCCGCCCAGCGCGAACTGCTGCGCACCAAAGGCGCACCGGTGCTGACCTTCCTGCCGGAACCGGAAGTGTCCCGCGTGGTGTTCATCGCCACGCCGCATCGCGGCACCGACGTGGCGGGCACCCGCCTCGGCCGATGGATCGGCCGGCTGGTGCGGTTGCCACTGACCGTGCTGGAAGACGTCGCCACCATTGCCAACGATGGCCAGATCGACCGCAATGACGGCAAGCACGGCTACCAGATGAACAGCATCCAGAACCTGGACAAGGACGACCCGTTCGTCCGCGCCGTGGCTGACCTGCCGATGTCACCGAAGGTGCACTACCACTCGATCATCGCCCGCGCCAAGGCCGATGGCCCACTTGAGAAGACCGATGACGGGCTGGTGCCCTACTGGAGTTCACACCTGCCGCACGCGGATTCGGAGAAGGTGATCGTGTCCGGACACAGCGTGCAGGAAGCTACGCCGGCCATCGTCGAGCTGCGGCGGATCCTGCATGAGGACATGCAGGCACACGGGCGAACGGGAAAGTAAGCCGCCGTCCCGACAGATCAGGCACCGGCCGTACGCCGCGAGAACGTGCCATGCAGCGCCGCCGGAATCGCAAAGCCCTCCATGCGCACCTCGGGCCGATAGTCGGCGCTGGGGGTGAAGCGGAACTCGCGTGCCAGCAGCGCGCACAGCAGTACCAGCTGTGCATTGCCGACCGCCGACCCCACGCAGGAACGCGTTGGGAAGCCGTAAGGCACATAGATGCCGGCGGTACGCTTGCGCCGTTCGGGCAACCAGCGATCAGGATCGAACTGCAGCGGGTCATCCCAGTACTTCGCCGAGCGGTGCTGGATGAACGAACTCAACTCGAACACTGTGCCTTCGGCGATGGCCTCCCCTTCCACCTGCAGATCGCAGGCGGCCACCCGGCGGTTGTTGAAGGGCGTGGAGTACAGCCGCATCACTTCCTTCAGGAAGCGCATCGTGCAGGGAATCCTGGCGATCGGCAGCGCATGGATCTCCGCATCCGAGAGCGGCGCGAATTCCTCCTCGATGCGCTGGCGCCAGTGTGGATGCATCTGCATCGCCAACAGCAGGCAGGCGGCCATCATGCCGGGCACGCCGGAAATGGCGATCAGCTGCACGGTGACCAGGTAGGTGACCTTGTCCAGGCCGATGCGCTCTCGCAGGCTCAGCAATGACTGCGCGTAGTCCAGCGCCGAACGTCCGCTGCGGACCCGGCGCTTGAGTTCGGCGGCGATCGCCCGTGATTCGGCACGGCCGATGAGGAAGTTGCGCAGCAGGTGGCGCCGATGGATGACCTGCTCGACCTGGGTGGTGTAGCGCAGATGCAGGGCGCGTTCGATGGCTGCGGTGCCGCGTGCGTCGAGCCCATCGATCACCAGTGGCACCAGCGGATGCGCCATCACCTTCCACACGGCTGGCGTGGCATCCAGCTCGCGCCCGCACAGTGCGTCCAATGCCTGCCGCATGCGCGACTGCAACGCCTCCAGAGTCTGTGCACTGGTGAGTTCAGCACTGCGCGTGGCAATCAGGCTGCGCACTTCGGTCCAGCGCACGCGTTCGTGCCGGCGGAACAGGTCGGCCAGCGACTCGACCACGAACAGGTGCTCGGAATTCTCCTTATCGACCTTGCCGGCCAGTTCCGGGCAGAACACCCCGATTCCACCGGTTTCCAGCTTCAGCACAGGCCCTTCGCGCTCCACGCGCGCAGCCAGGCGCTCGGCAGCAATGGCGCTGCCTTCATTCGACATCCCTTGCATGCAGTGCGTCTCCGGCAGGAAGGGACTCGAAAGACGAGTCCCTTCGTCTTGCTACCGCTCAATCGCGGGTTTGGCCCGCAGGATCAGAATTCGACCCACAGAGGCCAGGTATTCCACACGCTGCTCTTTTCGTTCGGATGAATATTCAGAGTGACGCGCAATGCTCGGGCGAATCTTTTCATTTTCATTCCTTTGCTTGCTGTGTGGTTATGCCGGGATTATCCCGGCACCGGCTAGATAACACGACATAATCCCGCTGTCCAACCGGCCGGGTGGCGCACTGCAGCATCCTGGTTGCGGCCGATTGAGGGGAATCCCTCATCGCGCCTGCGCGTCCGGCCTCCTATGCTGGGCTCACTTTCCCCCAACGGAGGTCTGCATGAACACGCAAGAGTCCAGCCGCCAGCCCAGCCCCGATCCGGCCGAGCGCGATGCCTTCTTCCCGTCGCCGTATTCGCTCTCGCAGTTCACCTCGCCCAAGAGCGACCTGTCCGGCGCCGACTATCCGGATGCGCGCCGCGATGGTCGCTGGAAGGTGCTGATGATCGCCGCCGACGAGCGCTATCTGCCGACCGCCAATGGCCACCTGTTCTCCACCGGTAACCATCCGGTGGAAACCCTGCTGCCGATGTACCACCTGGACAAGGCCGGCTTCGACATCGACGTGGCGACGCTGTCCGGCAACCCCGTCAAGTTCGAATGGTGGGCCTTCCCACACGAGGACCGCGAGATCGGCACCCTGTACGAACGCTACCAGGCACGCTTCCGCCAGCCGTTGCAGCTGGACCAGGTGGTGGCCGGCCTGGGCACCGATTCGGACTACGCCGCTGTCTTCATTCCCGGTGGGCACGGCGCGTTGATCGGCCTCCCGGAAAGCCGCGCTGTGAAGGCCACCTTGCAGTGGGCCATGGCCGAGCAGCGCCACATCATCACCCTCTGCCATGGCCCGGCGGCGCTGCTGGCAGCGGGCGTCGACGAAGCCGAGGGTGACTCGTTGTTCCGTGGCTACCGCATCTGCGCCTTCCCCGACGCAATGGACCGGCAGACACCGGAGATCGGCTACATGCCCGGGCAGCTGCGTTGGTTCTTCGGCGAACGACTGGCCCAGCAGGGCGTGCAGATCGTCAATGAGGGCATCGATGGCAGCGTGCTGCAGGATCGCCTGCTGCTGACCGGCGACAGCCCGCTGGCCGGCAATGCGTTGGGCAAGCTGGCCGCGCGTACGCTGCTCGATGCACTGGCGGGGCGCTGAGCCCATGCCTGCGCTGGTGCCCGCGCTGCTGGAACTGGAACAGGCTCGGTCATTGCCTGCGGTGGGCGGCGTGCTGCGCGCCGCCGCCTCACCCTTGGGCTACGACCGCCTGTTGGTGTTTGCCACCGGAACCGGGCTGGAGCGCGGCGCACAGCGCGTGTACTGGATCGAAGGTGACTGGTTCGGTGACGGCAGCGATACCGCACTCGCCCGCTACCTGCATGCCTGCCCGGTCAACCGTCATGTGCTGGACAGCACTGCGCCGTTCTTCTGGAGCAAGCGCCAGGGCGTGCGCGGCGAACGCTATCAGGTGGTGAAGCAGCCGCGCGGCGATGGCCTGCATGGGCTGCAGGTTCCGGTGTTCGGCCCGACCGGTCTGGAGGGTGCGGTCAGTTTTGCCGGCACCTCGATTGATGCATCCGCCAGCGCGCGTGTGCTGCTGGACATGGTCGGCACCTCCGCCTTCCGTGCGGCGCGGCGTCTGGCCGAAGCGCCGGCCGACATCCGCGCGGGCGCGCTGAGCGCACGCGAACGCGAGGTGCTGCGCTGGGTCGCCGCTGGACGGCGCCAGGCAGAGATAGCGGCCACGCTGGGGCTGTCTGCGCGCACCGTTGAGAACCACCTGCGGCGAGCACGGCAACGACTTGGCGTGGCCACCACCGCTCAGGCAGTGCGCGCGGCAGGCCGCCGTGGCGAGATTGAAGACTGATCAGGATGGAGACACTTCCTGCTGCCTGATCAGCGTGCTGCATACGCGCTGGGCATCTGCGCGATTGCAGAAGGCAGGCGACGGGATGAGCTACGACCCGTGATCGCCGGTGCGCGGTCCACCGGGTGGGACGTTCATCGCCCGCCCGGCATCCGCGAGCCACCCATCCCTGCATAACGCTGTCCGCGCATTCGTGGCATGCTCTGTGAAACCGTTTTCATGGAATGGAGGGATTCCACGATGTTGTCGCGTTTCCGTCGCCCCGTACTCTGTGCCCTGCTGGCGCTTGCCCTGCCTGCGACCAGCGCCTGGGCCGCAGCCCCTGCGCCGTTGAAGGTGATGTCGTTCAATGTGCGCACCCCGGCCGATACCGAGCCCGGCAAGCGCTGGCCCGATCGTCGCGATGCGATGGTGAAGGTCATCCTCGATGCGCACCCGGCGGTGATCGGTACCCAGGAGCTGGTGCAGGAGCAGGCCGATTACCTTGCCCAGCACCTGCCCGGCTACCGCTGGTTCGGCGAGGGCCGCCGCGGCGGCAGCGGCGACGAGCACATGGGCGTGTTCTACGACAGCAAGGTGCTGGCGATCGAGGAATCAGGCAACTTCTGGCTGTCTGATACGCCCGATGTGCCCGGCAGCATCACCTGGGGCAACCTGTATCCACGCATGGTCACCTGGGCGCTGTTCCGCCGCATCGATGACGGCCGCCGCTTCTATTTCATGGATACCCACCTGCCCTACCGCGACGAGGACGAACCACGACGGGTGAAAGGTGCCGAGCTGATCGGCAGGCGCGTGGCCGGCCTGCCGGCCGACCTGCCGGTGGTGCTGACCGGTGACTTCAACAGCGAACCCGGCGGCGACACCTACAAGGCATTCACCCGCGTATTGCACGACACCCGTACCCAGGTGAAGACACCGCAGGGCCCGCGACTGACCTTCCACGATTTCACTGGCAAGGCCACCGCGCAGCTGGACTGGGTGCTGGTGCGCGGTTTCCACGCGCGCAGCTTCCTGACCGATGACCGCCGCATCGATGGCGTGCTGCCATCGGATCATTTCCCGCTGGTGGTCGAACTGGACTGGCCACAGCACTGACCCCGCACGGCAGCCGCAGCTACAGCGGCGGCTGCCGCGACAGCAGGCGATACAGGGCCTGATGCTGATCGCGCGCCTGGCAGATGCGGGCCCCTATCGCCAGGAACACGGCGACGCCGATCAGGCCCAGCCCCAGCATCGAATCCTGCAGGCGCAGGAAACCGACCGCTGCGGCCATCGTCGCCAGCACCAGCAGCACCACGACCGCCACTGACAGACCCGCACCCGGTGGACCCGGATCGCCGAACAACATCCGTTGGGTATCCCGCCTTCCGTCCGCCATTGCCTGTCCTCCCGAGTGCCTGACCCACTAGTTACACGGCGAGCCCGCAATCCGGCAGAGTCAGAAACGTCACGAAGGTGAAGACGTACGCGAAATGCACCGCGCTACCCTGCCGCGTACCCCTCGAACTGCGGAGCAGCACATGGCACACCAGAGCCGGCTGGCAGGATTCATCATCGACTGCCAGGACCTTCCCGCCGACGAAGGCGCCCGTTTCTGGGCCGCCGCGCTCGGCCTGCAGGCACAGGCGGCGCGTGCCGAAGGGGGCGCCGAGTATGCCGACCTGCTGGGCGCACCGGCGGGCCTGGACGTTGAAGTCCAGCGGGTCGATCACCCGTCACGGGTGCATCTGGACATCGAGAGCGACGACATCGATGCCGAAGCCGACCGCCTGGAGAAGCTCGGCGCGCGACGGATAGGCTTCGTCAAGCGCTGGTGGGTAATGGAAGCACCGACCGGCCATCGCTTCTGCATCGTGCGCATGCGCGAGCGCGAGGTGCCGGCCAATCAGTGGCCCTGAAAGAGTAAGGGGACGGAAGCCACGGCCTCCGTCCCCCCGGAGTCACTGCACCTGCGCCACGCTCGGTTGCTGCGGTGATTGCCCCCAGCCTCCGAGCGCCTTGTACACGCCCACCACGCTGACATTGACCTCGGACTCGGCCGCCGCCAACGCATCATCGGCTGCCAGCTGCGTGCGCTGCGCATCCAGCAGTGTCAGGAAGTCCTCCGAGCCCTCGCGATAGCGGATCTGAGCCAGCGATTCGGCACGCCGTGCCGCCTGCGCCTGCTCGACCACGATCGCCAACCGTGCCTGCTGCTTGGAATAGCGGGTCAGTGCGTTCTCGGTGTCTTCCAGGGCCAGCAGTACCGCCTGCTCATACTGCGCGGCCACGCCTTCGGCTTCAGCCTTGCTGGCACGCAGGCGTGCACGCACGGTGCCGAAGTCGAATGCCGCCCAGCTCAGCGATGGGGTCAGCGACCAGGCCTTGTTGTTGCCATTGACCAGGCCGCTGGCATCGCCACCGAGGAACCCGACGAAGCCGGACAGCGACAACCGCGGGAACAGGTCCGCCGTGGCCACGCCCACGCGTGCGGTCGCAGCCGCCAGGCGACGCTCGGCCACGCGCACGTCGGCACGCTGGCGCAGCAGTTCGCGGGTATCGCCCAGCGGCAGTGCCTTGGCGAAGGCCGGTACGTCGTGCGGCGCGAGCATGTCAGTCAGCACTTCCGGGCGCTGGCCGAGCAGCACGGCCAGCCGGTTGCGCGACTGCGCCTCGGCCACTTCCAGCAACGGGATGTCAGCCTCGATCGCCTTCAGGCGGGCACGGCTGCTCTGCACATCCAGCTCGCTGCCTGCGCCCAGCTCCCAGCGCGCCTCAGTCAGCTTCTGCGTATCGCGCAGGTTTTCCAGCGTGTGCTGGGCCACCGCGATGCGCTTCTGCGTACCACGCAGCTCGAAGTAATTGCGTGCCACTTCAGCGGCGACCAGGACCTGCGCATCGGCCAGGTTGGCCTGCTCGGCACCGAGGTCGGCGCGCGCGGCTTCAGCAGCACGGCGCTTGCGGCCGAACAGATCCAGCTCCCAGCCGGCGTCGAAGCCGAGCTGGTAGCTTTCACTGAACACCCGCTGCCCACCCAGCTGCGGATCGGGTTGCTTGCGGCGGTCGTAGCTGCCGCCAGCGGTGACGTGCGGAGCCTGGTCGAGGCGGCTTTCCACGAACACCGCGCGGGCCTGGCTGACGCGGGCCACGGCCACGCGAAGGTCCAGGTTGTCCGACAGTGCGCCGTGCACCAGCTGTTCCAGCACCGGATCATCGAACTGCGCCCACCAGCTGGCGACCGGCGAAGCGGTACTGAACACCGGCTGCTGTGCACCCTGCAGGACCACCGGTTCCTGCACCGGGGCCTTGTAGTTCGGGCCGACGCTGACACAGCCCGCCAGCACCAGGCTGGAGACGGCCATCGCCAACGTGCGGATCACCATGGCAGCACCTCGCCCAGGTAGGTGAAGCTGCCGTTCGGGCCTTCATGGCCGATCAGCGCCATCTGCACGCTGGAGCGCGCGCCTTCGGCGATTTCGATTTCGCCGTGGCCGCCGTTCATGTCGGTCTTCACGTAGCCCGGGTGCACGGTGTTGACCTTGATCGGCGTGTTGCGCAGTTCGTGCGCCAGTGCCAGGGTCCAGCTGTTCACAGCGGCCTTGGAGGCGTTGTAGGCCGGAACCTTCATGTCGTAGATGCCCGACGCCGGATCGGCATGCAGGGTCTGCGAACCGAGGATGCTCGAGACATTGACGATGCGGCCTGCCTTGGCCTGCTGCAGCAGCGGCAGGAAGGCCTGGGTCACCGCGACCAGTGCGTAGACGTTGGTCTCGAAGGTGCGGCGCCAGGTGTCCAACGACTGCTCCGACGGCCGCTGCGCCGGATTTTCCAGCAACACGCCCGCATTGTTGACCAGGATGTCGAGGCGGCCGTGGCGCTCGCGCACCTGCTGCACCGCCTCGGCGATGCTGGCGCTGTCGGTGACGTCCAGCTGCAGTGCTTCCACCGGCAGGCCCTCGGCCTGCAGCTTCAGCGCCTGCTCCACGGCGGCCTCACGCTTGCGCCCGGCCAGCAGCGTATGCACGCCGTTGCTGGCCAGCTGGCGTACCGTTTCGGCGCCGATGCCACGGGTGGCGCCGGTAACCAGTGCGATCTTGTTCTGATGGGAGTTCATGGAGTCATGCCTTGATGAGGGGGAAAACCGACACCGACCGGGCGGCCAGTGTCAGCAACGTTCCCTGTCAGTGATGGATGGTCGGTTCGCCGTGCTGCACCAGCTGGCCACCACCGTTGCGGGTGACGAACTTGCGCAGGGCCACGTAGAACACGGGGGTGAGGAACAGGCCGAACAGCGTCACACCCAGCATGCCAGCAAACACGGTGATGCCGGTCACCGAGCGCACTTCGGCGCCTGCACCGTGAGACAGCACCAGCGGCACCGTGCCGGCGATGAAGGCGATGGAGGTCATCACAATCGGGCGCAGGCGCAGGCGGCAGGCTTCCAGCGCGGCTTCAACGATACCCTTGCCGCCCATCTCCAGCTCTCTGGCGAATTCGACGATCAGGATCGCGTTCTTGCACGCCAGGCCCATCAGCACCACCAGGCCGACCTGCACGAACACGTTGTTGTCACCGCCGGTCAGCCACACGCCGAACAACGCGGACAGCAGGGTCATCGGCACGATCAGGATCACCGCCAGCGGCAGCGACCAGCTCTCGTACAGCGCGGCCAGCACCAGGAAGGCCAGCATGATCGCCACCGGGAACACGATGAAGGCGGCCTTGCCCTGGGTTGCCTGCTGGTAGCTCAGGTCGGTCCATTCGGTGGTCATGCCCACCGGCAGCACCTTGCCGGCGATCTCGGTCAGCTTGGTCATCGCTTCGGCCGAGGACAGAAGGCGCGGGTCGGCTTCACCGGCCAGGTCCGCTGCCGGATAGCCATTGAAGCGCAGCACCGGGTCCGGGCCGAAGGTCTGCTTGATGGTGACCATCGAACCGATCGGCACCATCTCGCCGCGGTCGTTGCGGGTACGCAGCTTGCCGATGTCCTCGACCGTCTCGCGGTACGGACCATCTGCCTGGGCGATCACCTGCCAGGTGCGGCCGAACTGGTTGAAGTCGTTGACGTAGGCCGAACCCAGGTAGGTCTGCAACGTGTCGAACAGCTCGGTGAGCTGCACGCCCTGTGCCTTGGCCTTGACGCGGTCGACCTCGGCATCGAGCTGCGGCACGTTGGCCTGGTAGCTGGAAATCGGGAAGGCCATGCCCGGCGTCTGCGCAACGGTGCCCTGCATGGCCTGCACCGCATTCTGCAGCGCGCCGTAACCCAGGTTGCCACGGTCCTCGATGAACATCTGGTAGCCATTGCCATTGCCCAGGCCGAGGATCGGCGGCGGCATCATCGCGAACGCGAAGCCTTCCTGCAGGCCGGCGATCTTCTGGTTGATCTCGGCATTGATCTGCGCGGCGGTGCGGCCATGGCGCTCGGCGAACGGCTTGAGTGGGATGAACGCCACACCGGTGTTCGGCGTATTGGTGAACTGCAGCGCGTTCAGACCGGGGAACGAGATGGTGTGAGCGACGCCATCGGTTTCCTGGGCGATCTTGGCGACCTTGCGCAGCATTTCATCGGTGCGGGCGATCGACGAACCTTCCGGCAGCTTCACACCGGCAATCAGGTACAGCTTGTCCTGGGTCGGAATGAAGCCCGGAGGCACCAGCTTGAAGATCACGCCGGTACCGACCAGCAGGATCGCGTAGACCACGAACACCGCACCGCGGCGGCCGAGGATGCGGGCCACGCCACGCTCGTACTTCTCCGAGCTGGACTTGAAGAAGCGGTTGAACGGACGGAACACCCAGCCGAACAGGCGGTCGATCAGGCGGCTCGGGCCGTCCTTCGGAGCGCCATGGGCCTTCAGCAGGCGCGCGGCCAGGGCTGGCGACAGGGTCAACGAATTGATCGCCGAGATCACCGTGGAAATGGCAATGGTGACCGCGAACTGCTTGTAGAACTGGCCGGTGACACCGGACAGGAAGGCCATCGGCACGAACACGGCACACAGCACCAGCGCGATCGCCACGATCGGGCCGGACACTTCGCGCATGGCCTGGTGGGCCGCGGCGGTGGGTGACAGGCCTTCCTCGATGTTGCGTTCAACGTTCTCCACCACCACGATCGCGTCGTCGACCACGATGCCGATCGCCAGCACCAGGCCGAACAGGCTCAGCGTATTGATCGAGAAGCCCAGCAGGTACAGCGCGGCGAACGTACCCACCACCGACACCGGCACCGCGATCAACGGAATGATCGACGCACGCCAGGTCTGCAGGAACAGGATCACGACCAGCACCACCAGGGCGATCGCTTCCAGCAGCGTGGAGACCACGGCCTTGATCGAGTCGCGCACGAAGATGGTGGTGTCATACACCGCTTCGTACTTCACATCGGCCGGCATGGTCTTCTGCATCTCGTCCATCGTCGAGATGACCTGATCGCGGATTTCCAGCGCGTTGGCACCCGGCGACTGGAAGATACCGATACCCACCGCGTTCTTGCCGTCCAGCTGCGAGCGCAGGGTGTAGTCGCCCGCACCCAGTTCCAGGCGGGCCACGTCGGACAGGCGCACGATCTCGCCATCGGTGCCGCTCTTGAGCACGATGTCGCCGAATTCCTTTTCGGTCTTCAGACGGCCCTGGGCATTGATCAGGGTCAGGAACTTGCTGTCCGGCAGCGGTTCGGCGCCGAGCTGGCCGGCCGAAACCTGCACGTTCTGCTCGCGCATGGCACGCACCACGTCGCTCGCGGTCAGGCCGCGCGAGGCCACCTTGTCCGGGTCCAGCCAGGCACGCATGGCGTAGTCGCCGCCACCGAAGATCTGCGCGTCACCCACGCCCGGAATACGCGCCAGCGCATCCTTGACGTGCAGGCGCGCGTAGTTGCGCAGGTACAGGGTGTCGTACTTGCCTTGCGGCGAGGTCAGGTGCACCACCATCAGGAAGGTCGGCGACTGCTTCTGCGTAGTCACGCCCTGCCGGCGCACGTCCTCGGGCAGGCGCGCCTGCGCCTGCGCCACGCGGTTCTGCACCTTCACCGCCGCTGCGTCCGGGTCCGTGCCCGGGCGGAAGGTGACGGTCATCTGCAGCACGCCGTCCGAGCCGGCCACCGACTTCAAGTACATCATGCCTTCGACGCCGTTGATGGCCTCTTCAAGCGGCGTGGCGACGGTCTCGGCAATGACCTTGGGGTTGGCGCCCGGATACACCGTGCGTACGACCACCGACGGCGGCACCACTTCGGGGTACTCACTGATCGGCAGGATTGGAATCGTGATCAGGCCTGCGGCGAAGATCACGATCGACAGCACCGCCGCGAAGATCGGCCTGTCGATGAAGAAGCGGGAAAAGTCCATGGAGGAATTCCTGGGAAAGGCATTCGGCGGGCAACAGCCACCCCGCCCCTCGCCGGGATGACGAAGGCAGGGAAGGCTGCCGCTGGCGCCGGCAGCTAAGCGGAAACGCGGATCAGGAGACGGCGGATCAGTGCTTCAGGGCAGCGGTGGCATCGCGGCCCGGTGCCGGCGCCGGCTGTGGCTGCATCGCCACCGCCTTGGCCTGCACCGGCATGCCCGGCATGAAGACCTTCTGCACGCCATCGATGATCACCTTGTCACCGGCGGCCAGGCCGTGCTCGACGATACGCAGGCCGTCGGCGGTGCGGCCGAGCTGGATGTCACGGCGCTGGGCCTTGCCATCCTTGTCGACCACGTACACGTACTTGCGGTCCTGGTCGGTCAGCACGGCCTTGTCGTCGATCAGCAGCGCCTGGAACTGGCCGCTGCCAAGCAGCTGCACGCGGGCGAACAAGCCCGGCGTGAACTGGCGATCGGCGTTGTCCAGCAGCGCGCGGACGCGGATGGTCCCGGTACTGCGGGCGACCTGGTTGTCGAGGAAGTCGACCTTGCCCGTGTGCGGGTAGCCTTCTTCACCGGACAGGCCGACCTTCACCGGCAGCGCGCTGTCACGCTCGCTCGGGCGCTCACCCTTGCGTGCCATCTGGGCGTAGCGCAGGAAGGTGCCTTCGTCGGCATCGAAGTAGACGAACACCGTGTCCAGCGAGACCAGCGTGGTCAGCACGCTGGCGCTGTCGCCGGCGGTGACCAGGTTGCCGGCGGTGACCATCGCGCGGCCGGCACGGCCGTCGATCGGTGCCCGCACCTTGGTGAACTCAAGATTGAGGCGGGCGGCATCCAATGCTGCCTGCGCGGCCTGCACGGCGGCGCCGGACTGGTCGGCAGCCGCACGGCGCTGCTCGGCGGTCTCGGTGGAGATCGCCTGCTGCTCGGACAGCCGCTTGGCGCGCTCGGACTCGCTGCGGGCCAGCGTGGCCTGGGTACGGGCGCGGGCCAGTTCGGCGGCTGCCCGATCGTACTCGGCCTGGTAACTGCGCGCGTCGATGGTGAAGAGCACTTCGCCCTTCTTCACTTCCTGGCCTTCAACGTAGTTGACCTTGTCGATGTAGCCGGACACGCGCGGACGCAGTTCAACGCTCTGCACCGCTTCGACGCGGCCACTGAACTCGTCCCACTGGCTGACCTGCTTGACCAGCACCGGCGCGGCGCTGACCTGCGGCGGCGGCGGTGCACCGCCTTCTTCGGCATGGCCGCCGCTGCAGGCTGCAAGCACGGCCGCGGCGAGGATCGACACGCCGGCCATCGCAATGCGATGGCCGAAACGATGTGGGGTGGTATTGGGGGAAGTCATGGCATGCATCCGTACGGAGGGGTGGTACAGCGATATGAGAACGTGTTGCAAAAATCGGCGGCGAATACTGCGACCTCAACCATGGTCGAGGTCAAGCGATGCCTGCGGTGTCGCGCCACAGCGGAGGAACTTCCAGGTGCAGCAGGCCACGCGGCAATTCGGCATCGCTGCTGTCGCAGCGGACGATGGCGCGGTTGTCGCGGCACCCATCAAGCAGGGAGACCACACGACGACCGACCAGCAGCGAGCTGGGCCACTCGATGCAGGCATTGGCCGCGTTGGCCGGGGTACACACCGGGCTGCAGACTTCCAGCATCTGCGCGCGCACGCCCAGCGCCTGCGCTTCCTGGTGCACCACCTGCGCGTACATGCGCAGTGCGGCGGTGGTGATCGAGGTCTCGCCGTAGCCCGCCCAGGGCTTGGCGTTGGCCGGGCTGCCGATCATCACGTAGCGGCGCGCATGCACGTTGTCCTGCAGCAGCGGCAGCAGGTGGCGCACGGCGTGCACGTGCGGCATCAGGTCGGCCTGCATCGCGCCCAGCAGCTCATCGCCCTTGCGGTCGATCACCCGGCCGCGACGGTAGGGGCCACCCATGGCCGCGATCACGGCGGCCAACGGACGCGGGCGCTGCGCGATGCGTTCGGCCAGCGCGCGTGCCGAGCCGTCATCGCTGAGCGAACCCAGCAGCGTCTCCAGTCCGGGCTCATCCGCGAACTGCTCATGCAGCGCGGCCAGCCGGCCCGGATCGCGGCCAACCACCAGCACCGGGCTGCCGGCTTCCAGCAACGCGCCGACCACGCCCTGGCCGACGGCACCGGTACCGCCAAGGACCAGGACTTCGGGCGTCAGTATCCCATTCACGGGACATTTCCTCCCAAATCCGGGATAGTCCCGATTCGACGCAGCCGGTCGCCCTTGTGCGGGACCAGGCGGATGGCACCGCCACGCTGCTGACGCATGGGCGCGGTAAACTCACGAAAGTCCTTGTGTACCAAGGAACTCGGACGGGCTTCGACGGTCATCGCCAGGTCCAGGGTGTTCTGGCCGGCGTTCCGGAGTCGGGCAAGAATGTTGCGCAGGCTCATGGCGGACGGGCTCCAATTAACGAATGGCGCCACGATAGACCTCAAACCTTTACTTGATTAGTCCTGATTAAGGGGAATAATCATCCCGCACCCGGTCCAATCGTTCTGTCACGATTGTCCCATCCCCGACGTCCAGGACCCCCGACCATGTCCCACGATCTCAACGAGACGCTGATCTTCGTCAAAGTGGTCGAGCAAGGCAGCTTCATTGCTGCTGCCAAATCGCTCGGCCTGCCCAAGACCACGGTCAGCCGCAAAGTGCAGGAGCTGGAAACGCGCCTGGGCGCGCGCCTGCTGCACCGGACCACGCGCCGCCTCGGCCTGACCGAAGCCGGTTCGATCTACCACGAGCACTGCCAGCGCATCGCGCGCGAGCTGGAAGAAGCGGAGAGCGCGGTGAGCCAGCTGCAGTCCGGCCCGCGCGGCTGGCTGCGCTTCACTGTGCCCTACTCGATCGGCATCACCTGGATTGCGCCGCTGCTGGGCCAGTTCCATGCGCAGTATCCAGAGATCCGCCTGGACATGCACATGGGCAACGAGAAGCTGGACCTGATCGCCGGTGAAGCGGACCTGGCACTGCGCGTGGGTGCCCTGCCCGATTCCAATCTGGTCGCGCGCAAGCTGGGCAGCCTGCGCACGCAGGTGTTCGCCAGTCCGGCCTACATTGAGCGCTATGGCGAACCGCTGCATCCGGAAGAGCTGCAGTTCCATCGCATCCTGGCGATGCGCAAGCCGTACCATACCGGCAACTCGCCGCGCTTCACCTGGCAGCTGGGCGAGAACGGGGGCGAACTGCGCGACTTCCCGGTCACCCCGCTGATGACCGCCAACGACATGTCTGCGTTGAATGGTGCATTGGTCTGTGGCGAAGGCCTGCTGCTGACCGGTGATGTGATGGCCAAGCCGTTCGTCGAATCGGGCATGGTGCGCCGCGTGCTGGCCGGCTGGACCGGCCCGGAAGTGGATTTCAATGCCGTATTCGCCGGCGGCCGCCTGGTCTCGCCGAAGGTGCGTGCATTTGTCGACTTCCTGGTCGAGAAGCTCAACTTCGATGCCAACTACATGCTGGCGCAGTGCCCCGGCGCGAAGCTGGCACAGCAGCAGAAGGCACAGGAAGATGCCGCGCTGGAGAACAGTGGCAAGCGGATCCTGGAGAAGGTGGCCGCTTCGGCGGCGTAACCTGCAACAAGAGCGCCTATCCATCTCCTGGTAGATGCCGACCTTGGTCGGCATGGCTTACAGAGGGAGTCGAGCGCGGCTCGACTCTGCATGCGCTGTCGGCGTGCCGAGCAACGCTCGGCACCCACAAAAATGCCGCCTGCAAGGGCGGCATTTTCGTTCCGGCCGATGCCCGGACCGGCTCAAGCAGCAACGCTACGCGTTATTGCTTGAGCGGAATCACCCGAATCTCGACGCGGCGGTTCTTGGCGCGGCCGGCGTCGGTGCTGTTGTCGGCAATCGGGTACGCCTTGCCGGCGCCCAGCGTTTCGATACGCACGCTCTGCACGCCCTGGCCGATCAGGTACTGCGCGACCGAGTCGGCGCGTTCCTTCGACAGGCGGTTGTTGACCGCGTCGCTGCCGATGCTGTCGGTGTGGCCAACCACCTCGATCATGGTCTGGTTGTACTCACGCAGCGTACCGGCCACGCCGTTGAGCGAGCCATAGAACTGCGGCTTCAGGGTCGCCTTGCCGAAGTCGAAGGTAATCCCGTCCGGGAGGTTCAGCATGATGTTGTCGCCCTGGCGCTGCACATCGATGCCGGTGTTGGCGGTGCGCTCGCGCAGTGCGCGTTCCTGGCGATCCTGGTACTGGCCGACGGCGGCACCGCTGAGTGCGCCGATACCGGCACCGATCAGCGCGTGCTGGCGCCGCTCGGTAGCACTGTCGCCGGTCAGCAGGCCGGCCGCCACGCCGATGGCGGTACCGATCAGCGCGTTGCGGCCGGTCCGGTTCTGCTGTTCGGTCGGGTTGCCGTACTGGTCACTCTGCACATAGGAGCCGCCGGTGGCGCAGGCCGACAGGACGGCCGCACTCATCAGGGCCAGTGCGACGTTGCGGGTGGTGTTGCGGATCATGAGGTTCTCCTTGGTTTCCGGTCGGCCGGCGGCTTGCGGGCGCAGAGAGGATAAACAGCCGAATGCGATGTCGGGATGATGATCCGGTGCGCCGACAGGGCCGCGTTCAGCTAACTGACCGGATCGCTCGGGTCACCCTTTACCCCGCCCCCGACTGGCGGTATGCCGCCAGCGCAGCATCGCGGCCCTCTGCCAGGTCCACCATCGGCGTGCGTGGGTAGTCAGGCGCGTGTGCGGCCAGGAGCAGAGGATGCTGCCACGGCGCAAACCGCGCCTTCACCGGCAGCGCCGCCAGCTCGGGCACCCAGCGGCTGATGTAGCGGGCCTGCGGATCGAACTTCTCGGCCTGGGTGACCGGGTTGAACACCCGGAAGTACGGCGCGGCATCGGCGCCGGTCCCGGCCACCCATTGCCAGCCCATCGTGTTGTTGGCCAGATCGGCATCGACCAGGGTGTCCCAGAACCAGCGCGCGCCATGCAGCCAGTGCGCGCGAAGGTGCTTGCACAGGTAACTGGCCACGATCATCCGAACCCGGTTATGCATGTAGCCGGTGTGCCACAGCTCGCGCAGTCCGGCATCAACGATCGGCACGCCGGTGTTGCCGCGCTGCCAGTCGTGCAGTTGCGCTGCAGTCGGCGCCGCCCAGGGGAAGCGGTCAAAACGCGGATTGAGGTTGTCCGTGGGCGTCTTCGGAAAGTGATGCAACAGGTGGTAGGCGAAATCACGCCAGCCCAGTTGCCGCAGATAGCCGTCGATGTCGGCATCGGTGCCGGCACTGCGCCGTCTTTCCAGCGCATGCGCGATGCGCCACGGTGCGATCTCACCGAAATGCAGGTGCGGCGACATCCGCGAGGTGCCCACGCGATCGGGCAGGTCTCGCTGCTCGCGGTAACCGCGCAAGGCGCCGTCCTCGAACACCGACAGCGCCTCCAGCGCACCGGCTTCGCCCGGCTGCCAGTGCTCCCAGAAGCCGGTATCCCAATCCAGCGTCGGTGCAAGCTGTAGATCATCAATTGCGAGGCTGTCGACCGCGTGCGTCGCCAGTGCCTGCGGTGCGGCCTGCAGTGCCGGCAGGCGCCAATGACTGAGCACGTTGCGCCAGTACGGCGTGAACACCTTGTACGGCTGTCCCTGCTGGGTGGCGATGTCCCAGGGCTCGAACAACAGGCTGCCATTGCAGCTCTGCGCGTCGACGCCCTGCTCGCGCAGCGTGCGCTTGATGGTGGCGTCGCGAGGCTGGGTGGCCGGCTCGTACTTGCGGTTCCAGTACACCGCCTCGGCGCCGGTCTGCTCGATCAGCAACTGCAGGGCCGGCAGGCTGTCACCACTGCGCAGCACCAGCGACGAGCCGCGCGTGCGCAGGTCGGCATCCAAGGCACCCAGTGAACGGTGGCGCCACGCATCGGAGGCGGCACCCGGCGTCCACTCCCCCTCTTCATGCGGCGCGTGGATGTAGACCGGCACCACATGGTGACCGGCATCCAGCGCGGCCTGCAGGGCCGGATTGTCCTGCAGCCGCAGATCACGGCGGAACCATACCAACGCTACCGACACAGGCAATGCCTTCGTTGTGGAAGGCGCACATGATAGCCAGCGGTGGTGAAGGCGATGCGCGCAGACGCCGTCTGCTAGGCTGCACGGCCGCTACCCGATGGACTCTGACATGGATGATCTTCACGCCTCATTCGCCCGCTTCGGGCTGCTGCATGCCCAGCACGAGAGCGACTGGCAGGGCCCGTTCCCGCTGCCCCCGGTACTGGCACGCTTCTACGCGCAGGTCGGGCCGCTGGGCGAAGTGATCAATGCCCGGGTAGGCACCGCCGGCATCACCGTTCCCGGCCTTGATGTCTGGATACCGCCGCTGCAACGCCTGTGGAGCCATCAGGCCGGCTATCGATGGCATGGCATCAGCGGCGAACGGATCAACGACTGGCCCTCGAACTGGCTGGTGATTGCCGATCGCAGCGCTGATCCGTTCATCCTCGATCTGGACGACGGCCGTGTGCTGTTCAGCCATCACGGTGCCGGCCTGCTGGATGCCGACGAAATGGCTGCCGACGTGCCGACCCTGATGGCAGCTCTGGCTGCAGCAGGCACGGTGTACCTCGATGCCGGCGATGACCTTTACAACGACGATGACGATGGCGGCATCCGCCCTGAACACCAGGACGCAGCCGTACAGGCGGTGGCCCGGGTACTGGGCGACCGCCTGCAGGCCGAATCGTTCATCGAGACGTTGCTGGACTGAATCCACGCATGGCGCGGATCTACCTTTCGAAGCGCTTCATCGCTTCGCTGATCAGCGCCCGCGCCTCGGCGGCGTTGCCCCAACCGTTGAGCTGCACCGCGTTGCGCCCGGCCGGCAGGTCCTTGTAGACCCGGAAGAACGCTTCGATGCGCTGTCTTTCGATCTCCGGCAGATCGGCCAGGTCGCGGATGTTGGCGTAGGTCGGGTCAACCTTGTCGGTCGGCACGCCGATGATCTTCTCGTCGTGCTCGCCGCCGTCGATCATCTTAAGGTAGCCGATCGGCCGGAAGCGTACGATCACGCCCGGATGCAGGGGTTCACGGGTCAGCACCAGCGCGTCCAGCGGATCGTTGTCGCCAGCCAACGTGCGCGGCATCGAACCGTAGTTGGCCGGATAGGCGACCGGCATCGACTGGAAGCGGTCCACATGCACCAGGCCGTCTTCCTTGATCTCGTACTTGGTCACGCTGCCGGCGGGAATCTCCACCGCCAGATTCACCTCCTGCGGGGCTTCCCTTGGCTGGGCCACCAGGAACGGATGCAGCACGGTATCGGCAGCGGTCACCGCACTGGTCAGCAACAGCAGAGCGGCGCCGATGGCAGCGAGAGGAAGGATGCGACGGGGCGTGGTCATCGGCGTGTCCTCATTCCCAGCAGCGATCGGCGCGACCCTTGGCGGTCTGCGCACGCGGGCAATCACGCGGCGTGATGCGGCCTTCGGTCAGCTCCATGCGCTGTTTTCCCCCCTTGGCATCGCGGCGCAGTTCGAAGGCATCGTAGAGACGGCCGGTCACGGTGCGCGCTTCATAGCGCAGGCGCTGCGGGTCGATGTTCAACACCTGGAACAACTGGGTGTCTTCGGCCACTGGGTTCATCGTCCTGCGCGCTTCATCGGACAGGCGGTACTGCTTCGGTCCGGCTACAGTCACCACGTACTGCGGCGTTGCGGCCTGCCCCTCGCCACGACGGCCATAGGTGTGGTCGTGGCCCTGCAGCACCAGATCGACGTTGTGGCGGCGTACCACCGGCAACAGCACCTCACGCAGCGCGGCGTTCTCGCGCCCTTCGCGCGGCGAGTAGAACGGCTGGTGCAGCAACACGATGGTCCACGGCTGCGGATTGCCGGTCAACACCTTGTCCAGCCATTGCGCCTGTGCCTTGGCCGTGCCAAGGTCGAGTGCCGAAGTGCCATCGACCACCGCCACGCGCACGCCCTGCGCATCGAACCAGTAGCTGCTCTGCTGCGCAGCGCTGGCACCATTGCCCGGCAACGCGAACGTGACCGGCCAGTGGCGGCCCAGCACCCGGCGCTCCTGCGGGGTGTCCTCGAATTCCTCGAAGTACTCGTGATTGCCTATGGCCGGCGCCACCAGCATTTCCTGCGCCAGCCAGCCGACGGCGGCAAACCATTCGCCCCACTCGCTGTCATCCATGTTGTCGCCGCCGCTGACCAGGTCGCCGGCAAACAGGCTCATGCGTGCCTGCGGTGCGGCCTTCTGCGCGGCACGCACCACGCGGCTGACATGGCTGACGTTCTTGTTCTGGGTATCGCCGAAGTACAGCAGGGTCAGCGGCTGGTCGGCGGCAGCCAGCGTGCGCAGCTGGTTCCATGCACTCCAACTGCCGTTGCCCTGCACACGGTAGACGTACTGGGTATCCGGCTGCAGGCCATCGATATCTGCACGATGGTGGTGCGACAGGCCGTTCTCGGTCTGCAGCGCGCGGGTCGTCGCACGAACCTGGCGGATGCCTTCGATGGCCGGCGAATCTGCGGCCATTGCGATCTCCAGCAGCGGCGCCTGCACGCTGCCATCGGTGCGCCAGGCCACTGCGAACCCATGGCTGGAATCGGCCGCCGGCGAGGCGACGATGCGGTCCGGCACCGTCGTCGCTGCGTAGTGGCGGCTACCTGCCGGCACCTGGGTATTCGGTTCGGCCGCCGCGATCGACAGCGACGGCAGCGCCAGCAGCAGGCCCAGGGCCAGCGTGCGCATCACGAGCTGCCGGCTCATGCACCACACTCCAGCGGCAGCGCCAGTTGCTTGGCGATGCTTTCCCAGTCGAAGGCCACCACACCCTGATCGTCGTGTACGGCATACAGCGCGCCGTGCGGGAAGCGCGTGCTGGCTTGCTGCATCATCCAGATGCCGTCGGTGTTGGCCACGGTATTGCCCTGGAACGCGCCGACCGGCTTCAGCGTGTGCCGGTCGAACAGATGGAACACGCTGCGCTGCTTGCCCTGTTCGGTGGTGATCCACCAGCCATCCTTGCCGCAGGTGCGCAGGGTCACGCCTTCGGCCTGCGCCTTGAACACGTCGCGGCCGAAGGTGGTGCCGGTGAAGCGGCCCGCCAGGGTGTAGACCTTGAACTCGCTGGCGTAGCTCTCGTCTTCTTCGGCAATCAACAGGCGGTCGTTCTCGGGATCGCCCCAGATCGACTCGACCACGCGCAGCGCTCCCGCCTCGGTGGTATCGCCGATGCTGGCCACCCGCTTCGCGTCGACCTTCTCACCATTGCGGGTCACGTGATACTGGCGCACGCGCTTGTCCAGCTCGGCCAGCGGCGGCAGGACGTCACGCCCCTGTGCATCCTCGCCGTTGTCCCAGGAGTCGGTGACGTAGACGCTGTAGCCATCGGCACGACGGTCGACCCACAGTCCGTAAGGCTTGCGCAGGTCGTCCGCAGCGAACGTCGCCAGCGGCGTGAAGTCCGGCAGGCGCAGTACCTGCACGCGGTGATTGTCGCGCTCCACGATCCACAGCAGGTCGTCGATCACCGCGATACCATTTGGGCGGTCGAACTGCCCCGGTGCGGTGCCGCTGCTGCCGACGTCACGCAGGTGCTGTCCGGTGCTGCCGTCGTAGACCACCAGCTTGTCGGTGGCCTTGGCGGTGGCGATCAGCCACAGCGCGCCGTCCGGCGCGCGCCAGGCCGCGGGGGAATCGATGTTGTCGGCTGGGGTCATCGGTGACAGGAAGGCTTCGGCGATGGTGGTCACCACGCGCTCGCCTCCGGCGGCCGGCGCGGCCGCTCCCGCAACCGGATCGGTGCCGGTGGCCGGCGTGCAGCCGGCGACCAGCGTAGCTGCCAGCGCGGCGGCCAGGACGGTGACGCCACGCCCCATCACAGCGCCACCTTCAGGCCCAGCGCATAGGTGCGGCCGTACTCTTCCATCTGCAGGGTGCGCGAACGCGTGCCCTGGTACAGCTCCAGCGGCTTGTCCAGCAGGTTCTGCGCTTCGAAGTACACGCTCACGCGCGGGGTGAACCTGTAGTCAAGCGAGAAATCGAGCTGGGTATTCGGCGCAACGTAGATATCGAACGCGCGGCCCTTGCCGATGCTGTCCAGGTACTCGCTGCGGTACACGGCCGCCAGGCGCGTGCTCAAGCCGTACTTCTCATAGCCGATGTGCGCGCTGTAGACGTGCTTGGAGGCGCGTGGCAGGGTGAAGTCCTCACCCGCACGGTCCTTGATGCCGGCATCGAACTTCGTATCCAGCCAGGTGCCACTGGCGCCGACCAGCAGGCCACCCAGGCCGTCCGGCAGGAAGGCCAGCTGCTGCTGCCAGTTGAACTCCGCACCACGCACGGTGGCCTCGCGACCATTGATCGGCTGCGTCACATCGAATCCACCGTAGGCCGGATCATTGGTGCGCACGGTTCCGACGATGTAGCCATCGATCGACTTGTGGAACAGGCCCAGCGAAACGATGCCGCTGCTGCCGATGTACTTCTCCACCGACAGGTCGATGTTCTTCGACTCGTACGGATCCAGTTCCGGGTTGCCCAGGCGCACTTCCTCGTCACCGCGGCTGTAACCCACGCGCGGCGAGACGTCGCCGAAGGACGGGCGCGATACGGTCTTGTTGGCCGAGGCGCGCAGCACCCAGTCATCAGCCGCGTCATAGCGCAGGTGCAGGCCCGGCAGCACGTTGGTGTAGCTGCTGTTGGCCACGCGCGGGGTGACGGTGAAGCTGCGGCCGTTGGCGGCCACGTCCACCTGGTTGCCGATCGCCTTGAAGCGGGTGTTCTCCACGCGCACGCCGCCGATGATGCGCAGCGCACCCACGTCCCAGGTACCCATGGCATAGCTGGCGAAGATGTCCTCGCTGGCCACGTAATCCTCTTCCAGCGACGTCATCGCATTGCCGCCGACGTCCTGCGGGCGGGCGCTGTACTGGCTGCCGTTGGCTGCCCAGAAGGCACGCATCGCAGCCGAATCCATACCGTCGCCGAAGTTGCCGTGGCGATGTTCGGGCGAGGAGGTGGTCCAGCCCGCCAGCGTCACCTTCGGGCCGACGCGCAGTTCGCGCTCATCCACATTCACGTCGCGGTCGCGCCAGCGGCCCAGCAGACCGAACTTGATGCTGCTGCTGTCGCCGTCGAAGCGCACGTTGACCTGCGCGCTGTGCTCCTTGTCGTTCACCTGCTTGGGCGAAAGCACGAAGCGGTCGAACGCGTAGTTGCTGTTGTCCAGCCACTGCGGGTTGTCGAAGCTGTAGCTGGGCAGCCGGCTGCTCTGGTCCAGGCTGCCGTTGAACGCCTTGCCGTTGAGCTTGAAACGCGCCTCCATCTCGTCGTTCACGCGCTCTTCGGTACGGGTGTAGCCGATCCGGTAATCGACCACGGCGTTGGTCAACTTGTTCTCGCCGCCCAGGCTGGCCGCGAAGGTGTTTTCCTTCTTGGTGCGGTAGCGCATGCGCTTGTCGATCGAATCCTCCGGCATGCCATCCAGGCGGTACTGGTCGGTGCCGGTCTTGACCATCTTCGCGTCGTCGAAGTTGAAGATCACGCGCTGGCGGGTCTCCGCATCGTCGAACTGGCTGTACAGCGTGCGCAGGTAGTACCGGCTGTCTTCGTCCGGCCGCCAGTCGAGGTTGAGGTTGGCGCCGATGCGCTTGCGCTCGATCTCGTACTTGCGGTGCTGCAGGTTGATCGCGGTCACGTCACCGGGGGCGGCATCGTCCTCGCCGTCGTACTCCACTTCGGTGTTGTCCGACTCGAACCTGCGCTTCTGGTAGTTCACGCCCAGCGCCACGCCGAAGGTGTCGTTGAACACTTCGCTGTAGTTGAAGGCCGCCTTCGGGCTGGTCTCGCCGGACAGCTGCTGGTGACTGCCCTCGATCTTGCCACGCAGGCTGCGACCGTCGCGGTCGAAGGCCGAGGCCGATTCCACCAGCACGGCACCACCGATGGCATCACCGGGCATGTCCGGGGTCGGCGACTTCACCACGCGAAGGCGTTCGGTGGAATCGGACGGGATCACGTCCAGCGGCGCGGCACGGCTGGAATCCTCCGGCGTGCCCACGGCGATGCCATCCACGCTGACGCTGTTGAGATTGGCGTCCAGGCCACGGATGACCACGAAACGGCCCTCGCCCTGGTCACGGGTCACGCTGATGCCCGGCAGGCGCTGCAGTGATTCGGCCACGTTCTTGTCCGGGTACTGGCCCAGGGCATCGGAGGACACCGCGTCTTCGATGGCGTCGCTGCCGCGCTTGAGGTCGACCGCTCGGATCTGCGATTCGAGCTGGGCGCGCACCTCGATACGGTCCAGGTCGACCGCGTCGGCCGCCACGGCGCCGGTAGCGGCTACCGCCTGCTGCCCGGCGGCCTGCAGCGGTGCCGCACCCCCATTGCCAGGGTCAGGGTGATGGCAACGGCCAACGGAGTCTTGATATGCACTGGGAATCCCCATTCCTGTTAAGAATGGGTCTGCACGGTATGTCCGCAAGGTTGCATGGCCGTGACATGCCTCTGCACATTTCATGTACAGCGGCCCCGGGCCCGGTTTGGGCTTCGCCCCGCCAATCCGGCAAAATGGCGGCCTCTCTCCCTATTCCCCTTCCCGACCATGAAGATCGTCGAAGTGCGCCACCCGCTGGTGCAGCACAAGATCGGCCTGATGCGCAACGCTGCGCTCAGCACCAAGGATTTCCGCGAGATGGCCAACGAGCTGGGTACGCTGCTGGCCTACGAGGCCACCGCCGACCTGGATACCGAGCCGCACACCCTGGCCGGCTGGGCCGGCCCGGTGACGGTGCAGCGCATTGCCGGCGCCAAGATCACCGTGGTGCCGATCCTGCGTGCCGGCCTGGGCATGCTCAGCGGCGTGCTGTCGCTGATTCCGGCCGCCCGTGTCAGCGTGGTCGGCCTGCAGCGCGATGAAGAAACCCTGCAGCCGGTGCCCTACTTCGAGCGCCTGACCGGCCGCCTGGAAGAGCGCGACGCACTGATCCTCGACCCGATGCTGGCCACCGGCGGCACGCTGATCGCCACCATCGACATGCTCAAGCGCGCCGGCGCCCGTCGCATCAAGGGCATCTTCCTGGTGGCCGCGCCCGAAGGCATCGAAGCAGTGAAGGCCGTGCACCCGGACGTGGAAATCTACACTGCGGCCATCGATGCCCAGCTCAACGACAAGGGCTACATCCTGCCCGGACTGGGCGACGCAGGTGACCGCATCTTCGGCACCCGCGTCGGCTGATCCGGCAAACCGCGGTCGGATCCCTCTCCGCAGGAGAGGGCTCTGACTCGACAACCGTTCGCGGGCGCGCTTCGCCGCGGCACGTGAACGCCCGTGGACGCGGGTGTGGCCGACGCGTGATTCTTCACGTGGCCTTGCCGGCCGGAGGCGAATGCTCCGCGCACCCGCCACCCTTGGAGCTCGCGATGAAGGCCTCATTCCTGCTGGCCGCCGTCCTGCTGGCCGGCCTGCCCCTGGCTGCCAACGCCACCACCCCGCAGCAGCAACGCATGGCCGAATGCTCGGCCAAGAACAAGGGCTTGAAGGGGGATGCCTACAAGACCGCGCAGAGCTCCTGCCTCAGTGGCCAGGCTGCCGAAACCAAGCCGGTCAATACGCAGCAGGAACGCATGCGCAAGTGCAACGCTGACGCGGGCGCGAAGAAACTGGCAGGCGATGCGCGCAAGACCTTCATGAGCAGCTGCCTGAAGGCGTCGTAACGACGAGTGATGCAGAGCCGAGCCCACGCTCGGCTCTGCCATTACCCCAGGGCGCGCGCCTTCAGCTCGCCCTGTTCGTGCAGGGTCACGAAACGTCCCTTGTCATCACGGCCCAGCTGCGCCAGCGCCACCTGCGGGTCGTGGGTGAAGAACAGCCGCACGTTGCGCGCCAGCTTGTCCTCAAGGAACTGCCGTTTCTCGTCGATCAGCAATTCGGCATTGCGGTCATAGCCCATGGTGATCGGCACGTGCACCCATGAACGACCTGGGATGAGGTCGGCACAGAACACCACGCCACCGTGCGCATCTTCACCGGCATGCGCGTGGCCAACGATCTCGGCCAGCATCAGCCCCGGCGTATGCCCATCGCTGTAGCTGAAGCGCACGCTGCGGCCGAGCGCCTTCGAGTACTCGCCATCCACCACTTCCAGGCGGCCACTGGCCTGCAGCAGGCCGGGCAGCTCAGGTATGAAACTGGCCCGATCGCGCGGGTGTGGCTGCACGGCGCGCTGCCAATGCTGCGCACCAACCACATAGGTTGCGTTGGGGAACAGCAGCTCGGGCTCACGCCCTTCGCTCCATGCGGCAAGCAGGCCACCGGCATGATCGAAGTGCAGGTGGCTGAGCACCACCACGTCGATGTCCTCGTGCTCGAAACCCGCTTCGCGCAGTGAATCGATCAGCACGTGCTGGCTTTCCTGCACGCCGTAGCGCTCTCGCATGCGCGGGTCGAAGAACGCACCGATACCGGTTTCAAACAGTACCGTCTTGCCTTCCAGCGGACTGGCAAGCAACGCACGGCAGGCCAGCTCAATGCGATTGAGCTCGTCCGGAGCCGCCCATTTTTCCCACAACGCACGCGGCGCGTTGCCGAACATCGCGCCGCCGTCCAGGCGCTGCGAGTTTCCACGAATAGACCAGAGTTTCATGCGTCGATTATCGGCGCCGGACCGTTAAATAATCGCTAGAAAGGAAACAGGAAACCCCGCCGGTTGGCGGGGTCCTGGTGATCTGCGGATTGCCGGCCAGTGGCCGGCACCACCACATCAGTGGGCCGGCACGACCTGGGCACTGCCCACCGGATTGCGCGGGTCGCTGCCACCGAACAGCTTGTTCGCCTTGCGGTCCCATTCCACGGTCTGCAGGTTGCCCCACACGTGGCTGGAACCGCGACCGCCGGCGGCGACATCGCCCGGCAGGTCGATCCTGTGGCCCATCGCCTGCAGCTGCTTCACCGTCGCCGCGTCGAACGCATCATCCTCGGCTTCGATCAGGTCCGGCAGCCACTGGTGGTGGTAGCGCGGCAGCGCGGCAACCTGCTGCGCGTCCAGGCCAGCGTCGTAGCCGAGGATGCCCAGCAGCACCATGGTGATGATGCGGCTGCCACCCGGGGTGCCCAGCACGATCACCTTGTCGCTGTTTTCCATGAAGGTCGGCGTCATCGAGCTGAGCATGCGCTTGCCCGGCTTCGGCGCATTGGCCTCGTAGCCCATCACGCCGAAGGCATTGGGCGTACCCGGCTTCAGCGCGAAATCGTCCATCTCGTTGTTCAGCAGCACACCGGTGCCCTTGGGAATGAGCCCCGAGCCGTACAGCAGGTTGACGGTCTGGGTGGCGCCGACGCGGTTGCCGTCGCGGTCGATGATCGAGAAGTGCGTGGTCTCGTCGTCTTCCAGCGGCGTCGGGTTGCCCGACAGCAGGTCGCTGGGCGTGGCCTTCTCTGGATGGATGGTCGCACGCAGGCCCTGTGCGTAGTCCTTGCTGGTCAGCACCTTCTGCGGGATCTGCACGAAGTCCGGATCGCCGAGGAAGAACGTACGGTCGCGGTAGGCACGACGCATCGACTCCACCACCAGGTGGGTACGGTGCGCCGGATCCATCTTCCTGATGTCCCAGCCTTCCAGGATCTGCAGCATGCTGGCCAGCGCAATGCCACCGGACGACGGCGGCGGCGCGGTGGTGATCTTCCAGCCGTTGTAGTTGAACACGATCGGCTCGCGCTGCTTCACGCGATAGCCGGCCAGCTCTTCGGCGGTCCACTTGCCGCCGGCCTGCTTGACGCCCGCCAGCAACAGCTTTCCGGTCTGGCCCTTGTAGAAGCCGTCGAAACCTCCAGCGGCCAGGCGCTCCAGCGTCTGCGCCAGCTCCGGCTGCTTGAACAGGTCACCGCTGGCGATCGGCTTGCCGTTGCGCAGATAGACTTCACGCGTGCCGGGATAGCGCTCCATCACTTCACGGCGCGACGCGTAGCCCTTGGCCATGCGGTCGTACACCGGGAAGCCTTCGCGTGCGATGCGGATCGCCGGCTGCAGCGAGGCCGACAACGGCAGCTTGCCGTGCCGGGCCGACAGTTCGACCAGCGCTGCGGGCAGGCCGGGAATACCCGCCGACCACGCACCGTTGACCGAGCGGTCGCGGTCCAGGTTGCCCTGCTTGTCGAGGAAGGCCTGCGGCGTGGCCGCCGCCGGTGCGGTCTCGCGTGCATCCAGCATCACGTCCTTGCCGGTGGCCGCGTCGTGCAGAAGGAAGAAGCCGCCGCCGCCGAGTCCGGAACTGATCGGCTCGACCACCGCCAGCGTGGACGAGACCGCCACCGCAGCGTCGAAGGCGTTGCCGCCCTGCGCCAGGATATCGATACCGGCCTGGGTGGCCAGCGCGTGGCCGCTGGCAATGGCTGCGCCGTCGGGGCGCTCGGCACGGGCCGGGCTGTCGGCCCAGGCCATCGGGCTCAGCAGCAGGCCGAGCAGCAACAGGGGGCGGACGATCAGCGTCTTCATTCGGATGGGGGCTCCGCATAGAGTTCGGGGTGATCGTGCTGCAGCTGGCGCAGCTTGGCCAGCAGCTGGTCTTCCGTTTCCACGATCTCCGGATCCGGGTCGATGCACTCGACCGGGCAGACGACCACGCACTGTGGCTCGTCGAAATGACCCACGCATTCGGTGCAGCGCGCAGGGTCGATCACGTAGATGGTTTCACCCATCGCAATGGCCTGGTTCGGGCAGGCCGGCTCGCAGACGTCGCAGTTGACGCAGAGCTCGTTGATTTTCAGCGACATGGCGATACTCCTCGCCCGCGCCTTGGGACAAAGGACCGGCCAGCGCGGGCGCGCGGGCCGGTCAGGTCATCAGCGGCGCCCTGGCAGGACGCCGCCCGGGCCATGCCGGAGCATGGCCGCCATGGCTCGGTATTACTTGGCTTCGACGAAAATGTACTCGGCACCGGTCGGCTGGATCGCAGCCTGCACGCGGGCGTTGTCGGCCGACTGGCCGATGAAGACGACGCGCACGCCCTTCATCGAATCCGGCGAAACGTCCTTGAACACGGCCTGGATCATGTCAGCCATCTTGCCCGAGGCCGACGAACCGAAGGCCAGCATGTTGCCCGGCTGCACGCCACGGGCCACGGCCTGGGTCGCGCTCTCGGTCTGGCGCTCGTACTTGGCCTGGAAGTCCGGGTCCGATTCCGGCGAGAGGTAATACAGGAACGGGCTGTTGGTGATGTTGCCCATGTTCTGGATGGCCACTTCCTGCAGGTACTTCTTCCAGCCTGCATCGTCGTCCTTGGCCGGGGCGACCAGGGCCTGCTTGGCCTCGTCGACCGGAGCGGCCTCTTCCTTCTTGCAGGCGGTGAAGGCCAGGGCCAACGAAGCGATCAGCATCGCGCGCATGGTGGTGTTCATGGATTTCCTCCCGGAATGGTGCGTGGTGTTGTACGTAATGGGGTGCAGGTACGGCGGGCTTACGACTGTGCCGCCTTCGCTTCGCGGACCTTGCGCAGGGCTTCGAGCACCGCGGCCGGCACGAAACCGGACACGTCGCCGCCCAGGCGCGCGATCTCGCGGACCAGCGAGGACGAAATGAAGCTGTGCTGCTCGGCCGGGGTCAGGAACAGGGTCTCGACCTCGGGGATCAGGTGGCGGTTCATGCTGGCCATCTGGAACTCGTACTCGAAGTCGGACACCGCGCGCAGGCCGCGCAGCAGCACCCCGCCCTGGACCGAACGTACGAAATGGGCCAGCAGGGTATCGAAGCCGATGACTTCGACATTGCCATGGTGGGCCAGGGCGCCACGCGCCAGCTGCACGCGCTGTTCCAGCGGCAGCGCCGGGCCCTTCGACGGGCTCTGCGCCACGCCGACCACGACCTTTTCGAACAGCGGCGCGGCCCGGCTCACAAGGTCGATGTGACCGTTGGTGATCGGGTCGAACGTGCCGGGATAGACGGCGATGCGGCGGTTGGCCACGGTCATGGGCGGTAGCAGATGTTCAGATGAGGTCAAAGTGTAGCAGTGGCACGGCGGTACAGGGCAAAGCGCACCTCACGGGTGCCGCCCTCGCGGTGCAGCAGCCAGCCCTGCGGCAGCACCGGCACGTGGCCGGCCGGCGACTCCAGGTACAGCCAGGCGTCGGCGGCCAGGTGCCGCGGCAGCTGGGCCAGCACGTCCTGCCACAGGCCATCGGCGAACGGCGGGTCGATGAACACCAGATCGGCCTGCTGCGCGGGCGCACCCTGCAGCCAGCGCAGGGCATCGGCCTGCACGACGCTGATCTGGTCGCTGGCCTGCAGCTTGGCGACGGCGGCGGTCAGGTTGCGTCCCAGCTGCGCATCGCGCTCGACCAGGGTGGCGTGGGCGGCACCGCGCGAGACCGCTTCCAGGCCCAATGCGCCGCTGCCGGCGAACAGGTCCAGCACACGGGCCCCGCCGAGCTTGGGCATCAGCCAGTTGAACAGGGTTTCGCGCACACGATCGCTGCTGGGCCGCAGTCCCGGCAGGGTCGGCACCGGCAGGCGGGTATTGCGCCAGCGACCGCCGATGATGCGGACCTGCCCGTCGTTGCCCCCACGGCCGCTCATTGGCGCCCCCGGCGGGAGGTATTCAAGAATTTCAGCATGAGTGGGATTGTAGTTCGGCCGGGCTTTGCCCGGCACCCGCAGAGTCCGAAGCAACGGCCGAAGCAACTTCAAAAGCTGGTTTCCTGTGGGTTGGCGGGGCGGGTCAGGTTGTGGGGGACGCCGTAAACCCGTCCATGGGGGCTTGGCCGCGGCATCCATGCCGCGGACACCCCCACAACCTGACCCACCCCGCCTTCGACAGTTTCCTGCGATCTGTCGGAACGGCTTTCTGCTCTCGTGGGTGCCGACCGTTGGTCGGCACAAATGAATTCATTCGATATCTGACAGATGTACCGACCAACGGTCGGCACCTACCAACAGCCGAGTGAACCTGTCAGAGGCGGGGCGGTGTGGGTTGGCAGGACCGTTGGCGCCATGGATGGCGCCATCGAGCCCCCATGGACGGGTTTACGGCGTGTCCTGCCAACCCACACCGCCCCGCCATCCCACGCAATGCCCGCTGTTGCTGTTGCTGTTGCTGTTGCCTCTGCAGGTGCAGGGCTGCAAGCCCTGCCGACCAGCCCCTTGATTTCGGGACAATCATCCCTACCCCTTGGCGAGGCCGCACGCGCTGGCGCGGCATTGCACATGGAGCCCTATCGATGACCGAGACCACCCAGACCGAAACCCTTGGCTTCCAGACCGAAGTCAAGCAGCTGCTGCAGCTGATGATCCACTCGCTGTACTCCAACAAGGAAATCTTCCTGCGCGAGCTGGTCTCCAACGCTGCCGACGCCGCCGACAAGCTGCGCTTCGAGGCCCTGACCCAGCCGGCGCTGCTGGAAGGCGACAGCGAGCTGCGCGTGCGCGTCAGCTTCGACGCCGCCGCCCACACCATCACCATCGAAGACAACGGCATTGGCATGAGCCGCGCCGAAGCCATCGCCCACCTCGGCACCATCGCCAAGTCCGGCACCGGCGACTTCCTGCGGCAGCTGTCCGGCGACCAGAAGAAGGATTCGCAGCTGATCGGCCAGTTCGGCGTCGGCTTCTACAGCGCTTTCATCGTCGCTGACGAAGTGGAAGTGACCTCGCGCCGCGCCGGCCTGGCTGCAGCCGAAGGCGTGCGTTGGAGCTCGCGTGGCGAAGGCGATTTCGAAGTGGCCACCGTCGACAAGGCCGAGCGCGGTACCCGCATCGTGCTGCACCTGAAGGACGGCGAGCACGACTTCGCCGATGGCTGGCGCCTGCGCAGCATCCTCAAGAAGTACTCGGACCATATCGGTCTGCCGATCCAGATGCCGAAGGAAGGTGGCGAAGAAGGCACCGCCGTCGAGTGGGAGACCGTCAACCGCGCCAGCGCGCTGTGGACCCGCCCGCGCACCGAGATCAGCGACGCCGAGTACACCGAGTTCTACAAGCACGTAGCGCACGACCATAGCGACCCGCTGGCGTGGAGCCACAACAAGGTCGAGGGCAAGCTGGAGTACACCTCGCTGCTGTACGTGCCCGGCCGCGCGCCGTTCGACCTGTACCACCGCGATGCGCCCAAGGGCCTGAAACTGTACGTGCAGCGCGTGTTCGTGATGGACCAGGCCGAGCAGTTCCTGCCGCTGTACCTGCGCTTCATCAAGGGCGTGGTCGATTCCAACGACCTGTCGCTGAACGTCTCGCGCGAGATCCTGCAGTCCGGCCCGGTCATCGATTCGATGAAATCGGCGCTGACCAAGCGTTCGCTGGACATGCTGGAGAAGCTGGCCACCGACAAGCCCGAGCAGTACGCCACGTTCTGGAAGGAGTTCGGCCAGGTGCTGAAGGAAGGCCCGGCCGAGGACTACAACAACCGCGAGAAGGTGGCCGGCCTGCTGCGCTTCGCCTCCACCCGCGGCGACGGCGATGCGCAGAGCGTGTCGCTGGCCGATTACATCGGCCGCATGACCGAAGGCCAGGACAAGATCTACTACCTCACCGGCGAGAGCTACAGCCAGGTACGCAACAGCCCGCACCTGGAAGTGTTCCGCAAGAAGGGCGTGGAAGTGCTGCTGCTGACCGACCGCATCGACGAGTGGCTGATGGGCTACCTGACCGATTTCGACGGTAAGGGCTTCGTCGACATCGCCCGTGGCGATCTCGACCTGGGCGCACTGGAAACCGATGCGGACAAGCAGGCACAGGAAGCGGCAGCAAAGGACAAGCAGGGCCTGGTCGAGCGGCTCAAGACGGTCCTGGGTGACGAAGTGGCCGAGGTGCGCGTGTCGCACCGCCTGACCGATTCGCCGGCGGTGCTGGCCATCGGCGAGCAGGACCTGGGCCTGCAGATGCGCCAGATCCTGGAAGCCAGCGGGCAGAAGGTGCCGGACAGCAAGCCGGTGCTGGAGATCAACCCGGGCCATCCGCTGATCGCCAAGCTCGACGCCGAAGCCGATGGCGCGCGCTTCGACGACCTCGGCCGGGTGCTGTTCGACCAGGCCGCACTGGCCGCCGGTGACAGCCTGAAGGACCCGGGTGCCTATGTGGCGCGCCTGAACAAGCTGCTGCTGGAGTTGTCGGCCTGATCGACAGATCGGGTGCCGGGCAGCGTCCCGATGGAGGCCAACCCTGGTTCACGCGCATTTGTAGAGTCGAGCCATGCTCGACTGCTCCATGAGTGCCGACCAAGGTTGGCACCTGCCAGGGGCAGCGGTTGGCACCGGCCAAAGCGGTGTTGCTCAGGTCTCCCGATCCAGCAGCGAGCCCAGCATCTGATCGTGTCGGCGGATCACCGAGGCATTGGCGGCGAAGGCCACTACCTCGGCTTTCGCCGCCAGCAGATCTCCCAGCAGTGCACCGACATCGACGCCGGCGGCAGTCACCGAGGCCTGCACCCCGCCCTGTCCAGTGGCACCGCGCTGCAACTGCAGGCGCTGCGCATCGGGGGTCGCCAGATTGGCCACGTTGTGCGCTGCAACCTGCACGCCCTGCTGGGCCGCACGCATGCCGCCTAGGGCGATTCCCATCACGTTGTTCATGGCGGTCTCCGGGCCGCTCCGCGCAACCCTCCGGACCGGTTAGCGGCCGGCCGGCCGCGATCTTGAGTCCACATCGGCCCGACAGGCCCGAGTGGTAGCATATCCCTCTGATTTCAGCGCCTTTTGCCAATGCTCAGTTTTTTCCGCCGCAAGAAGCCCCAGGATGCCCCCACCACGGAGGCGCCCAAGACCCAGCACTACTCGGCTGAAGAGCTGGCGGCGGCGTTCCCGCCGGCCGCCCCGGCCGAAGACGCACCCACCGCCGCGGTGGTCGAAGCCAAGGCACCGGAACCGGCCACCGTCGCCGTACAGCCCCCCGTCGCCGAAGTGCCTGCCGTGCCAGCTGCGCAGCCGGCCATTGCGCCCGAGGACGTCCAGGCTGAAACGCTCGCCGCGGCCGCTGTGCTGGCTCCTCTGGCTCCGGTCATTCCGGTCGAGGAACCAACCGCCCCGGCCACCGATCTGCCGGCGCTGGTGGATGCCCTTCCGGCGCCCGCCGGCAAGCCCGGCTGGCGCGAACGCCTGCGCAACAGCGTCATCGCGCGCAGCTTCGGCGGCCTGTTCTCGCGCAACCCCAAGCTCGACGACGATCTGCTGGACGAGCTGGAAACCGCCCTGATCACCGCCGACGTCGGTGTGGGCGCCACCACCGATCTGGTCGAGGGCCTGCGCAAGCGCATGAAGTCGCGCGAGTTCGCCGACGCCAATGCGCTGCTGGCCGCGCTGCGCGCCGAGCTGATCGCAATCCTGCAGCCGGTGGCCAAGCCGCTGGTGATCGACCGCAACGCCAAGCCCTTCGTGGTGCTCACCGTCGGCGTCAACGGCGTCGGCAAAACCACCACCATCGGCAAGCTGGCCAAGCGCTTCAAGGATGACGGCCACAGCCTGATGCTGGCTGCCGGCGATACCTTCCGCGCCGCCGCCGTGGCCCAGCTGCAGGCCTGGGGCGAGCGCAACGGCGTGGCCGTGGTCGCGCAGGGGCAGAACGCCGATGCCGCTTCGGTGGCATTCGACGCACTGCAGGCCGGCAAGGCCCGCGGCACCTCGGTGCTGATCGCCGATACCGCCGGCCGCCTGCACACCCAGTCAGGCCTGATGAACGAGCTGGGCAAGATCCGCCGCGTGCTCGGCAAGATCGATCCCACCGCCCCGCACGAAGTGCTGATGGTGATCGACGGCACCACCGGCCAGAACGCGCTGTCGCAGCTGCGCCAGTTCAATGCCGCAGTGAACGTGACCGGCCTGGTGGTGACCAAGCTGGACGGCACCGCCAAGGGCGGCGTGGTATTCGCACTGGCCCGCGAGTTCGGCATTCCGATCCGCTTCGCCGGCATTGGCGAGCGCCCGGAAGACCTGCGCGTGTTCGACCCGGAAGCCTTCGTCGACGCCCTGCTGCCCGAAGCATTGGGCGCCTGATACACCGTGCAGCCACGCATGGCGTGGCTCTACTGCGATCTGGTAGAGCCACCCCATGGGTGGCTGCCTCCTTCCGGAACACTCATGCCCCGCCAGCCGCACGCCAGCGCCGACACTGCCAAGGAAGACGACTTCGTCGCCCGCCTGCTGCACTGGTTCGACGACCACGGTCGCCATGACCTGCCCTGGCAGCACCCGCGCAGCCCCTATCGGGTCTGGCTGTCGGAAATCATGCTGCAGCAGACCCAGGTGGCCACGGTCATCCCGTACTTCCAGCGGTTCCTGCAGCACTTCCCGACCCTGCCCGACCTCGCTGCCGCCAGCAATGACGCAGTGATGGCGCAGTGGGCCGGGCTCGGCTACTACGCCCGCGCACGAAACCTGCATGCCGCGGCAAAGCGCTGCGTGGAACTGCACGACGGCGACCTGCCGCGCGATTTCGATGCACTGCATGCCCTGCCCGGCATCGGCCGCAGCACCGCTGGCGCGATCCTCAGCCAAGCCTGGAACGACCCGCTCGCGATTCTCGACGGCAACGTCAAGCGCGTACTCAGCCGCTATCACGGCATCGACGGCTTCCCCGGCCTGCCGGCCATCGAGAAACAACTGTGGGCGATTGCCGACGCGCACGTCACGCAGGTGCCGGCCGGGCGCATGGCCGATTACACCCAGGCGCAGATGGACCTGGGCGCGACGGTATGCAGCCGGGCCAAGCCGGCCTGCGTGATCTGCCCGCTGCAGGACGCATGCGTGGCGCGGCGCGAAGGCCGCACCGCTGAACTGCCCACGCCCAAGCCCAGCAAGACCCTGCCCGAACGCGAAGCAGTTGCACTGCTGCTGCGCGACGCCCAGCAGCGCGTGCTGCTGCAGAAGCGGCCGGACACCGGCATCTGGGCGCAGCTGTGGACGCTGCCGCAGGCCGAGGCCGGCAGCGACCTGCAGGACTGGTTCGACGCACATGTCGACGGCTCGCTGGAAGATGCAGAGGAACTGCCGGTGCTGCAGCACACCTTCAGCCACTACAGGCTGCACCTGCAGGTACTGTCACGGAAGGTGCGCGGCCTGCGCGTGGAAGAACCCACGCTGCGCTGGGTCGCCAACGACGAGCTACCCGCATTGGGCCTGCCGGCACCGATCCGCAAACTGCTCGACGGCGCCACGATCAAGACGCCGAAACGAAATTCCAGCAAACCCCGCAACCACGAGTGAATGCCATGCCCCGAACCGTCTTCTGCCAGTACGAACAACGCGATGCCGAGGGCCTGGACTTCGTGCCCTACCCCGGCGAGCTGGGCCAGCGCATCTTCAACAACATCGGCAAGCAGGCCTGGGCCGCGTGGCTGGCCCACCAGACCATGCTGATCAACGAGAACCGGCTGTCGCCGCGCACGCCGGAACATCGTGCGTTCCTTGAAGGCGAACTGGTCAAGTTCCTGTTCGAGAAGGACGCGGAAAAGCCGGCCGGCTTCACCCCGGAAGCCTGACAGGCAGGTCGTGCAGGCCGCTGGCCGGCAATCTGGCATCTGCGCGATGCCGGCCAGCGGCCGGGACTACCGCGCTATTTCGCGTTTTCCTCGCGCTCCTGCACCTGCGCCTGGCGCAGCTCCTGCTCGGACGCGCGCAGCGCCTTCACATCCAGCTTGCGGATGCTGTTGATGAAGCACGGCAGGCGCGGGCCGCCGGTGGGGTCGCGCACCAGCACTTTGTCAAAGCGCGACGACACACGGCCCATGCTGCTGGTCAGGCCGATGGCGGTCGCATATGGCAGGTCCTGGCAGGGGCCATTCAACTCCAGCAGATAGGCTTCGCTGGGACGGGTCCACACCGCCAGCGCACTGTCGCCCAGCTCGGTCCAGCCATTGAGGCTGCCAAAGAACTGCATGTCATTCTGCGGCGCGCCGGCGTGGGCACGGTACAGATCCAGTTTCTCGGTACTGCTGAGCCGGCCGGTGGTCGCACAGGCGGCCAGTGCCAGGCAGAGTCCGGCCATCAGGATCGGGGTCTTCATGGCGATCTCCTCGGGGAACTGTCGCCATCATGCGCCTGGGCTGGCAACGCCGGCGCGACGGCTCGCGCCCCATTCAGCCGCCGGTCGGCGGCTACTGGCCGGACCACGGTAGACGCCAACCTGGTTGGCGCTTGCCCTGCAGGAGCAGCCGACCAAGGCCGGCCTCTACCAGAGCGGTCCCAGCGCTCAGACGTCGGCGTGGGCCAGTGCGTGCAGGCGCCCTTCGCGTAGCTCCAGCACCCGGTCCAGGCGCCGTGCCAGGCTGCGGTCGTGGGTCACCAGCACCAGGCTGGTATGACGCGCGCGGTTGAGTTCCAGCATCAGCTCGAACACGGTGCCGGCAGTGCGGTCATCCAGGTTACCGGTCGGCTCGTCGCCGAGCACGCAGGCCGGATGATTGACCAGCGCGCGCGCCACTGCGGCACGTTGGCGTTCGCCGCCGGACAGCTCGCCCGGCTTGTGGTCCAGGCGATGGCCGAGGCCGACCGCTTCCAGCAGCGTGGTGGCCCGGCTGCTCGCCTCGGCCACGGCGGTGCCGGCCAGCAGCACCGGCATCATCACGTTTTCCAGCGCGGTGAACTCCGGCAGCAGGTGATGGAACTGGTAGACGAAGCCCAGCGCCTGGTTGCGCAGCAGGCCGCGCGCGGTATCCGACAGCGCCGACATGCGCTGGCCGGTCACATACACTTCGCCGGCAGTCGGAATGTCCAGGCCGCCCAGCAGGTGCAGCAGCGTGCTCTTGCCGGCACCGGAGGCACCGATGATCGCCACCGTCTCGCCAGCAGTCACGGTCAGGTCCAGCCCATCGAACACCGGGGTCTGCATGCGCCCTTCGGCATAGGTCTTGCCCAGCGCCTCGGCGCGGATCACTTCATCGCCGCGGTTGACGACCTTATTCATAACGCAGGGCCTCCGCCGGCTGGGTGCGTGCTGCCCGCCAGGCGGGATACAGGGTGGCCAGGAAGCTCATCAGCAGCGCGACCACGGTGATCGCCACCACGTCGCCGGTCTGCATGTCGGTCGGCAGGCCGGTGATGTAATAGACATCCTCCGGCAGCAGCTTGACGTTGAACACGCTCTCGATGGCGCCGAGGATGCGTTCCAGGTTGAGGGTCAGGGTGATGCCGCCGATCAGGCCGGCCAGCGTGCCGAAGATGCCGATCAACGAGCCCTGCACCATGAACACCTGCATCACCCCGCCCGGGGTCAGGCCCAGGGTGCGCAGGATGGCAATGTCGGCCTGCTTGTCGGTCACCAGCATCACCTGCGAGGACACCAGGTTGAAGGCCCCCATGGCGATGATCAGCGACAGCAGGATGCCCATCACCACCTTCTCCATGCGCAGCGAGTGGTAGAGGTTGGCGTTCTGCTGCGTCCAGTCACTCACGCGGTAGGCACCGCCGAGGCTCTGCGCCAGGTCCACGCCCACTTCCAGCGAACGGTCCATGTCGTGCAGCTTCAGCCGCACGCCGGTGGCGCCGTCACTGCGCAGAACACGCTCCAGGTCCTGCATGTTGGCGAAGCCGACGCCGCGATCGACCTCGTTGTACCCGGCCTCGAAGATGCCGCTGACGGTGAAGCGCTTCATCCGTGGCACCGCACCGGCCGGCGTGCCCTGCACTTCGGCAAAGGTCACCAGCACCTGGTCGCCAACGTCCACGCCCAGCCAGATCGCCAGCTCCTTGCCCAGCAGCAGGTTGAAGCTGCCCGGCTTGAGGCTGTCATAGCTGCCCTTGGTGACCTTCCTGTCGATCACCGAGACGTTCGGCTCCAGCGCCGGATCGATGCCCTGGATGATCGCGCCCTGCACGCGCGGGCCGCTGATCATCGATTGGATCTCGATGTACGGCGCGGCACCCGCCACGCGCGGATCCTTGCGGGCGACATCAACCACCCGCATCCAGTCCGGCATCGGCTCGCCATCGCGGCTGATGGTGGTATGGGCGGTCATCTGCAGCAGGCGGCTGCGGATTTCCTTCTGGAAACCGCTCATCACCGCCAGGGTGGTGATCAGCACCGTAACGCCGAGCGCGATGCCCAGGATCGATGCCATCGAGATGAAGGAGATGAAGCCGTTGCGGCGCTTGGCGCGCAGGTAGCGCAGGCCGATGGCCACGGGAATGGGTTTGAACATGCAGGCACGCCGGTCAATTCAGCTTATGGTGCCATTGACCGGGGCCGACGGGAAACGCTGCGTGTGGCCACGGCCAGTCGCAGTTCACGTCGCTGCCCTGAATCGAGCACATCCGGCCAGAACAGCAGGCGCCGGCGGCGCCGATCCTCCCGCCACAGCAACAACAACCATGGGCCACGCACCACCAGCCGTGGCGTATCGACATCCCGTCCGGCCACCTGCAATGCCTCGGGAAGCGGAGGCAGAAGCACCTGCACGCGCGGCCTGCGCTGGCGCCAGGCCAGTTCGGCCAAGCCGACGCCCCAGGCCAGCAGCAGCGCGGGCATCAGCAACCGCGCAGGCAGATCCGAGGCGCGCAACAACCAGGGCGCGGCCAGCAGCACCGCCAACTGGGCGGCGGCCTGCAGCCGCGAGGGGCGCCACTCAAGGCTTGAGGGCGAGGATCTTCTGCATGAGGGGGATCGCGTGCGCATGCGGGCAGGCCTCATAGCCCATGAACCAGCGCCACAACTTATCGTCCTCGCAGTCGAGCAGGAACAGGAAAACCTCGCGCTCTCCGGTCGGTGCAGTGCTCCACTCACGGTCCAGGTAGCGGCCGAACAGCTGGTCCAGTTCGCGCATGCCGCGGCGGCAGCGCCAGCGCAGCTTCTTCAGCAGGACATCGTCTTCCATCGTGCTTCTCCAGATACAGCAAAGCCACGCATGGCGTGGCTCTACTGGGTGGTGCAGCCTCACGTGACGTGGCTCCACCGGGTACTGCCAGGCCTGTATCAGGCGCGGCGCTCCATCATCAGCTTCTTGATCTCGGCGATCGCCAGCGCCGGGTTCAGGCCCTTCGGGCAGGTCCGGGCGCAGTTCATGATGGTGTGGCAGCGGTACAGCTTGAACGGATCTTCCAGATCGTCCAGGCGCGCGCCGGTGTCCTCATCGCGCGAGTCGATGATCCAGCGATAGGCCTGCAGCAGGATCGCCGGGCCCAGGTAACGCTCGCCGTTCCACCAGTAGCTCGGGCAGCTGGTCGAGCAGCAGGCGCACAGGATGCACTCGTACAGGCCGTCGAGCTTCTTGCGGTCTTCCGGCGACTGCAGGCGCTCGCGGTCCGGCGGTGCCGGGGTCTGGGTGCGGATCCACGGCTTGATCGAGGCGTACTGCGCGTAGAAGTGGGTCAGGTCCGGAACCAGATCCTTGACCACGTTCATGTGCGGCAGCGGGTAGATCGGCACTTCCTTCTTGCCGCAGTCCGAGATGGCTCGGGTGCAGGCCAGGGTGTTGGTGCCGTCGATGTTCATCGCGCACGAACCACAGATACCTTCGCGGCAGGAACGGCGGAAGGTCAGGGTCGGGTCGATCTCGTTCTTGATCTTGATCAGGGCGTCCAGGACCATCGGGCCACAGGCGTCCAGATCGACTTCATAGGTATCGGTGCGCGGGTTGCTGTCGTCGTCCGGACTCCAGCGGTAGATCTTGAAGGTGCGCACGTTCTTGCCGCCGTTCTTGACGGGGAAGTGCTTGCCCTTCGTGATCTTGGAATTCTTGGGGAGTGAAAACTCGGCCATGGCTGCTCTCGTTGGCTCAGGCGGCCCGCGCCCGTGGGCGCGGATTGCATGGTAGGCGGGGTCGGATCAGTACACGCGCGGCTTCGGCGGCACCACGGACACGTCGTCGGTCAACGTGTACATGTGCACCGGACGGTAGTCGAAGCTGCACTTGCCCTTCTCGTCGACGCTGACCAGGGTGTGCTTCTGCCAGTTGACGTCGTCGCGGTCCGGATAGTCCTCGTGCGCATGCGCACCACGGCTTTCCTTGCGCTGTTCGGCCGAGTTGATCGTCGCCACCGCGTTGAGCAGCAGGTTGTTCAGCTCGTAGGTCTCGATCAGGTCCGAGTTCCAGACCAGCGAACGGTCGGAGACCTTCACGTCCTGGAACGAGTCGAAGATCTTGTCCATCTTCTCGCAGCCTTCCTTCAGCGTCTGGCTGGTGCGGAAGACGGCCGCGTCGGCCTGCATGGTGCGCTGCATGCGATCGCGGATGACCGAGGTCGGGGTATCGCCGTTGGCGTGGCGCAGCTTGTCCAGCAGGCCCAGCGCCTTGTCGCAGGCATCGGCCGGCAGCGGCTTGTGCGCGGCACCCGGCTTGATGGTCTCGGCGCAGCGGTTGGCCACCGCACGGCCGAACACCACCAGGTCGAGCAGCGAGTTCGAGCCCAGGCGGTTGGCGCCGTGCACGGACACGCAGGCCGCTTCGCCGATGGCGTACAGGCCCGGCACCACGGCGTTGTCGTTGTCGCCGACCTTCTGCACCACTTCACCGTGGTAGTTGGTCGGGATGCCGCCCATGTTGTAGTGCACGGTCGGAATGACCGGGATCGGCTGCTTGTGCACGTCGACGCCGGCGAAGATGCGGGCGCTCTCGGCGATGCCCGGCAGCTTCTCGTCGATCACGCCCGGGCCGAGGTGGGTCAGGTCGAGCAGGATGTGGTCCTTGTGCTCGCCGACGCCGCGGCCTTCGCGGATCTCGATGGTCATCGAACGGCTGACCACGTCGCGCGAGGCCAGGTCCTTGTAGTGCGGTGCATAGCGCTCCATGAAGCGCTCGCCGCTGCTGTTGCGCAGGATGCCGCCTTCACCGCGGACACCCTCGGTGATCAGGCAGCCGGCGCCGTAGATGCCGGTCGGGTGGAACTGCACGAACTCCATGTCCTGCATGGCGATGCCGGCACGCATGGCCAGGCCGCCACCGTCGCCGGTGCAGGTGTGCGCCGAGGTGGCGCTGAAGTAGGCACGGCCGTAGCCGCCGGTGGCCAGCACCACGCCCTGGGCGCGGAACAGGTGCAGCGTGCCATCGGACATGTCCAGGGCCAGCACGCCGCGGCAGGCGCCTTCGTCGTCGAAGATCAGGTCGAGCGCGAAGTACTCGATCATGAAGCGCGCATCGTGCTTCAGCGACTGCTGGTACAGGGTATGCAGCATCGCGTGGCCGGTACGGTCGGCCGCCGCGCAGGTACGCTGCGCCGCCGGGCCTTCGCCGTACTTGGTGGTCATGCCACCGAACGGACGCTGGTAGATCTTGCCTTCGGCGGTGCGCGAGAACGGCACGCCGTAGTGTTCCAGTTCGATGATGGCCGGGATGGCCTCACGGCACATGTACTCGATGGCGTCCTGGTCGCCCAGCCAGTCCGACCCCTTGATGGTGTCGAAGAAGTGGTAGCGCCAGTCGTCCTCGCCCATGTTGCCGAGTGCGGCCGAAATACCGCCCTGGGCGGCAACGGTGTGCGAACGGGTCGGGAAGACCTTGGTCAGGCACACGGTCTGCAGGCCCTTGGCGGCCAGGCCGAACGTGGCGCGCAGGCCGGCACCGCCGGCGCCGACCACGACCATGTCGTACTTGTGTTCGGTGATCTTGTAAGCGGACATCTAATCTGGATTCCTGTGTAGGTGCCTGGGCTCAGGCAACGCCGAGGGCGATGCGGCCCACCGCAAACACACTGACGATCATGCCGAGCACGGCGACGAACTTCACCGCGGTCTGCAGCACCAGGGCCAGCAGCGATTCGTGGATGTAGTCTTCCAGCACGACCTGCATGCCGAGCTGCGCGTGCCAGAACATGGCGATCAGCAGGCCGATCAACGGCACTGCATTCCACGGCTTGGCCACGGCGGCGGCGGCGGTCGCGTAATCCGAGCCCAGCAGGCCCAGCACGAAGACCAGGAACCAGATGCCCAGCACCACCAGCGCGGCGGCGGTCAGGCGCTGGTGCACGAAGTGCTCGGTGCCGGTCTTGGCCGAGCCCAGGCCGCGCACGTTCTTCAGCGGGGTACGGAACTTGCTCACGCGGCACCTCCGAACATCACATAGGCCCACACCAGCAGGGTGATCACCAGGCTGCCGATGACCGACAGCCAGCTGCTGCGGATGAAGGCAGGGATGCTGAAGCCGATGGCGAAGTCCTGCACCACATGGCGGATGCCATTGCACAGGTGATAGGCGAACGACCATGTCCACGCGAACAGGAACACGCGGCCATACCAGGCCCCGGCATGGCCGGTGAAGCAGTTCCAGGACTCGGGCCCCATCATCAGGGCCAGCAGGCCGGCAGCGATGATGAGGGCACCAACAGACAGAAAGATGCCGGTGGCTCGATGCAGGATCGAGGTGGCCATCTGAATCTGCCAGCGATACACCTGAAGGTGCGGGGAAAGTGGGCGTTGTCTGGTCGCCATTCGCTGGGCTCGTTGTCTCGGCTGGGCGGCACGCGGCCGCGTTGGCTCAATGCTGATCAGAAATCGATGCAGCGTCCGTTTTTCTCCCAATCGCCATACCGCACCGGATCAAGTCCGCCGCGGCCGCCGAATTCCTCTGCTTTTTCCTGTTCCACGGGCACGGGTGCCGCGGGGACCAGCGGGGCTTCAGATTCGTCGTCGGGAGTGGGGGTTGTTTGGCCTATCATGTTCGGTCTCGCAACGCACAAATTTTAGACCTCGTTCACGTGCCTGACAACCTGCCCCCTGCTTTCGTCGGATATCCGCGCCTGCCCGGCCACCAGCTGCTGAGCCTGCAGGGCCCGGATGCGGCCGCCTTCGCCCACGCCCAGTTCAGCAGCGATGTCACCGCCCTGCCCCTGCTGCACTGGCAGTGGAGCGCCTGGCTGAGTGCCAAGGGCCGCACCCTGGCAGTGTTCCAGCTGCTCCGGCTGGCCGACGATCACGTGATGCTGGTGCTGGCCGACGGCGATGCCGATGCGATTGCGTCGCAACTGCAGCGCTTCGTGTTCCGTCGCAAGGTGAAGGTACAGGTGCGCAGCGATCTGGCCGTGGCCGGTGCGTTCACTGCACCCGAGGCTGCCAGCGGCGCCGCGATCGCGCACGCTGCAGGTGACGGCTGGGAGCTGGACCTGGGCAGCGACGCCCTGCCGCGCACCCTGCGCATCGGGGCGGCGGATGCCGTTGCATCCGGCAGCGAAACCGATGAGGCCGCCTTCGCCCTCGCCTGGCGCCAGGCCGACCTGCGCTACGGATTGCCGCGCTTGGACGAAAGCCAGCGCGAAGTGTGGACCCCGCAGCAGCTGGGCCTGGACCGCCTGAATGGCTACAGCGTAAAGAAAGGCTGCTACCCAGGCCAGGAAATCGTCGCCCGCACCCACTTCCTCGGCAAGGCCAAGCGCGCGGTGCAGCTGCTGCATACCGCGGCACCGGCACAGGCCGGCGATGGCGTGCTGCAGGACGGCGCGACGCTGGGCACGGTCGCCAGCGTGGCCGGCAACCTGGCGCTGGCGGTGCTGCCGCTGGAAGCCAGTGACGCCGACCTGCAGGTGGGCGGCGCCACCGCCCAGCGCGTGCCATTGCTGGACGGGCTGGCGCGCTGAATGAGTGGTAGTGCCGGTCGCTGGCCGGCAACCTCAACCAGGTGTGGTTGCCGGCCAGCGGCCGGCACTACCGGTTACAGGCGCTCGCCGCTCTCTGCGTTGAAGAAATGCAGGCCCTGCGGGTGAATCGCCACGCGGATCTGCTCGCCCACTGCTGGCAGCGACTGCGGTGCCACGCGCATGGTCAGCGCATGCTGGCCACTGCTCAGATTGACGAAGATCTCGTTGCCGACCGGCTCGATGCCTTCGATGCGCGCGGTGAATGCATGCGCATCATCGGCAGCCGCCGGCTGCAGGTGCTCCGGGCGCACGCCCACCGCGATCGGCTTCTGCAGCCACGCCGGATCGATCGTCGCCTGGCCCAGCGGTGCACGCCATTCGCCGTCGACCACGCTCACGCCGCCGGCATCGCCCTGCAGCGTGCCACGCAGCACGTTCATCGCCGGGCTGCCGAGGAAACCGGCCACGAACAGGTTGGCCGGGCGATCGTACAGCGCCATCGGCGTATCGATCTGCTGGATGATGCCGTCCTTCAGCACCACGATGCGCTGGCCCAGGGTCATCGCTTCGACCTGGTCGTGCGTCACGTAGATCATGGTGGTGCCCAGCTTGCGGTGCAGCTGCGCGATCTCGGTACGCACGCTGTGGCGCAGCTTGGCGTCGAGGTTGGACAGCGGCTCGTCGAGCAGGAACACCGCCGGCTCGCGCACCAGCGCCCGGCCCAGTGCCACGCGCTGGCGCTGGCCACCGGACATCGCCTTGGGCAGCTTGTCCATCATCTCGGTCAGGCCCAGCGTCTGCGCCGCCTCGGCAATGCGCTTGTCGATGGTCGCCTTGTCATGCCCGCGCAGCTTCAGGCCGAAGGCCAGGTTCTCGGCCACGGTCATGTGCGGGTACAACGCGTAGCTCTGGAACACCATGGCGATGTCGCGATCCTTCGGCGCCACGTCGTTGACCACGCGATCACCGATGGTCAGCGTGCCGCCGCTGATTTCTTCAAGGCCCGCCACCATCCGCAACAGGGTCGACTTGCCACAGCCGGACGGACCGACCAGCACCATCAGCTCGCCATCGGCGACCTCGAAGCTGGCGTCCTTCACCGCGACCTGGCCGTTGTCATAGACCTTGCGCACACCCTGCAACTGCACTTTTGCCATATCACCTATCCGGTCCGCCCGAAGCCGGGCTGTCTTTTGGGACTGCCTCGGCCCTCCCGATGGCAGTGATGATTGCGCGCTTGCCGCATGACGGCGAGCACTGCAATCGAATACAGTTGCCCATTCTGCCATGTAAACGTTTTCACGTGGCACTATCCGATGATCGGTGCGCACCGATCTGCGTCGGCGGTTGAACGAAGGTTCCGCCGAGGTAGTGGTTTCGAATGGAACGGTCTTCCGCAACACCGGAGATCGCCCCTGACGAACCTCGGACAGGCAGTTGCGCGGATGTCCCCCGAACCCAGCCATGAAGCGATTGACAACGATGTCACCCGGATCTGAAACTCGAGCGATGCACGACACCCTCTTCCTGTTCGGTGCCACAGGTGATCTGGCCCAGCGCTACCTGTTCCCTTCGCTGCTTCGCCTGCTTGGCGACGGCCTGCTGCCGGAGGACTTCCGCATCCGCGCACTGGCCCTGTCCGGGCATGACACCGAAGCCTTCCATGACATCCTGCGGCCGCGCCTGCAGCAGGCCATGCCGATGGCCACGCAGGACGACATCGCTGCCCTGCTGCGCCGTATCGACTACCGTTCGGTGGACCTGCGCGACGTCGACTCGGTTGCCGCTGCGGTCTCCGACCTGGTGCACCGCAAGTGCGTCAGCTACCTCGCCATTCCGCCGGGCCTGTACATTTCCACCTGCGAAGGCCTGGCCAAGGGCGGCGCCCTCGCCGCGCCGGCACGCCTGATGCTGGAGAAGCCGATCGGCAGCGACAGCGAGAGCGCCGAGGAAATCATCAGCACCATCGGCCAGTGGATCGACGAGGACCGCGTGTTCCGCCTCGACCACTACCTGGGCAAGGCGGCAGTGCAGAACCTGATCGCGCTGCGCTTCGGCAATACGCTGCTGGAAGCGGTGTGGAACCGCAACTACATCGAATCGGTGCACATCCTGGTGGCCGAGAGCGAAGGCGTGGACGGCCGTGACGCCTACTACGCCCGCTCCGGCGCGCTGCGCGACATGGTGCAGAGCCACATCCTGCAGCTGCTGTGCATGGTGGCGATGGAGCCGCCGGCGTCGCTGGAAGCCGACCGCATCCGTGACGAGAAGGTCAAGGTGCTGCGCGCCCTTCGCCCGCTCGACGCGAAGCACGCCGCGCGTGACAGCATCCGCGGCCGCTACACCGCTGGCACCATCAACGGCCAGCCGGCGCAGGCTTACCAGCCGCCGGAAGGCAGCGACGTGGAAACCTTCGCCGGTGTCACCGCGCATATCGACAACTGGCGCTGGAGCGGCGTGCCGTTCCATCTGGTCACCGGCAAGCGCCTGCCCGAGCGCACCACCCGCGTGGTGGTCACGCTGAAGCCGGTCACCCATTGGCTGTTCGAGCGCCCGCAGCGCGCGCAGGCCGCACCGAACCGCCTGGTGTTCCAGCTGCAGCCGCAGGAAAACATCGAACTGGGCCTGATGAGCAGCCTGGCCGGCCCGGAATGGGGCGCGCTGGAACTGCATCCGCTGGAACTGGAACTGTCAGTGCCAACCGGCCTGCATCGCCGCATCGCGTACGAGCGCCTGTTCCTGGATGCCTTCAATGGCAATCACACGCTGTTCGTGCGCGACGACGAGGTGCGTGCAGCGTGGGCCTGGATCGACAGCGTCGCCGACGCGTGGAAGGACGCCAAGCTGCCGCTGGAGCCCTACCCCGCCGGCCAATGGGGCCCGAGCAATGCCGGCGAGTTCCTGCCGCAGGACGTGGACGCACCGGACAGCGGAGCGTCGGCATGAGCGCCAGTTCGCAGCCGGTGCTGGTGGCCGACATCGGTGGCACCAATGCCCGCTTCGCCCTGGCTGACACCTCGCAGGACGCACCTCTGCAGAAGGACAGCATCCGCGAGTACGCGGTGGCGGAGTTCCCTTCGCTGGGTGATGCCGCGCGCCACCATCTGGAACAGATCGGTGCCACCACAAGCCGCGGCGTGTTCGCAGTGGCCGGTCGCGTTGATGGTGATGAAGCACGCATCACCAACCATCCGTGGGTGATCTCGCGCAGCCGCACCGCAGCGATGCTCGGTTTCGACGAACTGCACCTGATCAACGACTTTGCCGCACAGGCGATGGCGATCTCACTGCTGCAGCCCGAGGACGTGGTCCAGGTCGGCGGTGCCGCCTGGGTACCGGGCAAGCCGGGCCAGCCGCGCAACTACGCAGTGATCGGGCCGGGTACTGGCCTCGGCGTGGGCGGCCTGATCATGCGCCACGGCCGCTGCTACCCGCTGGAAACCGAAGGCGGCCATGTCAGTTTCCCGCCGGGAACCCCGGAAGAGATCCGCATCCTCGAGATCCTGTCCGAACAGTTCGGCCGCGTCTCCAACGAGCGCCTGATCTGTGGCCCCGGCCTGGTCAACATCCACCGCGCCGTGTGCGAGATGGCCGGTATCGACCCGGGCCAACTGCAGCCGGTGGACGTGACCGCCCGCGCCCTGCACGGTGATCCGCAGGCAATGCGCACCGTGGACGTGTTCTGTGCCGTGTTCGGCGCCATCGCCGGTGACCTGGTGCTCACCCAGGGCGCCTGGGATGGCGTGTTCCTGACCGGCGGCCTGACCCCGAAGATGCTCGATTCGCTGCAGCACTCCGGTTTCCGCCAGCGCTTCGAACACAAGGGCCGCTTCTCCTCCATCATGGCGCGCGTGCCCTCATTGGCGGTGATGCATCCCCACGCCGGATTGCTGGGCGCCGCCGCCTATGCCACCGACGCCGAACGTGACGCACCAGGAGTTGCCGCATGAACCCCAGCTTCCACGACGATCGCATCGAGTTCATCCAACACGGCGACGCCGACGGCTGGATCGAAGCGGTGGCCGCTGAGATGGCACGCACCCTCAACCACGACATCAATGAAGTGGGCCGCGCCCGCATCCTGCTGTCCGGCGGCACCACGCCGGCCCCGGTCTACCAGGCACTGGCCGAGCTGGACGTGCACTGGGACCGGGTTGAAGTGAGCCTGGCCGACGAGCGCTGGCTGTCGCCGCAGGATCGCGACAGCAACGCCTGGCTGGTGCGCGAGCACCTGCTCAAGCGCACCGAGGGCGCCCACTTCGATCCGCTGGTACGGATCGGCAAGCCACTGCCCGAATGCGTGTACACCGCCAACCTGCAGGCGCAGCACAGCCAGCCGCCGAGCCTGGTAGCGCTGGGCATGGGCAACGACGGGCACACCGCCTCGCTGTTCCCTGGCTCGAAAGACCTCGCACGTGCACTGGAAAGCACCCTGCCCTATGCCGCGCTGGATGCCACCGGCTGCCCAGGCGCGAACCAGTGGCCGCTGCGCATCACGCTGACCCCGCACGGCCTGCGCCAGTGCCGCCAGCGCCTGCTGCTGCTGCGTGGCAAGCAGAAGCTGCAGGTACTGCGCCAGGCGCTGGACAGCAACGACGCCCAGCAGTACCCGATCCTCAATGCGATCAACCTGGAAGGCGCGCGCCTGCGCGTCCACTGGGCTGATTGATGTCGGCGGCGGCGCCCTGCCGCCGCTTGCCTCTCGCCACCACGAACGCCGGTAGCCAATGAGCCTCCATCCTCAACTGCAAGCCATCACTAAGCGCGTCATCCGCCGCAGCGCCGCCTCGCGCGCCGCCTATCTGGCCGCGATCGATGCCTCCCTGCGTGAGGGCCCGTTCCGCAGCCGCCTGAGTTGCGGCAACCTCGCTCACGGGTTCGCCGCCTGCGGCGGCACCGACAAGAGCCGCCTGCGCGGCGGCGTGACGCCGAACCTGGGCATCATCACCGCCTACAACGACATGCTGTCGGCCCACCAGCCGTTCGAGACCTATCCCGAACAGATCCGCGACATCGCCCGCGAGCTGGGCGCCACTGCACAGGTCGCCGGCGGCGTCCCTGCAATGTGCGACGGTGTCACCCAGGGCCGTGGTGGCATGGAGCTGTCGCTGTTCTCGCGCGATGTCATTGCCCAGGCCACGGCCATCGGCCTCAGCCATGACATGTTCGATACCACCGTCTACCTCGGCGTGTGCGACAAGATCGTGCCGGGCCTGCTGATCGGTGCGCTGGCCTTCGGCCATCTGCCGGCGGTGTTCGTACCGGCCGGCCCGATGACCCCGGGCATCCCGAACAAGCAGAAGGCCGAAGTGCGCGAGCGCTACGCCGCCGGTGAGGCCACCCGCGAAGAGCTGCTGGAAGCCGAGTCCGCGTCGTACCACGGTGCGGGCACCTGCACCTTCTACGGCACGGCCAACTCCAACCAGGTGCTGCTGGAAGCCATGGGCGTGCAGTTGCCGGGCGCCTCGTTCGTCAATCCGGGCACGCCGCTGCGCGACGCCCTGACCCGCGAGGCAACCGAACGCGCGCTGGACATCACCGCACTGGGCGACGACTTCCGCCCGCTGGGCCGGATCATCGACGAGCGCGCGATCATCAACGCGGTCATCGCGCTGATGGCCACTGGCGGTTCGACCAACCACACCATCCACTGGATCGCGGTGGCGCGTGCGGCCGGCATCGTGCTGACCTGGGACGACTTCGACGAACTGTCGCAGCTGATTCCGCTGCTGGCCCGTGTCTATCCGAACGGCGAGGCAGACGTGAACCGTTTCGCGGCCGCTGGCGGCCCGGCCTTCGTGTTCGGCGAGCTGATCAAGGCGGGCCTGATGCACGGCGACCTGGTCAGCGTCGCGCGTGGCGGCATGGCCGACTATGCGCGCGAGCCGCAACTGCGTGACGGCCGGCTGGTCTACCTGCCGGGCCTGGAACACAGTGCCGATGACGAAGTGGTGCGTGGGGTCGACAATCCGTTCGAGCACCAGGGTGGCCTGCGCCTGCTGCGCGGCAACCTCGGCAAGTCGCTGATCAAGCTGTCAGCGGTGAAACCGCAGTACCGGACGATCGAAGCACCGGCGGTGGTGGTCGATGCACCGCAGGTATTGAACAAGCTGCACGCCGGTGGCCTGCTGCCGCAGGACTTCGTGGCGGTGGTGCGTTACCAGGGCCCGCGTGCCAACGGCATGCCCGAACTGCATTCGCTGGCACCGCTGCTGGGCCTGCTGCAGAACCAGGGCCGGCGCGTGGCGCTGGTCACCGACGGCCGCCTGTCCGGTGCGTCGGGCAAGATCCCAGCGGCCATCCATGTGACGCCGGAAGCGGCGCGCGGTGGCCCGCTGGCCAAGGTCCGCGAGGGCGACATGATCCGCCTCGACGGCGAGGCCGGCACGCTGGAAGTGCTGGTGGACGCGGCGGAATGGGCAGCACGTCCGCTGGCGCCGAACACCGCGCCGGCCGCGCATGACCTGGGCCGCAATCTGTTTGCGATCAACCGTCGCGTGGTGGGTCCGGCGGACCAGGGGGCGATTTCGATTTCGTGCGGGCCGGCGGCGGCCGATGGCGGGCCGTGGGACTACGACGCGGAGTATGAGCTGGGGCACGATGCGGCAGCGGCGGCGGCGCCGCATGAGGCGAAAGACGCCTGACGCGAAAAGCCGCGGCAGGCTCCCGGCTTGGGCAGTAGGGCGCCCTGGCCGGGACACGCCGTAAACCCATCCATGGGGGCTCGATCGCGGCATCCATGCCGCTCACGGTCCCGGCCAGGGCGCCCTACTGCCCTTGGACAATTCCCGGCGCGTCATTTGCGCTGCGGCCACTGAATCAAGAAGAGCAAAGGCAAGGGCAAAAGCATGGGTATCGAACAACATCAGGTGAAGGCGGCGGAGCTGTTGCATGCGGCGGGCATCCTGCCGGTGGTGACGATTCATACGCTGGACCAGGCGCGGGCGGTCAGTGCGGCGCTGCTGGAAGGTGGTCTGCCGGCGATCGAGCTGACGCTGCGCACGCCGGTGGCGATGGAAGCGCTGGCGATGCTCAAGCGCGAGCTGCCCGATGTGGTGGTGGGTGCCGGTACGGTGCTGACCGTGGAGCAGATGCAGCAGTCGATCGATGCGGGTGCGGACTTCCTGGTGACGCCGGGGACGCCGCCGGCGCTGGCTGATGCACTTGCCGCTGCGCCGCTGCCGGTGGTGCCAGGTGCGGCGACGCCGACCGAGCTGCTGTCGCTCTACGCCCGCGGCTTCCGCGTGTGCAAGCTGTTCCCGGCCACGGCCGTGGGCGGGCTGGCGATGATCAAGGGACTGGCCGGCCCGGTGGCGGACCTGAAGCTGTGCCCGACCGGCGGCATCACCGAGAACACCGCCGCCGAGTACCTTGAACAGAAGAACGTGGTCTGCATCGGCGGTTCGTGGATGGTGCCGGGCAACTGGATCGCCGACGGCGAATGGGACAAGGTGCGCGCCAGCGCCGCCGACGCGGCGAAGATCATCAAGCGCGTGCGCGGCCACTGAGCCCGAAGCAGGTGTAGAGCCGAGCCCATGCTCGGCTCCACTCCAGCGGAATGGAGAGCAGCCGAGCATGGGCTCGGCTCTACACAGAAGGCCGAAACCCTTACAACGGCCGCGCCGGATCCACCAGCCCGTACTGGCTGGCCATGCGCGCCAGCGCGATGTTGTCGTGGATCCCCATCTTCTCGAACAACCGCGCCTTGTGCGTGTTCACCGTCTTGGCACTCAGGCTCAGGCGCCGCGCGATGTCTTCTTGGCGCAGGCCCTGGGTCAGCAGCAAGGCTACTTCCAGTTCGCGCGGCGACAGGCTGTCGAACGGCGATCCATTGCCCTCCACCGTCGACAGGGCCAGGTTCTGCGCGATGCTGGTGCCCAGGTAGCGACGGCCCATGGCCACATCGCGCACCGCGCGCAGCAGCTCCTGTGCATCGCAGCCCTTGCCGATGTAGCCCGCGGCCCCCGCCTCCAGCAAGCGCTTCGGCAGCGGCCCGTCTTCCAGCACCGATACGATCACCACGCGGGTGTTGCGGTGGCTGCGGACGATGCGCTCGGTCACTTCCATGCCACTCACACCGGGCAGGTGCAGGTCGCAGAGCACCACGTCCGGCAGCAGCTGGCGGACGTCGCGCAGTGCGTCTTCACCGGTCTCGGCTTCGCCCACCACCTCGATGTCGGTCTCCCCCGACAGGATCATCTTCATCCCGGTGCGGACCAGCGCATGGTCATCCACCAGGTAGACTCGAATCGTCATTCACGTACCTCTTCGAATGCGGCCATTGCAGGTCAAGCTAGGCAGGACGCCGATACCCCTGCAAGCGCGTCCGGGACGCGATCCGGGCGTTCTGCCTTGCGCATCACAGTAACGCGCGTTGTGCTTGCCCCCTGTCTTGCAGAACCTGCTGCAACGAAACAACTGATCTATTACGTAGACGCCCCGGAAGGGTCATCCACGTCACCCCCCTGTGATGATGCTTCGCTGGCCGTCGCTGGCGGCGAATCCCGACGTCGCCAAGGATGCCGGCGACTGAACATGACCAGATAGCACCCTACCACCCAAACCAGCGCGGCACACCATCCGGCCAGGATGTCCGAGGGATAATGCACGCCCAGATAGACCCGTGAGACGCTCACCAGCAGGCTGAACGGGGGCGCCAGCAGCAGTACCGGCCAGCGCCAGCGTGTATTCCAGGCCAGCAGCACCAGGGTCACGGCAAGGGTCATCGAGCCCATGGCGTGCCCGCTGGGGAAGCTGAACGTCGATTCCGGCGCAATCGACTCCCACAGGCTGGGGCGCTGGCGCTGGAAGAAGTGCTTGCTGCCCATGTTCAGCAACGCCGATCCCACGAAACTGACCGCGACGAAGGTCGCCTCGCGCCAGCGCCGGTAGCCCAGCAGCGCACCGATGATCAGCACGTCAGCAGGGATCAGGAACCACTCGTAGCCCAGTTTCGAGATGAGCACGAAGAAGCGGTCCAGCCATGGCGAATGCAGGCCATGCATCTGCCACAGCAGCGGCGCATCGAAATGGAACGATTCAAATTCGTGCACTTCGTCAGCCAGGGCGACGAAGCCCGCCAACGGCAGCAGTACGCCACCGAACAGCAGGACCAGGCGCCAGGCGTTGCGCGCCATCCAGTGGCGGAAACCGGAGGCCGACTCCGGAGCGGCGAGGATCGCAGGCTTATCCGGCGCTTCGGACATATTTGTGTTCGACGTAATCGTCGATCAGGGCGACGAACTCCTGGGCGATGTTGTCGCCACGCAGGGTCACCTTCTTCTCGCCATCGACGAATACCGGTGCTGCCGGCGTCTCGCCCGTGCCCGGCAGGGAGATGCCGATGTTGGCATGGCGCGACTCACCCGGCCCATTGACGATGCAGCCCATCACCGCCAGGGTCATGTTCTCCGCCCCCGGGTGGTGGATCTTCCACAGCGGCATCTTCTCGCGCACATGGTTCTGCACCACTTTGGCCAGTTCCTGGAAGAACTCGGAGGTGGTGCGGCCGCAGCCCGGGCAGGCCGTGACCAGCGGCGTGAAGGCGCGCTGGCCGGTGGTCTGCAGCAGTTCCTGGGCGACGATCACTTCCTGCGTGCGCGACTGGCCCGGTTCCGGGGTCAGCGAGATGCGGATGGTGTCACCGATGCCTTCCTGCAGCAGCACGCTCAGCGCTGCCGACGAGGCGACGATGCCCTTGCTGCCGATACCGGCTTCGGTCAAGCCCAGGTGCAGGGCGAAGTCCGAGCGCTGGGCCAGGTCGCGGTACACCGCGATCAGTTCCTGCACGCCACTGACCTTGGCCGACAGCACGATCCGATCGCGCGGCAGGCCCAGTTCCACGGCCTGCTCGGCCGAATCCAGCGCCGAACGGATCAGCGCCTCACGCAGCACGCGGCCGGCGTCCCAGGGCTGCTCGCGCAGGCTGTTCTCGTCCATCAGCCTGGCCGCCAGGGCCTGGTCCAGCGAGCCCCAGTTGGCACCGATGCGCACCGGCTTGTTGTAGCGGATCGCGAACTCGATCAACTGGGCGAACTGCAGGTCCTTCTTCTTGCCGAAGCCGACATTGCCCGGGTTGATGCGGTACTTGGCCAACGCTTCCGCACATGCCGGCTCGGCGGTGAGCAGCTGGTGGCCGTTGTAGTGGAAGTCACCGATCAGCGGTACATCGATACCCATCATCGCCAGCTTGTCGACGATGCGCGGAATGGCCGCAGCGGCTTCCACGGTGTTGACGGTCAACCGCACCATCTCCGAACCTGCACGCCACAACTCGGCCACCTGCTTCACGCTGGAGGCCACATCGGAGGTATCGGTGTTGGTCATCGACTGCACCACCACCGGCTTGCCTCCGCCTACGGTGACCCCGCCGATCTGGACGGCATGGGTCTGGCGACGGGGCCAGGCGGTGGCATCGGAGGGGGGAGTCGGGCGGGTGACGGCGTCGTGCATGGGCGCATTCTACCGCCCACTCCCGCATTCGGGGTGACTCGCATTCAGCCTGCGGCACGGCTGCGGCCGATTGTCGCAGGCATGTACACGCATGAACGCATACGATGGGCGTGAATGACCGGTCCCGACGCCCCGTTTCTCCGTACCCTGTGCAGCCTGCGCTGGCTTGCCGTAGGCGGCCAGGCCGCCACCATCCTGGTCGCGACCTGGGTGCTGGGCCTGCCGTTGCCGCAGCTGCCGTTGTGGGCCGGCGTGGCGGTGCTGGCCCTGTTCAACGTCTACACCCAGCTGCGCCCGGAAGCGGCCGACACTGCGCCGCTGACCGCATTCGGCCATATCCTGGTGGACGTGATCATCCTGACCTGGATGGTGGGCTGGAGCGGCGGCATGGCCAACCCGTTCAGTTCACTGTTCCTGATCCTGATCGCGCTGGCCGCCTTCGCCCTGCCCCTGCGCTGGGCACTGGCGGTCGCGCTGGCCTGCCTGCTCGGCTACGCCGCCAGCGGCATCTTCGGGCAGGCGCTGCCGGACGGCTACTTCCGCGCACAGGACCTCAATCGCTGGGGCGTGGTCGCCAACTTCCTGATTTCCGCCACAGTGGTGCTGGCCTTCTCCACCCGCCTGGCACTGGCCCTGCGGGAGCGCGAACTGGAACTGTCGGCACTGCGTGAGCGCTTCGCCCGCAACGAGGGCATCGTCGCGCTGGCCACCCATGCCGCCTCGGTGGCACATGAACTGAACACGCCGCTGGCGACCATGACCCTGCTCGCCGACGATGTCGCCGAGCGCAGCGAAGAGCCGGAAGTGCGCGAAGACATGGAGACCCTGCGCGAGCTGCTGGTGCAGTGCCGTGAGCGCGTGCTGGCACTGGCCGCCCCGGCCTCGGCCGACGCGCCGGGCCGCAGCCATTCCAGCGCCCAGCAGGTGCTGGAGCAATGGCGCCTGGTGCGACCGACCATCGACCTGCATCGCAACGACGATGCGCCGCTGCGGCTGCCGCTCGACCCGGGCGTAGGCCACCTGCTGATGGTCCTGCTCAACAATGCCGCCGATGCCGGCGAGAAGGCCGGCCGGCCGCGCGTGGACCTGGACCTGCGCATCGAGGGCGACGACCTGATCGGCGAAGTACGCGACTACGGCCATGGTTTCGACGCCCGTGCCGCCGTGCTGCCGGGCAAGCTGTTCGGCAGCAGCAAGAGCGAGGGCATGGGCGTCGGCCTGGCCCTGTCCCATGCCACCATCGAACGCCTCGACGGCGAGATGTGGATGCGCCCGGCCCAGGGGGCCGGCAGCCGCGTCGGCTTCCGCCTGCCGCTGGCCCCACGCGAGGAAACCCCATGAGCGCCTCAACCCTTGGTCTGCTGGTCGACGACGACGAGCTGTACCTGCGTACCCTGCAGCGCAGCCTGGCCCGCAAGGGCCTGGAAACACAGACCGCACAGGATGCCGCCAGTGCCCTGGCACTGGCCCGCCAGCATCCGCCGGCGTTCGCGCTGATCGACCTGAAGCTGGGCAGCGATTCCGGCCTGGCGCTGATCCAGCCGCTGCGCGCACTGCGCGCGGACATGCGCATCCTGCTGGTGACCGGCTATGCCAGCATCGCCACCGCAGTGGAGGCGATCAAGCTGGGCGCGGATGATTACCTGCCGAAGCCGGCCACGGTGCCGATGATCCTGCGCGCGCTTGGCGAGGAGGACGACGGCCCGGCCGACGACGGCGAAATGGAAGTGCCCGATGCGATGACGCCGATCAGCCGCCTGCAGTGGGAACATATCCAGCAGGCGATGCACGAGACCGGCGGCAACGTGTCAGCGGCCGCACGCCTGCTCGGCATGCACCGGCGCTCGCTGCAGCGCAAGCTGGCCAAGCGGCCCAGCCCGGAACGCGATCCGAGCCGGTGAGACGCCACGTCGTGCACCGGTAGTGCCGGCCGCTGGCCGGCAACCTCGTGAACGATTGAAGCATCGCCTGGATGCCGGCCAGCGGCCGGCACTACCCGGGCATCAGCCCTTCAACTGCGCCAGGATCTCGCGGGTCATCGGATCGGCAACCGCCACATCCTCGCCCTGCAGCGCCGGCAGCAGGCCACTGGCCAGCTGCTTGCCCAGCTCGACACCGAACTGGTCGAAGGCGTTGATGTTCCAGATCACCGACTGCACGTATACAGCGTGCTCGTACATGGCGATCAGTGCACCCAGCGCCTGCGGGGTCAACGCGTCGAGCAGGATCAGCGTGCTCGGCCGGCCCCCCGGGTAGTCGCGGTGCGGATCTTCGCTGCCCTGGCCATTGGCCAGCGCTTCGGTCTGCGCCAGCAGGTTGGCCAGCAGGGCCTGGTGATTGATCGTATACGGATCATCGTTGTGCACACAGCCGATGAAGTCGGCCGGAACGATGCTGGTGCCCTGGTGCAGCGCCTGGAAGAAGCTGTGCTGCACGTCGGTCCCTGCCCCGCCCCACCACACCGGCACGGTGTCGACGGTGACCGGCTGGCCGTCGCGCTGCACGCGCTTGCCCAGGCTCTCCATCACCAGCTGCTGCAGGTAAGCCGGCAGCAGCGCCAGGCGCTGGTCGTAGGTCATCACCGCGTGCGTGGCATGGCCCAGCAGGTTACGGTTCCAGATGTCGGTGAGGCCGTGCAGCACCGGCAGGTTGCGCTCCAGCGGTGCATCCAGCGCATGCGCATCCATCTGCGCGGCGCCTTCCAGCAGCTGCTCGAAACGCTCGAAGCCGATCGCCAGTGCGATCGGGAAACCCACCGCCGACCACAGCGAATAACGGCCACCGACCCAGTCCCACATCGGCAGCACGCGATCGGCGGCGATCGCGAAGGCCTTGGCGGCGCGCTCCGGATTGGCGCTGACCGCATACAGGCGCTCGCTGCCACCCAGCCAGTCGTGCAGGATCTGGCCGTTGAGCAGGGTTTCCTGGGTACCGAAGGTCTTGGAGATCAGGATGCCGGCGGTCTTCGCCGGATCCAGCGTGGCCAGCGTGCGCTGCATGGCGGCGCCGTCCACGTTCGACACGAAATGCACGCGCAGGCGCGCACCGCTGACCGGGCGCAGCGCATCGGCGACCAGGCGCGGCCCGAGGTCGGATCCCCCGATGCCGACACTGACCACATCGGTCACGCCGCTGTCTTCCAGCGCGCGCACCAGCACGCCCATGCGCTGGCGGATGCCGCGCGCGGTGGCATAGGCCTCGGCCGCCACCGGCGCATCGACCACGTCGCCACGCAGCGCGGTATGCAGCGCGGCGCGGCCTTCGGTCAGATTGACCTGCTCGCCGCGGAACAGGCGGGTGATGGCGCCGCCGACATCACGCTCGGCAGCCAGCGCCAGCAACGCCTGCAGCGCCGCGGCATCGTACTTCTGACGGGCGAAGTTGACGTACAACGGACCGACCCGCAGCGCCAGGTCCTGCACGCGGCCGGGTTCGGCGGCGAGCAGGCTGGGAATGCTTGCGCCCTTCAGGCGCTGGGCGTGGGAATGCAGCGAGTCGAATCCGTTGTTCGTTGTCATGCGGCCTGGGTCGGGATCGTGTCGTTGGTGTGGGTGATCTGGTTGTTGCCATCAACGTACACCAGCTTCGGCTTGAAGCTGTCAGCTTCCTGCTCGGTCATGCTGGCGAACGCGGCGATGATGATGATGTCACCGACCTGCACGTGGCGCGCGGCGCCACCGTTGAGCGAGACAACGCCGCTGCCGGCTTCGGCGCGGATGGCATAGGTCGAGAAGCGCGCACCGTTGGTCACGTCCCAGATGTGCACCTGTTCGAACTCGCGGATGCCAGTGGCAGCCAGCAGGTTGTCATCGATGGCGATCGAGCCTTCGTAGTTCAGCTCGGAATGGGTGACGGTGGCGCGGTGGATCTTGGTCTTGAGCAGGGACAGGTGCATGGGGGGCGCTGCAACGGCAAAGGAAAGAGCGGATTCTAGCACCCGCACAGCGCCGGGCATTACGGCCGGCAACCTGTTCAGGTAGGCGGTGAAACCGGGGTCGGATCCCTTTTCCCTGGGAAAGGGATCTGACCCCATGCATCGCGCGGCACCGCCGGAACTCAGAACTCCAGGTTGTCGATCAGCCGGGTGGTACCCAGCCGTGCGGCGATCAGCGCCACCCGGCCGCCGCCGTCGAAGGTCGGCTCGGCCAGCTCCGGAGTGCGCAGCACCGCGTAGTCAACCTGGAAACCGGCCGCCTGCAATGCGGCAGTGGCCTCGGCCTCGATGCGTTCACGAGCCTGCCCGGCCACGTAGCCTTCGCGCATGCCCAGCAGGGTCCGGTGGATGGTGGTCGCGACCGGACGCTGTTCAGCGCTCAGGTACTGGTTGCGCGAGCTCTTGGCCAGGCCATCCTCGTCGCGCACGATCTCGGCGCCGACGATCTGGACCGGGAACGACAGCTCGGCCACCATCTGCTTGATCACGGCCAACTGCTGGTAGTCCTTGCGACCGAACACGGCCACGTCCGGCTGCACCTGCAGGAACAGGCGTGCCACCACCGTGCAGACGCCATCGAAGTGCCCCGGACGGCTGGCACCTTCCAGCACTTCACTCACGCCCGGCGCGTGCATGCGCGTGGTCTTGTCCACGCCCAGCGGGTACATCGCCTCGACGCTGGGCAGCCACACCGCATCACAGCCAGCCTGCTCCAGCCCGGCCACGTCGGCCTCGGGCGTGCGCGGGTAGCGGCTGAAGTCCTCGTTCGGCCCGAACTGGGTCGGGTTGACGAAGATGCTCGCCACCACCTTGTCGGCGTACTGGCGGGCCAGCGCCACCAGCGAATGGTGGCCCCCATGCAGGTTGCCCATGGTCGGCACCAGCGCCACGCGCAGGCCCTCGCGCTTCCACTGGGCGATCTGCCCGCGCAGCGCGCCGAGCTCGTTGAAGGTCTGGATCATTGGGCGTACGCGTGCTGTTCGTCGGGGAAGCTGCCGTCGCGCACGGCGTCGGCAAATGCGCGGGTGGCACCGGCCACCGAGCCGCCTTCGGCAAGGAAATCCTTGACGAACTTGGGACGGCGATGGCCACTGTCCAGGCCGAGGAAATCGTGCAGCACCAGCACCTGGCCATCGCACTGCGGGCCAGCACCTATACCGATGGTCGGCACATCCACCGCAGCGGTCACTTCGGCGGCGACGGGGGTCGGCACGCATTCAAGCACCATGATGCTGGCGCCTGCGGCGGCCACGGCCCTGGCATCCTCCACCAGCTGGCGCGCAGCATCGCCGCGGCCCTGGATCTTGAAGCCGCCCAGGCGCAGCACCGATTGCGGGGTCAGGCCCAGGTGCGCGCAGACCGGAATCTCGCGCTCGACCAGGTAGCGGATGATGTCGACCTTGAAGCCGGCACCTTCGATCTTGACCATCTCGGCACCGGCCTGCAGCAGCTGCAGCGAGGCATCCAGCGCGCGTTCCGGGGTGGCATCGGCGCCGAACGGCAGGTCGGCCACCAGCAGCGCACGCTGCAGCACGCGGGCCACGGCGCGGGTGTGGTAGACCATGTCGGCCACGGTCACCGGCAGGGTCGAATCATGACCCTGCACGACCATGCCCAGCGAATCGCCGATCAGGATCAGATCGACGCCGTTGGCATCGAAGGTGCGGGCGAAGCCGGCGTCGTAGGCGGTCAACATGACCAGCTTCTGGCCATTGCGCTTGGCCTCGGCCAGGGCGGGAACGGTCCAGGGCTTGCTGTCTGCGTGGGTGCTCATGTGCTGATAACCGGGGGAGATAACCCGGTCATTATCACCCTATCGGCGCAATCCCGCAGGCATCCACCCGCACCACTGCATCCCGCACGCTGCCATGACCGGGAATGGCCAGATCAGGCGCGATTTCGGCCAGCGGCACCAACACGAAGGCGCGCTCGTGCAGGTAGGGATGGGGTACCTGCAGACCGGGCTGATCGAGGACCTGCGTGCCATACAGCAGCAGGTCCAGGTCCAGCGCGCGCGGCCCCCAGTGCACCGCCGGATCGCGCACGCGGCCAAAGCCCCGCTCCAGCGCCAGCATGGCATGCAGCAACTCATCGGCCGCCAAGGTGGTTTCGACCGCAGCCACGGCATTGACGAACGGCGGCTGGTCTTCATTGCCCCAGGCCGGGGTTGCATAGAGCCGCGAGGCCTGTCGCAGGCGCGTTCCCGGCAGGCCGTCCAGCGCGGCAATCGCCGCGCCCACGGTCGCGGCCGCGTCGCCAAGGTTGGCGCCGAGGCCGATCCAGGCGAGGGTCATCGCTTACTCGCCCGCCGCAGCAGCACCGGGACGTCGACGGCGACGGCGGCGCTTGCGCGGTGCCCCGCTCTCGTCATCGCCGTCTTCACTGTGCATCGCATCCAGCGACGACTCCAGCTCGCGACCGGACTGCGCCTGTGCTTCGCGCCAGAACTCGACATCCACTGCATGCTCGGACGAAGCGACCTGGCGCAGGCTGAGGAAATCGAACGCGGCGCGGAAGCGCGGGTGGGTCAGGGTACGGAACACGCGCTTGCGCTGGCGCGAGCTGAAGCGCGACTGCAGCAGCCAGATCTCCTGCATCGGCAGCGAGAAGCGGCGCGGCAGCGCGATGGTGCTGAGCTGCTGCACGGTGACCCGGTCGGCGGCGCGGCGCTGCGCCTCTTCCGGTGCCACCCCCTGCTTGAGCAGGGTCGCCTGTGCGCGGCAGAACGCCGGCCACAGCAGCAACGCGAACAGGAACGCCGGCGAGACCGGCTCGTCGTTGGCCACGCGGGCATCGGTGTTGGCCAGGCCTTCGACCAGCATGCGGCGCAGCGCGCCGGTGCGGTTGGACTTCAGCGCCTTGGCGCTCTCCGGGAACAGCACGTCGAGCAGGCCGTAACGCTCAAGGCCTTCGAAGCTGGCCACGCCGTGCCCGGACAGGAACAGCTTGAGCACTTCCTCGAACAGGCGCGCCGGCGCGGCTTCATTGAGCAGGCCGGCCAGGTGCGGGATGGGCGCAGCGGTCCCCTCTTCGACCTGGAAGCCGAGCTTGGCCGCCAGGCGCACCGCACGCAGCATGCGCACCGGGTCTTCCCGATAACGCTGCTCGGGATCGCCGATCAGCTTCATCAGGCGCGCCTGGACGTCTTCGAAGCCGCCGGTGTAGTCGCGCACCGAGAAGTCCTCGATGGCGTAGTACAGGGCGTTGCAGGTGAAGTCTCGGCGGACCGCGTCGTCTTCGATGGTGCCGTACACGTTGTCGCGCACGAGCATGCCGTTTTCCATCTCGCGGTCGCCGCTGCCGTCATCGCTGTTGGCACGGAAGGTGGCGACTTCGATGATTTCGCGGCCGAACACTACGTGGGCGAGGCGGAACCGACGACCGATCAGGCGGCAGTTGCGGAACAGCTGCTTGACCTGTTCGGGCGTGGCATCGGTGGCCACGTCGAAATCCTTGGGTTGGCCATTGACCAGCAGGTCGCGCACCGCGCCGCCGACAAGGTAGGCGCCGAAGCCGGCATCGCGCAGGCGATAAAGCACGCGCAGGGCGTTCGGGCTGATGTCCTTGCGGGAGATCGTGTGCTGGTCGCGCGGGATGACGCGCAGGCTGAACGGTGATGTAGCAGGGGAAATGATGTTGGCGCTTCCGGTTGAAGTTTCGGGATTGCCCAATGGCATCGAGGTGCATATACTAGCGCTCCTGCCTCGGCAGCGACACAGTTACGCTCCCTTCGTCTAGTGGTTAGGACGTGGCCCTCTCAAGGCTAAAACAGGGGTTCGAGTCCCCTAGGGAGCGCCAGTCGCCGCAGCAGGAACCGAAAAAGCCCGCCTTGTGCGGGCTTTTCTGTTTTCCGGGGTTGCAGTGATTGCGGTCGGATTGGCCGCTTGTGCGCCTCTCTGTTCCTGCGTGGGAGGGGGCGGGCCACCCTGGCCTGGACACGCAAAAGCCCATCCATGGTGCTCGATGGCGCCATCCATGGCGCCAACGGTCCAGGCCAGGGTGGCCCGCCCCCTCCTGACAGTTTCCCGCGAATGCGGCACGAACAGCCTCGCTCATCCGCAGCCAATTCAATCCCGACGTACTGTCTTGGATCGGCTGGCCTGCCGCCTCCCCATGAAGAAAGCAGGCGCTGAAACACAGGCCGGCCGTCAGCCTTCCATCTGCTCCAGCTCCTTGCCCTTGGTCTCGCGCACGTAGCGGACCACGAAGACGATCGAGAGGATCGCCGCGACGGCGTAGATGCCATAGGCGCCGGCCAGGCCGATGCCGGCCAGCAGCATCGGGAACGTCACGGTGATCGCGAAGTTCGAGGTCCATTGCGCCGCACCCGCCACCGCCAGCGCCGGGCCGCGGATCTGGTTGGGGAACATCTCGCCCAGCATCACCCACATCACCGGGCCCCAGGACATGTTGAAGAACACCACGTAGACGTTGGCTGCCACCAGCGCCAGCCGCCCCATGCCATCGGACAGCTGCAGGCGCCCATCGACAAGGCTGCCGCTGGCAAACGCCACCACCATCAGCACCAGCGCCACCGACATGCCGACCGAACCGATCCACAGCAGCGGCCTGCGCCCGATGCGGTCGATCAGCAGTACCGTCAGCAGGCAGGCACCGATGCTCAGCGCGCCGGACAACACGTTGATCAGCAGCGCGTCGCTTTCCGAGAAACCCACCGCCTGCCACAGCACCGCGCCGTAGTAGAACACCACGTTGATGCCGACCAGCTGCTGGAAGATGGCCAGGCCGATACCCACCCAGAGAATTGGGCGCAGCTTGCCGGTGGTCTTGTTGCGCAGGTCGCCGAAGCGCGGCTTGTGCTGGTCCTGGGCAAGGCTGGCTTCGATCTCGGCCTGCTTGGCGGTGGCCGCGGCCTCGCCGTACAGCCGCGTCAACACCGCCCTCGCCTGCCCCTGCCGCCCCTTCAACACCAGGAAGCGCGGGCTTTCCGGGATCACCAGCAACAACAGCAGGAACAGCCCCGAGGGCAGCGCCTGCATCCAGAACATCCAGCGCCAGGCCTCATGGCCCAGCCACAGGGGCGCGGTCGAGGCGCCGGCGGCACGCGCCAGCAGGTAATTGCTGAGGAAGGCCGCAAACAAACCGCAGATGATCGCCATCTGCTGCACCGTGGCCAGCCGGCCGCGGTAACGCGCCGAGGCGACTTCGGCGATGTAGGCCGGTGACATCACGCTGGCCGCGCCCACCGCGAAACCGCCCAGCACGCGGGCGGCGATGAACAGCCAGGACGCGTGGGCCGCGCCGGCACCGAGCGCCGAGACAAGGAACATCAGCGCTGACACGATCAGGACACCGCGGCGCCCCAGGCGATCACCCAGCCACCCGGCCAGGAAGGCGCCGATCGCGCAGCCCAGCAGCATCGAGGCGACTTCGAAACCGAGCGCCGCCTCGCTGGAGTTGAAGGCCTGGCGGAGGCCATCGACCGTGCCATTGATGACACCACTGTCGAAACCGAACAGGAATCCACCAAGGGTGGCCACGCAGCTGATCAGGACGATGAATGCAGTGTTCTCACCGCCATGCGGCGCGGTGCTGGGCTGGGTTTGGGACATGGACGATCCTGCTGGGAAGGGAGTCCGGCCACGGTGGGCGACCGAGTGCCCCGCAGCGTCGCACAGCCCCCGCCGTGCCGCCAATGATTCCCACGGTCGCGCCTGCCAGACGCCCGTTTTCCGCCCCGCGCCGACACCGGGGGCCAACCTGTTCTAGAATTGGCGGGTTCAGGAATCGATCCACCCCCAAGCCCATGCCCTTTGTCGTCACCGAAAACTGCATCAAGTGCAAACACACCGATTGCGTGGAAGTGTGCCCCGTGGATTGCTTCCACGAAGGCCCGAACTTCCTGGTGATCGACCCGGATGAGTGCATCGACTGCACCCTCTGCGAGCCGGAGTGCCCGGTCAATGCGATCTTCCCGGAGGACGACGTTCCTGCCGGACAGGAAGGCTTCGTTGCCCTCAACGCCGAGCTGGCGAAGGAGTGGCCGGTGCTGACCGTGCGCAAGGACCCGCCCGCCGACGCCGGCGAATGGGATGGCAAGCCGGACAAGCTGAAGCTGCTGGAGCGCTGAGAAGCGCCCACGGCGGTAACGAAAAGGGCGCCCATGGGCGCCCTTTTCTGTTCTTCGGCAGACCCCAACCGTGCGTTCCGGCCGGTGCCAACCGCGCGACTTGGTAGGTGCCAACCTTGGTTGGCACAAAAGCGCCGACCAAGGTCGGCCGCTACCAGAGCGGGTGCGGACCAAGGCCCGCAGCCACCCGACCAGCCCTTACTGGGCGAGCTTCGCCTTCAGCGCGGCGATCAGCTTCACCGGCGCTTCGGCGGTGGCCGGCAGGCCACGCGGGTCAACCGCGGAGATGTAGGCGCCGGCATCGACGGCCACTACGCGGACCAGGAAGTTGCTGCCCTCGTAGGCCACGTCGTACGAACCCAGCAACTGCGCGCGGCTGGCGATGGTCACGCCCTCCACGCCTTCCAGTGCGGTACCGACCTTGGCGAAGGCTTCATCCTTGCCACCGGCAATGGTGAAACCGGTGCTGCCGGCTGCCGGAGCCGCAGCAACCGGCGCCGCCGGCTTGGTGGCCGAGGCCAACGTCGGCACCTTGTTGTCGGTGGTGGCATTGGGCAGGTTCAAGTCCGGCGGCACTTCCAGCGGACGCATTTCCGGGGCCAGGGCGTAGTCGCCCTTGGCGCCGCGCTTGAAGCAGCCGGTGGTGCCGGCAGCGACCGCCACAGCAAGCAGGGCATAGGACAGCACGCGGACGGTGGAAACGGATTGACGCATGTGAATCTCCTGGGTCAGACCAAGACGGAAGGTCAGTGGCTGGAAAGGGCTTCGACGGCGGCGATGTCGCCGGCAAGATGGTCGGCAGCCGGATGATGCGCTGCCGACAACGGCAGCAGTGGCAGGCGCAGGTCGTGACCGATGCCGACGCGGCGCAGCAGCGCCTTGACCGGGATCGGGTTCGGTTCGACGCCGCAGAAATCATGGAAGGGATGCAGGCGCGCATCCCACGACGCGGTGGCTTCGTGGTCGTGTGCGGCGGCCAGCTCGCACATCCGGCGGTAGGCACCGGGAAGCACGTTGGAACCCACTGAGATCAGGCCGTCGATACCGGCCTGGATCGAACGCGCGGCCGTACCGTCGTCCCCGCTGAGCACGGCGAACTGTGGGCTGCGCAGAGCGAGCAGCGCCTGCACCCGGCCGGTGTCACCCACCGCCTCCTTGATGCCGACGATGTTGGGGTGGCTGGCCAGCTCGGCCACGGTCTCAGGCTGCATGTCGCAACCGGTACGGCCGGGCACGTTGTACAGCACGACCGGCAGCCCGCCCTGGTCGGCCACCGCACGGTAGTGCGCGATCAGGCCGGCCTGGGTGGGGCGCACGTACGGCGGCGTGACCACCAGCGCGTGGCTGGCGCCGAGGGCGGCGGCACGACGGGTCTGTTCAATGGTCTTGGCAGTGCCCGAAAGGCCGGTACCGGCCATGACCGGAATGCGGCCGCCGATGCGCTCGACCGCGCTGGCCAGCAGCAGGTCGTACTCGGCGTCGGTGAGGGTTGCCGCTTCGCCGGTAGAGCCGGCTACGACAACGCCATGGACGCCACCTTCCAGTTGCAGATGCAGCAGGCGCTGCCAACCGTCGGGATCGAGGGCGCCGTCGGCCCGGAACGGGGTCGCCAGCGCGGTGATGAGGCCGGAAAGGGACAAGGACGTGCTGCTCTTGGCTGGGAAGGGAAAACGCCCGCCACGAAAGGCCGGGGGCGACTTGAATGTTACTTGCGGCGCGAAAGCACGGGCAAGTATGCTGGACACCGGTGGATCCCCGCCTCTGGCGGGCATTCAGACTAACGCATGCATTACCCGGAATCGCCTTGACCGACACCACCCCGCGCCCCGCGCCGAGCGAAAACCACCTCCTGATCAACGCCTATACGACGCATCCGGAGTCCCCCCTGCTGTCCGTCACCCGCCGCATCGCCGACAGCGGCTGCAATCTGGTGGATGCACGCCTGGCCACGGTCGGCCGCGATGTCTCGGTCACCGCCCTGGCCACCGGCTCCTGGGACTCGGTGGCCAAGCTTGAGGCGATGCTGACCCGGCTGGAGCGCGAGGAAGGCCTGAAGCTGGTCTGGTACCGCACCGCCGCCAAGCAGGCGCAGTCCAACCTGCTGCCGTACATCGTCGAAGTGATCGCCGCCGACAAGCCGGGCATCCTGTTCCAGCTGGCCGACTTCTTCGACCGCCAGGGCATCACCATCGAGAACCTGCAGAGCACGCGCTACCGCGCCATGCAGACCGGCGCGGAAATGTTCAGCGCACAGGTCACCATCGGCGTGCCGGCCAACATGCATATCGCCGCGCTGCGCGACGATTTCCTCGAGTTCTGCGACCACCTGAACCTGGACGCGATCATGGATCCGATGAAGTTCTGATTCTTCGCGCGTCTCTCACGGGCGCGTGGCGTTTCATGTAGCTGTAATGGCAAGAACCCAGGCTCGACAGAAGGACCTCATGAACAACGGCGACACCCTGGACAGCACCACCCTCTCCCTGCCGCTGGCCCTGTCCGGCGGCGACCAGGCCACCCTCGGCGACTATGCCGGCCAATGGCTGGTGCTGTACTTCTATCCCAAGGACAGCACCCCGGGCTGCACCACCGAAGGCATCGACTTCAACGCCCTGCTGCCGAAGTTCAGGAAAGCCGGCGCCGTCGTGCTGGGCGTCTCGCGCGACTCGGTGAAGTCGCACGACAACTTCTGTGCCAAGCAGGGCTTCAATTTCCCGCTGGTCAGCGATGGCGACGAAGCGCTGTGCACCGCCTTCGACGTGATCAGGATGAAGAACATGTACGGCAAGCAGGTACGTGGCATCGAACGCAGTACCTTCCTGATTTCCCCCGACAGCCGCATCGTGCAGTCCTGGCGCAAGGTCAAGGTTGCCGGCCATGCCGATGCCGTTCTCGCCGAACTGAAGGCCTCCCAGTCCAAGTGAGTCCCACTGCCTACTGTGTCTGCCATCACCCTGCCCCGCAGCAGGCCGTGGTGGTTTTTCCCTGTCCGTAACCAGGAATCGACGATGACCCGAGGCAAGCGCATCTACGTGCTGGATACCAACGTGCTGATGCACGATCCGACCGCGCTGTTCAAATTCGAGGAGCACGACATCTACCTGCCCATGCAGGTGATCGAGGAGCTGGACAACGGCAAGAAGGGCACCTCCGAAGCGAGCCGCAACGCCCGCCAGGTGAGCCGCTTCCTCAACGAGCTGGTGCAGGAATCGGGCCTGGACAACCTGGCCGACGGCATTCCGCTGCAGCGCCCCAACGGCCTGCAGCTGCGCGGCAAGCAGAGCGCCGGCAAGCTGCGCTTCCAGACCAGCCATTTCGACGCGGGCAAGAGCTTTGGCAAGGTCATTCCGGACAATGCCATCCTCGGCGCGATCCTGGCCCTGAAGGAAGAAACCCCCGACCTGCCGGTGGTGTTCGTCTCCAAGGACATCAACCTGCGGATCAAGGCCGCCATCGCCGGCATCGTGTCCGAGGACTACGAGAACGATCGCGCGCTGGACGATTTCAGCCTGCTCTACACCGGCGCTACCGAGCTGCCGGAAGACTTCTGGAAACGCCACGGCGACGACCTGCGCAGCTGGAGCGACAAGGGCCGCTCGCATTACGAAATCCAGGCGCAGGACGGCGAGGAGTGGTATCCGAACCAGTACGTCTACCTGCCGGGCGAGGATGAAGTCGAGCTGCGCGTCAGCCGCGTGGTCGGCGATGGCAAGGTGGTGCTGTCGCTGGTCGATGATTTCCGCCACGGCAGCCACGCCGTGTGGGGCATCAGCGCACGCAACCGCGAGCAGAACTTCGCGCTCAACGCACTGATGGACCCGGAGATCGACTTTGTCACGCTGCTGGGCACCGCCGGCACCGGCAAGACCCTGCTGGCACTGGCCGCCGGCCTGGCGCAGACAATGGACCAGCAGCGCTACCGCGAGATCATCATGACCCGCGCCACGGTCAGCGTCGGCGAAGACATCGGCTTCCTGCCCGGTACCGAGGAAGAGAAGATGACGCCGTGGATGGGCGCGTTGACCGACAACCTGGAAGTGCTCACGCACAACCAGGAAGGCGGCACATGGGGCCGCCAGGCCACCAACGACCTGCTGGCCAGCCGCATCAAGATCCGCTCGATGAACTTCATGCGCGGCCGCACCTTCCTGTCGCGCTACCTGATCCTGGACGAGGCGCAGAACCTCACCCCCAAGCAGATGAAGACGCTGATCACCCGCGCCGGCCCCGGCACCAAGATCGTGTGCCTGGGCAACGTCGGGCAGATCGACACCCCGTACCTGACCGAGACCACCTCGGGCCTGACCTACGCGGTGGACCGCTTCAAGAACTGGCCGCATAGTGCGCACATCACCCTGCGCCGTGGCGAGCGTTCGCGCCTGGCCGATTACGCTTCGGAGGTGTTGTGAACCGCTGCACGCGCCTGTTGTTGCCCACGGCTGCGATCACCCTCGCCGCCGTGCTCGGTGCCTGTACGACCACGCGCGGCCCGGCCAGCGTGCCCACCGCCGAGCGCACCGGCCAGTCCTGGGTGGTCACCCGCCCGATCATCGCCGCGCAGGTGCTCGACACCTGCTCGCGCCCCAGCCCCGGCCGCGAGGCCGGGCGGGTGTCGGGCTACTGGGCGCCCAGCCGGCAGCAGGTCGACCAGCTGGAGGCGAAGCTGTCGTCGCTGGAAGCGCAGGTCCCGAAGGTGCAGGGCTTCGACCGCCAGTACGTCGGCATCGAAAGCGCCGGCAAGCGGCTGATCTACATCAACGCCTTCCACCTGCCTGACGACAGCGGCGTCAATCCGGCCCGCGAAGCGATCCGCGTCTGCGATGGCGGCGCACAGTTCTGGGGCGCCGTGTTCGACCCGGCCAGCAACACCTTCAGCGAGCTGCAGTTCAACGGCGGCTTCGGCGGGCCCTGAGGGGCCTCGCCGATGGGAATACGCCTGCCCACCTGGGTCTGGATCGGCGCGGTCGCACTCTCGTGCGTGGCCGGCATGGTCAACGTGGTCGGCTTCCTCGGGTTCGAGCATCAGGCGGTCAGCCACATGACCGGCAGCACCAGCCAGCTCGGCATGGCATTGGCCCAGGGCGACTGGCGCGCGGTCGGCCACCTGTGGGGCCTGCTGATCGCGTTCTCGCTGGGCGCGATGCTCAGCGGCCTGCTGATCCAGGACAGCACCCTGCAGCTGGGCCGGCGCTACGGCGTGGCACTGGCGCTGGAATCGGCTCTTTTGCTGGTGGCCATTCCGCTGTTTGAAGAGCACCAGATCTGGGGCGCACTGGCCGCCGCCATGGCCTGCGGCCTGCAGAATGCAATGGCTACGACCTTCAGCGGCGCGGTGGTACGCACCACCCATCTCAGCGGCATGTTCACCGATCTCGGCATCGGCCTGGGCCACCTGCTGCGCGGGCTGCCGTTGCAGGTACGACGACTGACCCTCAGCGGCCTGATCATCAGTGGCTTCCTCGCCGGCGGCGTGATCGGCGCCTGGCTGTTCGCGCGCTGGCAGTACGACGCCCTGCTTGCTCCCGCCCTGCTCACCGGCCTGACCGGCCTGGGCTATGTGGTGTACCAGCAGTGGGCGCGTTGGCGGCATTGAGGGCCGCGCTGCGGGGGCCAGATCCCTTTTCCTGCTGAAAAGGGATCTGACCCCGCCTGACGGATCAAAGGCATCCACGCATGGCGTGGATCTACCCTCCCCTGCGGGACCACGGCACAATCGCCTGATGAGCCCGACCACTCCCGTATCCGCCCTCACCATCGCCGGCTCCGACTCCGGCGGTGGCGCAGGCATCCAGGCCGACCTGAAGGCCTTTGCAGCACATCGCGTGCACGGACTCTCCGCGATCGCCGCACTGACCGCACAGAACACCCGTGGCGTCATCGCCGTGCACGTGCCGCCGATCGATTTCCTGCGTGCACAACTGGATGCCTGCTTCGATGACTTCGACATCCATGCGGTGAAGCTCGGCATGCTGGCCAACACCGAGGTGATCAATGCCGTCGCCGATGCGTTGGAGCGCCATCACCCGCCACACGTAGTGCTGGACCCAGTGATGGTCGCCACCAGCGGCGCGCGCCTGCTGGAAGACAACGCTCTGCAGGCAATGCGTGAGCGGCTGATCCCGCTGGCCACGCTGATCACCCCGAACACGCCGGAAGCAGAGCTGCTGGCCGGACGGAAGATCGGCAACGGCGATGACGCCGAACAGGTGGCCTCCGCCCTGCTCGACCTGGGTGCCGGTGCGGTGCTGCTGAAAGGTGGCCACCTGCAGGAAGGCAACCGCGTAATCGACCGCTACTTCGACGGCGTGAGCAGCGAAGAATTCATCCACGCCCGCCTGCCGCTGGATGCACACGGCACTGGCTGCACGCTGGCCTCGGCCATCGCCGCGCAGCTGTGCAACGGCCTGAGCCTGGCCAACGCCTGCGAAGCCGGCATCGACTACGTTGCGCGCGGCCTGCAGCAGGGCTATGCCCCCGGCCGCAGCGAGGTACGGGTGCTCGACCACTTCGGCGCGGCACCGCACGCATGAACCTGACGCCGGCCCTCCTTCCAGTGCAGTGCAGCGACGGGCATCGCTACGAAGTGATGGCCTGCATGCCCGCACAGCCCATCGCCCGCTTGTTGTGGCTGCCAGCGCTGGGTGTGGCCGCGCGCCACTACCTGCCGCTGGCACAGGCGCTGGCAGCGAAGGGCGTGGCGGTCTACCTGCATGAGTGGCGCGGCAACGGCAGCAGCTCGCTACGCCCGTCGCGCGCGCAGGACTGGGGCTACCGCGAGGTACTCGAGCAGGATCTGCCGGCCAGCCAAGCGGTCATGGCGGCCGCAGACGAGGAAGCAGGCCCCCTGCCCTGGATCATCGGTGGCCACAGCCTGGGCGGGCAGCTGGCCTGCGTGCATGCCGGCCGCAACCCTCTGCACTTCCATCACTTGTGGTTGGCGGCCAGCGGCTCACCGTTCTGGCGTGGATTCCCGCCACCGCGCGGCTGGCTGCTGCCACTGGTCTACCGCTTCCTGCCGTGGATCGCGCAGCGCCAGGGCGTGCTGCATGGCCGTCGCCTCGGCTTCGGTGGCACCGAAGCACGCGGACTGATCGCCGACTGGGCACGCGTCGGGCTGAACAACCACTACGCTGCCGCGGGCATGGGTGAAGACCTCGACGCACAGATGGCGCGCGTGCACGGCAGCGCACAGGCCGTACTGATGGAACACGACTGGTTGGCTCCGACCGGATCGATGCAGGCGTTGCTCGCAAAGCTGCCGAATGTGGACGCGAAGCTGCGCGTGCTGTCCGCGCAGGAACTGGGCACGCGCGCCGATCATTTCGCCTGGCTGAAGGCACCGGATGCCGTGGCGGACAGCTTTTTCATTCAGTTGGATGAAAATTTTCACAAAACTGTTGACGGTGTGCGCCGACATCCGCATAATTCCGCTCCTGTCGCAGGGCGCCCGTAGCTCAGTTGGATAGAGTACCTGGCTACGAACCAGGCGGTCGGGAGTTCGAATCTCTCCGGGCGCACCACTCGACAGGTTTTCAGCATCCGCCGCTGGAAATGTTTTAAAATTTGATTGTGTACCGCGCGCCCGTAGCTCAGTTGGATAGAGTACCTGGCTACGAACCAGGCGGTCGGGAGTTCGAATCTCTCCGGGCGCACCATACACAGTCGGCACAACAAGTTTATGTAATTGGCGCCCGTAGCTCAGTTGGATAGAGTACCTGGCTACGAACCAGGCGGTCGGGAGTTCGAATCTCTCCGGGCGCACCATTACACCGAAACAGCAGGCCTCGGCCTGCTGTTTTTTTATGTGTGTTTTTCGGCAGGGCTGCGCCCTGCACCTGCAGAAGCTACGGCCGGAGCAACAGCAACAGCTGGCATTCCGAGGGATGGCGGGGCGGCATGGGCAGGCAGGACACGCCGTAAACCCATCCATGGGGGCTCGATGGCGGCATCCATGCCGCCAACGGTCCTGCCTGCCCATGCCGCCCCACCTCTGACAGATTTCAGCGATCTGATGGATCCACGCCATGCGTGGATGAATCTCCGTCGGAATCGAATATTTCGAATCAAGATCGAAAAGCATCCACGCATGGCGTGGATCTATCGTGTCGACCAAGGTCGACACACACTAACAGCCCCAGGAATGTGTCGAAGGCGGGGTGGGTCCGGTTGCGGGAGACGCCGTAGACCCGTCCATGGGGGCTTGGCCGCGGCATCCATGCCGCGGACACTCCCGCAACCGGACCCACCCCGCCATCCCTCAGCAAACCAGCTTCTGCTGTCGCTGTTGCTGTTGCTGTTGCTCTGGATCGTAGCGGGTACAGGGCGCAGCCCTGCCAATCCCCTACCCCTTGGCCATTGCCTGCCACCACTGCGACAGCAGCTCCGGCCTGCGCAGGCGCTCGCGCCACCAGCGCAATGCCGCTCCATCCTCACCGGTGCGCCAGGCCAGCCAGAAGGCCTCTTCCGGCTTGTGCTCCTCCACCTCACGGATCACCAGCTGGCCGCGCGCCACTGCAGCGCGCGCGCATGGCTCGGGCAGGAAGCCGAAGCCCACGCCTTCGCACTGCAGCTTCAATTTGCTGGCCATGTCGGGCACGGTCAGCATCTCCTGCCCCATCAACAGGCCCACCGTGCGCGGCAGCAGCCTGCGCGCCGAATCGGAAACGGCGATCGCGCAATGCTCGACCAGCTGCTCACGGCCCAGCACGCCCTGCACGTTGGCCAACGGATGATCGGGTGCCACCGCGAACACGAACGCCACCGTGCCCAGCGGCTCGACCACATAGCCACCACCACTGGGCCCCTCGCCCGGCGCGCCGACCAACAGGTCGGCACGGCGGTCGAGCAGAGCCTCCCAGGTGCCGGACAGGGCCTCGCCGATCAACCGCAACCGGGTTGGTGCCTCGGCCTCACGGAATGCGGCGATATCCGGCCCAAGCAGCCAGGTCGGGAACACCGAATCCACCGCCAGGGTCAGTTCGGTCTCCCAACCCGACGCCACCCGGCGCACCCGCAGCTCCAGCTCGCGGGCCGCGCGCAGCAGGTGTCGGCCTTCGTCCAGCAGCGCGCGCCCGGCCGCGGTCAGCTCTGCACGTGGGCCGACCCGGTCGAACAGCTGCACGCCCAGATCCTCCTCCAGCTTGGCCACGGTATAGGAGATCGTCGAGGGCACCTTGTGCAGGGCCTTGCCGGCGGCGGCAAAGGAGCCACGGCGGTCGATGGCATCCAGGATCTGCAGGGCATCGAGGCTGAGCTTAAGCATTCGAATTTTTCGATGATGGTCGTCAAAACTATCCGTTTTTCAAACCCCGGACGCAAGCGGATACTTCTCTCCAACGGGGAAACACAGCGGTCACTGGTCCACCCCGCCCCATCGAAACCATCGAACAAGGAGATTCCCTCATGCTGCAGATCCGCAAGAGCGCTACCCGTGGCCTGGCCGAGCATGGCTGGCTGTCCTCGCGCCATACCTTCTCCTTCGCCAACTACTACGACCCCCGTTACGTCAGCTTCGGCCCGTTGCGGGTGATCAACGAAGACAAGGTGATCGGCGGCCAGGGCTTCGGCACCCATGGCCACAGCAACATGGAGATCATCTCCTACGTGCTGGGCGGTGCACTGGAACACAAGGACTCGATGGGCACCGGTTCGGTGCTGCGCTACGGCGACGTGCAGCGCATGAGCGCCGGCAGCGGCGTCACCCACAGCGAGTTCAACCACTCCGCCGACGAGACCGTGCATTTCCTGCAGATCTGGATCTTCCCGGACACCGAGAACATCGCGCCGTCCTACGAGGAGACCCACTTCACGCCGGACAGCAAGCGCGGCCAGCTGCGCCTGATCGCTTCGCCGGACGGTGCCGAGGGCTCGCTGCGCATCCACCAGGATGCCCGCATCTTCGCCACCATTCTTGATGGCGGCCAGAAGCTGCACCATGCGCTCGGCAACGGCCGTGGCGCCTATGTGCAGGTGGCGCGTGGCCAGCTGCAGGTCAACGGCATCACCCTGGAAGCCGGTGACGCGCTGCAGGTCAGTGACGAAGCCCAGCTGACCCTGGAAAACGGCAACGACGCCGAAGTGCTGGTGTTCGACCTGCCGCTGTAAACACGCCCTGTCCTGAAGACGTGGCCCGGCGATGCGGAAAGGCATCGCCGGGCCCGCTGCGCCTGATGGACGGCCCGCAATCGTATTCGGCCTTCGGTGACCCGAATGCCCCTTGCCCGATGCGACTGGAAACGCTTTCATGACAGTGTTTATCCGGACCCGCTCTCGCATGACGCCTTCATCTCCGCGTGCCCAGCAGCACGCCACCCGTGCCGCCTTCTTCATTCCTGGATTCGCCACCGCCGCGTGGGCGCCGATGGTGCCTTACGCCAAGGCCAAGGCCGGGCTGACCGACGCCAGCCTCGGCGCCGTGCTGCTGTGCCTCGGGCTCGGCTCGCTGCTGGCGATGCCGCTGGCAGGTGCACTGACGGGGCGGTTGGGTTGCCGCCGGGTGATGGTGATCACCTGCGCGATGATGCTGTGCGCCCTACCCTTGCTGGTGCTGGCAACCTCGCCGGTGTCGCTGGGCGCGGCGCTGTTCGTGTTCGGTGCCGGCGTCGGTGCACTGGATTGTGCGATGAACATGCAGGCGGTGGCGGTCGAGCGCGATGCCGGGCGCGCGATGATGTCCGGCTTCCACGCCTTCTACAGCATCGGTGGATTCGTCGGTGCTGGCTGCATGACCGGGCTGCTGATCCTCGGCACGCCGCTGTGGCTGGCCGCGCTGGTTTCGGTGGTGGCACTTCTGCTGGTTGCGATGCTGTCGGCGCCGCATTGGCGTCCGCAACGGATCCTGCACGAAGGCCCGCTGCTGGCACTGCCGCATGGCGTGGTGCTGTTCATCGGCGTACTGGCCTTCGTGGTGTTCCTCGCCGAGGGCTCGATGCTGGACTGGAGCGCCGTGTTCCTGGCCGAAGTGCGGCAGGTGCCGCGTGACCAGGCCGGCGCCGGCTTCGCGTTGTTCACCCTGGCGATGACGGCAATGCGCCTGTTCGGTGACGGCATCGTCGAGCACCTCGGCCGCACCCGCACCCTGGTCTTTGGCGGTATCACGGCCGCGGCAGGCTTCACGCTGGCCACGCTGGTGCCCTCGTTTCCGGTGGCGCTGGCCGGCTACGTACTGGTCGGGCTGGGCTGCGCCAACATCGTGCCGGCGCTGTTCTCGATGGCAGGCCAGCAGCGGGTGATGCCGGAAAGCATCGCCATCACTGCCGTGACCACACTGGGTTACGCCGGCATCCTCGCTGGCCCGGCTGCGATCGGCGCAGTGGCGCACGCCACCAGCCTCGGCTTTGCCTTCCTGTGCGTCGCCGTACTGCTGCTGGGCGTAGCCGCCTCCGCCCGCTCACTGGCCCGACGCGTGGCCTGACAGAAAAAGGGGACGGAGGGGATTAAGTCGCACCTGCCCCGAGTGTGCTGCAAACGACTTAATCCCCTCCGTCCCCTTTTTTCAGCCGTGTGCCAGCCATTCGGCCTGGGCCGGCAGCTGTGGGGCTGGGCACGCGCTCTGCGGGTGGTGCTGGTCGCGCGCCATCCAGTCATCGACCACGCCGGCCAGCAGGTCCAGCCGCAGCGGCAGGGTGATGTGGTCCTCTCCACGCATTTCGATGTAGTGCGCGCGCGGGTTGGCCTGCGCAAGCTGCCGGCCCTGGCTGACCGGAATGTGCTGGTCACCCTGACCGTGCAGCAACAGCACGCAGGCGCGGGTATCGGCCAGCGCACGCGCGACGTCGACGCGGTCCAGATCGACATCGATACGGCGGCTGGCGGCGGCGATCACCTGGTTGATGTCCTGGCCCCCATAGCGCCAGCGTGCGTACGACGCCACCGCCTGCGCCTTCAGCCCCTCCGGCTGCAGTCCCATCAGGTGCGGGATCATCGTGCGGATCGCCGCACCGGCATTGGCGAACGATTCCATCGCCACCACACCGGCTACCTGGTCACCCAGCTTGTCGGCGGTGAACACCGCCGTGGCCGCACCATAGGACACACCGAACAGGTACAGCGGGCCGGTCACTTCGCCGCGCGCGCGCAGCTCGCCGATGACATCGACGACGTCATCCGATTCATAGGTGCCATAGCCGGACGGACCTGCACCGGACTGGCCATGGTTGCGAAGGTCGAGCGTGACCACGCGGTAGCCGGACTCGGCCAGCTGCAGCGACCATGGCAGCATCGAATCACCATTCATCATCCACCCGTGCAGCAGCACCACGGTGCCGCGTGGCGCCTGCGCGCGGAACGGCTGCGGCACGGCCAGACTCAGGCCGGTATCAAGAGGCAGGCCGTTCTCATGACGCTGCGGAAGGTAGTGGTAGTGCGCGCCGTAGTCGCCGGGGTCGAACGCGCGCCAGAAGATCGGCACGCCATCGCGACCCGCTGCGAAGCCATGCCGGTTGGGCAGCCCGGCAATGGCCGCGGCGATGCGCGGGCGATCGAGCAGGGTCGACACGCCGCCTGGCGCGATCAGCCGGTCGGCAAGCGAGGTGGACGAGGCGTTGATCGAGGATGAGCATGCAGCCAGCCACAGGCCGGCGCACGCCAGCAACAACAGCAGCAGGCGCTTCATGGGCAATCGGGAAAGGATGCGACAGCGTGGCAGGTTAACGACGCGGGCGTGGGCCATCTATCGCGCGTGGATGACGGCTTGATGACAATGCGGGATCGATTCAGGTTGTCACAATGGCGCGATCGACCTCGGCATTGATCCGGATCAATGAATACGCCGGCATGCTTGCCCACAGTGCCCCCATGCGCACCTCGTTCAAGCTCGCCATTGCCCTGGCCGCCACGCTGGCCGCCGCCTATGGCATCGCCCGCAGCACGCCCTACTGGTTCGCACCTCGGCAGGCCGCGCAGGTCGACATCCACGACCCGGCGCTGATCGCACAGGGGCAGTACCTGTCGCGCGCCGCCGACTGTGCGGCCTGCCACACCGCGCCGGGCGGCAAGCCGTTCGCCGGTGGCCTCGGCATGCAGACGCCGATGGGGACGATCTACTCGACCAACATCACCCCCGATCCGGAAACCGGCATCGGCGCCTACGACTATGCCGACTTTGAACGCGCGGTGCGCCGTGGCATCCGCCACGATGGCCAGCCGTTGTATCCGGCAATGCCGTACGCCTCGTACGTGATTGCCCGCGACGCCGAGATCAAGGCGCTGTACGCCTATTTCATGGGCTCGGTGCAGCCGGTGAAGCAGGACAACGCCGACAGCACGATTCCATGGCCAGCCAACATGCGCTGGCCTCTGGCATGGTGGCAACTGCTGTTCGCACGCCCACGCAGCTTCAGCCCGGATCCGTCGCTGGACGCCGGCCAGCAGCGTGGTGCCGAACTGGTGGAAGGCCTGGCGCATTGCGGTGCCTGCCACACGCCACGCGGGCTGGCGTTCCAGGAAAAGGCGATGGCCGATGATGGCAGCCGCCAGTTCCTGTCCGGTTCGGTGCTGGAAGGCTGGTACGCGAAGAACCTGCGCAACGAATCGACCGGCCTGGCCAGCTGGAGCGAAGGCGAGATCGTCGACTTCCTGCGCACCGGCCGCACCGATCGTTCGGCGGCTTTCGGCGGCATGGCCGATGTGGTCGAGCACAGCACGCAGTACCTGTCCGACGCGGACCTGCTGGCGATGGCACGCTACCTGAAGCAGCTGCCCGCCCGCGAAGGACGCAGCGCACAGTGGTCGCCCGGCACCGACACCACCACCGCCGCACTGCGCAGCGGCGACTACCGCGTGGCCGGTTCGCTGGCCTATGCCGAGCACTGCCAGGCCTGCCACCGCGCCGACGGCCGCGGCATGCCTCGCGTCTATCCGGCCCTGGCCGGCAACTCGATCGTGTTCGCTGACGATCCCAGCTCGCTGGTGCAGGTGACCCTGATCGGCGGCCGCACGCCACAGACCCCGCACGACCGCATGGCCTTCACCATGCCAGGCTTCGAGCAGCTGCCGAACGCGCAGCTGGCACAGATCCTGACCTTCATCCGCAGCAGCTGGGGCAATCAGGCCAGCGCAGTGAGCGAGTTAGACGTGGCGCGCATGCGCCGGGTGGTGCGCGACAAGCCGGTGCACTACGTTCCGCAGGAGGCCGCACAATGAAGCGTTCGCGCACGCGTTCCCGCCTGCTGATCGGTAGTGCGATCACCCTGGTGCTGCTGGCCGGCGCCGGTACCCTCGCTTACCGTCATCTGTACCCGGATCTGGATGCCGCCGTGACCGGCACGATCGATATCCTCGATGCACAGGGCAAGGTGGTCGGCGCCTACCATGCGCCGAGCGCCGAAGAAATCGCCGGGCTCGGCAATGCCGAGTCGGTGATGCTCGGCCGCCGCATCCTCAACGAAACCGCACGACTGCTGCCGGACAACGTCGGCAACGATCTGAACTGCAATTCGTGCCACATGGCCGAGGGCAAGCGTCCCTTCGGCAACCACTACTTCAACACCGGTGGCGGCGCCTATCCGCGTTACATGCCGCGGCCTGGCAAGGTGATCGGCCTGACCGAACGCATCAATGGCTGCCTGCAGCGTTCGATGAACGGCAAGCCGCTGCCGAAAGATTCACCGCAGATGCGCGCGATGCTCGACTACATGGCGTGGCTGAGCAGCCCTGTGCCAGCGGGTGCAAAGGTGGCTGCCCCCAGTGAGGGGCCCATCGACAGCACGCTGACCCCGGATCCGAACCGCGGCCAGGCGCTGTACGCCGCGCAGTGCGCTGCCTGCCACGGCGACAACGGCGAAGGCCGGCGCGACGCCAGTGGTGACATCGCTTTCCCGCCGCTGTGGGGCGACCACAGTTTCAACATCGGCGCCGGCATGGCGCGCCTCTACAAGGCGGCCGGTTTCGTCAAGCACAACATGCCACCGGCAGTGACCCGCGAACCTCCGCTGGGGCAACAGGTGATGCCCGACCAGGATGCGGTGGACATCGCCAGCTATTTCATCAACCAGCCGCGGCCGGACTTCGCCAACAAGGGCAAGGACTGGCCGCGCGACCCGAAACCCAAGGACGCGCGGTACTGATGCAGGCAGCAGCTGCGGGCCGTCACACAACACGGTTCCTGCATCTTCGCGTCATGCCGATGTCATTGGCGCTGCCGACACTCCGGGGCTTCCCTCTGCTGAAGGTCCGGTTTCGATGCGAACGATTGCGTGCTTTCCCCGTGTTTCGCTGCTTGCCCTGCTGATCGCCCCTGCACTGGACGCCCTGGCCGAAGCACCGCAGGGTGAAGCGGCCGAGGCGCGCAGCACTGATGCCCGTACCCTGGACCAGGTGCAGGTGATCGGCCAGGCCACCAGCTACGCCAAGACCTCGGTGCGCGCGGAAACGCTGAACCGGCAGACCGTGATGAGCAGCGTCAACGATGCACTCAACGAGGTGCCCGGCGTGGTGGTCAGCGAGGCCGATGCCACCGGTTCGTCGGTGTGGGGCACGCAGATCAGCATGCGTGGCTTCGTCACCAACCGCGATACGCAGCAGATCGGCACCACCATCGATGGCCTGCCCAACGGCGGTTCCGGTTACGGCGGCGGCTCGCTGGCCAACCGCTACATCGACACCCTCGACCTGGAAACGGTGGAAGTCAGCCAGGGCACCGCCGATATCTCCTCGCGCTCGAACGAAGCGCTGGGCGGCACGCTCAACTTCCTCACCAGCGACCCGTTGCAGGACAGCCGCCTGCGCTTCGTGGTCGGCGCCGGTGACAACGATGCGCGCAAGTACTACGTGCGCTTCGACACCGGCCTGCTCGGCGGCCACACCCGCGCCTGGGTCAGCGCCTCCTCGTCGAAGGTGCACGACTGGATCGACGGCACCGGGCACGCCAGCAACGACCACATCGCCGGCAAGTTCATCACCGAACTGGACCGCTGGACGCTGACCGGCTACCTGTCCTACAACGATGCGGACGAGCCGGAATACACCAGCGTCTCACCGAAGGGCTTCGCGACCAATCCGGATCGCGACAACCTGGTCGGTACCCTCACCGGCATTCCCTACCTGGACCAGAACTACCGTTCCGGCTCGCGTGCGTTGCGCGAGAACACCTTCGGCTACCTGCGCGTGGCCTTCGACGCTGGCAACGGCTTCAAGGCCTCGGTGGCCGCCTACGGGCACCGCATGCAAGGCCGCGGCGACTGGCTGCCACCGTACCTGGCGCAGGTCAGCGATGACGGTGCCGGCCGCCCCGAATCGGAGTACATCGGTGGAAAGACCGTGTACGGCGGCAGCAATCGTGGCCAGATCTTCTTCGTCAATCCCGACGGCAGCGCCGCGCAGCGCCTGGCCAACTGCACACCGCGGCTGGGTTTCACTGCCGAATATGATCCGAACTGCTACGCCGGCAACGTGCTGGGCGCGCAGTCGTATCGCCACACCCACTACGACAACGACCGCATGGGCGTGACCGCCGACGTCGAGTGGCGGCAGACCTTCGGCACGGTCGACAACACGATCCGTGGCGGCCTGTGGGTGGAGAAGCTGGACCGATCGGCACGCCGCGACTGGCATCGCCTGCTCAACGTCGGCCAGGATATCGCCTTCGACCATCAACCGTACTGGGTACAGTTCGAGGACAAGTACAAGGTTGACGAGCAGATGTACTACGTCGAGGACGTGGCGAGGTTCGGGCCGTTCAGCGCACGCCTGGGCGTGAAGCAGTTCTTCGTCGACCAGTCGCGCCGCCGCGTGATCGGTGCCAGCGAGCACGTCAGATCCGATTCCAGGTCCGACCCGCTGCTGTCCACCGGCTTGACCTGGGCGCCGGGCGTGGAAGGCATGGAGCTGTTCGCCGGCTTCTCGCAGAACTTCGCCGCGATTCCTTCCGGCGTGCTCGGCGAGACCGACCCGCAGCGCTTCCGCAACGTCGAGCCGGAAACCGCTGACAACATCGAAGTGGGCATGCGCATCAGCCGCTGGCCGCTGACCGCCTCGGTCACGCTGTACAACATCAAGTTCGACAACCGCATCGTCTACCTGCCGGCCGGCTTCGTCAGCGGCATCGACTACCTGGGCGAGACCGACGGCGTCTACGAGAACTTCGGCGGCGTGGAAAGCAACGGCCTGGAAGCGGCGTTCGGCTATGGCTGGGACAACGGCTGGCGCCTCAACGCCGCCTATACCTACAACCGCTCCAAATACCTGGGCAGTGGCGATGCCGCGCGTGATACCCAGCTGGGCATCGTCGACGGCGCCAAGGTGATCGGCCAGCCCGAACACACCCTCGTCCTGTCGGCGGACTGGCAGGGTGAGAACTGGAACTTCGGCCTGTCCGGCCGTTACCTGGGCACGCGTTATCTCGACGCCGCCAACGTCAACAAGCTGCCGTCGGCCACCGTGTTCAACGCCAACATCGGCTTCGACCTGCAAGGCCTGTCGCCGCGCCTGAAGGGCATGGGCGCCAACCTGGTGGTGAGCAACCTCACCGACAAGCGGTATCTTGCAGGGGTGGACGGCCGCGACAACGCCTTCATCGGCGCTCCGCGCACCGTCGGCATCTCTTTCCGCGTGGACCTGTGAGTGAGCCCGTGACCGATATCGGCCGACGCCGGTTGTTGCAGGCCGGCGTTGCCGCCGGCTTTTCTCCACTGCTGCCCAGCATCGCCCGGGCCGCCGCGATCGCCCCCGCCGCGCAGACGCGCAGCCTGGAAGACCTGCAGCACATCGTGGTGTTCATGCAGGAGAACCGTTCGTTCGACCACTACTTCGGCACGCTGCCGGGCGTACGTGGCTTCGGTGATCGGTTCGTCGCCCCGGCCGCCGCGCTGCAAGCTGGTGGCCGCGTCCGCAGCCTGTGGCTGCAGCCCGATGCCAGCGGCAAGCGCGCGATCGCGCCGTTCCCGCTGGATACCGCCGCGCATTTCGGCTACATGCGCGTGGAAGGCACGCCGCATACCTGGCCCGATGCGCAGCGCGCCTGGGACCAAGGTCGCATGGGGCAATGGCCGAAGGCCAAGCAGAACCATTCGATGGGCTACTTCCAGCGCAGCGACCTGCCGTTCCAGTTCGCGCTGGCCGATGCCTTCACGATCTGCGATGCCTACCACTGCGCAATGCAGGCCGGCACCAACCCGAACCGGGTGTTCCTGTGGACCGGCCACAACGATCCGCAGGCCCACGCTGGTGGCCCGGTGATCGCCAACTCGCACGACAATTTCCCTGAACAGGGTGGGCACCCGGCGTCGTACCGCTGGACCAGCTATGTCGAGCGCCTGCAGAGGGGCGGCGTGTCCTGGCAGATCTACCAGGACATGGCCGACAACTTCACCGACAACCCGCTGGCGGGTTTCGAGGCCTTCCGTCAGGCCCACCGCGCGGCGCCAGGGCATGACCCGCAGCTGCGCGCTCGCGGGGTCAGCACGCGGGGCCTGACGCAGCTGCGCCAAGACGTCATTGACGGGCGCCTGCCGCAGGTCAGCTTCATCATCGCCGACGCGGCCGGCAGCGAACATCCCGGCCCGTCCAGCCCGGCACAGGGCGCGGCCTATACCGCACGCGTGCTGGATGCGCTGACCGCCGATCCGGACGTGTGGAGCCGCACCGCCCTGCTGCTGATGTTCGACGAGAACGATGGCTTCTTCGACCACATGCCGCCCCCTGCCCCGCCTTCGCCGGTGGACGGTGGCTGGGCGGGTGTATCCTCGGTCAGCACCGAAGGCGAGTACCACCGGCACCCGGCACCGGGTGACGAAAAGTACGATCTCGCCGAACTGCGCGGGTGCCCGTACGGTCTGGGACCGCGCGTGCCCCTGTACGTGATCTCGCCGTGGAGTCGCGGCGGCTGGGTCGATTCGCAGGTGTACGACCACACCTCGGTCATACGGCTGATCGAGCGCCGCTTTGGCGTGGCCGCACCGGACATCTCGCCGTGGCGCCGCGCGGTCTGCGGCGACCTCAGCACTGCGTTCGACTTTGCCCAGCGCGATACCCGCCCGTTCGTCCGCGGCCTGCCCGACGTGAGTGCGGTTGCCGCACGCGCCGCTGCCTTGCCGGGACGCACCGTGCCCACGCTGCCAGAGGGGCTGAAACCAGCGAAACAGGAAAGCGGTGTACGCCCGGCGCGCGCCCTGCCCTATCGTCCGCAGGCATCGATTGCCGCAGTCGATGCCTCGGGTGTGGATCTGACGCTGTCCTGCGAAGGCGCGGCGGCCGTGCTGCATGTCTACGATCGGCTGCGGCTGGATGCGGTACCACGCCGCTACACGCTGCTGCCAGGTACGCCACTGCGCGAGCGCTGGCCGCTGGACGCCCAGGGTCGCTATGACCTTTGGCTGCTTGGTCCGAACGGCTTCCACCGCCACTTCCAGGGTGCGGTCAAGGCGCCTGCCGTGCAGGCTTCGATCGAGCGCGCGGACGGCCAGCTACGGCTGCAGCTGCGCAATCTGCACAACAGCGCGCAGAATGTGCGGGTGCAGGCCGGCGCCTATGCCGGGCACATGCCGGAGCAGGCGCTGGTGCTGCCGGCGCATGCTGAGGCCACGGTGGCGTGGGACGCGGCGCCCACCGCAGGGTGGTACGACCTGCGCATCGGTGCGGGCGACAGTGCACTGCGACTGGCCGGCCGCGCCGAGGATGGGCGCCCCGGCACCAGTGACCCGGCAATGGGCAGCGAGCCATTGCGGTTCGAGCACGATTGAGGAGCCCTCTGTAGAGCCGAGCCCATGCTCGGCTGCTTTGTCGGGGCAATGCGACCAGGGCGAGAAGCAGCCGAGCATGGGCTCGGCTCTACGGGGCAGATCGGCAGATTCAGGCCTCCTGCAGCCCCGGCCGGCCGTGCTCCACCGCATAGCGCTTCCAGCTCTGCAGCGCGCCATTCGGCTGCATTACGGTATCCAGCGTCTTCATGTCGCCGATCCACGCATCGCGGGTGACATCGCACAGCACGTAGCCACGCTTGTCGGTGGTCGCCTTCAGGTAGGGACTGTGCGCAAGCTGGTTCATGGCATACGCGTCCACGCCCTGGCCGTCGGCACCGGAAGTGATCGAGGTGGCGAGGAACTCGCTGGAGACCACACCCGAGTCACGGTGGTCCTGTACCAGATCGCTGGCGTAGTGGCGATGCGCGTCGCCGCAAGCGGTCACCACGTTGCCGAAGCCCACCTTCTGGATGTGATCGAGCAGGCGTCGGCGGCTGTCCAGATAGCCCGACCACTGGTCGTCGGACGACTGCACTACCCCGTCCTTCTCGCGCATGTAGTTGCCCAGCGCCACCTGGTGGGCGATGGTATGCCAGCGCGGCGCCGCATCGGCCAAGCCGTCGAACAGCCAGCGTTCCTGCTTCGCCCCCACAATGCTGCGCTCCGGCGATTCCACCTCCTCACGCAGCGCCATGTTCACCTGCTTGCTGCGGTACTGGCGGGTGTCGAGCAGGTGCAGATCCATCAGCGTGCCGTAGCGTGCGCGCCGGTACATCTGTATGTGGCCATCGCGCGGGAATGCCGTACGGCGCAGCGGCATGTTCTCGTAGTAGGCCTGGAACGCCTGCGCGCGCCGCAGCAGGAACACTTCGCTGGGCGTATCGTCCTGGTCTTCGGCGCCGGCCCAGTTGTTGTCCACTTCGTGGTCATCGAAGGTGACGAACCAGGGGGCCGACGCATGCGCGGCCTGCAAGTCGGCGTCGCTCTTGTACTGGGCGTAGCGGCGGCGGTAATCATCCAGCGTATAGATCTGCGGGCCGACGTGGTTGCGCAGGTTGGTGAACGGCTGGCCGTTCATCTTCCGCGGGCCCGGCTGGCTTTCGCCTTCGTAGATGTAATCGCCATAGTGGAAGACGAAATCGAGCGGTTCCTCGGCGATGCGTCGCCACGCGGTGTAGTGGCCTTCTTCGTAGTGCTGGCAACCAGCCACCACAAAGCGCACCCGGTCCACCGCTGCCGTGGCTGACGGCAGCGTGCGCGTACAACCCACTGCGCTGGCGTGGCCGCCTACGGTGAAGCGGTACCAGTAGGGCCGTCCGGGCGCCAGCCCGTCCAGCTCCACGTGCACCGCGTGGCCGAGTTCGGGATGCGCGAGGGCCGAACCCTGGCGTACCACCTTGCGCATGCCTTCGTCTGCTGCCAGCTGCCACTCGACCACCATCGGCCGGGCCGGCATGCCACCACCGAACACCAGTGGCTCGGTCGCCAGCCGTGTCCACAGCACCATGCCATCGGCCGAGGGATCACCCGAGGCCACGCCCAGGGTGAAGGGCGTGCTGGCAAAGCGCGGCGAGGCCAGCAGGTTGCGTGGGTTCAGTGCAGTGGCGTCGGTCTGCGCGGCCAGTGCGCGCGCCGTGCCCATCCAGGCCCCTGCGGCCGACAGGCCGGCCAAGGCCAGGAATCGCCTGCGATTGATCGTCTCCACGGATGCCCCCTCAGTTGTAGATGATGTGGAAATAGAAGAAGCGGCCATAGTCGTCGATCTCGGTTCGGAAACGCCCGTTCGGACCGGTGCTGTAGGTTGGCTGGGTGTTGAACAGGTTCTTGGCCTCGTACTTCAGCGTTACGTGCTTGCCGACCTTGTGGCTGAAAGCCATGTTGAACGTCATGTATGGGTCGTAGTACGAATCCAGCCATTCGGTGTCACCGAAGTCGACCAGCATCCGGCTGCGGTAGGTTCCGGACAGGCGCAGTTGCGAGCTCTTCCACGGCATGCGCCAGATCACTGACCCATTGAGCGACCAGTCCGGCTGGTACAGCAGGCGGTCCAGGCGCCGCTCGGTGCCATCGGTGATGCGGTAGTTGGTCTGGCCTTCCAGACGCGTCGCGTTGAAGTACATGTCGAAGCGCTGGCGGCCCCACTGCAGATTGCGATTGGCCACCGCGAACTCAACGCCACGCAGCTTCGACTCGTCGGTGTTCATCGGCTGGGTGACCCGGTAGCGAGTGTCCCCCACGTTCTCGAACGTGGTCAGGGTGTAGATATCGTCCTTGATCACCTTGTCGAACAGCGCCACCGAGACCAAGCCATTGTTGCCGTTGAAATACAGGTCCCACGCCAGGTCGACGTTGGTGGAACGGCGCGGCTGCAGGTTGGCGTTGCCCTGCTTGATGGTGCAGAAGCCCCTGCCCTCCTCGTCATCGCCACAGCTGGTGCTGGTGGCCTGGGCGATGTTGCTCGGCGTCGGCCGGCCCAGCGTACGGCTGGCGGAGAAGCGCAGGCGCTGGTCCTCGCTCAGCTTGAACGTCGCATTCAACGAAGGCAGCAGGTTGTTGTAGCCACCGCTCGTGTTGCGGAAGGCGGAGGTATACGTACTGCCGCCATCATCGCTGAACGGGCTGTAGGCATTGAAGCGTGTGTGGTCGTAACGCAGGCCGCCGATCAGCAGCAGCCGGTCCCAGGCGTAGTGAGCGGACACATAGGCATTGGTGATGTCCTCCACGTACTTGTAGTCGCTGGTGAAGTTGGCATTCGGGTACGCCGCATTGTTGTTGCCCAGCTTCGGCAGCAGTTCCTCGTTCCACTTGCGGTTGTCGATCAGCGGGAAGCCCGGCACGCTGCCCAGCAGCGTCGAACCCGGATACAGGTAATCGTTGAGCGTGGCACTGCTCTTGAAGTAGTCGAAGTCGATGTCCTGCCAGATCTTCAGGTGGCGGTACTCGGCGCCGGTGGCCAGGCCGAAGCCACGCGCATCGGCGTCGATGTTGTAGCTGAAGTCCGCGCGCAGGTTGTCGATGCTCTCCTTGGCATCGCGTGGGGAGACATAGGCCTGCGCCGGATTGAGCTTGAACGCGGAGCTGGTCAGCAGGCTGGAATCAGAAACCGCTACCGCGTTTGGGAACCCGTGACTGTCATTCTCGTAGTCGACGAACAGATTGCTTGGATAGGCGCGCACGCCCCAGTAGACCTGGTTGTTGTGGAAGGTCTCTTCGGTGTGGCCACCACGCAGGGTCAGGCGCGAACGGTCGCCGACGTCCCAGTTGAAGCTGGCGATGGCGCCACGGTTGCTGCGGTCCCAGCGGTCGTGGCGGTTCTTGATATAGATGCTGTTGATCTGCGTGGTGCCGCTGTCCTCGGTCTGGTTGCGGATCGGAAACTTGGCGTTGCCGTACAGATCCGTCTTGTTCATCGTCGAGTTCTCGTAGAACCGGTACGAGTACAGCAGCAGCGATGCGTAGAACGGATCATCCGAGGGCTTCCACTCAAGCTTGGCAGAGCCACCGAAGTTGGTGATGAAGTTGGTATAGGTGCCGGTACTGAAGTTGCCAGGCGCACGCAGGCCGTTCCAGCCCTTGGCCTCGTCCGGACCCGTGGTGCCGTCGGTGAGGTATTTTCCAGCATCGTTGTAGTAGTAGTTCGACTCCACCCAGCGCTTGACGCTGTTGCGTGAACGCTGCTCATAGCGTGCCACCGCAACGATGCCGAATTCCTGGTCGGCGCCGAACTGGTTGGAGAACACCATCTTGGCACTCTTGCCGAAATGGCCCAGGGTCTCGTGGTTGCCGCCGGCACTGCGCTCGACGTTGGTCTCGGCTGTGGAATAGATGCCTGCCACATCGGCAAACACGTACCTGCCCGACCGGTCGAAGGCGCTGCGGCTGATGATGTCGATCACACCGCCGATCGCATCCGGTGCCTGCTCCGCGCTGAAGCTCTTGTAGATGTCGGTTCGGGTACCGATGTCGCTGGGAATCAGCTGCAGATTGTTCATGCGCTCCCCGGAGCCACTGCCCCCCACGCTGGCGATCGCGATGCCATCGATGGTGGTGTAGTTGAGGTTGGCCTGCACGCCGCGCACGGTCACATAGCGTGGTTCGCCGGCATCCTCCACTGCACTCAGGCCTGGAGCGGCCATCAGGCTCTCGGCCAAGGTCTCGTCGCCGTAGCTGTCCATCTCGTCGTAGACCACCGAATCCTTGATCACCGGCGACGACTTCTTCTGGTCGATGACCTCATGCGCGGCAATCACCTTCACCGTGCCCAGGGTCGGCGCCAGCACCGCCCCGGCCTCGCGCGGCATCGGCGCGGCTGGCTTCGGCGCATTGCGTGCGGGTGCCGGATCGATGGCGATGACATTGCCATCCACCACGGTGTAGCCAAGGCCGGTACCCGCCAGCAGTGCGTCCAACGCCTGCTTGACGGTGGCGCCCCGCGGCACAGCCCCGGCCATGTGCGCTTCACCGCTGCCCGAGTACAGGAACTGCACGCCGGAACTGCGCGACAGCTGCTCAAGCGCACGTGCCAGCGGTTGCGCCGCGATCGCCGCCGACACGCGGGCTTCAAGGCCATCGGCAGTGGCCGCGGCCGCGGCCGCGGCCGCCATTGGCACGCTGCAGGGAGACAGGGCGAGGATGATCGACAGGTAGAGCGTGTTGCGCATCACGGGTCCTTGGAAGAGAAAAGGCTGCGAGGTCGCCGCGTGACTTGGCAGCGGCTTCTCCCAAGTAAGAGCCCGCATCCACCGAAGTGGAGAACAGGGATTCGATGAATTTTTTCTGACAGTCCACGACCACACGGGCCTCAGCGACTGTCGACCCGCACTGTGTCGCCTTCGCGCCTCACCACGAAGCGTGGGTCGCGTTCAAGGAAGGCCTGCAGCGCACCGATGCGATGCGCATCAAGGCTGCCGGACAACCGTGCCGATGCTGCGCCTTCGTCCAGCACGCGCACCTGCACCTGGTTGTGCCGGTTGAAGGCAGCTGCCACCTCATCGAGCCGCTCGTCGAGGAAGGAGACTTTGCGCTGCTGCCAGTCCAGCAGCATCGACAGCGGCATGTCCACTGACTCGACGGCATGGCTTCGCGCGTCGACCTGCACCACCCGGCCCTGCTCCAGCTGGGCCAGGCGGCGGGCACCCGCGCCCTGGCTCCAGACCTCGACCTCGCCGGAGACCACGCCGATGCGGGTGCTCTGCAGCCGTCGCGATACATCGAATACAGTGCCGATATCCCGGATCTCCAGGCCGTTCACTTCCACCTCGAACGGACGGCGGTCGCGGGCGATGTCGAACGTGGCCTCCCCCTGCAGCAGCTCCACCCTTCGACTGAACCAGCTCATGCGTACCCGCAGTCGGCTGTCCGCGTTGAGCCGCACCTGGGTCTGGTCGGGCAGCACCAGGTCGCGGAGTTCACCATGCCCGGCACTGTAGAGCTGCTGGGTGGGCATCATCTGCGAAACCAGGCCCACGCCGAGCAGGGCAACACAGGCCGCGGCAGAGACCGTCCACCAGCGCACGCGACCGCGACGCAGCGCGGCGCGGGGCGGCGCGTGCGCACGACCGAACAGCGGCACCACCTTGGCGGCGACCTGCTGCGGTGGCACCAGCGCCGCATCAGCCAACGGCGATTGCAGCGCCTCGCCCACCTGCCGGTGCAACGCGAGCGCGCGCATGTAGGCGCGAACATGCTCGGGCGAGCGCTTCATCCAGTCGAGGAACGCGACACGCCCGGCCTTGTCCAGCCCCCCCTCGCGATTGCACAGGAACCAGTGCGCCGCCTCACGTTCGATCGCGTCGTCAGGCCTGCGTGATGGATACCGATTCATGTGAGCTCCCTGGCGCCCAGCGCCTTCCTGCAGGCCTCCAGCCCCTTGCCGATATGCTTGCGCACCATGTGCACCGACACCTGCAGCTGCTGGCTGATTCCCGGGCAGTCCAGCCCGTCGCGGTAATGCAGCTCCATCACCCGGCGCGTGGTCGCCGGCAACCGCGCGATGGTGCTGCGGATATCGTTCCAGCGCTGCGCACGCTCGAATTCGCCCTCGATGTCTTCTTCGCTTTTCAGCACTTCGGCCAGCAGATCGACGTCCTCGAGCGGCGGTAGCGACGACCGCGCTCGTGCATGTTCGCGCGCCAGGTTGGCCGCCACGGTGAACAGGTAGGCTTCCGGGTTCTCGACCGCGTCGGCATCCTCGCCGGTGCTGCGCAGCAGCCGCAGGTAGACCTCCTGCGCCAGGTCTTCGGCATCCTCGCTGGCCGAACCGCGACGCAGGAAGAAGCCACGCAGCAGCCGGCGCCGCAGTTCGTAGCTCTTCTCCCAGATCCTCACGCTGTTCACGGCCGGCCAACCACCCCGAGGCTGGAAAGCCCAGCAGGGTGACGGCCATTGATGACAGGGGCGTTGCAGCAGACGAACGCACCAGGCATTCCCCGCCCGGCACGTCGGCGCACGATACGGCGCGCTGCTCCAACTCTTGCTTGCCAGAAACCGAAGCCGGGCCCGCCTATCGAAGGCGCGAGGACGGGCCTACGCTTGTCTCCTCGGTGGCTGCCACGTCCGCCCTTCGCGTCACGGCATTGCCGTGGCGACCCCGCTCCAGTGCTGTGCGCCCTGATGGTGTTGTCGCCTAGGCAGACGTCCGAGCGGCGCCCTCCGGAGACAGCCATGAACCAATTTCTGATCCCCTTCGATACCGACCCGCTGGAAACGCGGGAGTGGCGTGAATCGCTGCAGGCGGTGATGCAGGCCGGTGGCCGGCCACGCGCGCACTACCTGATCGATCAGCTGAGCGGGCTGGACGCCCCGCAGCACGGCGACCTGCATACCTGCGCATGGACGGCCTACGTCAATACCATCCCGCCCGAACGCCAGCCGGCCTATCCGGGCGACCTGGCCGTCGAGCGCCGCCTGAACGCGATGATCCGCTGGAACGTGATGGTCATGGTGCTGCGTGCTGGATGCAGGACGCCATGGGCAGGTATGGCATCGACACCGGCAAGCGCGACCCGGCCCCGGTGTAAGGCGGCGGTGTTCACCACGCCCGTTGTGCGGGCGTGGTGAACGCAGGATCGCTACGGCATGCGTTTGAACAGGTTGGTCTGCAGGATCGGCGTCCCGTCGTGAGCGTAGAACGCCTTGGTCTCGGTCATCGTCGCCTGGTCATCGGCCACGGTGTAGATACGGGTGGAGGCCGGCGTACCGTGGTCCACCAGCTGCATCACCAGGGTGTTCGGCGCCGGCAGCTTCAGGTTGGCCTTGTCCGCGCCATAGGTACCGGACAAAGGGCCCGGCGTACCGTCCAGCGCCAGCGTGCCGTCGGACTTCATGGTATTGCCATCATGCAGGACGATATCCACGTGCGAGCTCCAGCGCCCACCACCGGCGTCCTTGAACTCCAGCACCACCCGCTTCGGACGCTGCGCCTCGGGCAGTGCCGAGGTCGCGGTGTCCAGCGACCAACGCCCCAGCAGCGGCGACGGGGACGCTTCCACCGCCAGCGCCAACCCGGCCGGCAGCGAACACGCACACAACAACACAGCGGACAACAGCTTCATACGTTGCTCCGTTCCAGTGAAGAAGGTGCTGCGTGACGCGTTGTGGGGCGCAGCGCTTCGGATCGTGCACAGCATCGGGGCCCCGCACAAGGCAGGGCGCTGAACGCGCGGCAACCTCGTTCGCGCCTCCCGCGATTCAGGTCTGGCGGCAAGGCCTCGTCACGTCCTTGTCGATACAGATCGTTACGTTATAACATTTCACGCCTGTTTCACGAGTCCTGCTATGCGTCGCCACCTGCTCGCTGCCGCCATCCTGCTCGCTGTCCACACCGCCCACGCTGCGGACGCGCCTACCCTTCCCACCCTCCAGGTCCAGGCCTCCCCGCCCTCGCGCGTCGACAGCCGGGTCACCGTCGACAATCCACAGGCGCAGAACCGTACCCTCGGAAGCCTGCTCGAACATGTCTCCGGCGTGCAGAGCAGCGCCTTCGGGCCGAACGCGGGCGCCCCGGTCATCCGCAGCCTCAGCGGCAACCGCGTGCAGATCCTGCAGAATGGCCAGTCCATTCTCGGCATGAACGCGATCAGCGGCGACATCAACATTCCGTTCGATCCACTGTTCGTGCGCAGCGTCATCGTCAACAAGTCCTCCGATACCGTGCGCTATGGCGGCAATGCGATCGGCGGCAGCGTGGAGATCGATTCGGGCCTCATCCCGCGCAGCCTGGAAGACACAGAGCAGTCGATGGAGCTGGTCCTGCGCAAGGGCTTCAATGCAGCCGACGCGCAGGGCTTCCGCATGAACTTCAACAACCAGCGCAACCTCTCGACCAACCTGCAGGTCTCGCGCCAGCGCATCTCGCACTACGACATCCCGGGCAACAGCAAGGCCGACGTCTGCAACACCCGCCTGTTCCCGCCGACCGGCGGCGTCAACTCGGCGCTGGCCGACAGCTGCCAGAAAGAGGCGCGCGTCCAGCAGATCTACAACAAGGCCTCGCAGCCCTACATCGACCAGTTCATGAGCGAGAATCCGGACTGGGCCGATGGTGACTTCTCGTTCTACACCAACCATCCGACCTCGGTCTGGCAGCGCCGCACCTACATCAATCCGGCCAACCCGGCATACGTGCCCGGCACGCCGTCGTACGTGCAGAAGCAGATCAACAACGATGTCACGCCCGACTACCATCACCGGCTGGGCAACAGCTACGCACGCAACTCGCAGGTGGCCTTCGGCTCGACGCTGTTCTTCGACCGTGGCTACGTGGGTGTCAGCATCGATGCCAAGGACAGCGAATACGGCGTGCCGGGATTCTCGATGCAGAACCTGTCGTTCGGTTCGAACGATGCTGATGGCCTGCCGGTGGGCGTGGTGATCAAGCAGGAACGCTACGCGCTGGACGCCCTGCTGCGCGATCCGCTGCCGTGGTTCGAGCGCGCGGAGCTGCGAGTTTCCAGGCTGGACAACACGTCGGGCGAGCGCCTCGGTGCATCCAAGGCCAATGACTACGACTTCGAAAGCTCCCAGGCCGAGCTGCTTCTGAGCCATCAGCGCGTCGGTCCGCTCAGCGGCCTGCTCGGCTTCAGCCACCAGTCGCGCCAGGTCACCGGCAGCGGTTCACTGCGCTACCTGCCCGACGTCGACACCCGCAGCAACGCGGTGTTCCTGAAGGAGACGCTGGACTTCGGCTGGGCCAGTTTCGATGCAGGCGTGCGCCACGAGCGCGTTGACCATGACCTGCAACCAAGCCGCTTCAAGACAGCGCGCAATGCCGCCAACACGAAATTGCAGGACCGCGACTACCGGCTCAACAGCTACACCCTCGGATCGTATGTCGAGCTAGGCCCCTTGTTCGCCGCCAAGGTGCGCTACGCATCCTCGCAGCGCGCACCGGAGATCAACGAGCTGTATGCCAGCAACGCACACTATTCGGTGATGACCCAGGAAGAAGGCAACCAGAACCTCAAGCCTGAGCGCGCGAAGAACCTGGAGCTGACCGGCCTGTTCCACATCGGCGGTTTCGAGCTGTCGGCCACCGCTTACCGGATGAAGTACGAGAACTATCTCTACCTCGGCCATTCCGGCCTGCAGACCGCCAACCGTCTGCCGCTCAAGTACTGGAAGCAGACCGACACCACGGTGAAGGGTTTCGAGATCGACGCATCTCAGGTGCTGGACTTGGGCCGGTATGGCACGTTGAACATCTCTGCCTTCGCCGATCTGGTGAAGAACAAGGCCGACCACCCCGATCCGCTGCGCGCCCACAACGATGGCGAGTACCTCCCGAACATGCCGACCAACCGCTACGGTGCCAACCTGCAATGGCAGCGCGAAGGTTGGAAGGCGCAGCTGTCGAGCACCTACTACGACACGCAGAAGTACCTCGGCCGCAACGTCAGCGAGGAAATCCCGCTGGACGCGTTCAACCTGGTTGATCTGCAGGTCAGCCGCGAACTGCCGGTGCGCAGCAGCTACATCGCCGGCATGGAAGTGTTCGTCAACGGCAGCAACCTGCTCAATGAGGAAGCGCGTCCACACAACTCGCCGCTGAAGTACATCGCGCCGCTGCCGGGGCGGGGCTTCCAGGTGGGTGTGACGCTAAAGCTCTGAGGAGAGCCTGATTCGGTCGCCATCAGCGATCAATGATCGCTGGATGGCACGCCGGGACCCTGCATCCGCGCAAAGAAAAACGCCTGCAGATCGAGGATCTGCAGACGCTTCTTTGTATCTGGCGGAGTGAGAGGGATTCGAACCCTCGATAGAGCTTTTGACCCTATACTCCCTTAGCAGGGGAGCCCCTTCGGCCACTCGGGCATCACTCCGGGGTTTTCTCCGCGTCTGGTGCGTCGCACCTCAGCGGGGCGTGAATCATAACGTTAATCGAGTGCGAAGGTAAAGCGTTATTCGGCAGAATTTTCGCTACCGGTGCCACCGGCTTCATCACCACGCTGGATGCGCTGATAGATCTCTTCGCGATGCACAGCGACGTCCTTCGGCGCGGTGATGCCGATACGCACCTGGTTACCCTTGACGCCAAGCACGGTGACGCTCACCGAGTCTCCGATCATCAGGGTTTCGCCGACGCGGCGAGTCAGGATCAACATTTTTGTAAGTCTCCATGGAACCGTGTGGAAGGGTATCCCCCACCGGCTTGACGCTCCGTCAAGAAGCGCTACCACGACAAAGGGAAAAGATTCGCAATGGTACCGTCAGCCGTCCCGCTCCTACAAGGAGGGGGACGGCCAGGTTCATCACAGGCGGGGGCTGACCCATTCGACGACTGCAGCCAGCGCAGTGGCAAGGGCGGGCCCGTCCTCGCCACCACCCTGGGCGAGGTCCGGGCGTCCGCCGCCCTTGCCCCCGATCTGACCGGCGATATGGGACAACAGTTCCCCGGCCTTGACCTTGCCCATTGCGCTGCCGTTCACGCCTGCGACCAGGGCCGCCTTGCCGTCCTGGGCGCCGGCCAGCACGATCACCGCGTCGCCCAGCTGCTGCTTGAGGCGATCCATGGCGTCACGCAGGGCCTTGGCGTCGAAGCCCTCCAGGCGGGCAGCCAGCACCTTCACGCCAGCGACCTCGACGGCCTGGCCGGACAGGTCGGCCGTGGCACCCGCAGCAACCTTGGCCTTCACGGCCTCCAGTTCGCGCTCCAGCTGCTTCTGGCGCTGGCCGAGGGCACGGATCTTCTCGACCACGTCGGCGGCGCTGCCGCCGAGCAGCTCAGCGGCCTCGGCCAGGCGGGCCTCTTCGGCGTCCACGTAGTCCAGCGCGCCCTGGCCGGTCACGGCCTCAATGCGGCGCACGCCCGCGGAGACGCCGCCCTCGGAGGTGATCTTGAACAGGCCGATGTCGCCGGTACGGTTGACGTGGGTACCACCGCACAGCTCGGTGGAGTAGTCACCCATCTTCAGCACGCGCACGTGCTCGCCGTACTTCTCGCCGAACAGGGCCATCGCGCCGAAGTCCAGCGCTTCCTGCATGGCCATGGTGTGCACTTCGGCGGCGTTGTTGGCGCGCACCTGCTGGTTGACCTTGCGCTCGATCACCGCCAGTTCGTCGGCACTGATCGGCTGGAAGTGCGAGAAGTCGAAACGCAGGCGGTCCGGGGCGACCAGCGAGCCCTTCTGCTGCACGTGGGTGCCCAGCACTTCGCGCAGGGCGGCGTGCAGCAGGTGGGTGGCCGAATGGTTGAGGATGGTGGCGCCGCGGCGCTCGCCATCAACCTGGCCGGAGAGCACGTCGCCGACCTTCAGGCCGCCGCCGGACAGGGTGCCGACATGGCCATGGAACTGGCCGGCGAACTTCTGGGTGTCTTCCACCACCAGGCGCACGCCGTTGCCGGTCAGCACGCCGGTGTCGCCGACCTGGCCGCCGGACTCTGCGTAGAACGGGGTCTGGTTGGTGATGACGATGACTGCGTCACCCGCATCGGCCGACTGCACCGGACGACCGTCCTTGAGCAGGGCCAGCACGCCCAGGCCGTCGGCCTGCAGGCGGTCGTAGCCCAGGAACTGGGTCGGGCTGAGGGTCGCCACCAGCTCGGCTGGCAGGGTCACGCCGCCACCGAACTTGCCGGCCGCGCGCGCGGTCTCGCGCTGCTGCTCCATCGCGGCATCGAAGCCGGCGATGTCGACGGTCAGGTCGCGCTCGCGGGCGATGTCCTGGGTCAGGTCGAGCGGGAAGCCATAGGTGTCATACAGGCGGAAGGCGTCAACGCCCGGGATCACGCCATTGCTGGCCTTGCCGGCCACGTCTTCGAAGATCTTCATGCCGGCATCGAGGGTTTCGGCGAAACGCTCTTCCTCGGCCTGCAGCGCACGGGTGACCGTGTCCACCGCCGCCGGCAGTTCCGGATAGGCCTCGCCCATCTGCTCGACCAGCGTCGGCACCAGCTTGCTGAAGAACGGCTGGCGCACGCCCAGCATCCAGCCGTGGCGCAGGGCGCGGCGGATGATACGGCGCAGCACGTAACCCCGGCCTTCGTTGGACGGCAGCACGCCGTCGACGATCAGGAACGAGCAGGCGCGGATGTGGTCGGCAATCACGCGCAGCGACTTGTTCTCCAGGTCGGCGGTGCCGGTCAGCTCGGAGGCCTTGCGGATCAGCGCCTGGAACAGGTCGATCTCGTAGTTGGTGTGCACGTGCTGCAGGATCGCAGCCAGGCGCTCCAGGCCCATGCCGGTATCCACGCACGGCGCCGGCAGCGGCACCAGGGTGCCGTCGGGCTGGCGGTCGAACTGCATGAACACCAGGTTCCAGATTTCGATGAAGCGGTCGCCGTCTTCATCCGGCGAACCCGGGGGGCCGCCTGCGATATGGTCGCCGTGGTCGTAGAAGATCTCGGTGCACGGACCACACGGACCGGTGTCGGCCATCTGCCAGAAGTTGTCCGAAGCGAACGGCGCACCCTTGTTATCGCCGATGCGCACGATGCGCTCTTCCGGCACGCCGACCATGTCGCGCCACAGCTCGTAGGCTTCGTCATCGGTCTGGTAGACGGTGACCAGCAGGCGTTCGGCCGGCAGCTTCCAGACCTGGGTCAGCAGTTCCCAGGCCCAGGCGATCGCGTCCTTCTTGAAGTAGTCGCCGAACGACCAGTTGCCCAGCATTTCGAAGAAGGTGTGGTGGCGTGCGGTGTAGCCGACCTGGTCGAGATCGTTGTGCTTGCCGCCCGCGCGCAGGCAGCGCTGCACGTCGGCCGCGCGCACGTAGCTACGCTTCTCCGCGCCGAGGAACACGTCCTTGAACTGCACCATGCCGGAGTTGGTGAACAGCAGGGTCGGATCATTGCCCGGCACCAGCGGCGCCGAGGGCACGATGGTGTGGCCTTTGCCCTTGAAGAATTCAAGGAAGTCGCTGCGGATCTGGGATGTCGTGAATTTGGCGGATGCGTTCATTGGGGGCTGGCAGTCTGCGGGCCGGCGGACCCGGACCACCGGCCGTGTTGGCCAGAGTCGCGAGGGACCGCCGAAAACCTAAAGGGTATCAGGCCCGGCGCCGCCAGTCTCAGTCATCCGGGTCGTAGCGGGTCGCACGGCGGATGCTGTCGCCGTCGAAGCCCCGTCGGGCCAGCAGATCGGCGGCCTTGCGCCGCTGCGTCAGGTCCTGCGGACCGGCCTCGCCAAAGCGTCGGCGGACCAGATCACGGGCGTTCTCCTGCCAGTCGCCTTCGTAGCTGTCCATCGCTGCAGCAATCGCGGCACTGTCCAGGCCGTGGGTCCCCAGCTCGGCGCGGACATGGATCGGCCCATAACCGGTGTTGGCGCGCATCCTCACCAGGTTCTCGGCAAAACGGGTGTCATCCTGCCAGCCCGCCTCGGTCAGCTTGGCGACAGCGGCCTGCGCGGCTTCGTCTTCGATGCCACGGGCGGTCAGCTTGCGGGTGAGTTCCTTGCGCGAGTGCTCGCGGCGGACCAGCAGGCCCAGCGCCCGTTGGACGGGAGTCTGCTCACGCTGCCGGCGCTTGCGGCCGGTGGGAATGTCTTCGGCGTCGGACATCGGTGCTCCAAGGGTGGCGCCGTCCTTGGCGCCCTGCCCATCCCTGGGCGATTCGAACCTGCGGGACAGGGCGACGTCACTGACGGCGCCGCCCTGCCCCACAGCAAGCCTTACTCGTCGTCGCCTTCGTCGTCGCCTTCCTCGCGGGCCGCTTCGGCCGGCTGGAATTTCTCACGCAGCTCGGCCTCGAGCTTGGCGGCGACGGTCGGGTTGTCGCGCAGGTAGCCGCGGGCATTGTCCTTGCCCTGGCCAATGCGCTCTTCACCGTAGCTGTACCAGGCGCCGGCCTTCTCGACCAGCTTGGCATCCACGCCCATGTCGATCAGCTCGCCCTCGCGGCTGATGCCTTCGCCGTACAGGATCTCGGTGATCACCTGCTTGAACGGAGGCGCCAGCTTGTTCTTGACGACCTTGATCTTGGTCTGGTTGCCGATGATCTCATCGCCCTTCTTGATCGCACCGATACGGCGGATGTCCAGGCGGACCGAGGCATAGAACTTCAGCGCGTTGCCACCGGTGGTGGTTTCCGGGCTCTGGCCCGGCATCATCACGCCGATCTTCATGCGCAGCTGGTTGATGAAGATCACCAGGGTGTTGGAACGCTTGATGTTGCCGGTCAGCTTACGCAGCGCCTGGCTCATCAGGCGGGCCTGCAGACCCGGCAGCTGGTCACCCATTTCGCCTTCGATTTCGGCCTTCGGGGTCAGCGCGGCGACCGAGTCGACCACCAGGATGTCGACCGAGCCCGAACGGACCAGCATGTCGGCGATTTCCAGCGCCTGCTCACCGGTATCCGGCTGCGACAGCAGCAGGTCGTCCACGTTCACGCCCAGCTTCGCGGCGTAGATCGGGTCAAGCGCGTGCTCGGCATCGATGAAGGCCGCGGTACCGCCCATCTTCTGGCATTCGGCGATGGCCTGAAGGGTCAGGGTGGTCTTGCCCGAGGATTCCGGCCCGTAGATCTCAACGACACGGCCCTTCGGCAGACCGCCAATGCCCAGTGCGATGTCGAGCATCAGCGAACCGGTCGGGATGGCTTCGACGGGCTCGACCACGCGGTCGCCCATGCGCATCACCGAGCCCTTGCCGAACTGCTTCTCGATCTGGCCCAGAGCAGCAGCCAAGGCCCGCTTCTTGTTCTCGTCCATCGTATTGGTCCTTGCAGAGGTCATGTCGTTGGGGGTGCTGTCTTTGGGGGTCTTCTTTGCCATGGGTTCACTTTAAGTCGGACGTATCGCACAGGCTGAGATTCTGCCCGGCGCTCTGAAAAGAATTATCGGACATCCGTACCAACCTCAGTGGAACCAGAGAATCGCCACAAAAGACCGCGGGGTAATGCACTATGGAGCGGGTCAACGATTGGGCCGAAGCAGGCCGCAATAGAGGCCTTCGATCGCAAAATCCTGGTCCGGCAGCACCTCGATCGGCTTGTAATCGGGATTGCGCGGCAGCAGGCGGATGCGGTCCTTGGCGATCTTCAGCAGCTTGACGGTGATCTCGTCATCGATGCGGGCCACCACGATCTGCCCGGAACGGGCGTCGCGGGTGCGGTGTACGCCGATCAGGTCGCCGTCGAAGATGCCCTCGTCGATCATTGAGTCGCCCTGCACTTTCAGCAGGTAGTCCGGCGCTGGCGAGAAGAACACCCGGTCCAGCACCACGAAATCGTCGGAGCCGATGTCGGCACCGATCGGCAGGCCGGCAGCGACCCGGCCCAGCACCGGCAAGCGCAGCACGCTGTCCGGAAGGCCCGGCTCGGCGAGCTTTTCGACCGGCGGTGCCTGCACCAGGCGGATGCCGCGAGCCTGGCCCGGGATGCGACGGATCGCACCGGCCTGCTCCAGGGCTTCCAGGTGGTACTGGGCCGCGCGCACGCCCTTGAAGCCGAACGCACGTGCGATTTCAGTCTGCGACGGCGGTGCGCCTTCGCTCTCGATACGCTCGGCGATCAACTGCAGGATCGCCTGCTGGGTGTCGGTCAGGTCCATGATTAGTAGTATTACTACTAATGCGCACAACTGCAAGTGCCGGGTCTGTAGTGCCGCGCCATGCTCGGCAGTTGGGCCAATGGCCGCGCGGCAAAGGCAAAAAGCAGCCGACCAGCGATTGGCCCTACCGGAATCGCGCAGCGATTCCGCGGTTCCAGTGGGGAACCGCTGCGGCAAGCACACTATGTGTGCTTGCCGCTCCTCCATATCGAGTACAGGATCCACACGCCACAGAAGCCGGCGCCGATGAACCCGCACACCCCCAGCGCCAGCAGCCAGCGACTGGAGACCCCGCCAACGCTGTGCATCACGATCGAGGACCCGATGATCAGTGCGGCGGTGACGATACCCATCACCAGCCGGTTCGCTGCCCGATTCACCTGTTCGCCGAAGCCCTGCAGCGCGGTGGTTTCCACCTTCAGCTGGAGGCGGCCGCGGCGTGCGGCCTGGACCAGCTTGCGCAGGTCGCGCGGCAATTCCCCGGCGAAGTCGACCAGGCCCAGCAGGCTGCGTCGGCCACGCTTGAGCAGCGCCCTGGGCGCATAGCGCTGCAGCACCACCCGTTCAAGGAACGGGCGCGCGGCACTGGCCATGTCGAAATCCGGGTCCAGCTGGCGGCCCATGCCTTCCAAGGTCAGGAAGGCCTTGATCATCAGCGCCAGATCGGCCGGCAGGGTCAGGCTGTAGCTGCGCAGCAGCTGGGTGATATCGCCCAGCATCAGGCCGATGCGCAGGTCCTTCAGCGGCACGCCGCGATACTGGTCAACGAACTGGCTGATGTCGTGCTGCAGGCGGTTCTCGTCAACTTCCACGCCGCCGGCCCAGTCCAGCAGCACATCGGCCACGCCCTGCGGATCCTGCTCGACCAGCCCGTGCAGCAGCTGCGCGACCTGGAAGCGGCGCACTTCGGACAACGCGCCGACCATGCCGAAGTCAATCACGCCGATGCGGCCGTCACGCAGGTAGAGGATGTTGCCGGGGTGCGGGTCGGCGTGGAAGCAGCCGTCCTCCAGCACCATCTTGAGCACGATGCCGGCACCGCGCCGAGCCAGTTCGCGGCGATCCAGGCCCGCCGCATCGACGCCGGCCAGGTCACGCCCGGGAATGCCATTGACGAAGTCCTGGACGTTCAGGCTTTCGCAGGTCCACTGCCAGTGCACCCCGGGGATCAGGATGTCGTCACGGCCGTGGAAGTTGCGCGCGATGCGTTCGGCGTTGCGGCATTCGGCGGCGAAATCCAGCTCGCGTCGCAGCGACACGGTGAACTGCTGCACGACCTCGGCCGGACGATAGCGGCGCAGGTCCGGCAGCCGCGCCTCGACGATTTCGGCCAGGCGCGCCAGCAACCGCAGGTCGGCTTCAACCACGTCACGGATGCCGGGGCGGCGCACCTTCAGTACTACTTCGCGGCCGTCGTGCAGCCGTGCACGATGGGCCTGCGCCAGCGATGCGGCGGCCATCGGGATTTCATCGAGGAAGGCGAACACGTCTGCAGGCGAGGCACCCAGGTCGGCCTCCAGCTGCTCGCGGATATCGGCATACGGCAGCGCGGGTACCGCGTTCTGCAGCTCGGACAGTTCAGCGATCCATTCCGGCGGCAGCAGGTCGACGCGCGTCGCCAGCACCTGCCCGAGCTTGACGAAGGTCGGGCCGAGATCCTGCATCGCGCTGCGTACGCGCACCGGCGCGGTCATCCGCAGCAGTTCCTGGCGATCCTCGTTCCAGTGCAACAGGCGCCCTGCGCGCTCCAGCGTGGTGGCCAGGCCGATGCGCCGCACCACGTCACCGAAGCCATAGCGGATCAGGACGACCGCAATTTCCTGCAGTCGGCCCAGGTCACGGACCGTGCCCAGCGTTTCCCACATCATGCGTGCTCCGGACGATTACCGGAGCAGCATGTCACAGCTGGGCGTCGATGCCGCGCAATGCCGCCGCTACGGTTTGCCGGCGGATGGCTTCGCGGTCGCCCTCGAACTGGAACAGCTCGGCGCGGGCGTAGCCGCCGCGCCGCTTCCAGCCGATCCAGACGCTGCCGACCGGCTTGCCAGGGCTGCCACCGCCCGGTCCGGCAATGCCGGTCACCGCCACCGCGATGCCGGCACCGGAATTGACCAGCGCGCCCGACACCATCTCCAGCACGGTTTCGCGGCTGACCGCACCAAACTGCTCCAGCGTCTGTGCGCGCACGCCGAGCAGGCGCTGCTTGGCTTCGTAGCTGTAGACCACCATGCCGCAGTCGAAGAATGCCGACGAACCTGCGATGTCGGTCATGCACTTTGCAATCCAGCCACCACTGCAGCTTTCAGCGGTCACCAGCTGCAGCGAGGCCTGCTCCAGGCGCTGCCCAAGCGCGGCGGACTGGCTATTGAGTTCAGCGTCGGTGGGGATGGACATCGGCATGACGGTGGGGTGAAGAACCTGCACGTTGTACCGCAGATGACAGCCAGATGTCGCGCCCATCCGGGATGGTTGCGCTGCCGGCCGGCGGCCGGCACTACCGGGCATCGGCCGCTACCTCACCACTCCGGCGGTTTTTCCGGCAGCAGCGCGCGGATCGGGGCGCCATCGGCACTGCCGGCCAGCTTCTCGGCTTCGGCAATCGGCAAGTCGACCTGCAGCAGCCAGCCTTCCTCATCAGCCTGCTCACTGCGGATCACTTCCAGCTGGTGCAGGCGCGCGCGCAGGCGGCCGGCATCCGGCGGCAGGCGCAGTTCGCCGGAGACATGCTGCAGGCCCAGGCGCTTGCCCAGCACCGCCTGCAGCAGCTCCAGCCCCCGCCCGTCACGCGCGGAAATCCAGACCCGCTCGCGACGCGATTCGTCCGGGATACCGTCCTGGCCATCGTGGCGCACGTCGGCGCCGTCGATGCGGTCGATCTTGTTGAACACCAGCAATTGCGGCAGGTCACCGGCACCGACTGCGGTCAGCACCTCGTCGACCTGGGCGATGCGCTCCTCGCGGTGCGGATCGGCAGCGTCGACCACATGCAGCAGGAAGTCGGCCTCGCGCGCCTCGGACAGGGTCGAGCGGAACGCCGCGACCAGATCATGCGGCAGATCGCGGACGAAGCCGACGGTATCGGCCAGCACCACGTTGCCCCCCGGCACCGCGATGCGGCGCACGGTCGGATCCAGCGTTGCGAACAGCTGGTCGGCGGCATAGGCCTCAGCGCCGGTCATGGCGTTGAACAGAGTCGACTTGCCGGCGTTGGTGTAGCCCACCAGGGCCACGCGCGGCAGCTCGCTGCGCACACGCGCACGGCGCATCTGGGTGCGCTGCACTTCGACCTTTTCCAGGCGCTTCTGCAGCTGTTCCACCCGCTTCTGCAGCAGGCGGCGGTCGGTTTCCAGCTGGGTTTCACCCGGGCCGCGCAGGCCGATCGAACCGCCGCGCTGGCGCTCCAGATGGGTCCAGCCGCGCACCAGCCGCGTAGCCAGGTGGCGCAGCTGTGCCAGTTCGACCTGCAGCTTGCCTTCGTGGCTGTGCGCACGCTGGGCGAAGATGTCCAGGATCAGGCCAGTGCGGTCGATCACGCGGCGCTCGAGGAAACGTTCCAGGTTGCGCTCCTGGCCCGGGCTCAATGCATGGTTAACCAGGATCAGGTCGGCCCCGCTGGCGTCGGCCGCAGCCTTGATCTCGTCCAGCTTGCCGCTGCCGATCAGGGTCGACGGATTCGGACGGTCCAGGCGCGCAGTGATCGTCGCGGCGATGCTGGCCCCGGCCGAGCGGGCCAGATCACCGAATTCTTCGAGCACATCGTCTTCCAGCTTGCCGAAATGGGGCTGGATCAACAGGGCGTGTTCACCCTTTTTCGAGCGGTCAAACATTCACCGCTCCGGTATTACTCGTCTGCTTCATCACCTGCCTGACCGCCTTCACCCGACTGCACGTAACCACCGCCCGGACCGACCTTCACGTTGCGTGCCGGAACGACGGTGGAAATGGCGTGCTTGTAGACCATCTGACTGACCGTGTTGCGCAGCAGGACCACGAACTGGTCGAACGACTCGATCGTGCCCTGCAGCTTGATGCCGTTCACCAGGTACACCGAAACCGGCACGCGTTCGCGCCGCAGTGCGTTCAAGAAAGGATCCTGCAGCGATTGCCCCTTGGACATTGCACACTCCTGATTATTGTTCTTATTGGGTTGCCGACGGTTGCCGCGGCCCCCGAGCCGCCCGCCGACCGATGATGTTACACGGCTGGCGGGGATTCAGCGTGCGACGAAGGTCGACACCGCGCTGGCCAAGCGCTCACCATCAACATGGGGGTCGAACCAGCGCGCATCAAGCTCGCCGCGCAGCCAGGTCAGCTGGCGCTTGGCCAGTTGCCGGGTGGCAAAGATCGCCTTGTCACGGAAACGGGCGGCATCCCCCTCCCCGTCCAGGTACTCCCAGGCCTGCCGATAGCCGACCGCACGCACTGCCGGCAGGTCCAGGGGCGCCGCCACGGCAGCCATTTCCGGCATCGCGCGCAATGCCCGCACCTCGTCGAGAAACCCCTGCCCCAGCATGGCGTCGAAGCGCGCCTCGATGCGCTGGTGAAGAACCGCACGGTCGCGTGGGGCGAGGATAAGCTTGAGGGTGCGCACCGGCAATGGCGCTACGCCCGGCCGGCGCTGCCATTCAGTAATGGGGATACCGGTCAGGCGATAGACCTCCAGCGCCCGCTGGACGCGTTGCGGATCGGTGGCATGGATGCGTGCGGCGGCGGCCGGGTCGACCTTGGCCAGCTCGGCGTGCAGTGCCGCCCAGCCACGCTCGGCCGCCTCGGCGCTGAGCGCTTCGCGTATTGCCGGGTCGGCCTCCGGCATCGGCGACAGGCCCTGCAGCAGCGCCCGGAAGTACAGGCCAGTGCCACCGGCCAGGATCGGCGTCCTGCCACGCGCCACGATGTCGGCCACGACCCGCCCGGCATCGGCGGCGAACTCGGCCGCCGAGTAGGTCTGCCAGGGGTCACGCAGGTCCAGCAGATGGTGCGGCGCCTGCGCGCGCTCCGTCGCATCGGGCTTGGCCGAACCGATGTCCAGGTGGCGGTATACCAGTGCCGAGTCGACGCTGACGATTTCCCCATCCAGCTGCCGTGCCAGGGCGATCGCCGTGGCGGTCTTGCCACTGGCCGTCGGCCCCATCACGGCGATCGCCAGCGGCCGCCGGTCGATGCCCATCAGTCTTCGTCCGGCCAGCGGATCGTCGGCGCAGCGTCGGCGCGCGGCGTCGGTACGGCTTCCACCGCCTGCCAGATCTTCAGCGCATCAACTGTGGCCGCCACGTCATGCACGCGCACGATGCGTGCGCCGCGCTGCACCGCGATCAGGTGCGCGGCCACCGAGGCGGCCACGCGCTCGGACGGCGTGTCGCGACCGGTCAGTTCGCCCAGGCTGCGCTTGCGCGACAGACCCGCCAGCATCGGCACGCCCAGCTCCAGGAACCGCTCGGAGCGTGCCAGCAGGGTCATGTTGTGGGCAGTGGTCTTGCCGAAACCGAAACCGAGATCGATCAGCAGGTTCTTCTTCGCAATGCCCGCCATCTCGGCAGCGAACAGGCGCTGGACCAGGAAGCCGTGCACCTCGGCGACCACGTCGTCGTAATGTGGATCGACCTGCATGTGGCCTGGCTCGCCCTGCATGTGCATCAGCACCACCGGCACGCCGGTTGCAGCGGCGGCGTCCAGCGCCCCTTCCTGACGCAGGCCGAAGATGTCGTTGATCATGCCAGCGCCAGCCGCCACGGCCGCGCGCATCACTTCCGGCTTGAAGGTGTCGATGCTGATCGGCACCCGGGTGCGTGCGGCCAGCTGCTCGATCACCGGAATCACCCGGCGCAGTTCCTCCTCCACCGATACCGGCGCAGCGCCCGGCCGGGTCGATTCGCCGCCGATATCGAGAAGGTCCGCGCCCTCCTCGACCAGCTTCAGGCCATGAGCGACTGCGGCCTCGGTGGTGTCGTGCGCGCCGCCATCGGAGAAGGAGTCCGGGGTGACGTTGACGATGCCCATGACCTGGGCACGGTCGAGGCGCAGGATGCGGCCGGCGCAGTCGAGCTGGGGCGAGGTATCGAACATGGGCAATCCTGCAGGGACAACGGTGGGTAGTTTAGTTCGGCAGGGCGGCGCCCTGCACCCGCAGAGGCAACGGCCACAGCAAAAGCCCAGGCCACAGCAGAAGCTGGTTTCCTGAGGGTAGGCGGGGTGGGTCCGGTTGCGGGAGACGCCGTAAACCCCGCTCCGCGGTCCGGCCCAGCCGCTGGCGGCTGTGCGTTCGGGCGCTTGCGAAGCAGTGCTTCGCAAGCAAAGCGCCCTCACCCATGGGGGCTTGGCCGCGGCATCCATGCCGCGGACACTCCCGCAACCGGACCCACCCCGCCTTCGACAGATTTCCGCGATCTGTTGGAACAGCTATTGGGGTCAGATCCGTTTTCCGGAGGAAAACGGATCTGACCCCATATTGATTTCGATATCTGACAGCGATTCATCCACGCATGGCGTGGATCTACCGTGTCGACCAAGGTCGACAGCCACCAACAGCAGCAGGAATCTGTCAGAGGTGGGGCGGTGTCGGAGGGCGGGGTGTCAGCCGCATGGATGCGGCTGCCAAGCTTACAGGGAAGTACTTGCAGCGCCCCCGCACTCCGACACCGCCCCGCCATCCTACGGAAAGCCCGCTGTTGCTGTTGCTGTTGAGGTTGCCGGCCAGCGGCCGGCACTACCGCGGGTGCAGGGCGCAGCCCTGCCGACACCCCCTCAACGGCGGCGGCGCTTGCGGTCCACGTACAGGGTCTTGGCGATGCTCAGCACGATGCCAACGGCGATACCCACCACGCAGCCCAGCAGCAGGTTGTCGGCCCCCAGGCCCACACCGACGCCGACCACGGTGGCGATCACCATCTCGGCGGTGTGGGAAATCGGTTCGGGCTTCGGGGCGGACATGCGGGCTCCAGCGTCAGTTCGGTTCTTCGGAATGGGCCGGTAGCCCGGAAACGACGAAGCCGGGTTGCCCCGGCCTCGTCTGGTGTCACGCGCAGCGGGCCGTCAGTGCGATTCGGCCGGGCCCGCGATCGGCGGCAGCGGACGGGCGTCGCCGCCCTTGTCGTTGCCACCATCCTTGTTCGACTTGCTCCAGCCGGCCGGCGGCGGCGGATCGCGGCCTTCCATGATGGCGTCGATCTGCGGCGCGTCGATCGTCTCGTACTGCAGCAGCAGCTGGGACATCGCGTGCAGCTTGTCCAGGTTGGCCGTCATCAGCTCGGTGGTGCGCGCGTAGGCTTCGTCGAGGATCTTGCGCACTTCCTCATCGATGCGACGCGCGGTGTCGTTGGACACGCTCTTGTGCTGGGTGACCGATCGGCCCAGGAACACCTCGTCATCCTCTTCGCCATAGGCGATCGGGCCGAGCTGGTCGGACAGGCCCCACTTGGTGACCATGTTGCGGGCCATCTTGGTGGCGCGTTCGATGTCGTTGGAAGCGCCCGTGGTGACCTTGTCGGCACCGAAGATCAGCTCCTCGGCCACACGACCACCGTACAGCGAGCACAGCTGCGACTTGATCGCCACGCGGTTCATCGAATACTTGTCGCCTTCCGGCAGGTACATGGTCACGCCCAGCGCACGGCCGCGCGGGATGATCGTGACCTTGTAGACCGGGTCGTGCTCGGGCACCAGGCGGCCGACGATGGCGTGGCCGGCTTCGTGGTAGGCGGTCAGGGTCTTCTCTTCTTCGCTCATGGCCATTGAGCGGCGCTCGGCACCCATCAGGATCTTGTCGCGGGCACGGTCGAAGTGGTCCATGCGGACTTCCTTCTCGTTGCCACGCGCAGCGAACAAGGCGGCCTCGTTGCAGAGGTTGGCCAGGTCGGCGCCGGAGAAGCCCGGGGTACCGCGCGCGATCACCATCGGCTCGACGTCGTCGGCCAGCGGCAGCTTGCGCATGTGGACCTTCAGGATGTGCTCGCGGCCCTTCACGTCCGGCAGGCCGACCACGACCTGGCGGTCGAAACGGCCCGGGCGCAGCAGCGCCGGGTCCAGCACGTCCGGACGGTTGGTCGCGGCGATCACGATCACGCCTTCGCCGCCTTCAAAACCGTCCATCTCGACCAGCAGCTGGTTCAGGGTCTGCTCGCGCTCGTCGTGGCCGCCGCCCAGGCCGGCGCCACGGTGGCGGCCGACAGCGTCGATTTCATCGATGAAGATGATGCACGGGGCATGCTTCTTGGCCTGCTCGAACATGTCGCGCACGCGGCTGGCGCCGACGCCGACGAACATTTCCACGAAGTCCGAACCGGAGATCGAGAAGAACGGCACCTTGGCTTCGCCGGCAATGGCCTTGGCCAGCAGCGTCTTGCCGGTACCCGGCGGGCCCACCATCAGCACGCCGCGCGGAATCTTGCCGCCCAGCTTGGTGAACTTGGACGGATCGCGCAGGAAGTCGACCAGCTCGCCCACTTCTTCCTTGGCCTCGTCGCAGCCGGCGACGTCGGCGAAGGTGACCTTGATCTGGTCCTCGCCCTGCAGCTTGGCGCGCGACTTGCCGAAGGACATCGCGCCCTTGGCACCGCCGCCCCCGCCCTGCATCTGCCGCATGATGAACAACCAGAAGCCGATGATCAGGATGACCGGCAGGAAATTCATCAGGATCGCGCCCAGGGAGATGCCGCTGGACGGCTCCTCCTGCACGATCTCCACGTTCTTGGTGCGCAGCACGTTGATCAGGTCGCGATCGAACGGTGCGGTGATGGTGGATGTCTGCCCGCCGCGGGTGGTGTAGGTCAGCTGGCTGGTGCCACCGCGCATGTCGCCGCCGAAGGCGACCTTCTGCACGTTGCCGCTGTCCACCTGGTCCAGGAACTGCGAGTACGACGCACCCTGCGCGCCGGCTCCGGAGGACTTCGGCGAGAAGCTCTGGAAGACCACCATCAGCACGACGGCGACGACCACCCATAGCAGGAGGTTCTTGGTCAAGTCGTTCATCCTCATTGGCTCCGGTGTTCCTCTCAGTGCTGGCGTTGCGTGGGGGTCGAACTTGCGTACATTGCGAGCTTACTTCATGTGGGCGCGTTTTCCCTGACCCAAGGCGTACACCTCGGGAGAGCGCTTGCGCGAGGCTTCCGGCTTGCGGATGGAGACCTTGTCGTACCGGCGGCGCATGTCGCGCACGTAGTCGTCAAAGCCTTCACCCTGGAACAGCTTGATCAGGAACGCCCCACCGGTCTTGAGGTGGTTGTCGGCAAAATCCAGGGCCAGCTCCGCCAGATGCATCATCCGCGGCTGGTCGACCGCGCCCACACCACTCTTATTGGGGGCCATGTCCGACAGCACAAGGTCTACCGGCTGGTCCCCGAGCATGGCTTCAAACTGCGATAGGACGGCTTCTTCCCTGAAGTCACCATGAAGGAACTCCACGCCGGCCAGCGGCGGCATGTCCAGGATATCCAGGGCCAGCACCCGGCCGGTATCGCCGATCTGTCTCCGCACCTGTTGAGACCAGCCGCCCGGGGCCGCGCCGAGGTCGACCACCACCATGTGCGGCTTCAGCAACCGGTCACGTTCCAGCAGCTCTTCGAGCTTGTAGGCGGCACGCGAGCGCATGCCTTCGGCCTGCGCCTTCTTCACGAAGGGGTCGGAGAAGTGTTCCTTGAGCCAGCGCTGGCTGCTTTTGCTGCGGGTAGCCATTGAAAATAGGGGCTGATGGGGTCCTCATGATACCCTGATCGCCCCATTCAACCGTCTTTTCCTGCATGTCCATCGCCCTGACCGCCTCCCAGACCCGTTTCCTGCGCGGCCAAGCCCACGACCTGAAGGCCCTGCTGCAGACCGGCGGCAAGGGTGTGACCCCGGCCTTCATTGCTGAGCTGAACGAAGTGCTGGAGCGCCACGAGCTGGTCAAGGTGAAGGTCGCTGCCGAAGACCGCGAGGCCCGTGACGTGATGATCGGCGAGATCGTCGAAGCCACCGAAAGCGCGCTGGTGCAGCGCATCGGCCACGTCGCCGTGCTGTACCGCCCGAGCAGGGAACAGCGCCAGATCGTGCTGCCGCGCGGCTGATCGCCCTACCGTCATGCAGCTGAACCACGAACCGCCCGACTACGCCTACAGCCTGCGCGCCGCCGATGGCCGCTCGGCCAAGGTCAATGACCAGGTGCTGGACGGCAGCTTCTTCCTGACCCCGGACCAGCTGGTCGCGCATTGGCCGGTGGCGAGTGCCGCTGCGTTGCAGCTGGCGGACCTCGAGCCGATCCTGGCGCTGAATCCGGCGCTGATCGTGCTGGGTACCGGTGACCGCCAGGTGTTCCCGCCGGCGGTGGTAATGGCCGCCTGCCTGTCCCGCGGCATCGGCCTGGAAGTGATGAACAATCCGGCTGCCGCACGCACCTTCAACATCCTGGCCGGCGAAGGCCGCAAGGTTGCGGCTGCTTTCATCCTGGAAGGCTGAGTTCTCGAGCCACCGGCGCCTCCGGCCGCTAGCGGCCTGAAGGCGCGCAGCGGAGTGCCGAGAACTCCTGGAGCCGGCCGATCAGGTGGCCGCCCTGCCCCCATCGGATATCCATGACCTTCCAGTCGCGGTCCTGCCGCTGCAGCAGGACCCGGTCGGTCCAGCGATAGTCGCCCACTGCCATGTCGACGCGGATCCAGGTCGCGTCACCCCTCGATTCGGGCATTCCCACCGCTACCGTGTCCGGTCGATCCGGCGCCAGCAGATACGGACTCTGGTCGAGCATGTGCGGTTTCTCATCGTGCGCGGCCAGCGCGGTACAGGCCCGCTCGTAAGCATGCTGCGCATCGACCGCTGAGCGCAGTGCATCGCCCAGCAGCGAAGGAATGGCCGTTTCGTTCGACGTCGGCGCCTGGATGGCGTCGTAGAGACGGGTGACCACGTCATGTGGATCGCTGGCGGCGGTCGCCAAAGGCGCGACGATGAGCAGCACGAAAAGGGCTGTTGGTCGAGACATGCGGCACCGGATCGGGGGGGCTGGTTCCGTTGAAGCATGCCGCTTCCCTGGCTTGCCGGGAAGCTTGAGATGCGCCACTGAAGATCGCAGATGGCCACTCGCGGCGGCCAGCGTACAGCGAGTCGAGCATGGTTCGACTCTACAGGTCAGGAACGCCAGGCATGGCCCGGCATTCCCTGTTCCAACCGCGTCACCGTGCCGGCAGGTACTGCTGCGGATCGACCGGCTTGCCGTTGTAGCGAATCTCGAAGTGGACCATGTCGCGGTTCGCACCGGTGCGGCCCATTTCGGCGATCTGCTCGCCAGCCTTCACGCTCTGCCCTTCATTCACCAGGCGCTTGCGGTTGTGACCATAGGCGGACAGCCACTGGTCGCTGTGCTTGATGATGATCAGTTCGCCGTAGCCGACCAGGCCGGCACCGGAGTACACCACCACACCGTTGGCGGTTGCCTTGACCGGCTGGCCGCTGGTGCCGGCGATGTCCACGCCCTGCTTGGTCGCGTCACCGGCCACGTAGCGGCCGACGATCGCGCCATCGGCTGGCCAGCGCCAGGCGATGTTGCTCTTGACCGGCCCGACCGGCGCCGGGGCCGGCGCGGTGCTGCCGCCACTGCTGCCAGCCGAACGCGGCGGGGTGACCACCGTGGTCGGCGCACGGCCGCTGGTGGCCCCCTGCGGATACAGGCGGATCACCTGGCCGGGGTAGATGGTCGACGGGTTGTCCAGACGATTCCAGGCAATCAGGTCGGCCGGGGTGATGTCATGGATGCGGGCCAGCGCATAGATGGTGTCGCCCTTGCGCACCACCACGGTCTGCCCAGGCTTGGGTACCGAGGTCTTCGGCGTGGTCACGCCACCAGCGTTGCCGCCGCCCGGGCGGACCACGGTGGCGGTACCGCAGGCGGCCAGTGTGGAAACCAGCAACGCCAGCGCGCCGATGCGCACTCCCTTGCTCAGACGATCAGGATTCATGCGAACTTCGACCTCCATACAAGCCAGGCGATCAGCACCACCACCAGCACGGTGGCGATCCAGCCCAGCGGTTCAATCCAGCGACGCAGCGCCGCTTCGGCACGCGCACCACCGATACGGATGACCGCGGCCAGCACGAACACGCGCTTGCCACGACCGATCAACATGCTCAACAGGTACTGCGGCATCGGTACGCCGACGATACCCGATGCCCACGTGAAGACCTTCATCGGGATCGGCATGAAGCCGCCCAGCACCAGGAAGGTGAACACCGCCCACGGTGATTCGGCCATCTTCGCCTGCACGGTGGTGATGCCCTGCTCGATCGCTGGAAGCATGCCCAGCGCCTCGAACACTGGCTTGATCGCCTCGAAAGCGTAATGACCCAGCGCGTAACCCACCAGCGCGCCGACCATCGAGCCCGCCAGGCTGAGGGTGGCGAACCACCAGCCACGCTTGGGCTGGGCCACGCACATCGGTGCCAGCATCACTTCCGGCATCACCGGGAAGATGATCGCTTCAAAGAAACTCAATACCGTCAGATAGGTCGGCGCGCGTTCGTGCGCCGCCCACTTCATCGCCCGCTCGTACAGCGGCCCGAAAATCTTCATGCAACCCTGCTCCGTGGATTAGTCGAGCATGCCAGACAGCAGCGGCACGAACGTGACCGGCGCCAGCACGCGTTGTTCGATGCTGCCATCGGGCTTGCGGTCCAGCTGCACCAGCGACTGTCCGCCCGGGCCACCCACCGGCGCCACCAGGCGCCCCCCTTCAGCCAGCTGCCCGACCAGTTCATCGACCAGTGCAGGCGCCGCGGCGGTGACCACGATGGCATCGAACGGACCGTGCTCGGCCCATCCGGCGCGACCGTCGTCATGCTTGGTGCGGATGTTCATGCCCAGTGCGCGGAAGCGCTTGCGTGCCTGCCGCAACAGGTCACCGATTCGCTCCACGGTGTAGACCTCCAGGCCCAGCGCGCCCAGGATGGCGGCCTGGTAGCCCGAGCCGGTGCCGACTTCCAGCACGCGCTTCGGCGCGACCTGGAGCACTGCCTCGGTCATCCGGGCGACCACCCAGGGCTGCGAGATGGTCTGGCCATGGCCGATCGGCAGCGCGGTGTCCTCATAGGCACGCGAGGCCAGTGCTTCATCGATGAACAGGTGGCGCGGCACTACCCGGATTGCGTTCAAGGTGGACTCGTCGACGATGCCAGCTTCGCGCAGGCGATCGACCAGACGGTCACGCACGCGCTGCGAGGTCATGCCGATGCCGACAGCTTCCGGCTGCAGTCGCAGGCGTGGACTCATGCCGGCCGGTCCAGCGCGGCGCTGAGGCCACCCACCCAGCTGGCCACTTTCTCCAGCGCCTGGTAGCGGGTCAGGTCCACCTGGATCGGGGTGATCGAGATGTGGCCGGTGCGCACCGCGTGGAAGTCGGTGCCCGGGCCGGAGTCCTGCTCGCGCCCGGCCGGGCCGATCCAGTACACCTCGTTGCCGCGCGGATCCTTCTGCGCGATGCAGCCTTCGGCACGATGGCGGTTGCCGAGGCGGGTGACCTCGAAGCCCTTGACCTCGCTCCACGGCAGATCCGGCACGTTGACGTTGAGGATGGTGTCGGCCGGCAGCGGATCGGCCTTGAGCCGGGCGACGATCTCCACTGCGGCACGCGCGGCGGTGTCGAAGTGCTTCGGATCGTGGTTGCGGGTGACCAGCGAGACCGCCACCGCCGGCAGGCCGAGGAAGCGGCCTTCCATCGCCGCCGAGACGGTGCCGGAATAGATCACGTCGTCGCCGAGGTTGGCGGCGTTGTTGATGCCTGACACGACGATGTCCGGCTCGAATTCAAGCAGGCCGGTCAGCGCCAGATGCACGCAGTCGGTCGGCGTGCCCGCCACCGAGACGGTGTAATGGTCGATGCGCTTGAGCCGGATCGGCAGGTCCAGGGTCAGCGAGTTGCTGGCACCGGAGCGATCGCGGTCAGGCGCGACCACCGTGACTTCGTGTCCGGCCTCGCGCAGGACCGAAGCAAGCATCCGGATGCCTGCGGCGTCGACACCATCGTCATTACTGACCAGGATTCGCATCTTCGATTTAACCGCTTGATTTTCCAAGAATTCGATTCCGTCACCGTGCAGTGTGGGCGGGACCGTCGTACTCCCCTGCGGAAGCCGTCGACCCTGCAAGGGCATCGTCTATTGTGCCGCATGCGAGCCGCCGGTCCTACCCTGCCGGCGGTCACGACCGACATCGAGCCGTCATAGGCAGACCCGCGCCGGCGGTTTACCCTGTGCGCATGTCGCACCCTGAAGACGAAGATCCGGCCGCGCTGTTCCGTGCGGCCATCGGTGAAGTGACGCCGCTGCGCAAGGATGCCGAACCGGCGCCTGCTGCGCCCCGGCCGAAGCCGCGCGCACGCATGGCCGAACGCGACGACGCCGAAGCCGCGGGCGAGTTCGCCCGGCTGCTGCGCGACAGTACGCCGCTGGAAGCGGGCGACGTGGCCAGCTACCGCCGCGACAACCTGCCACCGCGCCTGTTCCAGCGTCTCAAGCGCGGCCAGTATTCGGTGCAGGATGAGCTGGACCTGCACGGCGCCACCGCCGCGCAGGCGGAAACCCTGCTGCGCCAGTTCCTGCTGGAAGCGCATGCACACGAGTATGGCTGCGTGCGCATCATCCACGGCAAGGGCCTGCAATCCGATGGCGGTGCACCGGTGCTGAAGAACCTGGTCGATCGTCTGCTGCGGCTGCGCAACGACGTGCTGGCGTTTCATTCGGCGCCGGCCGGGCAAGGCGGCACCGGCGCGGTGCTGGTGCTGCTGGCACGGCGTTGAGAAACAGGGACGGAGGGAATCAAGTCGTTTGTGCCACAAACGACTTGATTCCCTCCGTCCCCTTTTTCTATCAGGCCTGCGCGGCGTCTTCGACGGGGCCGAGTTCGTGCAGCACGGCGGTGGCGTAGCAGCCCGGCGGCAACGCGAACGAGAGTTCCAGTACATCACTGGCCAGCCACTGATGCTGCAGCAATGCCGGGCGCAGGCGCAGCGCGCGGCGCTCCTGCTTCAGCCGTGCGTCTTCCAGGCCAGCGCGCAGCGCGTTCGATTCCTCGTCGTCCAGCGCGGCCAGCTCCAGCTCACGTGCAGCGTCGGCGCTGCGCAGCTCGCCTTCGCCCCACAGCGGAGCGCTGGGATGGATGTCGAAACGCGCCAGGCGCTCGGCCAGCACGTCGGTGTAGGGTTCGGGGCCGAACACGCTGCGGCTGCCATCGAGCATCCACACTTCACCGTCCAGCGGTTGATCCCAGTTGCCCTGCTCCACGCGCGCGGCGAGCACACGATTGAACAGCGCCGAGCGGGCGGCTGACAGCAGCAGCGAACGCTGGTCCTTGCGCATGCGGCGGCCACCGAACATCGCCAATGCCGCCGGCACGTTGCCGCCGTCGCGGCCGAAGCGCTGCTCGCCAAACCAGTTCGGCAAGCCGCGCCCGGCGATCTGCTGCAGGCGCTCGCTGATCGCCGCAGCATCGCCCTGCACCTCGCGCAGCACCAGCCTGAAGCGGTTGCCGGCCAGTGCACCACGCTGCAGCTTGCGGTTGTGCCAGGTCGCTTCGAGCACTTCGATCTCGTCACTGGCCAGCTCGGCCAGGTCCGGCGCGATGCGCTTGGGCAGGTGCACGCTGAAACGCTGGGTGGTGACCGCATGGCGATCCTTCATGCCTGCGTAGCTCACCGCCATTTCCGGCAGGCCCGCCCACTTGGCCAGCAGCTTGGCCACATGCACGGTGTTGGCGCCGCGCTTGCGGATGTGCAGCAGCAGGTGCTCGCCTTCACCGGTGGCCTCGAACGCCGGCAGTTCATCCACCTGGAAATCGTCCGGCGTGGTGCGGATGCGCGCCGTCAACAGCGGCGCACCAAACGCCAACGGCAGCGGGATCATGCCGCCACCAGCAACACGACCGCCTGCGCGGCGATGCCTTCACTGCGGCCGGTGAAGCCCAGCTTCTCCGAGGTGGTGGCCTTGACGCTGACCGCGTCCAGCGGCAGCTGCAGCAACCCACCAATGCGCTCACGCATGGCCAGCGCATGCGGGCCAACCTTCGGCCGCTCGCAGATCACGGTGATGTCGGTGTTGCCAACGCGCCAGCCACGCTCGCGCAGCAGGCTGTCGCAATGGCGCACGAAATCGCTGCTGTCGGCGCCCTTCCAGCGATCATCGCTCGGCGGGAAATGCTGGCCGATGTCGCCCAGTGCCAACGCACCGAGCATCGCATCGCACAAGGCGTGCAGGATCACGTCACCGTCGCTGTGCGCCAGCACGCCGCAGCTGTGCGGCACGTTCACCCCGCCGAGCATGATGTGATCGCCTTCACCGAAGGCATGGACGTCGTAACCCTGGCCGATACGGACGGGCGGGAACGGTGCGGTGCTCATGGATGCAGCCCTTGCAGCAGGGCCGCGCAGGCAGTCAGCCGGCGCGGCGGGAAAGTACGAATTCGAACCGGTCCAGATCGGCCGGGGTGGTGACCTTGAAGTTGTCCTCGCTGCCTTCCACCAGCAGCGGGCGCTGGCCCTGGCGCTCCATGGCCATGGCCTCGTCGGTGACTTCAACACCGGCAGCGGCGGCGTCAGACAGCGCGCGGCTGAGCTGGTGGCGGCGGAACAGCTGTGGTGTCAGCGCACGCCACAGCCGCTCGCGCGGTTCGGTGCCATCGATGCCACCGTCGTCGCCCGCACGCTTGAGGGTGTCGCGCACCGGTGCGGCCAGGATCGCCCCGACCGGATCGGCACGCCCGACTTCAAGCAGGCGGCCAAGATCAGCCAGCGACAGGTTGGGTCGCGCGGCGTCGTGGACCAGCACGAATTCGTCGGCGCGCACCGAGTCCGGCAGTGCCTGCAGCCCGGCCAGCACCGAGGCGGCACGGGTCGCGCCACCGATGCAGGTCAGTACCGGTTTGCCGGCCCATTCGCTCCAGCCCGGCCAGTCGCCATCGTCCTGGCCGATCACCACCATTGCGCCGGCCACGGCCGGATGCGCCAGCAGCGCGTCCAGGGTATGGGCGAGCAGGATCTGCCCGCCCGCCTGCAGGTACTGCTTGGGCAGCGGCGCACCAAAGCGAGCGCCACGGCCGGCAGCCGGAACCACCACCCAGATCGCCGCGCTCATGGCACGTCCGCCGGGTGATCGCCGGCCTGGACAGTGACGCCTGCAGCGGGCTGCGCCGGACGGACCGGCGCATCCTCAACCACGCGGTAGAACTTCTCGCCGGGCTTGATCATGCCCAGCTCGCTGCGCGCGCGTTCCTCGATGGCGGACTGGCCTTCCTTGAGGTCCTTCACTTCGGCGGCCAGCGCGTCGTTGCGCTGCTGCAGGCCCTCATTGTCCCGTTCCTGGTTGGCGACCTGGGCTTCGAGCATCATCACTTCACCCGAATTGCCCGGACCGAACCAGAAGCGGTACTGCAGCCAGCCCAGCAACAGGGCCAGCACCAGCAGCATCCAGCGCCAGTCGCGCATCGGCTCAGCGCTTCAGCGAAACGAACGCGTCACGACCGGCGTAACGCGCGCCGGCGCCGAGGGCTTCCTCGATGCGCAGCAGCTGGTTGTACTTGGCCACGCGATCGCTGCGGCACAGCGAGCCGGTCTTGATCTGGGTGGCGGTGGTGGCCACCGCGATATCGGCGATGGTGGTGTCTTCGGTTTCGCCCGAGCGGTGCGAGACCACGGCGGCATAGCCGGCGCGGTCGGCCATGGCGATCGCTTCCAGGGTTTCGCTGAGGGTGCCGATCTGGTTGACCTTGATCAGGATCGCGTTGGCGGTGCCCGAGTCGATGCCTTCCTGGAAGATCTTCGGGTTGGTCACGAACAGGTCGTCACCGACCAGCTGCACTTTCTTGCCGATGCGGTCGGTCAGCAGCTTCCAGCCCGCCCAGTCGTTCTCGGCCAGGCCGTCTTCGATCGTGATGATCGGGTACTGCGCGGCCCAGTCGGCGAGGAAGTCGACGAACTGTTCGGAGGTCAGGCGCTTGTTCTCGCCGACCAGGTTGTACTTGCTGTTCTCGAAGAACTCACTGGAGGCCACGTCCAGGCCCAGCAGCACGTCTTCACCAGCGGTGTAGCCAGCCTTGCCGATCGCTTCGAGGATGGTGTCCAGCGCTTCGACGTTGCTGCGGAAGTCCGGCGCGAAGCCGCCTTCGTCGCCCACCGCCGTGCTCAGGCCGTGGCCCTTCAGCACCGACTTCAGCGAATGGAAGATTTCGGTACCAGCGCGCAATGCTTCGGAGAACGAGGTGAAGCCCACCGGCAGCACCATGAACTCCTGGAAGTCGACGTTGTTGTCGGCATGCGCGCCGCCGTTGATGATGTTCATCATCGGCACCGGCAGCGACGGGGTCACGCCTGTCCGGGCGGCCAGGTACTGCCACAGCGCCTGCTTGCTGGATGCGGCGGCGGCGTGCGCGGCGGCCATCGAAACACCCAGCAGCGCGTTGGCACCCAGCCGCCCCTTGTTCTCGGTGCCGTCCAGATCGATCAGGCGACGGTCGAGGCCGGCCTGGTCGGTGGCTTCGAAGGCCTTCAGCGCGGCGGCAATCGTGGTGTTGACGTTGTCCACGGCCTTGCGCACGCCCTTGCCCAGGTAACGGGTCTTGTCGCCGTCACGCAGCTCGACCGCTTCCTTGGTACCGGTCGAGGCGCCGGAGGGAACCGCGGCGCGACCGAACGAACCGTCCTCCAGGATGACTTCGGCTTCCAGCGTGGGATTGCCACGGCTGTCGAGGATTTCACGGGCGTGGATGCTGCGGATCGTACTCATGGTCGGGCCGGTTACCTGTCTGGAGAGGGGGCGACAAAACGAATGCCGCGTGATTATCCCCGGCTGCCTGCCACTTGCCAAATGGCGCAGGCGCCGTCAGGCCAGAGTGGCCCCGATCACCATCAGGATCAACGACACCAGTACCACCAGCAGGCCACCGGCAATGGCGGCCAATACGCCGCCGCGGCGGCAACGCCAGGCCATCACCATCGCCACCAGGCTGCCAACAAAGGACAGCACGAGCATGGTCAGTGCAGCCAGGATCCAGTACTGCATGGCCTGCATGCCATGGCTGCCATCCCCGGGCGAACCGAAACTGGCGGCGAAGGCGAATACAGCTGCCATCAGGCCGGCCCAGGCAAGAACAGCCAGCGCCAGCGCGATCAGGCCCCAGGGCCGATCACGGGTTGCCAGGGTCGCATTCATCAGAACAGCCCGTAGAACAGGGCACCAAGCCACAGCGACAGCAGGACGATCGCCAACCCGGCGGCCACCTTGCCACGGTTCAGGCGCCAGGCCAGTACGGCGGCAGCGACGCACCCCACGGCGCCGACCAGCTCTGCCACCAGCAGCGCAATGAAGTACGCCCGAAGATCGGGCGCGCTGCTGCCATCACCCGGTGGCCGCACCGATGCAGCACCGATCAGCACCAGGCAGAACATGCCCACGGTGAACACCACGGACAGCCCCAGCGCGAGCAGACCCCACGGCCACTGTCTCCAGTGCCGGCGGTGACGCTGGGTTTCCAGCGCCATCCACGGGTCACGACTCACGCGAAGCGCGAGAAACCGTGCTTCTTGGTCACCGCGTCGAGTTCCATCAGGGTCTCGAGCAGGGCCTCCATCTGGTCCAGCGGCCACGCGTTGGGACCATCGGACAGCGCCTTGGACGGGTCCGGATGAGTCTCGGCGAACAGGCCGGAGATGCCCACCGCCACGGCGGCACGGGCCAGCACCGGCACGTGCTCACGCTGGCCACCGGAACTGGTGCCCTGCCCGCCCGGCAGCTGCACCGAATGGGTGGCGTCGAACACCACCGGGCAACCGGTCTCGCGCATCACCGCCAGCGAACGCATGTCGCTGACCAGGTTGTTGTAGCCGAAGCTGGCACCGCGCTCGCAGACCATGATCTGCTCGTTGCCGGTGGCCTTGGCCTTCTCCACGACCGGCTTCATGTCCCACGGCGCCAGGAACTGGCCCTTCTTGATGTTGACCGGCTTGCCGGCCGAGCACACTTTGCGGATGAAGTCGGTCTGGCGGACCAGGAAGGCCGGGGTCTGCAGCACATCCACCACCGAGGCCACTTCATCCATCGGAGTGTACTCGTGGACGTCGGTCAGCACCGGCACGCCGATCTGCTTCCTGACCTCGGCCAGGACCTTCAGGCCCTCTTCCATGCCCGGGCCACGGAACGCGGTGCCCGAAGTACGGTTGGCCTTGTCGAAGCTGGACTTGAAGATGAAGTTGACGCCGAGCTTGTCGGTGATCTCCTTCAACTTGCCGGCGGTATCGAGCTGCAGCTGCATCGACTCGATCACGCAGGGGCCGGCGATCAGGAACAGGGGCTGGTCCAGCCCGACCTCGAATCCACACAGTTTCATGGCGTTTCCTTGTTGTCCGCAGCACCGGCCGGGCCGGTGCGCTGGGGGTTGAAGCATGCAGGATGGGGGCCGAAGCCCCCATTCACAAGTCAGGCGCGCGCTTCGGAAAGCAGCTTGCCGCCGGCCTTGCGCTCGCGCGCGGCACGGATGAAACCGATGAACAGCGGATGGCCGTCACGCGGCGTGGACAGGAATTCCGGGTGCGCCTGGCAGGCCAGGAACCACGGGTGGGCGTCGCGCGGCAGCTCGACCACTTCCACCAGGGTGTCGTCCATCGACTTGCCGGCGATCACCAGGCCCGCATCTTCCAGCTGGGTGCGGTAGCGGTTGTTGAACTCGTAACGGTGGCGATGGCGCTCGGCGACCACGTCCTTGCCGTACAGCTCGCGGGCCAGCGTGCCCGGCTTCAGGCGCTGCTCCTGCAGGCCCAGGCGCATCGTGCCGCCGAGGTCGCTCTTGTCGTCGCGCTTCTCGACATCGCCGGTGGCGGTGCGCCATTCGGTGATCAGGCCGATCACTGGGTTCGGCGACTGGCGATCGTTCTCGGTGCTGTTGGCACCTTCCAGCCCAACCACGTTGCGCGCGTAATCGACCACCGCCGCCTGCATGCCGTAGCAGATGCCAAAGTACGGCACCTGCTGCTCGCGGGCGAACTTCGAGGTCAGCACCTTGCCTTCGAAACCACGGTCACCGAAGCCACCCGGCACCAGGATGCCGTCGACATCGGCCAGTGCGGCCATGTCGGTGCCTTCCAGGTCCTGTGCTTCCAGCCACTTCAGGTTGACCTTGGTGCGCTGGCGCAGGCCGCCGTGCTTGAGGGCTTCGCCGACCGACTTGTAGGCATCCTGGTGATCGACGTACTTGCCGACCACGGCGATGGTCACTTCGTCCAGCGGGTGCAGGGTCGCATCGACCGCGTCTTCCCACATCGACAGATCGACCGGACCGGCCTTGTCGGCCAGCTTCAGCTGGTTCACCACGATTTCGTCCAGGCCCTGTGCATGCAGGCCGGACGGGATGCGGTACAGCACGTCCACGTCCGGCACGCTGATCACCGCACGCTCGGAAACGTTGGTGAACTGGGCGATCTTGCGGCGCTCCGAATCCGGCACAGCCTGCTCGGAGCGGCACAGCAGCACATCCGGCTGGATGCCGATCGAACGCAGCTCCTTCACCGAGTGCTGGGTCGGCTTGGTCTTCAGCTCACCGGCGGCGCCGATGTACGGCACAAGAGTGAGGTGCATGAACAGCGCCTTCTCCGGGCCACGTTCGGTGCGCACCTGGCGGATCGCCTCCAGGAACGGCAGCGACTCGATGTCGCCAACGGTGCCGCCGATCTCGACCAGCGCCACGTCGTAACCTTCCGTGGCTTCATCGATGCAGCGGCGGATCTCGTCGGTGATGTGCGGGATGACCTGCACGGTCGCGCCCAGGTAGTCGCCACGGCGCTCCTTGCGGATCACGTTCTCGTAGATGCGGCCGGTGGTGACCGAGTTCTTGCGGCTCAGGCGGGTGCGCACGAAGCGCTCGTAGTGGCCCAGGTCGAGGTCGGTCTCGGCGCCGTCGTCGGTGACGTAGACCTCACCGTGCTGGAACGGGCTCATGGTGCCCGGGTCGACGTTGATGTACGGGTCGAGCTTCATCATCGTGACCTTCAGGCCACGGGCTTCGAGAATGGCGGCCAGTGACGCAGCGGCAATGCCTTTGCCGAGCGAGGACACCACGCCGCCGGTTACGAAAATCAAGGGAGTCATGGCTGCAAGCATCCTGTCTGGAAATGGAAAACGGCAGCACCACGCGCACCCGGAGGGCGGGCATGGAGCTTGAAGGGGGTTTTCCGGTTCGCTGGGGCAGCGAGGGAGGTGCTGGGCCGTGCGGCGGCAGGCGCCGGACGGGGACCACCCTGCGAGGTCGGGGCGACCGTGCCGGTCAAATCGACCGTCACCTGCGACCCGCATTGCTGGCGACCACGCATGGTCGTGCCAGCCCATTCGCAAAGGGTGGACACGCACTTACTCCCGGAAAGCCATAGTTTACAGATTGATGGGCGCCAACCCAAGGGGCAGTTGCGGCCGTCACTCAAAAGAAACGCCCCGCTGGGCGGGGCGTCGGGGGGCGAATCCCTTGCGGCAAGGGCTTCGGAGGGCGGAAGAATTACTTCTTCTTCCGCGCCTCTTCTTCCTCTTCCTGCTGCGGGGCCGGCTGGCCCTGCGCCTTCATTTCGGCATTGGCCTGGGCGCGGCGCTTGGCCTTGGCATCGGCTTCGGCCTGCGCCTTGTCGGCCTGGCCACCCTGCTGCGGGGCCGGCTGGCCGGCGTTCTGCGCCACCACCAGCGGCACTGCAACGGCGGCAGCGGCCAGGATCGCAATGGTCAGCAACTTCTTCATGAGGTCCTCCTCGCGGTATGGCTTGGATGTTTCGACCCAACGGGGGTCGCCGGCATTCAGATTCCAGCGGCTGCCATTTTACCCCCTCCCCGCCGCCGAGGCTGAACCGCAGGCGTGCAAAATCCCGTGCCAGACCCCACACTTGCCCGTCGCTCCAAGCTTTCGAAGACAGATGAACGCCCGCTATAACGCCGCCGATATTGAAGTCCTGTCCGGCCTTGACCCGGTCAAGCGCCGTCCCGGCATGTATACCGACACCGCGCGCCCGAACCACCTGGCGCAGGAAGTGATCGACAACTCGGTGGACGAGGCCCTCGCCGGCCACGCCCGCTCGATCGAGATCACCCTGTACAAGGACGGCAGCGTGGAGGTCAGCGATGACGGCCGCGGCATGCCAGTGGACATCCATCCGGAGGAGAAGATCCCGGGTGTCGAGCTGATCCTCACCCGCCTGCACGCAGGCGGCAAGTTCAGCAACAACAACTACACCTTCTCCGGCGGCCTGCACGGCGTCGGCGTCAGCGTGGTCAATGCGCTGTCGACCCTGGTGGAGGTGCACATCAAGCGCGACGGTGCCGAACACCGCATCACCTTCCGCAACGGCGACCGTGCCACGCCGCTGGAAGTGGTCGGCAGCGTCGGCAAGAAGAACACCGGTACCCGCGTGCGCTTCTGGCCGGACCCGAAGTACTTCGATACGCCGAAGTTCGCGGTGCGCGCGCTCAAGCACCTGCTGCGCGCCAAGGCCGTGCTGTGCCCGGGCCTGACTGTGAAGCTGACCGATGAAGCCACCGGTGAAGTCGATACCTGGTACTACGAAGACGGCCTGCGCGATTACCTGAAGCTGGAGCTGGGTGATCGCGAGATGCTGCCGGCCGAGCTGTTCGTCGGCAGCCTGAAGAAGGACACCGAGGTCGTGGACTGGGCAGTGGCCTGGCTGCCGGAAGGCGAGCTGGTGCAGGAAAGCTACGTCAACCTGATCCCCACCGCCCAGCACGGCACCCACGTCAACGGCCTGCGTACTGGCCTGACCGAGGCGCTGCGCGAGTTCTGCGACTTCCGCAACCTGCTGCCGCGTGGCGTCAAGCTGGCCCCGGAAGACGTGTGGGACCGCGTGTCGTTCGTGCTGTCGCTGAAGATGACCGACCCGCAGTTCAGCGGCCAGACCAAGGAGCGCCTGTCCTCGCGCCAGGCGGCCGGCTTCATCGAAGGTGCCGCCCATGATGCCTTCAGCCTGCTGCTCAACCAGAATGTGGAGCTGGGCGAGAAGATCGCGCAGATCGCCATCGAGCGTGCCAGCGCGCGCCTGAAGACCGAGAAGCTGGTCGTCCGCAAGAAGGTCACCCAGGGCCCGGCCCTGCCCGGCAAGTTGGCAGACTGCATCAGCCAGGACCTGTCGCGCACCGAGCTGTTCCTGGTGGAAGGTGACTCGGCAGGCGGCAGCGCCAAACAGGCCCGCGACAAGGATTTCCAGGCGATCATGCCGCTGCGTGGCAAGATCCTGAACACTTGGGAAGTCTCGTCCAACAGCGTGCTGGCCTCGGAGGAAGTACACAACCTGGCCATCGCCATCGGCTGCGATCCGGGGAAGGACGACATCAGTGGCCTGCGCTACGGCAAGGTGATCATCCTGGCCGACGCGGACTCCGACGGCCTGCACATCGCAACGCTGCTGACCGCGCTGTTCCTGAAGCACTTCCCGGCGCTGGTCGATGCCGGCCACGTGTTCGTGGCGATGCCGCCGCTGTTCCGCATCGACGTAGGCAAGCAGGTGTTCTATGCCTTGGACGAAGAAGAAAAGCGCTCGATGCTGGACAAGATCGAACGCGAGAAGATCAAGGGCGCCATCAACGTGACCCGCTTCAAGGGCCTGGGCGAGATGAATCCGCCGCAGCTGCGCGAGTCGACCATCCACCCGGATACGCGCCGCCTGGTACAGCTGACCGTGGACGATGGCGAGCAGACCCGCTCGCTGATGGACATGCTGCTGGCCAAGAAGCGCGCGTCCGACCGCAAGGGCTGGCTGGAGAGCAAGGGCGACCTGGCGTCGCTGGAAGTCTGATCCAGCCCCATCATCCGGTAGTGCCGGCCGCTGGCCGGCACCCTCGGCATCCGCGTGATCAGGGCAGATCCGCCGGCCAGCGGCCGGCACTACCGGTTCATGCGCCCTTGGCATTACGCCGCCATCGGCAAACCCGGCGGAGCCATAATGCGCGTCCACCCGTGTGGACCATCGTATTGGCCAGCCACTCGTTGCTGTTCCCCGCCCTGCCGCTGCACAGCGCGCGGTTGGTGCTGAGCCCGATCCGCCGTGACGACGCGGCCGCGCTGTTCGCGCTGCAATCCAATCCGGACGTGATGCGCTGGTGGAACCATCCGGCCTGGACACGACCGGCCGAAGCCCGCGAACAGATCGACGACGACCTTGCCGCGCACGCGATCGGCACCCAATTGAAGCTGGCCCTGCGCGAATCACCCAACGGCCCACTGCTGGGCGTCTGCGTCGCATTCGCCATTGATCGTGAGGCCATGCGGGCCGAGATCGGCTATCTGCTGGCGCCCGACCGCCAGGGCCAGGGCTACATGCATGAGGCCCTGCAGCAGATGCTGGGCTATCTGTTCCGCACCTTGCACCTGCACCGCATCGAAGCCGAGATCGATCCACGCAACGTACCCTCGGCACATGTGCTTGACCGCCTCGGCTTCCACCGCGAGGGGGTGCTGCGCCAGCGCTGGCGCATCCAGGGCGAGCTTTCGGACTCGGCCGTCTATGGCTTGCTGGCCAACGACGAAGCGATAGCCGCCCTGCCCGTTTGATCCAATCTGGCCACAAGCCGCTGCAGAACGTGGCCATGCCTTTGGACACATACGGCACGGCACTCCACCGGCCTAGCATCGGAACCCCCTTCCGCTGCCGATCCGGTGCCATGAAGTCCCTGCTGCACACTGCCGCGCTCTGCGTCGGCCTGCTCATCGCCCCCACCAGCGTGCTGGCCGCGCCCGCCGCTGACACCAAGCCCGATTCGAAAGACGACAGGACCGACGCGCCTGCGCTGCCCGCCGATGCGTCGGCGCGCCAGAGCATGCGCCTGGCCGGCCGCACCCTGGACTACACCGCCACCGTCGGCACCCTGCCGGTGCGCGATGAGAAGGGCAAGGTCATCGCCGATGTGGTGTTCACTGCGTACACGATGCCGGGCAAGGACCGGCCGGTGACGTTCGCGCTCAATGGCGGCCCCGGTGCCTCGTCGGTGTACCTCAACATGGGCGCGATCGGGCCCAAGGTGGTCACCTTCGGTTCGGAAGGCGACAGCGCCTCGGCGCCCGCCACCCTGCATGACAACCCCGGCACCTGGCTGGACTTCACCGATCTGGTGTTCATCGATCCGGTCGGCACCGGCTTCAGCCGCGCGCGCATCGGCGACGATGAAGCGAAGAAGGCGCTGTACAACCCCAGCGCCGACATCGAATACCTGTCACGCTCGATCTACGACTGGCTGCTGCGCAACCAGCGCATGGCGTCGCGCAAGTACCTGACCGGCGAGAGCTACGGCGGCTACCGCGGCCCACGCATCACCCACTACCTGCAGACCCGGCTGGGAGTTGCGATGAACGGCCTGGTACTGGTCTCGCCGTACCTGAGCCCGACCCTGGAAGACAACGCCGATGTCTCGCCGATGGCGTGGATGCAGACCCTGCCGTCGATCGCCGCCGCGCACCTGGAGCGCCAGGGCAAGCTGACCGATGCAGCGATGCGCGACGTGGTGGAGTACACCCGTGGCGACTACGCCACCGCGTTGATGAAGGGCCGCAGCGATCCGCAGGCGACCGAGGCGATGCTGCGCCGGGTGACCGAACTGACCGGGCTGGACCCGCAGTTCGTGCGCCGTGCCGGTGGTCGGCTGGAAACCCAGGCCTACCTGCGCGAAGTATTCCGCGACAAGGGCACGCTGGGCAGCCGCTACGACTCCAATGTGACCGCGTTCGATCCATTCCCGAATGACCCGGAGCAGCGCGCCAATGATCCGCTGCTGGACAGCATCATCGCGCCGACCACCACGGCGATGGTCGACTTCGTGACGCGCGTGGTCGGCTGGAAGGTGGATGCGCGGTACCGGGCGCTGAACTACGACGTGAACCGGCTGTGGGACCGCAATGGCGAGCTGCGCGATGGCGCGGTGACCCAGCTGCGCCAGGCCGTGGCGATCGACCCGCACCTGCAGGTGCTGATCGTGCATGGCTGGAACGACCTGTCGTGCCCGTTCATGGGTTCGATCCTGACCGTGGACCAGATGCCGACGATGGGCAGCAATCCGGACCGGGTGCAGGTGCGCAGTTATCCGGGCGGGCACATGTTCTACAGCCGGGCGGACAGCCAGGCGGCGTTCCGCAGGGATGTGCTGGCGTTGTTCCAACGCAATTGAGGAGGGTCGGCCGGGCCTGCCGCTGGCCCGGCACCCGCCGGATCAACGGCAACGGCAACGTCAAAAGCAGAGTTTCCGTGGGTTGGCGGGCCGAGGTGGGCATGCGGGGGACGGCAAAAACCGCTCCTGCGTGCCTCGTAGAGCGCCATCCATGGCGCTCTGCGCCCCCGCCTGCCCACCCCGGCCCGCCTTCGACAGATTTCTGCGAGCCGTCGGTGGGTCCCGACCGTTGGTGGGTGCCGACCGTTGGTCGGCACGGGATCCGAACCTGATTCTGCTTTTGGTAGGTGTCGACCTTGGTCGACACGATGGGTGCAGAAATAATGTTCTTCCCATGAAAAAGCCCGCCGGAATCCGGCGGGCTTTTTCGTGTGCACCTTGGCGTGGCGATCAGGTCCAGCCGAACAGCTCGAACAGCTTCAGGATCAGGTACGCACAGCCGCCTGCCGCGGGAATGGTCAGGATCCAGGCCCAGACGATGCGCTCGATCACGCCGAACTTCAGCGAACGCGGGTTCTTGGCGAAGCCCACGCCCATGATCGCGGTGGAGATGCTGTGTGTGGTCGAGACCGGCATGCCGAAGTGGGCCGCCAGGGTCAGGATGGTGGCCGAGCTGGTCTCCGCGGCGAAGCCGTGGATCGGGTGCAACTTGACCATCTTGTGGCCCAGGGTCTTGATGATCTTCCAGCCGCCCGAAGCGGTACCGGCGGCCATCACCACCGCACAGGTCAGCACGATCCACATCGCGATGCCGTCACCGGCGTGGGCGTCCGGGTGCATGAAGGCCAGCCAGGACGGCAGATCGTTCAGTGCGCCGGTGGCTTCGGCACCAATCAGGGTCATCGCGATGATGCCCATGGTCTTCTGCGCGTCGTTGTGGCCGTGGGCGAAGCCCATGTAGGCCGCCGAGGCGATCTGCGCCTTGCCGAAGAAGGCATTGACGATGCGCGGACGGGCCAGGCGGCCGATGGCGCCACCGACCTTGGCCAGGCCGGCGATCAGCGCCCACAGCAGCACCATCACCACGATGCCGAGCAGGAAGCCGGCGATCGGCGAGGTGATCATCGGCACGAACACCTTCCACAGCAGGCCCTTGTTCTGCGCCCAGCTGCCCAGGCGCTCCGACCAGATCAGCGCGTCCCAGTTGTTGTGGGCCGCGGCCAGACCGGCACCGCAGAGGCCACCGATCAGGGCGTGCGAAGACGAGGACGGCAGGCCCTTCCACCAGGTGATCAGGTTCCAGATGATGCCGCCCAGCAGGGCGCACAGGATCACCTGCGGAGTAACCTCGACCACGTTGGTGTTGAGCAGGCCCGAGGCGATGGTCAGCGCCACCGCAGTGCCGGTCAGCGCACCGATGAGGTTCATGAAGGCGGCCAGCATCACCGCCCAGCCGGGCGAGAGCACCTTGGTCGCCACTACGGTGGCAATGGAGTTGGCAGTGTCGTGGAAGCCGTTGATGAACTCGAAGACGAGCGCGGCCAGGATCACCACCAGGACAAGGGTCAACATGCGGCGGCGTCCGTCAGCTGTTCTTCAACACGATCTGGTACGCCACCACGCCGGCCTCGCGGCAACGGTCGATGGCCTTTTCCAGGATCTCGAAGAATTCCTTCAGCAGGAACATCTGCAGGTTGTCCAGGCGACCGGAGTAGATGTCGCGGTACAGCTCGAGCATCAGGCGGTCGGCCTCGTTCTCCAGCGAGCGCAGCTTCTCGTTCAGCGCGGTCATCCGGTCCAGGTTCATGTGGCGCAGGTCGGCCACCATCTCCACCACCACGCCGGCGGCCTGTTCCAGCATCGCCGCGCGCGGCGCGAAGTCGATGTGCTCCAGGTGGGTCGTGGCCAGCGAATAGCGATCGGCGAACTTCTCGATCTGCTTCGGAATCTTGTACAGGGCCGAACCCAGCGCTTCGATGTCTTCGCGCTCGATCGGGGTCATGAAGCTGTCCACCAGCGCCTGGCTGATCTTGTCCGAGGCCGCGCGTTCGCGCAGGCGGGCCAGCTTGAAGGCGTCCAGCGCGGGCTGGCGATCGGCCTCGCGCAGCATGGAATGCAGCGCCTTGGCGGCATCGGAAGCCGCGACGGCAGCCTCATCAAGCAGGGTGTAGAACTGTTTGCCGGAACCGAAAATGGTCTGCAGAGAGAACATTGAGAAACCTGTCAGCCGTCGCGGGAAGGACGGCACCAGAGCGAATTATGACGGCTAGATGACCATCACGGGTATCCCCGCCCCCTTTCCGGGGCTTGGAACCCCGAACCTGAACAGGCGGTTGCCACCCTGCCACGCCCCTTTGCTAAGATGCCAGCGCGCCTTCGGGCGCATCCTATGGACGACGACCCTTATCCCCCAGCGCCGCGCCGGACCCTGTTCCTGAGCGCCAGCCGCCATCGCAAGCACCCGCCCTCCCTGCCACCAACCGGGGACGACGCCCGTGTTTGAAATGATCCTGATTGTCTTCGCGCTGGTTCTACTGAACGGCTTCTTCGCCATGTCCGAGATGTCGGTCATGACCTCGCGCAAGAGCCGCCTGAAGCAGATGGCCGCCACCTCCAAGCGCGCCGCCAAGGCGCTGGAGCTTTCGGAGAAGCCGGAGAGCTTCCTGTCCACGGTGCAGATCGGCATCACCGTGATCGGCGTACTGACCGGCTACCTCGGTGGTGATGCGATCGGCGACGCGATCGCCGGCTGGCTGCAGGGCCTGATGCCCGCCTTTGCGTACGCGCGCGAAGTAGGCACCGCCCTGGCGGTCTCGCTGATCACCTTCATCACGCTGATCTTCGGCGAACTGGTGCCCAAGCGTCTGGCCCTGACCCGCTCCGAGGCCATTGCCGGCCTGGTCGCGATGCCGATGAGCTGGCTGGCCAAGCTGGCCCTGCCCTTCGTCTGGCTCCTGTCCAAGACCACCCAGCTGGTACTGAAGGTGCTGGGCCTGGGCAAGGACGAGGCCGCGCAGGTGACTGAAGAAGAGATCCGGATGCTAGTGGCCGAGAGCCACGAAGCTGGCGTGATCGACGCCCACGAGCGCGACATGATGAACCGCGTCATGCGCCTGGGCGACCGCACCGCCGACAGCCTGATGACCCCGCGCAACCGCATTGCCTGGCTCGACACCCAGGCCGGGCTGGAGCGCAATCTGGACATCATGGCCGAGCACGAGTTCTCGCGGTACCCGGTGTACCGCGACAACGACATGGACGTGGTCGGCGTGCTGGAGCTGAAATCGCTGGCCACGCGCATGGCGCGCGGCGACAACGCGCTGTTCCAGACCCTGCGCGAACCGCTGTACGTCTCCGAATCGACCCACGCGATGAAGCTGCTGGAGATCTTCCGCGAGGAGCAGCAGTCGATGGCGCTGGTGGTGGACGAGTACGGCGAGATCCAGGGCCTGGTGACCATCAGCGACCTGATGGGCGCCGTGGTCGGCCGCCTGCAGGCGGTGGAGAATGCCGATGAAGACGCACTGGTGGTGACCCGCGAGGACGGCTCGCTGCTGGTCGACGGCTCGCTGCCGATCGAGGACCTGCGCGAGCTGATCGGAAGCAACGACCTGCCCGATGCCGAGGATGGCGACTACTACACGCTGGCCGGCATGTGCATCCATTACTTCGGCCGCATCCCGCACGCAGGCGAGTACTTCGACTGGGCCGGCTGGCGCTTCGAGGTGGTCGACCTGGACGGTGCGCGGGTGGACAAGCTGCTGCTGCGCACGTTGTCCGACGAGCAGGCCGATGAGCTCACCGCCTGAGGCCGGCCAGGGCCAGGGCGCGCAGCGCCCGACCTACCGCAACGAGGGCATCCGCACCCTGCTGGAGATGTTCGCCTCCGGCGATCCCGCCGAGCACATGCCGCTCGGCCAGATCCTCAGCAACCTGCAGCAGAGCGCGTTTGGCGTGTTCCTGTTCGTGGCGATCCTGCCCTCGTTCATCCCGATCCCGGGCATGGGGGGTGCGGTCAGCGGCCCACTCGTGGTCCTGATCGGACTGCAGATGCTGTGTTGCCTGCGCCGGCCCTGGCTGCCCGGTTTCATTGCCCGACGCGGGCCGAAGCGCGGCACCATGCACCGCTTCCTGGACCGTATCGATCGCCCGTTGCGGCGACTGGACAGGATGCTGAAGCCTCGCCTGCCGCAGTTGCTGACACCGCTGCCCGCGCACGCCTTCAGCGGCCTGCTGCTGGTACTGCTGGGCATCCTGCTGTCATTGCCGATTCCGTTCACCAACTTCCTGTTCGGTTTCCAGCTGCTGCTGTTCTCGCTGGCGCTGCTGGAGCGCGATGGTGCATTGATGCTGTTCAACTGGATCGCAGCGCTGGTGGCGATCGCGTTCTTCGGCTTCAGTTCGGGGCAGCTGGTGGGCTATACAGTGGAACTTTTCCAGCGCTGGTTCTGAAGCGGCATCCGGTAGAGCCGGCCGATGGCCGGCTGCCACGTTTCCAGGGTTGCCGGCCAACGGCCGGCACTACCGGCATCCGCTAGATCCACGCAACGCGTGGATGCGGCAATCACCGAAGGTCGACGAATCCGTTGTCCGCCAGCGGTGCCGGATCGTCCTGCACCGCCGACAGCACGAAGCTCAATGCCTTGCCCAGCAAGGTGCCCGGGCCATCCCAGTATTCGGCGCTATCGGCGCGCACGTGGATCAGGCGAAGGTTGGGGTCTTCCTTGCCGGCGGGGAAGAACAGCTTCATCGCCGGCGACCACAGCTCTTCGATCTTCGCGCGATCATCGACAACCCGCGCCCGCCCCGCCACAGACACATAGGTGTTCTTCGATGGCGAGGCATAGGCCACATTGACGCGCGGGTCGAGCGCGATCTCGGCCACCTTCGGGCTGTCGGCGGTGATCACGAACCACAGGTCACCGTCGAAGGCGACCTGCTGGGTGGCCAACGGCCGGCTGTAGAGCCGCCCATCGACGCCGGTGGTGGTGAACATCGCCACCTCCACGTCCTTGATCAGTTCAGCCAGTTGGGCAATGTGTTCGGCACGGGTCTCGGCCATGGTGGGAACTCCAGAAAGGGGAGCTCCCATCAGACGCGGATCGGCCGCAACGGGCCGTGACGCGATTGTTCAGCCCGCGTGGCGGCCATGCCAGGCGTTCATCGCCAGCTCGAAGGAACGCAGGCGCGCACGGTGGTCATACAGGTTGGCAGTGAGCATCAGCTCGTCAGGCTTGTGCCGCTCAACGAAAGCGGCGATACCCTCGGCCACCTGCTGCGGATCGCCCAGCACGGTGCAGGCCAGGGCCCGTTCCACGCCGAGCTTTTCGTGCGGCTCCCAGAAGGCTTCAATGTCGTCGATCGGCGGCGGGATCTTGCCCGGCCGGCCGCGGCGCAGGTTGACGAAACTCTGCTGTTGGCTGGTGAACAGGCGACGCGACTCGGCCTCGCTGTCGCTGGCAACAACATTCAGGGCCAGCATCGCGTGCGGCTGCTTCAACGTGGCCGAGGGGCGGAATTCGCGGCGGTACACCGCCAGCGCTTCGTCCATCACGTCCGGCGCGAAATGCGAGGCGAATGCATACGGCAGGCCCATCGAGGCGGCCATGCGTGCGCCAAACAGGCTTGAACCGAGGATCCAGGTCGGCACCCGCAGGCCACCACCCGGAACGGCCCGCACTGCCTGTCCAGGCTGGACCGGCTCGAAGTAGTGCAGCAGCTCGCGCACGTCCTGCGGGAACTGGTCGGCGCTGTCGAAATAGCGGCGCAGTGCTCGCGCGGTCGGCTGATCGGTGCCCGGCGCACGGCCCAGGCCAAGGTCGATGCGGTCCGGATACAGCGAGGCCAGCGTTCCGAACTGCTCGGCCACCTGCAGCGGGGCATGATTGGGCAGCATGATGCCGCCCGCGCCGACACGGATGCGTCGGGTGCCACCGGCAACATGGCCGATCAGCACGGCGGTGGCGGCACTGGCGATGCCGGGCATGTTGTGGTGTTCGGCCAGCCAGTAGCGGCGGTAGCCCAGCGCATCGGCGTGCTGCGCCAGTTCCAGCATGTTGGCGAAGGCGGCGGTGGTGTCACTGCCCTCGCAGACCGGGGCCAGGTCAAGGATCGACAACGGGATCATCAGGCGTTTTTCCGTCACAGGATCACCCTTGCATGGGGGCGGCCGGGCGCAGCGGCCAGTGACGGTGGCGGGATGCTGATTCCCGTAGGGCAGGTTCAGCGCCCACCGGATCGTGTAGAGCCGAGCCCATGCTCGGCTGCCTTTCGTCGACCAACAGCAGCCGAGCATGGGCTCGGCGCTACAGAAGCGCGGTCAGAACGCGCTGGGGCGCGGCTCCGGCAGCGGCTGGTCGACCATCGGCTTCAGCTCGGCATCCAGCGCCACACGCTCATCGAACACGAAGCAGCGGCCTTCGTAGCCTTCGCCGCCCACTTCCTCGAAGTAGCCGAGGATGCCGCCATCGAGCTGCAGCACATTGTCCATGCCGTCATTGACCATCCACAGCGCGGCCTTCTCGCAGCGGATGCCGCCGGTACAGAAACTGACCACGGTGCTGTCCCGCAGCGCATCGCGATGCGGCGCCAGCGCCTCGGGCAGGTCGGTGAACTTGCGGATGGGCAACACCAGCGCATCCTTGAAGGTGCCGTACTCCACTTCCTGCAGATTTCGGGTATCGAGCATCACCACCGGCTTGCCGGCGTCATCATGCCCCTGCCGCAACCAACGCTGCACGGTGGCCGGATCAACCGCTGGTGCGCGCGGATAGTCCAGCGGCTGGCCGTCATCGCGGCGGAAGCTGATGATCTCGTCCTTGACCTTGGCCTTCAGCCGCGCGAACGGCTGGTGCTCGCTCAGGCTGGTCTTGACCCGCATGTCGGCGAAACGCGCATCGGCACGCAGCGCTGCATAGAAGCCCTCGACCGCCTCCGGCGCCCCCGCCAGGAACAGGTTCAGCCCCTCGCCGGCCACCAGGATCGTGCCGCGCAGCTGCGCCGTCTCGGCACGGGCCAGCAGCTGGTCGCACAGGGCCTGGGGAGCGTCGATGACGGCGAAATGATAGGCAGCGGTATTGGCGATCATCCCGCCATTTTAGCGCCAGACCGCCCCAGGGTCAGATATCCCCATTCATCCGCGCATGGTGTGGATCTGCTGTGTCGACCAAGGTCGACACCTACCAATAGCCGGGAGGCTGTCAGAGGCGGGGCTGTGTGGGCAGGCGGGACCGTTGGCTCCATGGGCCCGAGGCATGCCTCGGGCGGGTTGGGCAGGACGCCCAACCCCGGTCTTGCGTGTGCGCAGGACAGCGCACACGAGCAAGGCGCCATCGAGCTCCCAGGGGTGGGGGCGCTTTGCTTGCGAAGCACTGCTTCGCAAGCGCCCGAACGCACAGCCGACAGCGGCTGGGCCGGACCGCGGAGCGGGGTTCACGGCGTGTCCCGCCTGTCCACACCGCCACGCCCTCCCACTGAAGCCCGGCTTTTGACGTTGCCGTTGATCTTGCTTCGGCGGGTGCCGGGTGCAACCCGGTCGAAACCCGTTACCCCCGCAACAGCAGGAACGGCAGCAGCACCAGCGCCGCCGCGCCGGCCATCGCCAGCAGCACCAGCACCACATAGGCCGGCCGCCGCCGGAACAGGCTGCCGAAGGTCTCGGCCGTGCCATCACGCAATGCCTGCTCACGCTCAGCGCGGATGCGAGGGCCGCGCTCGGCCTGGTACTCGGCCATCAACGCCTTCGCAAGCGGATGATCAGCGTCGTCGCGCAGCCACAGGCCACCATTGGAAATGCCCCACGGGCTGGGTTCGGTGCGATACCAGGCGATGCCGTGCTGATCGAGCAGCGTGCAGACATCGGCATATTCGTCGTCGCCGACGTTGCGCAGATTGAGCAGGAGTTTTGCCATGGCCCCATGATACCCGGCGCCGATGCGCTACCCTTGCCGCCCTCGCCCCGCGCCCTTCTGGAGACGCCCGATGCGCCGCCTGCTGCTTCCCCTGCTGCTGTCCCTCGCCGCCGCTGGCTGCTCGACCGAACCATCCGGCCCGCCGCCCGGCGGCACGCTGACCACCTTCGAGCGGATCGATACCGTGCCAGGCACCGGCGCCGAAGCCATCGCCGGCAGCAAGGTCACGGTGCACTACACCGGCTGGATCTACGACAACCGTACCGAGACCAAGCACGGCAAGACCTTTGACAGCTCCTTCAAGCACGGCGAGCCGTTCACCTTCGCGCTCGGCGCCGGCCAGGTCATCCGCGGCTGGGACGAGGGCGTGGCCGGCATGAAGGTCGGCGGCAAGCGCACGCTGATGATTCCGCCGGACTACGGTTACGGGGACCGCAAGGTCGGCCCGATTCCGGCGGGCTCGTCGCTGGTGTTCGACGTCGAGCTGCTCGATGTCAAACCGTAATGCCGCCATGCCCCATCGGGTCGCCGTCATTGGCGGCGGCCCGGCCGGCCTGTTCGCCGCCGAACGCCTGCGTGCCGCTGGGCTGGAGGTCGACCTGTACGAGGCCAAGGGGTCGCCTGGCCGCAAGTTCCTGATCGCCGGCAAGGGCGGCCTCAACCTCACCCATTCCGATCCGCGGCCGTTGTTCGACAGCCGCTACCGCGAGCAGGCCGCTGTGGTCGGCAACTGGCTGGACGGCTTCGACGCACAGGCACTGCGTGACTGGGCCGCCGGCCTGGGCGTGGAAACCTATGTGGGCAGCTCCGGCCGCGTGTTCCCGGTCGACCGCAAGGCGGCGCCGCTGCTGCGCGGCTGGGTGCGCCGGTTGAAGGAACAGGGCGTGCGCCTGCACGCCAACCACCGTTGGATCGGCTGGAGCGACGACGGCGCCCTGCGCTTTGCCACCGAGGCGGGGGAAATCGATGTGCACCCCGATGCCACGGTACTGGCGATGGGCGGCGGCAGTTGGCCGCAGCTGGGCAGCGACGGCGCCTGGGTCGTGCCACTGCAGGCGCGTGGCGTGGACATCGCGCCGCTGCAGTCAGCCAATTGTGGCTTCGACGTGGACTGGACGCCGTTCTTTGCCCAGCGCAATGCCGGCGCACCATTGAAGCCGGTGGTCGCGCACTGGATCGACCTGGCTGGACAACCGCGATCGCTGCAAGGCGAGTGCGTGGCCAGCGAATATGGCATTGAAGGCAGCCTGGTCTACGCGTTGGCCGCCGACCTGCGCGAGACCATCAACCGCGATGGCCACGCAATGCTGTGGCTGGACCTGGTGCCGGGTCGCGACGAGGCGCGCCTGCTGGCCGACCTGTCACGTCCGCGCAAGGGCCGAAGCTTCGGCGAGCACCTGCGCCGCCAGGCGGGTCTGGATGCGGTGAAGGCCGCTCTCGTGTTCGAGATTCTTGGCAAGGAGGCCGGCAACGACCTGCCGGCTGTGGCCACCACGCTCAAGCGCCTGCCGCTGCGCCTGCTGCGCCCAAGGCCGATGGCCGAGGTGATCAGCACCGCCGGTGGCGTGCGCCTGGATGCGCTGGATGACGGCCTGATGCTGCGGGCCGTTCCTGGCGTGTTCTGCGCCGGTGAAATGCTGGACTGGGAGGCCCCCACCGGCGGCTACCTGCTGACCGCGTGCTACGCCAGTGGCCGGCGTGCCGCCGAAGGCGTGATCGGTTGGTTGGCGGAGCGGTGACGCCTGTGGCGTAGCGTCGAGCCCATCCTCGACGCCACGTCACCACGGCCTGCGCATGCTCACCGAGGCCAACGCCACACCGCTGGGATGTGCATAGGCTTCCTCACGCACGCTGACAAAGCCCTGCCGTTGATAGAACGGCACCGCATTGAGCGAGGCCGACAGCACCACCTCGCGCTCACGATCGGCCATCGCCAGCAGGCGCTGCATCAGCGCCTGGCCAATGCCCAGGCCGCCATGATCCGGATCGACGAACAACGCATCGACTTCATTGGCATCGACATCAAAGACGCCGAAGCCAAGCAGGCCACCCTGCCCGTCCTCCGCCACTACGCATCCGCCCTGCGACAACAGCCGCGCATACTGCGAAGGCGGGGGCGACGCCGACCAGGGCGCAATGACCGCGGGTGGGTAATGGCTGCTGCAGGTCTCGCGCACGCAACGCGTGCGCAACGCCCACAGCATGGCCACGTCATCCATGGTGCCGGTCCTGAACTGCATGACATCTCCTCGTAGAGCCGAGCCCATGCTCGGCTGTTCTTCGTTCCGACCTCGCGATGAGAACAGCAGCCGAGCATGGGCTCGGCTCTACAACATCACGCTACCGCGACTTGCTGGCGCGCAGAGCCTGGATCTTCGGCGGCGGCTGGAACGAGTCGCTGCGCGCATCGGCCCAGAAGGCATGGAATACCGCATGATCGGGCACCTTGTGCAGCAGCTCGCCCGGTTCCAGGTAGCGGTAAAGCGACGCCAGCGAACGGATTTCCACCGGCGACACGCGACGCAGGATGTGCTCCGGCCCCAGCTCGGCCGGATCGTTCAGGCCCGCCGCGCACAACAGTTCCTTCAAGGCATGCAGTGTGTGCTCGTGATAGCTGTACACACGGGTGGCCTTGTCCGGTGCATCCAGGTGCTTCCAGCGCGCGGGGTCCTGGGTCGCGATGCCGGTCGGGCATTTGTCGGTGTGGCAGCTCAACGACTGGATGCAGCCCAGCGCGAACATGAAGCCTCGGCCGGCATTGCACCAGTCGGCACCCAGCGCGATGGTGCGCGCGATGTCGAACGCACTGGTGATCTTGCCAGCGGCGCCGATGCGGATGCGCTCGCGCAGGTCCAGGCCGACCAGGGTGTTGTGCACCAGTAGCAGTGCTTCATGCATCGGTACGCCGACATGGTCGACGAATTCAGCCGGTGCCGCGCCGGTGCCTCCCTCGGCACCATCGACCACGATGAAGTCCGGCAGCAGCCCGGTTTCCTGCATCGCCTTGGCGATGCCGAACCATTCCCAGGGGTGTCCGATGGCCAGCTTGAAACCGACCGGCTTGCCACCGGACAGCTCGCGCAGCCGGGCCACGAACTGCAACAGTTCGACCGGCGTCGAGAATGCCGAGTGACGCGACGGCGATACGCAGTCCACGCCCATCGGAACACCACGGGTCACCGATATTTCGGCGGTCACCTTTGGTGCCGGCAGCACGCCGCCGTGGCCCGGCTTGGCACCCTGCGACAGCTTGATCTCGATCATCTTGACCTGGTCGTGGGTAGCGTTGGCGACGAAGCGCTCTTCGCTGAAACCACCCTTCTCGTCACGGCAGCCGAAGTAGCCCGAGCCGATTTCCCAGACCAGATCGCCGCCCATCTCGCGGTGGTAGGGCGAAATCGAACCTTCGCCGGTGTCGTGGTAGAAGCCACCGCGCCGCGCACCTTCGTTCAGTGCGCGGATCGCGTTGGCCGAGAGCGAACCGAAGCTCATCGCCGAGATGTTGAACACGCTGGCCGAATAAGGCTTGGCGCAGTTCGGCCCAATCAGCACGCGGAAATCATGCTTGGCGATGGAGGTGGGAGCCAGCGAATGGTTGATCCACTCGTAATCCACCGCATAGGTACTGCGCAGGGTACCGAACGGCACCGTGTCCATTTCGTTCTTTGCGCGCTGGTAGATCAGCGCACGCTGCTGGCGCGAGAACGGCACGTCCTCCAGGTCGCTCTGCACGAAGTACTGGCGGATTTCCGGGCCGATTGATTCCAGGCCATAGCGGAAATGCGCCATCACCGGATAGTTGCGGCGCAGCGTGCTGCGCTTCTGCAGCAGATCCCAGGTCCCCAGCGCCACCATCGCGGCAGTCAGGCCGACGCCCCAGTACCAGGCCGGCCAGATCGTGGCCAACCACAGGCAGATGGGAAACATCAGGATGGCGAGCAGGTAGACGATATACCGGTGCATGGCGTTCCTTGGTTGCAACTGCCTGCGAGTCTACCGCGCCGGCCATCACCGGCGTTTACAGGCGACCGTCAACCACGTTGCGCGGCCAGGCCGATTTCACGTCGTAGACGATGCCGCCGGGCGCCAGCAGCGCCTGGATTGCGGCGTCATCCATGGCTTTGAATCGGGCATGGGCCACTGCCAGAACTACGGCGTCGTAACTCCCCGCCACCGGCTCGGCCAGCCAGTGCACGCCCGCGTCAGCCAATGCCGCCGGGCCGACCCACGGGTCGCTGACCTCCACCTGTGCGCCGGCATCACGCAGGCGCTGCGCCAGTTCCAGCGCGCGGCTGTTGCGCAGGTCCGGGCAATCCTCCTTGAAGGTCACGCCCAGCACCAGGATACGCGACTGCGCAGGTGCGCGGCCACGTTCGGCCAGCATTGCCAGCACACGCGACGCCACGTGCTCACCGACGCGGTTGTTGACCTGCCGCGCGGTGTGGATCAGGTCCGGGTGGTAACCCACGCTCTCGGACTTGTGCAGCAGGTAGTACGGGTCCACGCCGATGCAGTGGCCGCCAACCAGGCCCGGCCGGAATGGCAGGAAGTTCCACTTGCTGCCGGCGGCGTCGAGCACATCCTGGGTGTCGATGCCGAGCCGGTCGAAGATCAGCGCCAGCTCATTGACCAGCGCGATGTTGACGTCACGCTGGATGTTCTCCACCACCTTGGCCGCTTCGGCCACACGCATCGACGGCGCCGGGAAGGTACCGGCGGCGATGATGCGCTGGTACAGGCCATCAATCACCGCAGCCACTTCCGGTGTCGACCCCGAGGTGATCTTGCGGATATCGGCCAGGCGCCGCTGGCGGTCGCCGGGGCTGACCCGCTCCGGGCTGTAACCACAGTAGAAGTCTTCGTTGAAGCGCAGCCCGGAAAGCTGCTCCAGCAGCGGCACGCAGACCTCTTCGGTGGTGCCGGGGTACACCGTGGATTCGTAGATCACCAGGTCACCCGCACGCAGGTGGCTGGCGATCAGCCGCGTCGCCGAACGCAGCGGCTCCAGATCGGGCTGCTCATAGGCATCGATCGGGGTCGGCACGGTAACGATGTAGACATTGCAGGCATCGAGCAAAGCCGGATCGCTGCCGTACTGCAACTGCTGCGCACTGGCCAGCTCATCGGCCTCCATTTCCAGCGTATGGTCCTGGCCGTCGCGGAGCTCGGCGATGCGATCAGCATCGATGTCGAAGCCGAGCGTCGGCCAGTGCCGGCCGAAGGCCACCGCCAGTGGCAGGCCCACGTAGCCCAGCCCGATCACCGCGAAGCGCGGCGACGCTGCTGCCGCAAGCGGCGCGCTCAACGCCGCATCCCATGCAACGGCTGAAATCGCATGCGTACTGCCATGGGCATGGCCGACCTACTCATTCGCTTTGCCACTCCGGGAAGATCCATGCCAGAAAGGCTACAGCCTAACGGCCCGGGTGCCCGGCCGCCAAGGTGGGGTCAGGAACCCAGTGCGACCGCGGCCGGCTCCAGTTCGCCATCGGCGCCGGTCCAGGCCTGCAGCAGGCGCTCGAAGCCACCGCCGCCAAGCACGAAGCCCGGCCATGAGGCGTCGACGATCTGTACCAGCAGTTCTGTATCAATGCGCCGGGTCCCCATCGACCAGCGCGGGAATGCCCGCTGCGCCACCGGCGCGCGGCACAGCACCTTCAGTTGTCCATGGCTGCGCGCATTGGCGATGCGCTGGTACACCGAATCGATGCCATCCTCCGGGCCTTCCAGGTACTGCAGGAAACGGCTGCCATCGAACATCAGCACACCCGTGACACCGGCTACTCGGTTGAATGCCGTGGCATCGGCCAGCAGGCGGTCAAGATCGGTTGTCTGCAGGTCGGCGCGGGCCTCGCTGGCATAGGCAATCGCGTGCAGCGACATCGGGTGGCTCCCCCCCTGGGAACGAGGCTTTGGACTATGACATGAATGGGAGCGACAGTTAAGCACACCGCCGCTCCACTGCAATCCGGTCGGGATTCTGCAGCTGGGCTACAATCGGCGCCGCGCTGCAGGCCCGGATGGCGAAACTGGTAGACGCATCGGACTTAAAATCCGCCGGGGGCAACCCCATGCCGGTTCGATTCCGGCTCCGGGCACCATCGCACTTTTCACGACGAACGTCAGATTGCACGCGAGTAGCGCGGCTGCTCGCAGGCGGCACGCAGGTACGGGTCGAAGCACATCGCCAGCAGCCGCAGCAACGGCCGTCCAGGCTCGCTGGCGCGCACTACACCGTCACGGTACTCGGCGAGGCCATCTTCCTGCAGCCGCTGCACCGAACGCAGGTCTTCGGCGAAGTACTGCTCGAAATCCACGCCATGGCGCTGGCCCAGCACCGCACCGTCCACCTCGCCCTGGCACATCAGCTGCTGGATGAGTTCTGCGCGCAGCTGGTCGTCGGCGCTGAGCGCCACGCCGCGCCACACCGGCAACTGCCCCTGGTCCACGGCATCCTCCCACGACGGCAGGTCGCGCGGATTCTGACTGTAGGTGGCACCGATGTGGCTGATCGCACTCACGCCCAGGCCGAGCAGATCGGTGTCGGCGTGGGTGGTATAGCCCATGAAATTGCGATGCAACTGCCCGGCGCGCTGCGCACGTGACAGATCTTCTTCCGGCAATGCGAAGTGATCCATGCCGATGTACTGGTAGCCGGCCGCAGAGAGTTTCTCCACCGCCAGGCCCAGCAGCGCCAGCTTGTCTTCCGGCGAAGGCAAGCGGCGTTCGTCGATCTGCTTCTGTGCGCGGAAAAGATGCGGCAGGTGTGCGTAGCCGTACACCGCCAGGCGATCCGGGCGCAATGCCAGCACCCGTTCCAGGGTGCGGCCAAACCCTTCCAGGCTCTGTCCCGGCAGCCCATAGATCAGGTCGACGTTGACCGAACGCATGCCGCTGTCGCGGCAGGCCTGCAGGATGTCCAGCGTCTGCTGCACGCCCTGCACGCGGTTGATCGCTTCCTGTACCTGTGGGTCGAAATCCTGCACGCCCAGGCTGGCGCGGTTGAAGCCCAGCCGCGCCAGCATGGCGACATCGCGGGTATCGATGAAGCGCGGATCGAGTTCGATCGAGAAATCGCGCTGCGGCGAATCGCTGAAATCAAAGCGCCGGCGCAGTCCTTCCACCAGCGTGGTCATCGCCTCGGCCTCGAGGAAGTTCGGCGTGCCCCCGCCCAGGTGCAGCTGGATGACCTCACGGCCGTCCTCGAACTGCGGCGCCAGCAGGTCGGCCTCGGCCAGCACGCGCGCGACGTAGCTGTGGCCACGGCCGCGGTCGCGGGTGATCACCCGGTTGCAGCCGCAGTAGAAGCAGGGGCTGGAGCAGAACGGCACATGCACGTACAGCGACAGCGCGCGGGCCAGCTGGTTGCTGTCGGCGATTGCCCGGCGCAGTGCCGGCGCATCGAAGCCATCGTGGAAATGAGGCGCGGTCGGATACGAGGTGTAGCGCGGCCCGGGCCGGTCATGCCGGCGCAGCAGGTCGGGGTCGAAGGTCCAGGCCAGGCCACCGGCGGCGGGAGAGAACGTGTCCATGCCGCCAGCATCGCGCCGGGCGGACGCCACCGCCTTGACCCAGATCAATCGCGGGTGGGGATTCCCAGCACCGGCAGGCCGACCTGCGGCCAGCGCAGCATCTGGTAGCGCTTCCAGAAGGTGTCACCGATGCGCGCGGCGACGTCGTTGGCCAGCGCCTGCATGGGCGGGTTGCCGCACTCGGCGGTGGTGATCCGGAACAGCACCAGCCAGCGGTCGAACAGGTCCTTGTCCAGCTCGATGGCCATGTGCTTGGACATCGGCGAGCCCTTGAAGCGGCGCGTACCGCGCAGCATTGCCGACCAGAAATCGACCAGCTGCGCCAGGTGTTCCGGCCAGTCGCGGACGTGTGCCTCGAACACAGGCCCCAACCGCTCTTCCTCGCGCACGCGCGCATAGAAATCGTGGACCAGGCGGGTCACTTCCTGCTCGGTGCACAGCCCGGGCGAGGCGACGGGCAGCACAGGTGGCGATATTGCGTTCATCGGGTACCCAAAGCTTGCCGGCAGTGTGCCGTAGCTGGCCGGCACCGCCGTTGATCCAGATCAATGTCGGCGCAGTCCGCTGCACCTAGGCTGGCACGCGTGCAGGAAGCATGCCCTGCGGATGCTGCGCCAGCCTCGGCGGAGTATACGCGCCGCCCTCATTCCGATCCGGGACAGCATGAACAGACCCTCTCCCAGCCGCCGCCAGCAGCTGATCCAGCACTGGGGCGCCATCCTTTGGCCCAGCTTCATCGCTGCAGGCCTGGCCAGCGTGGTGTTCTTCGCCTTTGTCGACCCGCTGCGTCTGCAGGCGATCAGCTTTCCGGGTACGGCGATCAGCCGCGAACTGGGCTATACGGCAGGATTCTTCATGTTCTGGTCGGTGACCGCACTGTCCAGCGCGGTCACCTGGTACCTGCAGCGACCGATGCCAAGCGACGACGACGACGAGCTGCCGCTGGGATGAGTACGCCCTGCACCGGAATCCCACGCCGCTGGCATTGGCGCGCCGCGCTCAGCATGCTCTTGCTGGCGTTGTTCTATGCCCTGCCATGGCTGCGCTGGAATGGGCGGCAGGCCCTGCTGCTGGACATCAACGCACGGCGCTTTGACCTGTTTGGCTGGACATTGTGGCCCAGCGATGTCGGCGTGCTGATCGGGTTGCTGGCGGTGCTGGCGGTGGGCCTCGCGCTGCTCACCCACCTCGCCGGCCGCATCTGGTGCGGCCACGCCTGCCCGCAGACGCTATGGCGCCGCGCCTTCGACTGGATTGCGCGCGCCATGGCCCGGGCTTTGCCAGCGCCCGGCGTGGGCCCTGCCACCCAGCTGGCATGGGGGCTGCTGTCGCTGTGGACCGGCATCACGTTCGTCGGTCTGTTCAGCCCGATCGAAGAACTGGTGGCCGCCGCGCCGCATGCCGGCTGGAGCGGCTGGGAAACGTTCTGGGTGCTGTTCTATGCCGCCGCCACCTGGGGCAATGCCGGCTTCCTGCGCGAGCAGGTGTGCCGTTCGCTGTGCCCGTTCGCGCGCCTGCAGCCGCTGCTGACCGATCCGCATACACCGCGCATGTTGTACGACGCGCGCCGCGGCGAACCGCGCGGCATGCGTCCGTCGGGGCTGGGGGGCGTGCTCGGACGCGGCCGTGGCCTGCTCGACCCGACCACCGCGCAGGACTACGTGTTCCGCGCTGCACACCCGCTGCTGGCCGGACCGATGCCCACCTTCAGCGCCGACCGCCTGGGCGACTGCACCGATTGCGCTGCCTGTGTCAGCGCCTGCCCGATGCAACTGGATATCCGCCAGGGACCTCAGGCCGATTGCCTGGCCTGCGGCGCCTGCCTGGAGGCCTGCTCGCGGCAGCAGGACCAGGCCGGTTTCGGCCCGGGGCTGGTGCGCTACTGCAGTCCGCAGGCCATGGCCGGGCAACCGCGGCAATGGTGGCGACCGCGGACCCTGGCACTGCTGTCGATACTGCTGGCGCTGTTGGCCTGCGGCGCCTGGCGCCTGCTTTGAATCAACGGATCAACGCGGCCCGTTGGCGTGCGGCGGCACCAGCTGCGCGCGTCGGACGATGCCCAGCTGCTCGATGATCAGCGCCATTTCATTGGTAACTTCGGTACGCTCGGTCCCTTGCGGGACCAGGCGGTCCAGCACCTGCTGGTAGGTATCCCAGAACGCCGGACCGCATCCGTGTTTGTGATAACTGGCTTCCAGTTCGCGGCGTACCCGTTCAGCCAAGCCATGCATGCCGTATTCCATACGACCTCCGTTGGACTTGTTCTGCATCGTTGACGGTCTACCGACTCACTTGCGAGCTACTGAAAGACTCCCGGGCTTCACGTCCGGTTGATCCCAATTAGTCATAGATTTCACGACAGGTCAATTACATACCGCGACTTTCGTGATCGAAATTATTAATCGTTCACGAAACCACATACGGGGAGACGGGGTGCCCGGATGGGTCGGACCCGACACACTGCCCCGATTTCCCCGGTCCCGCCCTGGTAGGCGCCATCGATGGGCCAGCCCCGTTTCATCGAAGTTTCCAATATTGCTAAGCATACTTAGCAAATACTGTTTAGAGTGCTATATGCGACAAAAGGCGGCGTAGTTGGGGCTTACTCGCCCTGCGTCGCCTCAGTCGCGGGGAACAGGTTGGGATAGCGCTGATGCAGGATGTATTGGCGTAGCGCAGGAATCGGGAAGTTCTTGGGCCATTGCGACACGGCAGATCGGCTTATGCCAAAAAAGCGCGCCAGTTCGGCATCGGTCCGGAAACCCAGCCGGGCGCGTACCTGCCCCTTGCTCCAGAATTCGGTCACGGTCGGTCCTTCTGTTAACCAGACTTATTCTTGGAACAAGGGAACTTTGCGATCCACGCGTTAAGCTGGCTTGCATAGATGAATACTCTCGGCCAACGACTCGCCATTGCCATGAAGAAAGCCGGGCACCCTCGCCCGGCCGATCTGGCCCGCGCCGCCGATTCGACGACGGCAACCATCAGCAACTGGCTCAACGACCATGTCAGCCCCGCCCATGTGAAGGCCGAACAGCTGTTCCGCATCGCCGATGCGGCCAAACTGGACGCGCGTGAACTGCTGTACGGCGTGAGCGGGCTTGGCGTCGGTGAGCGGGGCAATACCTATATCCCCAGCCAGGCCCACCTGGATGTCTGGCAGGACGCCTACGAACTGGTCAGCCATCTGGTGGAGGAGAAGGGATTGCAGATCGACCATCGCCGCCATGCGGCCCTGGACCTGCTGGCCTTCGAACTGCTGATGGACGGCTTCAGCCGCAGCAAGGTCATCCGGGTACTGACGACCTCGATGACGTGAATGCACTGCCACTGGTAGCATGGTCGCGGATGGGGATGGGGCTCCCCCGATAACCGCCCGGAAGGGCTGATGGCTCCTGCCAGGACGAACCGGTCTTCGTCGATGGCGGGCCGTGCCTGCCGTCGGCGTTCGCCATCGAATCAGCGAACCCGCAACCGAGGCACGTGATGCACGCATTGAACAATTATCTGCTGGTCTTCATCGGCGGCGGGCTCGGCGCCTGCCTTCGCCATGCCTGCAACCTGATCGGTACGCGGGTAGCGGTCGGCAGCCCGTGGCCATGGTCGACCTTCCTGATCAACATCAGCGGTGCACTGCTGATGGGCGTGCTGGTCGAAGCCTTCGCCCTGCGCAATGGCGCCTCGCCGCAGTTGCGCCTTCTGCTGGCCACCGGCGTCCTCGGCGGCTACACCACATTTTCCACCTACGCACTGGAAATCGGACTGCTGCTGCAGCGCGGCCAGCATGGCCTGGCGGCGCTGTATGCCGGCGGTTCGGTGGCACTGGGCCTGGTCGGCCTGTTCGGTGGCATGAAACTGGCCCGGCTGGTGCTGGGCTGAGGCTCAGCCCGCGCCGGCGCGGGCCTGTCCGCGCCACTCCCGCGGCGACTGTCCGGTATGTGCCTTGAATGCACGCGACAGTGCGGCTTCGCTGCCATAGCCGACGTCGTCAGCGATCCGCTTCAATGGGCGCCCCTGGCGCAGCGCCTGCTGCGCCAGGCCCACCCGCCAGCCCTGCAGGTACTGGCCCGGGGTAGTGCCCATCGCCTCACGGAAACTGGCAGCAAAGACGCTGCGTGACATGCCGGCGACCTCGGCCAGGTCTTCCAGGGTCCAGGACTGTGCGGGCGCCTCATGCATCGCCACCAGCGCCAGCCGCAGCCGCGGATGCCCCAGCCCGGCAAACAGGCCACCACGCATCTCGCCCCCTTCCATCAGCTGCCGCAGCACCTGGATCATCACCACCTCGAACAGCCGGTTGACCATCGCCGCACGCCCGCAGCGCTGCTCGAAGGCTTCTTCGAACAGCAGCTCCAGCGCTGCGTTGCCGCCGTACAGATCGGCCAGCGGCAGGCAGATGAAATCGGGCAACGCCGCGCTGATCGGGTTGAGCCGCCCGCCCTCGAAATGCAGATTGGCGCAGGCCATGTCGGCGCCATGCTGCGGATCGGTGCTGAATCGATGCGGCATCGGCCGTGGGTACAGCAGCAGGCTCGGCACCTCGACCTGGACGATCTGCTGGCCATGGCTGACCTGCAGCGGGCCACGTCGCACCAGATGCAGCTGCCCGGCGTCATCCTCGCCCGCCAGCGTGTTGATGCCGCACAACGCGCCAGCATGGAACACCGAGGCGGTAACCGCAAAGCGTTCAAGCAGAATGGCAAGACGGTCGACCATGACGGGACCCTGGGTAAAGTAGAAAGAGATCAAGGCGACACATCGTATCGGAATCACCCCCTTAGCGGACGTGATCAACTCTGGGAGCGGGTGCCCCCCAGCCCGCCCTTCCTGCGGCAGTGCAGCGCGCGCAACATTTCGCTGGCATCTATGCTCGGGGTCATTCCCGCATGGAATGACCCCGATGCCCGCCCTGCTTCGATGCGCCCTCGCCCTCGGCCTGCTGCTGCCTTCGACGACCTTGCTGGCGTCAGCGCCAACGGCGGCACGCACGCTGAGCGGCGAGCTGCAGGGCGCGCCGTGGCGCCTGGACGTGCCGGCCGACTGGAACGGTGACCTGGTGATGCTGGCGCACGGCTACGAGCCGGTAGGCATGCCACGTGCTACGCCGATGGCTGCCAATGACGGCACCGCGCCATTGCTGGCTGCAGGCTACGCCGTCGCGCAGAGCGCCTATGCCAGTCAGGGCTGGGCGGTGGCCGATGCGATCACCGACATGGAACGCCTGCGCCGACATGCAGTGGCTGAACTCAAGCACGTGCGCCATATCTGGATGCTGGGATTTTCGATGGGCGGCGCCGTGACCCTCGCCAGCCTCGAACGGTTCCCGCAACACTACGCTGGTGGCGTGTCGCTATGCGGCGCCAATCTCAGTGGCGAACAGATCGCGAGTGATCTGCTGACCACGCTGGTCGCTTTCGATTACTTCTTTGCCAAGGCCGAAGGCCTGCCGGCTGCGGGACTGGTCTCACGCGACGCGGCTGCGCTGCCACAGGGCGAACTGTACCAGGGCATCTCCAATGCGCTGCAACGCAGCCCCTCGCATGCCGCGTTGCTGGCACAGCGGCTGCAGGTGTCCGCCGATGCACTGGCCGGCACGATCAGCCTGCATGCACTGGTCCTGCACGAACTGGCCACGCGCAGTGGCGGCATGCCGGTGGGCAACAGAGGTGTGGCTTACAGCGGCTTCGGTGACGACATGGCGTTCAATGCCGGCGTGCAACGTATCGATGCCGTGCCTGCCGCGCAGGCCGCTGTCCGCAGGGAGCTGGCATTGAGCGGTGCGTTGAGGCGACCACTGGTGATCCAGTTCAACAACAACGACCCGACGATCGTGCCGCGCATGCAGACGGTGTATCCGCAGACGGCCGCACGGGCCGGCGCCCGTCCGCTGCCACAGGTGCTGCCGCCCGTTGGCGAAGGCCATTGTGGCTTCTCCGGCGCGCAGATCATCGAGGCGTTGAAGGCCGCGCAGCGTTGAGCAATCGCGGCCCACGCGCAGGTCAGCCGCCCAGCGTGCCCATCGTGAAGGTGTAGCCCGAGCTCATCAGGAATTCGCGCATGCGCATTTCCGCGCGCCGTGGTGAGGCCAGGTTGGCCGGCGCGTACAGGGCATACACCAGGCCCGACCCTTCGATACGCTCGCGGCGCACCCCGCAGCGGGCGGTTTCCGAGGCGATGACCCATCCGTCCTTCAGCCGATCCGGGCCAATGGATTGCCCGTTCTTCAAGCGGAAGGTCAACCAGCGCACATCTGCCGTGACTTTGCTCATTTCCGTTTCGCTCCGTGGCTGGAACGACGCGTGATGTCCTTGCTCGCCATTGCGGCTCCCTGAGACGTGGAACTCGACCATAGCGCCTTTCCATGTCGTGGCCGGCTGAGACTGGCGACCGGGGCGCGGCGAACGGCTGCAGGTGAAGCAGCGCGGCGTCGGAAATGGCGGCCGCAGGGAGCGCCCTGCCGGCGCAGTTCACAGGCAGGGAACCCGACTCACGCAGCGCAGTCGCTGCCCTGATTCAAGGCGTGCAGCGCATCGGCCAGCGCCTGGATTTCGGCACGCAGGGCCAGCCGCTGCAACCACCGCCCGGGGATTCCGCGCGCACCATGGAATGCGCCCGCCAGCTGCCCCGCAATGGCGGCCGTGGTGTCGGCGTCCTCGCCAAGATTGGCCGCCTCGAGTACGACGGCTTCAAAGGTGTCGTGGCGATCAAAGCACCAGAGTGCAGCTTCCAGACTGTCGGCAACATAGCCATTGCCACGGATCTGCTCACGCGTGGCACCGCGGTAGCCGCCCGCCGCGATCTGCTGCAGCCGCGCGCTCTCGACGGGGACATTGCTGAGATCCAGCACCGCGTCACGGGTGCCACCTGCCAACGCCCGCTCCAGCGCGACCGCCAGCAGGCGGCACGCCTCCAGGCACTCCTGCGCACCGTGCGTGGTTCGCGAACTCAACGCGGCCATGGCCTGCAGGTCGGGAGTCCCGGCGTAGCGCAATGCTACCGGCGCCAAACGCATGATCGAGCCATTGCCAGCGCTGCGTGGGTCGTCACTCCCCGCCAGCGGATGGCCATCCTGCAGGAACCGGTCGATGGCAGCCCGCGTTGCCATACCGATATCGAAGCACTCGCCGGTCGCACTCCAGTACCCATGCCGGTACCAGTTGGCGTAGCGGTTCATCTGATCGTGCACATCGAAGGTGTCACAACGCACCAGGCTCTCGGCCAGGCACATCGCCATGGAGGTATCGTCGGTCCATTGCCCCGGCTGCAGCTGGAACGGCCCACCACCCACCATGTCGGTGATCGGGGTGAAGCTGCCACGAGGCTTGAACTCCAGCGTGGTACCGACGGCATCGCCGCACGCGAGGCCGAGCAAGGCGCCGCGGAAGTGATCAATCTGGTTCATCACGCGAGTGTAGCGCCACCGCATCCGCCATGACTGACCGCCAGGTCGGGTGGCGATCGCGCGAGCGGGGAATCGATTGCAGCCAAACAAAAAAGCCCTGACCGGAGTCAGGGCTTTTCAATTGGAGGCCTCAAGCGGAATCGAACCGCTGTAAACGGATTTGCAATCCGGTGCATAGCCACTCTGCCATGAGGCCAACGTACTGCGCGCCAGGAACCCAGCCCTGACAAGACAAAACCCCAAGATGGGGCCTGTCGGAACATGGAGCGGGAAACGAGACTCGAACTCGCGACCTCAACCTTGGCAAGGTTGCGCTCTACCAACTGAGCTATTCCCGCGTAAGCCGACATGTTACCGGAAATCCGGAAAACACGCCAGCGATTTCACCTTTCTGACTGCGCGTAAAGCCTTGTGGCCCAACGTGCCCCGCCTTGCCGGGGCGGGAGAAAAACAAGGCCCCTACCGGGGCCCTGTAGAATCTGGAGCGGGAAACGAGACTCGAACTCGCGACCTCAACCTTGGCAAGGTTGCGCTCTACCAACTGAGCTATTCCCGCAGATTCTTCGACCTGCGTCGAAGGAGCGCTATTGTGTCCAAATTCCTTCACGCCGTCAACAGTCTTCACATCATGCGGTCACGAGCGTCCGGGTTGGGGTACGCTGCCCCGCCCAAGCACGGACACCGCCGATGCCGAGACGCTACGTCCGCCTGTTCTGGTTGCTGGTCGCGCTGACCTGGTTGGCGCTGATCGCCGCACTTGTCAATGCTGGCTTTACCCCAGACTACTGGCTGCTGCATCGCCTGGAAGGCGCCCAGCTGCCCTACCCGACCAGCACGGTCATCGTGTTCGCGTTGCTGGGAACGGTTGAACTGGTGGTGGCCGCGTTGATCGTGCGGCCGTGGCGACTGAAACGACTGTGGCTGCGCCTGCTGATCGCCTTCGCCCTGCTGCTGGTCTGGTCGATACCGTGGATGCTGTCGGCGATGCACCAGCCTCCGGTACAAGGCATGCACCTGCTGTGGTTGCTGCTGCTGGACGTGGGATTGCTGCTGGCGCTGTGCGTGGTGTCGGCGGTGAGCGCGTGGCGGGCGCTCTGCCGGCGCGGGTCACCACAGACTCCCCCGCCGCAGCGCTAGAGACCTACTTCCGGAACTCCACCCGCACGTGCTGGCCGAAGCGCGCCTTGGCTTGCCCATCGAACTCCAGCACGCACTCCACCACTTTGGCCACGCCACGCCCTGCATCTTCAGGCAGGCGTGCCTGCGCGAACACCGGACTGATGCGCACCACGCGTGCAGGCGGCAGCGTGCCCGTGTTCTCCGCGCCATCACTATCCGGCACGACAGTAGCCTTCATGCCCACCTGCACGGCATCGGCGTAGGCGGCGCTCAGTTCGGCGCGCACCTGCAGCGGGCGCGCCGGCAGCAACGAGATCGCCGGCTTGCCCGCCTGCACGAAGGCACCGACGCCCGGCACCTGGCCGACCACGGTGCCGGCTTCCGGCGCGCTCAACGACATCTGCTGCAGTTTCAGCTTCGCGTGCTCCAGCTTGTGCTGCGCCATGTCGACCTGCGCACCGGCCACGTCGACATCGGCGCGCACGCCAGCCAGCTGCTGTTTGGCTGCATCGGCCTGCTGGTTCGAGGACACGCCTTCGCTGGCGCCCGTGGACAGGCGAGTGGCGTTGCGCTCCAGTTCGCGCAGCTGCGCCTGGCTGCCCTTCAGGCGGTCATTGGCCAAGGTCAGATCGGCGCTGGCCATCGCCACCTCCTGCTGCAGCAGGGCACCATCCAGCGACAACAACAGCTGCCCCTTCTTCACCGTGGCGCCTTCCTTCACCGGTGCGGCGATGATCGAGCCATCCACCGGCGGTGCCAGCGCGATCAGGCCACCTTCGACGTCAATGATGCCCCGCGCCACGGCGACCTTGCCGGCGGCGGCAGTACCCTCCTTGCCTGAGGGGGCCGATGCAGCGGTGGGCGCTTCCCTGGAACAGGCGCCGAGCAGCAGTGCCGCGGACAGGGCCAGGCTGAGGGGAAGCAGATGCGACGTCTTGGTCATGGGGCGGACTCTACGGTTTCGTTCTGGCGGCGGTCATCACGGACCATGCCGTCTTCCATGGCGATCACCCGATCGGCATGCCGGATCAGGCGCGGATCGTGGCTCACGCACAGCACGGTGGCGCTATGCGCACGTGCGTAGCGATGCAGGATGTCGATCACGCGCTGGCCGTTCTCGGCATCCAGCGCGCTGGTGGGTTCGTCTGCGAAGATCAACGTCGGCGACTTGGCGAACGCGCGGGCAACCGCCACGCGCTGTTTCTCGCCACCGGACAGCTGCGCCGGGCGCATGTGGCTGCGATGGCTGAGGCCGACTTCTTCCAGCGCCTGGCGGGCCAGCGGCTCGCTTTCGCGATTGCGCATGCCGCGGTAGCCCAGTGGCAGCTGCACCTGCTCCAGCGCGGTCAGTGCCGGGAACAGGTTGAAGCCCTGGAACACGAAGCCGACATGGTGCAGGCGGAAACGCTCCACTTCACTGCGGGTCATGTGACCCACGTCCTGGCCCAGCGCGTGCACGCGACCGCCATCGGGTGCGGACAGGCCGGACAGCAGCGACAGCAGCGTGCTCTTGCCGCAGCCGGACGGGCCGGATACCAGGGTCAGCTCGCCGGGATAGATGTCCAGCGACAGGCCACGCAGCACCGGCACCTGCACATCACCGGACATGAAGCCTTTTTCCAATGCTTCGGCCTGCAGGGTCGGGGCGATGGCGCGTGTGGAAGTCATCGGCCGGTCCTCAACGCAGCAGCAACGATGGATCGGAGCGGAGGACGCTGCGCACCGCCATGATGCTGGAGAGCATGGCCATCACCGCGACCAGCGCCACGCAGCCCAGGATCACCATCGGCGTCAGCTGCACCGGTACGCGCTGGGTCTGCGCGAGCAACAGCACCACGGTGCTGAAGGCCGCCGCCAGCAACATGCCCACGCCGCCGATCAGCAACGCCTGCTCGAACACCACCCGTGCCAGCGCATAGCGGCCTGCACCGAGTGCATTGAGCGTGGCGTACTCGCGTACCGAGCCGGCCACCACCGAGGCGAACGACTGGTTGGTGATCACCGCACCGACGAAGCAGACGATGACGGCCATGAACAACACGGCGATACCTGCGCCGGTATCGAACAGCCAATACTGCTGCGAACGGCTGGCGAACGCCGGCGCGGTCCAGAACTCGACCGGTGCGGCCTGGCCCATCGACGCGGCCAGGCGGTCACGCACGCGGTCGGCCAGGTCCGGCGAGCGCAGGCCCGCCACGAAATAGGTGCTTCCCGCGTGTGGGTCGGTGCCGGCGATGGCGCGCGCGGTGTCCAGCGAGGCCAGTACGTTGACACCACCAAGGCCCCGCAGGCCCGGTTGTGCAGCGACCACGCGCACCGCCTTGCCATTGATCCAGGCACGGTTGTTCTGCAGGTCCACGCCCAGCGTATCCAGATCGGCGCTGTCGACGATCACCGCACCCGGCTCGCGAAGCTGCGCGCGCAGGTTCGCAGGGAGGATGCGCGCGAACATCATCGCGTCGTCCCGGGTGGAGATGCCGGACAGGTACACCGACACATTGCCGGTGCCCTGCGCGCCGGACCGCCATTCGCCATCGACCCACTCGTAGGGCTCGACGCGGGTGACATCCGGGTCCATGCGCAGATGGCTTTCCACATCCGCGCTGATTGCATGGCCGTAATTGACGCTCTGGGTGCCGGGGAAACCAGCCCAGATATCGGCCGAGGACGCCTTCACGTAGATCGCGGCGGTACCGAAGATGCCCAGCACCAGTGCGGCCTGCACGATCAACAGCACACCGGCGAAACACATCGCCAGCACCACCGGCAGGAACCGGCGCCACTCATAGGCCAGGGTCTTGCGCGCGAGTGCGATCATTGCGGTTCGCCCTCACCCTCGGCAGGCAGCGGGGCACCGCCGAGGGCGCGGTACAACGATGCAAAGGCCAGCACGCGCGCACCCTGTGCAGCGATCAGATCAGCCTGCGAGGCGAGTGCGGCGCGTTGCGTGTCGAGTCCGTCGAACTCGCTGGACAGGCCCAGCTGCACCTGCCGCGCCTGGCGCTTGACCTGCTGGTCGGCGGCATCATTGGCCACACGCAGCGACTGGATGCTGCTGTCCTGGCGCGCCAGGCTACCCAGTGCACCTTCCACTTCGCCCACGCCTTCCAGCACCGCCTTGCGGTATCCCAGCAGCGCGGCGTCCAGTTGCTTCTCATCGGCATGGAAGCGCGCGCGACGCTGGCCCCAGTCCCATAGCGGAATATCGATGTACGGGCCGATCGACGGGCTGGAGTCGGAATTGGAACGGGCGTTCTGGGTGAGGTTGTAGGCATACAGGATCGAGCCACCCAGGCTGATCCGCGGATACATCGCAGCGCGCGCCGCGCCTTTGCTGGCGGCGGCCTGCATCACCTCCGATTCGGCCAGCAGGATCTGCGGTCGATGTCGCAGCAGGTCAGCCGGGACCTGCTGCAGCGTGAACGCACCCAGCGTCGGCGGCGTGCGATAGGCGTGCCAGGCCGGATCCGGGCCATCGCGGCCCAGCAGCAATGCCAGCGCACGGGCGGCGTTGTCGGCGTTTTCCCGCGCCTGCGCGATGGCGGCACGGGTGGCCGCCTGCCGCGCGCGCAGCCGTTGCAGCTCGCCCGGCTCATCCAGGCGCAGCCGCTGACGGACCAGCGCCAGCTGTTCGCCGCGGTCGTCCACGGCCTGTTGTCGGGCCAGCAGGTCCTGCTGGGCCTGGGCCACGGTCAGGTCGAGATAACTGCGCACCACGTCGGCGATCACCGCCACCTGCGCGGCATTGCGCAACGCCTCGGCATTGCCGGCCGAGGCCTGCGCGCTCAGCTGCGCGCTCTCGGCGGCGCCGAACAGCCCCAGGTCCCAGATCGCTTCGATGCCTGCATGGAAATAGGTGTCGACCGCGGCGGCGTCCTGTACCTGCTTGGCGCTGGCCGAGATTTCCGGCAGGAAGCGCGAATCCGAGGCGCCGGCGACGATCCGCACTGCCTGCAGGCGCAACGTGGCCTGCTGCAGATCAAGGTTGCCGGCGATGGCCCGGTCGACCAGGCCATCCAGCGCTGGGTCGGCCAGCACCTTCCACCACTGCCTGGCATCCACCGCCACGCCCTGGCCCTGCGGCACCTGGGTCCAGGCGGTGGGTGTGCGGTCAGGCAGGTCCGGAGCCGGCACCGACATGCAACCTGCCAGCGCCAGGCTGGTCAGCAGCGTGCCCGGGCGCAGCACTGCCTGCAGGAAGAGTCCGCGCCCGGTCCTGGGCACTGCCACTGGAGTGATACGCCTGACCACCAGCCCGCCAACGTGTAGAAGGAGCATGAAGGCTACCGTGCGATTGTGGAGCGAACATGGAGAAATCGTCCGAAAAAGGTCACAGCACGCGTGTGGTTCAGGCAACGCCGACCCAGACTTTCACTACGCTTTCAATGCGTTCCCGGCACGGAACACTGGACGACTTCCACGGCGTATTGCACATTGCGGTAATTCCTTGCTTCGATGCTGCACGACCGTGAAACACCCTCGCCGTTGGCTGCTGATTGGCTCGATCACGACAGCGACTGTCGGTGTGATCGTGCTCGTCCTGACCACCCCACTGGTCTCGAACGCCCTGCTGCTACTGATGGAGCGCAGCAACTTCATTCCCGCCGAATCCTCGATCCTCACCTTCGAGCCGTATGCGATCAACGACGGCTCGTCGAACTACTGGTTGTATGGGAAGGACCGCACCTACTACTACCACTTCACCTACGAGGATGACGTTCCCTACGTCTACATCCCGCAGGACAACCGCTGCCCCGGTTTCGACCGGCAGAATGCCCGGACCTGGTGCAGCGCCCTGCCCGGCAAGGCACGCTGGCGCGGTGGTGGTGCAACCGGTGTGACAAACGAAAAACGCTCCCTTTCGGGAGCGTTCTTCTTGAATCTGGAGCGGGAAACGAGACTCGAACTCGCGACCTCAACCTTGGCAAGGTTGCGCTCTACCAACTGAGCTATTCCCGCAGATTTCGTTCGACCTGCGTCGAAGGAGCGCTATTGTGTCGATATTGCTGCACGGCGTCAACAGGAATTTTCGGCCGCATTGTGGGGCGGCGTTCAGGCCCTTGGACCCGGCCCTCAGGTCCGCAGGCCACGCCGGACTTCCCGCAACAGAGCTACGTTCTCGTTGATGCGCCCCTGGATCATGATCAAGGTGTCTTGAGCAATAGCGTTTGAGTACATGCTGTTGGCGATTTCCGTGAATTGGCTGGCCACGTCGCAAATGCTGCCAATCGCCAGACTGGCGTCCGCGTGCTGCACTTCTGCCTCTTCGGCAAGGCGAAGCAGGTCAGCACGGGAAATCTCCAGTGCCTCCCCCATGACGTCCATCTGGTGATATCCGTTGGGTCCTTCGCAGAAGGTCACGTCGTAGGCCGGAGCCAAACGCCATTGCCCATCCGGCGACATGATGTAGGCAAAGTTTTTCGGATGATCGTCCCGGTTGTTGAACGCAACGTTGAAGACCGCACGTTCGAAGGCTACGGCCATTTGCCGCACGTCATTGGTGCACAACCGGGTCGCGCGCAGGAAGTTGACATAGTCCAGCGACCCCGCCGTCTGGTAGTTGGCGCCCGTGAATGCAGCAAGACTCTGCATCGGCACACGCAACCCATCGTGGCGATCAAAGCGCTTGCTGGCGAACGCGGCCAGCCCGTTGGGCAGGCTGAAGTACTGCGTGTCCGGGGTCTCGATGCCACACCTGCGCAGGCACTCGGCGTAGACCATTTCGATGGCGCACACCTCGGCATGCTCTTCTCTGGCCGGGAACTTGATCAACCAGGCTTCGAAGCCGGGCGTGACGGCCGTGGTGAACGCGCCCGATCGCGGATCGCGATAGACCAGGGCCTTGGGCCTTGCACCTTGGGGCGAACCACCCACCAGCAGCAAGGTCTGCAGGAATTCACCACCTTCTCCGTGGAGCACCTGCTGCACTTCCGCGGAAAGCTGCTCGAGCGGTATATGGACCTTCGGCGCCTCACCTTCGGGCGCCACGGGCTCAAACGTCATGGCCCCCATCGCGTTGCCACCGATATAGGCCAGCCGCTGGAGCGGGCCAATGCGTGCTGCGTTGATTCCGCGGCGCCTGAACATGCGGTCCATCAGCAGCATGCCCCAGCCGTCTGGCAACGCGTCATACACAGGCCCGGGCAGTTGCAGCTGATGGTCCGGAAAATCCCGCCGCAACGGAGGGCCGGCCAGCGGCAGCTTGTACGAAGACAGTTCCAGTCCCCTTCGCCGGGCCTCGTTGCTGTACTCGAACGCGATCAGCGGACGACCGGTCAGGGCGATGCTGGAGATCAGCGTTCCCCAGTGCCATCGCTCTCCCCACCCTTCGTAGAAGACCTTCACCTGTTCAGGCATTACGGGGCTTCCTCTTCGTCCGGAGGCGGTTCGCAGCCTCTTCGTAGCGCCGAATGTCTTCGATGCTGTCCAACTTTGGCTGGAACAGGCCTTCGAGCTCGTTGATCCGACCAAGGACCATCGCCACGCGGACCACCACCTCGAAGCCAACATTGCGCCCGGCCTCCAGGTTGGACACGGTGTTGGTACCAATGCCGGCACGCCCGGCCAGATCCGACTGTGTCATGCCCAACGCCATGCGTTCTGTACGCAAGCGCCCGCAGAGTCGCTTGACGACCTCGCTGGGCTTGCTCAAGCTTAAATCCAACATAGCGTGCATGATCCCCTGTCTATGCCATTTAGCACCCAAAATTATAGAATTAACCCCAACTCCATTCAATTGATTTAACTCCCGAATTTTGTGTCTTATTTGCGCATTCAACTATATAAATACAGAATTCTGGAATTACACTTGCAAAGCGCGCGTCACGTGCGCAGGCCACGGCGGTGGAAGTAGACCTGCTCGGCAATGCGCCGCGTGGCCGCCGTGTGCAGCAGCGCGTTGAGCGGCCAGTCGGCCTGCAGATGATCCATTGCCCAGCGCAGCAGGCGCTTGCCATGGAACGCCGGCGCCACCTGCCGCGCCACCCGTTCCGCTTCCGGCCCCTGCCCACGCAGATGGCGGGCCATCGCCTCGCCGACCGCCCAGCCGTGCCGCCACGAGGAGTGGATGCCCCCTGCGGAGAGCGGCGAGACGATGCCCGCCGCGTCGCCGGTCAGGATCACGCGTTGGCCGGTGATCGGCCCATCCGGTCGGCCGCAGGGCACCAGGCCAGCGCGGGTGGCCGAGGGACGCGCAGATGGCGGGATGCCGACCACATCGCGCACATGCTCAAGGAAACCATCAATATCCAGCGGCCGCGCCTGTCGCGGATCATGACGCAGGGCCAGCCCGACCTGCAGGCCGGTCGGATTCTGCGCGACCCAGCCGATGTAGCCCGGTGCAAAGCGCTTGCTGAGGAAGCAATGCAACGCGTCGCCCTCTGTCACCTGCAGGCCGGCGAACTCACGCTCGACGCCGTAGAGGTTGTCACGCACCTGGCCAAGCCCGGTGCGCTGGGCAACGCGTGAGCGTGCGCCATCTGCGCCGACCAGATAGGCGCAGCGCCCTGTCCCTTCGACCTGCCAGCCGTCACCACAGCGGCGAGCGTCGGTGAAGGACTGCTGCAGGCGCAGGTCGACACCGTTCGCGCGCAGTTCGCTGGCCAGCCAGCGCATCACGTTCGGCGTATCGGTGGTGAGGAAGTAATAGCCCGGTGCGGCCAGCAATACGCTGCGCAGGTTCGGCGCATAGAGGCGCACGTTGGCGACCCGCTGCACCAGATGTTCGGGCATGCGCCCCAGCCAGGTCTGCTCCATCGCTTCCTTCACCACGATGCCGGTGGTGTGCAGGCGCTCGCCGGGGTCGGTCTTGCGTTCCAGCACGCAGACGCGCAAGCCGTATTGAGCAGCAGCCAACGCGCAGGCGGCACCGGCGAAGCTGGCGCCGACGATGACCACATCGTGGTCGTAGGCGGAGGGAGTTTGGGGCATGGCTGCATCGCCGTGGAGAATCGGAGATGCAGGTTCGCCAGCGCGGATGGTAGGGCGATGGGGTGTGGGTGAAGTCGGGATGAAGCGGTGGATTGTTGGCGAGGGATGGCGGATTTCAGACATCACCGGCATGCGTTCGCGTGCATCGGCGCAGGACGAAGACTGATTGCCGGCGGGACGACCGCAGAACGAAAAACGCCCCCTTCCGGGAGCGTTTTTCTTGAATCTGGAGCGGGAAACGAGACTCGAACTCGCGACCTCAACCTTGGCAAGGTTGCGCTCTACCAACTGAGCTATTCCCGCTTGGGAGGCGAAATTCTACCTGTTCTGGGAATGGCGTCAAGCGGTTTTTTCGAGGCCTGCGAGGCGCCTTGCACCGCGTATCCACGCATGGCGTGGATCTACTACAGCATCCCCGCAAACCGATAGATTCGCATCCTTCGTGGATGCAGCATTTCCAGTAGATCCACGCCATGCGTGGATGGGCGCATCAATGGGGTCAGAGCCCTTTCCTTCGGAAAGGGATACGACCCCGGGCTCAGTTGCCCAGCTTCTTCTGCCGTGCACGCTCGCGCGCGGCACGCTCGTCATCGCGCAGGCTCGGCCAGGCCGCGTGCAGGTACTGCAGGCCCGACCACAGGGTCAGCACGGCGGCAATCGCCAGGGTCCAGTCGCCGATGTGGAACACCGGCCAGCCCATCCAGATGTCTTCCACCGGCACGTTCGGTGCCACCGAATACAGCAGGCACAGCAGCGCGACCATCTGCGCGGTGGTCTTGATCTTGCCGATCATCGCCACGCGCACCTTGGCGCGCTGGCCCAGCTCGGCCATCCATTCGCGCAGCGCCGATACCGCGATCTCGCGGCCGACGATCACCGCCGCCCAGAATGCCATCCACGGCGTCGGATGGCCCTGCACGATCAGGAACAGCGCTACTGCCACCATCAGCTTGTCCGCAACCGGGTCGAGGAACGCGCCGAAGGCCGACTCCAGCTGGTAACGGCGTGCGATCCAGCCGTCGAGCCAGTCGGTGATCGCGGCCAGGCCGAAGATCGCCGCCGAAGCGAAGTTGGTCCAGGTGTAGGGCAGGTAGAACACCAGCACCAGCACCGGGATCATCACGATCCGCAACAACGTCAGCCAGGTGGGCAGGGTCAACTTCATGCTTGCGTGCTTCTCTCTCTACTCGGCCGCATCGGGCGTGGCCAACCCGTGCAGGTTAGCGTAGATACGTGCCGCGAGGGCGTCATTGATGCCTTCCACCTTGGCGATTTCCGCTTCACCAGCGGCTTTCAGGCCCACCAGGCCGCCGAAATGCTTGAGCAGGCTGGCGCGGCGGCGCGGCCCGATGCCGGGGATATCCTCCAGCTTGCTGGTCATCCGTGCCTTCTGGCGGCGCCCACGGTGGCCGGTGATGGCGAAGCGATGCGCCTCGTCGCGCACCTGCTGGATGAACTGCAGCGCCGGGTTGGCCGCGCCCGGGCGCAGCTCGCGGCCATCGGGCATCACCAGCGCTTCGTGGCCGGCGCGGCGCTCCACGCCCTTGGCCACGCCCACCAGCAGCACGCCTTCCACGCCCAGGTCGGCCAGTGCGGCCTGCGCCTGCGCCAGCTGGCCGGCGCCACCGTCGATCAGCAGCACGTCCGGCAGCACGCCCTGCTCTTCCACCGCGCGGCGGAAGCGGCGGTCGATGGCCTGGCGCATCGCGGCGTAGTCGTCGCCCGGCTCGATGCCGCTGATGTTGAAGCGGCGGTACTGCGCACGCACCGGGCCGGCCGCATCGAACACCACGCACGAGGCCACGGTAGCCTCGCCCAAGGTGTGGCTGATATCGAAACACTCGACCCGCTTGACCGGCTCGGCCAAGCCCAGCATCTCGCGCAGTGCGTCGCTGCGTGCGTGCTGTGCGTTGCGGCTGTTGAGCTCGGTGGCCAGGGTCAGCTGCGCGTTGCGGCTGGCCAGCTCCACATAGCCGGCGCGTTCACCGCGCACGTTCCACTTCAGCTGCACCTTGCGCTCGGCCGAGGCCGAGAGCGCGGCGACCAGCAGGTCGGCGTCGGGAATTTCGCGGTCCAGCAGGATCTCGCGCGGCGGCTCGAACTCGATGTAGTACTGCGAGACGAACGCGGCCAGCACTTCCTCCGGACTCTCCTCGCCGTTGGTGCGCGGGAAGAATGGGCGGGTGCCGAGGTTGCGGCCATCGCGGAAGGCCAGCAGCAGCACGCAGGCCTGCGAACCCTGCATGGCCACCGCCAGCACGTCCAGGTCGGCGGCGCGGCCGTCCACGTACTGGCGGGTCTGCATGCTGCGCAGCGAGGAGATCAGGTCGCGCAGGCGCGCGGCCTGCTCGAACTCCAGCGCCTCGCTGGCGGCCTGCATCTGCTCGCCCAGCTCGCGGGTCAGTTCGTCGCTCTTGCCTTCCAGGAACAGCGCAGCGCGGCGCACCGACTCGGCGTAGTCCGGCGCCGGCACCAGCTCCACGCAGGGCGCGCTGCAGCGGCCGATCTGGTATTGCAGGCACGGCCGCGAGCGGTTGCGGAACACGCTGTCCTCGCAACTGCGCAGCTTGAACAGCTTGTGCATCAGGTTCAGCGTTTCGCGCACTGCGGTCACGCCCGGATACGGCCCGAAATAGCGGCCGGGAATGGCGCGCGGGCCACGATGCAGGGCGATGCGCGGCCAGTCCTCGCGGGTCAGCAGCACATGCGGGTAGGTCTTGTCGTCGCGCAGCGAGACGTTGTAGCGCGGCGACAGCGACTTGATCAGCTGATTCTCCAGCAGCAACGCCTCGGCTTCCGAGCGCGTCACGGTCACGTCCATGCGCGTGATCTGCGAGATCATCGACATGATCCGCGCGTTCTTCGGGCTGCCGTTGAAATAGCTGCCGACGCGGTTGCGCAGCGCGCGCGCCTTGCCCACGTACAGCAGGGTGTCGTCGGCCGCGTACATGCGGTACACGCCGGGGGCAGTGCTGAGCTGGGCCGCGAAAGCCTTGCCGTCGAAGGCCGGGGCGGGAACGTCGGTCATTCGCTGATCGGGACTTCGCTGAGCACGCCGCTGTCGGGGTCGAATCGCAGCACGGCATGGGCGTCGGTCTCGGCGATCCACACCGCACCTGCGCCCACGGCCAGGCCAGCCGGGCCGTGCAGGCGGCGCGGCAGCGGCTGGGTGGTCAGTTCACCGCCGCCCAGGCGCAGCGTGCGCAGGCGACCGTTGCCGGTGTCGGCGATCCACAGCAGCGGGGCGTCCGCGCCCAGTGCGATCGCCTGCGGGAACTGCAGGCTGGCCTGCGCGCGCGGGCCGTCTTCACTGCCGAAGCGCCACGGCCCCTGCCCGACCAGTGTCTGCACCAGGTCACCACGCAGTTGCAGTGCACGGATCGAGGATCCCAACGCATCGGCGACGTACAGCACCTGCTGCACCACGGCCAGCGCGGTCGGTTGCGCGAAGGCAGCCAGATGGCCACTGCCATCACGCTCGTCGATGGAACCACTGCCGGCGCGCCATTGCAGGCTGCGCTGACCCAGGTGATAGCTCCAGATGCGGTTGTCGCCGGCCATCGCGATGTGCAGCTGATTGTCGGCGATGGCCAGGCCAACCGGATGGTCCAGCGAGACCTGCCGCGCCTGCGCGACCGGGCCTTCCACCGGCGCACCGGGTCGCCCGTTGCCGCACAACGTGTCGACGATGCCGGTCAGCAGGTTGATACGGCGCACCGCGTGGTTGCCGGTGTCGGCGACGTACAGCGAATCGCGCTCCAGCACCAACGCCTGCGGGCGGTGGAATGCCGCTTCGGCGAGGTTGCCGTCCATGAAATCGGCGGTGCCGAGGCCAAACTGGCGCAGGATGCGGCCGCCATGGCTGCATTCGAGAATGCGGTGATGGCCGCTGTCGGCGATGTACAGGCGTTCGGTGCTGACCGCCAGGCCCTGCGGGAAGCGCAGGGCCTGGCGCGGTTCCGGATGCAGTTCGCTGCCGCCACGCGGCGGCGCCGAAGGTGCACCCTGGCACAGCGCGTTCAAGGCGCGCTCCAGTTCACCGGGCGCGCCCTGCCCGACCAGCCGTTGCTGTTCGCGGCCCTGCGCGTCCAGCAGCACCATCGTCGGCCAGGCGGTAACGCCGAAGCGGCGCCAGCCATCCCAGTCGGCATCGAGCAGCACGGGCATGCTCAGGCCCTGACGGCGCAGCAGCTTCAGTGCGGCCGTGGCATCGCGTTCGAAATCAAAACGCGGCACCTGCAGCACCAGCGGCTGCAGCTTGCCCGGGTGGCGCGACATCCATTGACCGAACTCGGCCAGGCGTTGCGCACTCCAGGCGGAGGCCGCATTGACGAACAGCAGCGCGACCGGCCGGCCGCGCAGTTCGGTCAGGGTGCAGGGGGTGGCATTGAGCCAGGTGGCGAATTCGGGCAGGTCCGGGACGGGCTGGACGTTCATGACCTGATTATGCCGGAGTCGGCGCCATGCAACAGTCGTGCCACCGCACGTTTTGCAGCATCGTCGACCAGCGACCAGACCTGTTCGAAATGATCGCTGCCGCCGGTGTAGGGGTCAGGGATGGCTACCCGCCCCTGCCCGCCGGACCAGGGCAGGTACAACGCCAGCCGTTCACGCTGGGTCGCCGACGCCAGGCGCCCGGCATCACGCAGGTTGGTCTCGTCGGCACACAGGATCCAGTCGAAACGGTCGAAATCCACCGCCTGCAGCTGACGTGCGCGCAGGCCGCCAATGTCCACGCCGTGTCCGGCCGCGCAGGCGATCGCGCGGCGGTCCGGCGGCTCGCCCACGTGCCAGTCGCCCGTACCGGCCGAATCGACCTGCACCCGCCCGGCCAGCGGCGAGGCATCCAGGCGTGCGCGCAGCGCCCCTTCGGCCATCGGCGAACGGCAGATGTTGCCGAGGCAGACGACCAGCAGCCTCATCGCGCGGCCATCGCCTGCAGCAGCCCCTCGGCGCGCTCCAGGTCCTCGGGGGTATCGATGCCCGGCGGGAACGGCTCGGGCGAGATCGCCACGCTGATCGGGTAGCCCGCTTCCAGCACGCGCAGCTGCTCCAGCGATTCGACCTGCTCCAGCTGGCCCGGCGGCATCGCCGCGAACTGCTGCAGGAAGCCGGCGCGATAGCCATAGATGCCGATGTGGCGCAGCCAGTCGTGGCCGTCCGGCAGCGTGTCGCGGCTGCGTGCAAAGCCGTCGCGGTGCCAGGCGATCGGCGCGCGGCTGAAGTACATCGCCTCGTTGCGCACGTTGCGCACCAGCTTCACGACGTTCGGGTCGAACAGGGTGTGTGCGTCCTCGACGGTCGTGGCAAGAGTCGACATCGGCGCAGTGCCAGCGACCAACGCATCTGCCACCGCGCGGATGCCGGTCGCCGGCGCGAACGGTTCGTCGCCCTGCAGGTTGACCACCACCGTGTCATCGGCCCAGCCGGCAATGCGTGCGCACTCGGCCAGGCGATCGGTGCCCGAGGCATGCGTGGTCGCGGTCATCGCCACCTTCACCTCGGCCAACCCGGACAGTGCATCGGAAATGCGTGGGTCGTCGGTCGCCACCCAGACCTCGCGGGCACCGGCCTGCAGCGCGCGGCGCGCCACATGCAGCACCAGCGGCTCACCGCCCAGCGGGCGCAACGGCTTGCCCGGCAGCCGCGAGGCGGCAAAGCGGGCCGGAATGGCGACGACGAATTCGGTCATGCGGGCGGTTCTCGGCAGGCTCGTTACAACGGGAATGCGGCCAGCGGCGCGTGAATGCAAGCGCCGCGGCGCCGCTCAGTTCGGTCGCAGCTTGTCCAGGCGATCGGTCAGCGCCACCCAGAACGCGGCGGGCAACTCGGCGCGCAGCGGAACCGCGTAGTGCCAGTCGTTGCCGAACGCCCGGCATTTCACCGCATCCTTTTCGGTCATCAGTACCGGCAGCTGGCTGCCGAAGGACAAGTCCTGCGGCTGGTAGGCCTGGTGGTCGGCGAATGCATGCGGCACCACGCCGATCCCGCGCGCGCGCAGCATGTCGAAGAAGCGCTGTGGATGGGCGATGCCGGCCACCGCGTGCACGCGCTGGCCCTTGAAGTACGCCAGCGGGCGCGCGCGGCCACCGGCCAGCGGCTGCGCACTGTCGATGTGCAGGGCCATTGGCCACTGGCCGAAGCCACAGGCCTGCGCCGCAGTCTCCTCATCGGCCTGGCCGAGGTTGACCACGCGGAAATCGCACTCGCTGGCGCGGCTGACCGGCTCGCGCAACGGCCCTGCCGGAATCATCCGGCCATTGCCATAGCGACGCTGGGCATCGACCACTTCGATCTCGATGTCGCGCGCCAGCCGGTAGTGCTGCAAACCGTCGTCGCAGACGATCACATCGCAGCCGGCCTCGATCAGCGCCTTGCCCGCAGCAACCCGATCACTGTCCACGCGCACCGGTACGCCGGTCTTCCAGGCGATCAGCACCGGTTCGTCACCGCCCTTCGCGGTTGGCGTATCGGCCTGCACCCACAGCGGCTTGTCGGCGTCTTCGCGACCATAGCCGCGGCTGGCCACGCCCGGCTTCCAGCCGGCCGCACGCAGGCGTTCGACCAGCGCAATGGTCAGCGGCGTCTTGCCGGTACCGCCAGCCGTGATATTGCCGACCACGATGACCGGCACCGGCAGCGAATGGCGCTTGCGCCAGCCACGGCGATAGGCGCGCCGGCGCAGCGCGGTGACACCTGCGTACAGCGGCGCCAGCAGGCGCATCGCCCACGGAACCGGGGTGCCGTCATACCAGTACGGCGGGGTCTGGGTGCCCTTGCCGGCCATCAGTCCTGCCTTTCGCGGAACTGCATGCTGTGCAGATGCTGGTACAGACCGCCCAGTTCGAGCAGCTCCTTGTGCGTGCCGCGTTCAACGATGCGGCCATGATCCATGACCAGTACCTGGTCGGCATGCTCGATGGTCGACAGCCGGTGCGCAATGACCAGCGTGGTGCGTTCGGGCATCAGGCGCTGCAGCGCGTCCTGCACCAGGCGCTCGGATTCGTTGTCCAGCGCCGCAGTGGCTTCGTCGAGGATCAGGATCGGGGCGTCGCGCAGGATCGCGCGGGCAATGGCCAGGCGCTGGCGCTGGCCACCGGACAGCAGCGCGCCGTTCTCGCCCACCGGCGTCTGCAGCTGCTGCGGCATGCGTGCGATGAACTCCCACGCGTTGGCGGCTTCGGCCGCCGCGCGGATCTGCTCGTCGGTCGCTTCCATGCCATAGGCGATGTTGGCAGCGATGGTGTCATCGAACAGCATGACCTTCTGCCCGACCATTGCCACCTGCCGGCGCAGGTCGGCCAGCGGGTAGTCGTCCAGTGCCACGCCGTCGAGGGTGATGACACCGCCGCTGGGCTCGTAGAAGCGTGGCACCAGCCGGATCAGGCTGGTCTTGCCACTGCCGGAACGGCCGACAATGGCCGTCACCGTGCCTGGCCTGGCAACGAAGCTGATGTCGTCCAGGGCGATGCCGCTGTCCTCGCGGTAACGCAGCATGACGTGGTCGAACGCCAGTTCGCCCCGCACGCGCTGCACGCGTCGCTGCCCCTGGTCGCGCTCCACTGGCATGTCGAGGATGCCGAACAGGCGCTCGGCAGCGGACACACCGCGCGAAATCGAGGTCTGTACGCTGGTCAGGCGGCGCAGCGATGGAATGATGGCCATCATCGATGTCATCAGGCCCATGAACTGGCCGGCATTGAGCCGGCCGGCCAGGGCTTCGCGGGTCGACACCCAGACGATCACCGCCAGCGCCAGTGCGGCCAGGAACTGCACCACGCTGGAGGCGGCGGCGCGGGTGACCTCGACCTTCATGTTCAGCGCCAGCATGCGGTTGGCCAGGCGCGAGTAGCGCGAGATCTCATGTTGCTGGGTGCCGTGCACCTTCACTTCCTGCTGCGCGGCCAGCGACTGCTCGGCAGTCTGCGCCATGGTGCCCATGCCGTCCTGGATGCCACGGCTGATGCGGCGGTAGCGCTTGCCCACGTAGGACACGATGCCACCGATCAGCGGCACCACCAGCAGCATCGCCAGGGTGACCTTGACACTCATCTGCAGCATCACCGCCAGCATCGCGACGATGGTGAGGGTATCGGCCACCACGGTCTTCAGCGCGTCGGCGCTGGCCTGGGTGACCTGCTCGGTATCGAAGTTCAGGCGGCTGACCATCACCGGCGTCGCTTCGGTATCGAAGTGCGACGACGGCAGGTGCAGGTACTTCTGCAGCACCTGCTCACGCAGGTCGCGGACCACGCTGCGGCCGGTCTTGGCCAGCGTGTAGTCACTGACCCAGGTGGCCACGCTGCGCATCAGGAACAGTCCGAGGATGGTGAGCGGCAGCACCACGGCCGCGCGCGGCTGCGGGTCGACGAAACCTTCGTTGACCAGCGGCTCCATCAGCTTGGTGAAGTGGTAGCCGGCCAGGGCCTCGACCACCATGGCGATGACCGCGCCCACCATGAACACCCAGTAGGTGCGGGTGTAGCCCAGCAGACGTTTGTAGATCGGCCACACCGGCGCGTGATGGGAACTCATGGACGCACCTCTGGCGCAGTTGCAATGGCGATACGACGGAAACCGAGTTGACCGAGCGCGTCCTGCGCGGTCACCACGGCCTGGTAGGGAGTGCGTGCGTCGGCGCGCAGCAGCACGGGCTGGCTGCGGTCACTGCCGGCCACGGACGCGATGGTCTGCTTGACCGACTCGACGTCGCTGCGCAGCACTTCCTGGTCATTGATGAAATAACGGCCTTCGGCGTTGATCAGCACGCTGAGCGAACGCGGCGGCTCGTTGTTGGGCTGCTGGCTGGCGGTAGGCAGCTGCACCTGCAGCGTCGAGCGCGCATCGAAAGTGGTGGTGACCACGAAGAAGATGATCAGCACCAGGATGACGTCGATCAGCGGGACCAGATCGATATGCGGTTCATCCTGGGAGCGGTCATTGCCGATACGCATCGATCAGGCCTTCGCCGCAGCGGCGTTGGCCGGTCGCGCCGGCGCGACCGGGTTCATCACCCCGGGGCGACCGTCGAGCGTGTCCAGCAGGGCACTGGCTTCCTGCTCCATTTCCACCACGTAGCCGTGGATGCGGCCCTTGAAGTAGCGATGGAACATCAGTGCCGGAATGGCCACGATCATGCCCGTGGCGGTGCACACCAGCGCCTTGCCGATACCGCCGGCCAGCTGGTTCACGTCGCCCACCCCATGGTCGAGGATGCCCAGGAACATCTGGATCATGCCGATCACGGTGCCCAGCAGGCCCAGCAGCGGGCCGGCCGAGGCAATGGTGCCCAGCGCGTTGAGGAAACGTTCCATGCGGTGCACCAGGTGGCGGCCGGTGTCCTCGATGCGCTCGCGGATCTGGTCGCGCGGACGATTGCGGGCTTCCAGCGCGGCCGCCAGCAATGCCCCCAGCGGCGAGTTGGCACGCAGGGTCTGCAGGTGCGCCGGGTCAAGCTTGCCGCGTGCGGCCCAGTTGCGCACTTCCTGGCCGAGGCCGGGCGGCAGCACTTCAGTCCGCCGCAGGGACCAGAAACGCTCCAGGATGATCGCCAAAGCCAGTACGCCCAACAGCAGCAGCGGCACCATCGGCCAGCCACCGGCCTTGACCAGTTCCCACACGTTTCAACCCTCCGGCCCAACGGCCGCTTGTTTGATCGGCGATAGGATAACAGCCGACCGCGCCCGCCCAGCGGCATCCCACCACCGGGATGCATGGATACGCTGTTCACGCAGCTGCAGCCCTTGTGCGCCAAGCCATACGCGGATCGCCCCGGACTCCGCAGTGGACACCACCTCGGCTCCCTGCGCCTGCCAGCGCCGGACCACGTCCCGGCGCGGGTGGCCGAAGCGGTTCTGGTGCCCGGCCGAAACCAGCGCCAGCCGGGCTGACACCGCCGCCACCCAGGGCGCGCTGGAGCTGCCGCCGCTGCCATGGTGCGGCACCAGCACCACATCCGCCTTCAGCGCCGCCGGAGACGCCCGCAGCAGCGCCTGTTCGGCCGGGCGGCCGATGTCCCCGGGCAACAGGACCCCACCATGCGCGCTGGCCACGCGCAGCACGCAGCTGTCCTCGTTTCCGGCCCGCTGGCTGCCGGCATCGGGGTGCAGCACCTGGAAGTCGACGCCGTCCCAGCGCCAGCGCAGGCCGCGCTGGCAGCGCCCGGCCCCGGCGATCGCGCTGCCCGGCGGCGCCAACAGGGGCAGCTCCGGCAACTGAAGGCGCAGGCTCGGCAGGTTGTCGGCATGATCGAGATCGTCGTGACTGATCAGCACGCGGTCGGGCCGTGCCTGCCCCAGCGCCCGCAATGACGGAACCAGGACCCGCTCACTGCCCTCACCCCCGATCGGCGGTCCCACGTCGTACCAGAGCGCATGCCGTGCGGTACGCAGCAACACCGCCGTGCCCTGCCCGACGTCGTGCACCAGCAGCTCCAGCTCCCCCTCGGCCGGCCGCTCGCGCAATGGCCACAGCAGCGGCAGGCACAGCAGGAGGCCAGCCAGCCCGCCCCCGGCACCGCGTGGCAGCAGCCACCAGAACACGCCCAGCAGCGCCGCCGGCACTGCCCAGGCCGGTGCCTCGGCCAACCACCACATCGCCTGTGGATGCGCCGCCAGTGGCTGCAGGGCCTGCCAGCTGGTTTCGAACAACCACGCCGCTGCACGCCACGCCCAGCACCCGGCGCCGTCATGCAGCACCTGCAGGGCGGTGCCCAGCAGCGACAAGGGCACCACCAGCAATGTCCACCACGGGATGACCGGCAGGTTCACCAGCGGCCCCAGCCAGGCGGTGCCACCGAACAAAGCGATGCCCAGCGGCAACAGGCCGACGCTGGCCACCCCCTGTGCGGCCAGGAACCCGCGCAGGTTGGCGACCACCCCACGCGGACGTCCCTGCGGCAGGCACCAGACCAGCCACAGGACGCCGCCGAAGCTGAGCCAGAAGCCCGCGGACAGCACTGACAGGGGCGCCGGCAGCAGCAGCGCCAGCGCCGCCAGGGCAAGCCCCTGCACGAGACCCAGTGGGCGCCGCCCGCTACGCGCCAGCGCCACCAGCCCGATCATCAGTGCGGTGCGCACGGTCGGCAATTCACCGCCGGCCAGCACCGCATAGCCCGCTGCGGACAGGGCGGCAGCGCAGGCCGCCGCCTGGGGGCGTGGCCAATGCCGGGCCAGCAGCGGACACAGCCACCACAGCCCTCGGCACAGCAACGCCCCCAGTCCCGCCACCACCCCGACATGGAACCCGGAAATGGCCACCAGATGGGTCAGGCCCAGCGCCCGCAACTGATCCCAATCGGCGTCGGACAGGCCACGCGTATCGCCCAGGGCAAGCGCCTGCACGAAGCGCGCAGCTGGATGGGCCACCTGCGCGGCGATGGCGGCGCTGGTGCGTTCACGCCATGCCGGCAGGCCATGCGCGGCCTGAAGCTCGCACGCGCTGGCCGGCGCCCGCACCGTGCCGTTGCCGGACACGCCGCGCAGCAGCGCATGGCGTTCACCGTCGAAACCACCGGGATTGATCCGCGAACGCGGCGCACGCACGCGCAGGGCCAGATGCCACTGCGCGCCGGCCAGGACCTGATGGCGCCCACGCCCGGCGTCGGTGCCATCAGCGGCACGCCAGGCATCGTTCCACGTGACCTGCAGGCGCTTGCCGCGCAGCGATGGCAGTTCGCTGCTCTCGCTGACCTGCAGCAGGAAGCGGGTGTGCGCGGCTCCATGGTCCGGCAGATCGATGACCCGTCCACTGACCACCACATCCCGTGCTGGCTGGCCTGGCGGTAGCTGTTCCTGCATTGCCCAGTGCCCGTGCATCGCCGTCCATCCGGCGCCCAGCAGCACGACCGCGGGCAGGCGCCCCCGCCAACGCAGGCCCCACCCCGCCATGCCAAGCACGATCATCACCATGCAGCCCCACAGCGGCGGCAGCTGTGGCAGCTGCACGCAGGCCAGCGCCCCCAGTGCCAGCGCCGCAGCGGCGCCACTGCCCAGCAAGGGAGAAGGGGAACGCTCGACGGCCATGGGTCCAGCCTGCCGCTACCGGCGGCAGGTTGCCTATCGGGACTTGCCCCGCAAACGCGTCAGCGCCGGACGCTGCCGCGATGGAAATTGACCCGGAAGCTTGCGCCGCCTCCCGCAGCCTCACCGACACTGACCGAGCCACCGTGGTGCTGCACGATCTCCTTCACCAGGTGCAGGCCCAGGCCACTGCCGCTGCCCGCCGCGCGCAGGCGATGGAACGGCTCAAAGATCGCCTCGCGGTCGCCCACTGGAATGCCCGCGCCCTGATCGCTGACCTCCAGCAAGCCGCGCGCATCCAACCGCACGCAGATGGTGCCACGGCCACCACCATGCACGATCGCGTTGTGCACCAGGTTGGCAATCACCCGCCCCAGCGCCAGACTGTCGCCGTGGATCCACACCGGCGATTCCGGCGCGTCCACTTCGAATCCATAGCCGGCGCCGACCACCAACGGCGCCAGGTCCGCGGCGGCCTCACGCACCAGCAGCGCCAGGTCCAGCTGCTGCAATGCGCCGACATTGCGGTCAAGGCGCTGCAGATCGAGCAGGTGCTCGGCAACATTGCCCAGCCGCGCCACGTCGGTCAGCAACTGCGATTTCAACTCACCCTGTGGCAGCTGCGCCAGGCGCGCCTGCACCACGGCGATCGGCACGCGCAGCTCGTGCGCCGCGTCGGCGAGGAACTTGTCGCGCGCGGCGTAGCCCTGCTGCACCTTGTCGATGGCATCGTTGAACGCTTCCACCAGCGGCGCCACTTCCGTGGAGACCAGCCGCGCATCCAGCCGAGCACCGGGCTGGCCGATGTCCAGTTCCTTGGCCTGCTGCGCAGAACGGCGCACACCGCGCATGGCACGGTGGATCACAGTCGGCATCACCAGCAGGGTGACCACGATCAGTGGCAGGAAGAACCACAGGCCGATCAGGCGCAGCACCATCAGCGCGCCATCCAGCAGCCCGCCCTTGGGCGCGCCACCGACCATCACGGTGATGCGGCGCCCGTCCTCGTTGCGGATCATCACCCGCGCCACGTCCAGGTAAGGGGGCACCAGCGAGCCCAGTTCCGTGGCGCCCACGGTCGGCAGCCGCGCCAGCATCGGCGCGTGGATCGCTGGGATGGTGCCGCGCTCCAGCCACATGCCCTTGTCATCCACCGCGGCGAACCAGAGATTTCCCCCGGCGTTGGCATCGAGCTTGTCCCAGCGCGCCTGGTCCAGCACCAGGCGGCCGCCTTCGCTGTGCACCGCCTTGGCCACCGCCTCGGCAACGAACATGTCCATGCCCCAGGAGTCCTTGTCACCCCAGGTCAGGATCAACGCGACCACCGCGAACAGTACGGTGAAGGCCTGTGCCAGGAACAGGCGCCAAGCCAGGCCAAGGGTGATCGAACGGATCGGACGGGCCATCTCAGGCCTCCGCCAGCAGGTAGCCGACGCCGCGGATCACGTGGATCTCCACCCCCGCCCCGGCCTGCTGCAGCGCTTTGCGCAGCTTGGAGATATGCGCATCGAGCGCATTGGACTGGATCTCATCATCGAACCCGTACACTGCAGCCTCCAGGGCACTGCGGGTCACCGTGCGGCCCTGCCGCATCGCCAACGCCTGCAGCACCAGCACCTGCCGACGTGGCAATGCCAGGGGCTGGCCCTCCACCTGTGCCTGCAGCGATTCGAGATCGAACTCGAGCCGCCCCAGCCGCAGGCTCGGCGTCACCATCGCCGAAGGCCTGCGCGATACCGCGCGGATGCGTGCCATCAGTTCCTCGATCGCCACCGGCTTGACCAGATAGTCATCGGCGCCGACGTCCAGGCCTTCGACCTTGTCCGACAGCGTCCCCTTGGCGGTGAGCATGATCACCGCCAGGTTCGGCCGCAGCGCACGCGCCGACGCGACGAATCCAGCACCATCGCCATCGGGCAACTGTCGATCGAGCAGCAGCAGCTGGTGCACCGGTTCGCGCAACGCGAGCGCGGCCTCGGCCAGGCTGCCGACCACGTCGGCGACCACGCCCTGCCGCTCCAGGCCCGATTGCAGGGCGCGGGACAGATCAGGATCGTCTTCGACCAGGAGGATGCGCATCAGGGACTCGTCAACCGGAAACGCTGCCGATCATAGTGCCTGGGGCCATGGTTTTGCGCCCATGCATGCCAGCGGTTGCAGGCGCAATGTTCTGACAATGTTGCCCCTTCAGCATGCGCAGCCATCACCCGCAATGTGGCCGAACGATGCTGTCGCTGCCCCTGACAAGGACCCCCATGGCCTCCGTCTCCCCCACCGCAGAAGCCCACGCGATCCTGCGTGCACCGGACCTGGACAGCGCAGAACGCGCCTATCTGGGACTGATGCCCGACCTTGAACATGTGAATGCACTGGCCCGCCGTGCAGTGAGCCTGTCACGCGTTGCCGACGCGGCACGCGGCTATGCGTTGTCGATGACTCTGGTCGGACTGCGCCTGCAGGAGCTGGAAATGGGCGAGCCAACGGCCAGGGAACATCGCCAGGCCACCCTGCGCAGCCTGCGCCAGGCCTTCAGCGCCTGACAGCACCCGCACAGGCACTGCCGCCGCACCGGCGGCAGCGGGAGTGATCGGGTCAGCAGGACCCGCCACCCGGCAGGCCTGGCGCGGCAGCGTCATTCAGCGCAGCGTGGTCCACGCCAGCAGCGCGCTCAGGATTGCGACCCAGATCACTGCCTTGAACGTGCCTTCCAGCATGTTGCCGCCGAACAGGCGTTCCAGGAGCGGATTGGGCCTGGACACCGGGACGTGATCACTCATGCGGCAGCTCCTTGCAGTAATGGCGCGTTTGCGCAGCAGCGCCGAGTCTACGCCTGCGCGGCCCGGATTCATCGCCATCTGCCTGCCTTTGGCGGCCCAATTCCCGCCTTCGTCGCAGGCCGGCTGCGATGCCCGGCCGACCCTGCCAGCCTGCACGCACTTTCCCGCTGGAGCACCGTGCCATGCCGATGCTTGCCCTGATCCTGCTGTTCTCCAGCCTGTTCGGCGACGGCTGCGGGCCCACCGAGGATGCCCTGCGCAGCCAGATCCTGCGCACCGAGAATCGGCAGGCCATGCATGAAGCGCAGCCCCTTCAGCTCTATCACCTGCGCCAGGACCGCGTGCTGCGGCTGGGCAGCCAGCAATCGCCAGACGACACTGGCGCCAGCCCTCATCCGGCACGGGCCCCGGTACGTGTGGCGCAGCTGTGGGAACGCGTCGACGGCCAGTGGCGCATCCAGCGTTCGATCAGCATTACCCACTGATTTCATGCCAATGAACCGGCACGGATGCAGCTTCGCGGGAACGCCAGGCTCGCCGGAACGAAAAAAGCCGGCCCCGGGGCCGGCTTTCATCGTTTCCACCGCTTCACCGGCAACGCCGGGAGCAGGTGGTGGGCGGTACAGGGTTCGAACCTGTGACCCCTACCATGTCAAGGTAGTGCTCTACCGCTGAGCTAACCGCCCATCTTGTTCTTGCCGCCCGAAGGCTGGCCTTGCTACGTAAAAACCCGGCGCCAGGGCCGGGCTTTGCAGTTCACGACAACCCTCTTCCGAGGGTTTCGTGGTGGGCGGTACAGGGTTCGAACCTGTGACCCCTACCATGTCAAGGTAGTGCTCTACCGCTGAGCTAACCGCCCGTTTTGCTTCTGCATTTCTGCGATTGCGTCGGTGCAGGCCGCGTATATTACGGATGCGGGCCGTGAAGCGCAATACTTTTGTGAAGATGATGCTGCACTGCCACGTTCAGCCCAGGCTGGCTTCCTTCAGCTGCCGGATCTGGTCACGCACCCGTGCGGCATCCTCGAATTCCAGGTCCTTGGCGTGCTGGTACATCTGCTGTTCCAGCGCCTTGAGACGGGTCGCCAGCTGCGCCGGAGACAGCGAACGATAGTCGGCCGCTTCTTCGGCCACACCCGCCCGGCCCTTGCCCTTACCCTTCTTGGCTTCCTTCTCGGCGGCATCCGAACGCGCGCCTTCAAGGACATCGACGATCGGGCGCGCCACCGAGCGCGGCACGATGCCATGTTCTTCGTTGTACTCGACCTGCTTGGCACGGCGCCGGTCGGTCTCATCGATCGCCGCCTGCATCGAGCGGGTGATCTTGTCGGCGTACAGGATCGCCTTGCCGCGCACGTTGCGTGCGGCGCGGCCGATGGTCTGGATCAGCGAGCCGGTGGATCGCAGGAAGCCTTCCTTGTCGGCATCGAGGATCGCCACCAGCGATACCTCGGGCATGTCCAGGCCCTCGCGCAGCAGGTTGATGCCGACCAGCACGTCGAACTTGCCCAGGCGCAGGTCGCGGATGATCTCCACGCGCTCGACCGTATCCACGTCCGAGTGCAGGTAGCGCACGCGGATACCGTGTTCGGTGAGGTACTCGGTGAGGTTTTCAGCCATGCGCTTGGTCAGCGTGGTGACCAGCACGCGGTCGCCCGCCTTGATGCGCGCGTTGGCCTCGCTCATCAGGTCGTCGACCTGGGTGCCGACCGGCCGGATCTCCACCACCGGGTCGATCAGGCCAGTCGGGCGCACCACCAGTTCGGTGATCTCGTCACCGGCTTCACGCAGTTCATAGGGCCCGGGCGTGGCCGACACGTAGATGCTGCGCGGGCACCGCTCCTCCCATTCCTCGAAGCGCAGCGGGCGGTTGTCCAGCGCCGACGGCAGGCGGAAACCGAACTCAACCAGGGTTTCCTTGCGCGAGCGGTCACCCTTGAACATGGCGCCGATCTGCGGAATGGTCACATGCGATTCGTCGATCACCAGCAGCGCATCCGGCGGCAGGTAGTCGAACAGGGTCGGTGGCGGCTCGCCGGCATTCTTGCCGGTCAGGTGCCGGGAGTAGTTCTCGATGCCGTTGCAGTAACCGACCTCGGCCATCATCTCCAGGTCGAACTGCGTGCGCTGCGCCAGGCGCTGCGCCTCCACCAGCTTGTTCTGCGCGTAGAGCTGCTCCAGCCGCTCCTTCAGCTCTACCTTGATCGTCTCGATCGCCGCCAGCACGCGCTCGCGAGTGGTCGCATAGTGGGTCTTCGGGTAGACCGTGAAGCGCTGCATGTTGCGCAGCGTCTCGCCGGTCAGCGGGTCGAACAGGGTGATCTTCTCGACCTCGCCATCGAACAGTTCAAGGCGCAGTGCTTCGCTGTCCGACTCGGCCGGGAACACGTCGATCACTTCGCCGCGCACGCGGAAGGTACCGCGCTGCAGCTCGTACTCATTGCGCGTGTACTGCAGCTGGGTCAGGTGGTTGATCAGGTCGCGCTGGTCGATGCGCTCGCCCTTGGACAGGATCAGGCGCAGTGAAAGGTAGTCTTCCGGCGCACCCAGGCCATAGATCGCGGACACCGTGGCCACCACGATCGCGTCCGGGCGCGACAGCAGGGTCTTGGTCGCGGCCAGCCGCATCTGCTCGATGTGTTCGTTGATCGAACTGTCCTTCTCGATGAAGGTGTCCGACGACGGCACGTAGGCTTCGGGCTGGTAGTAGTCGTAATAGCTGACGAAATACTCCACCGCGTTGTGCGGGAAGAACGCCTTGAATTCGCCATACAGCTGCGCCGCCAGCGTCTTGTTCGGCGCCATGATCAGCGTCGGCTTCTGAATGTTCTGGATGACGTTGGCGATGGTGTAGGTCTTGCCCGAGCCGGTCACGCCCAGCAGGGTCTGCTTGGCGATGCCGGCCTCGAAGTTGCTGGTCAGCTTCGCGATGGCGTTGGGCTGGTCGCCCGCCGGCGAATACGGCGAGACAAGTTCAAAACTGTCGCTCATGGTGTTGCCAGTTCCCGGGAAGGGTGAGTATACGGGGCGAGGAGTGACGGCCGGCTGAGGGGTTGCCGGGCAGACCGCTACGGGGATTCCCGATGGCGGCCGCACAGCCGGGCGCGGAGGCTGGATGCATGCGCACTCACCGCTCTTCCGGTTGCGCCGCGTCGCGCGGCATGCACCTGATCGAAATCCTGGTCGTCACGGCGGTACTGGCCGTGCTGCTGGCCGCCGGCTGGCCCTCGCTGCAGGCGCTGCTGCTGCACCAGCGCGCGGAAGCCACCCGGTTCAGCCTGCAGGCCGCCCTGGCAACGGCACGCACCCAGGCCATCATGCGTCGCGAACTGATCGGCCTCTGCGCCAGCGCGGACGGCCAGCGCTGCGGGGACGACTGGAGCCAGGGCTGGATTGCCTACCGGGCCGCAGGCGCATGGCAGCCCCCATCCACGGCCGATGCCATTGTCCTGCATCAGGGCGGCCGTCCGGACGTCACGATCAATGCCGCCAGCAACAGCGGGCGACCGCAACTCTATTTCCAGCCGGATGGCCGCAGCCCCGGCAGCAACCTGACGCTGCGCGTCTGCGTGAGGGGGCGCGAGCACGCGCGGATCATTGTCAGCAACAGTGGGCGGATGCGTTCGTCCACCACGCGGACTGGACAAGCCTGTTGAAACGACGCCCCTGCGCTCTCAAGCAGGCAACAAAAAAGACCTGCGAAAGTCCGCAAGCCTTTGATGTGTAACGTCTGGCGCCCGAAGTTGGACTCGAACCAACGACCCCCTGATTAACAGTCAAGTGCTCTAACCGGCTGAGCTATTCGGGCGGGGACGCGCATTGTAATCACGTCGAACAGGGAGTGCAACACTCCCGTTCACATGCTTGCATTCTCTGTTTGCGGCAGTGTCACCAGCACTCGGACAGCGTGGTCTTGGCGGTCTTCACGTTGGCCTGGTTGAGCGTCAGGTTTCCACACTTGTCCTTCGCCTGCGCGTTGACCGCGGTGGCGGTGAAGGTGAATGTCGACTGCGCGGTCTGCATGGACAGAGTGTAGGCCGCCGTGCCGCCCTCGCGCGGGGAGTTGATCGAATCGGCGTTGCCCGGGAACTTGAAACCGACATAGGTGTTGTTGACCGTGTGGAAGCGCTCGGCCAACTGTGCGTATTCGACCAGGTCGGCCTTAGCCTGGGCCCGTCGCGACTTGCGCACATGTTCGCTGTAGTTCGGGTAGGCGATCGCGGCGAGGATTGCCACGACCGCCACCACGATCATCAGCTCGATCAGGGTGAAACCGCGGGCCAGGCGACCCGCCGCGAAAGATTGGCGCATTGCACGGGCTCCTGCTGCCGGGGAAGGATGGACGCCGGTCACTGGATCTGCCTCCAGGACTGGCGGCCACAGGGGTATGGCAGGTACATCGGATCAGCACCGGCCACCGAGATCTGCATCAGGCACGCCTCACCGGGCGGCTGCGGCGGCGGATTGCCGGGAGTGCTGTCCGGCGGCGCCAAGCGCGGCACCACCGACGTCGTCACGTCCCTCACCGGCGCGTTGCCGCCCGTGTTGAGAGCAACGCCGGCCGTACCCGCCCCCGGCGATCGGCCGTCGGGGGCTCCGAAGCGCACCTGCGACATCGCGGCCTGGCCGGTGCTGGCCTGCAGGCCGAGCAGCCAGTTCGCACCGTCCACCGAGCAACCCTGAGCGTCGGACGGAATATAGGTCGGGAAGAACACCACGCCGGACACGATCCTCGGATTACCGACCGCACGCTCCTTGTTGGCCAGCACCACGGTCCAGCCGCGGCTGACCGTAGGCACGGTCCCGCCACGCAATGTCCGCACGCCGGAACCAATCTCGGCCGTATACGAGCTCAGGTTTGCCGAGGTCAGCGTCGTCGTCGGCTGGCCCGCTGCGGTGTCGTTGATACCGTACAACGCCTGCACCGCCGTATCGTTCTCGTCACCGTAGTAGGAGAAGCTGCCGGTGCCGAAGATCAGCATCACGCCACCGGACGGCCCGGTGGTCACCGTCATGCCACCGGTGATCGGCTGGCGGTAGGTCCGGCGGTCGGCGGGATCGACATGGGTATTGGTGGTGAACAACGGTACGGTTGGCGCGGTAGTCCCGCGCAGGTCGAACTTCCAGATAACGCCACGCTTGTCGGCGCCATAGACCGTATCGGCCAGGCCATCGCGCACCCGCGCGTTCTGCCCGGTTCCACCCCAGCGATCAACCACCACGATGTTGCCCAGCCCGTTGCTGCCCGACGGCAGGTTGGTACCCGACTCGATCGCCTCGATCATGCGGATGGTCGGCGTGCGGCCTGCCACCATGTCAACCACGAACAGTACCGCCTTGCCACTCCTACTCTCGTAGCCGTTACCGAAGATCGCCTTGAAGCCCACCGAACCGTCGGCGTTCTTCACCGGCACGATCACCGGCTTGCCCAGCACATGGCCGATGTTGGCGCGCACAGCATCGTCAAGCGAAGCGTCGAGGTCACTGATCTCCCACAGCAGGGAGCCGGTGGCGCCGAAGTTGCCCGGATCGGACACATTCAGCGCGAACACACTGCGGCCGCCGGCACCGGCCGTGCCCACCAGTGACGTGGTCCACCCGTTGCTGCCGTAGGTGTCGCTGATCGTCACCGGGCCATCGACGTAGTAACGGTGCTGGAAACGCTGGGCGTTCTGGTTGGTGGGGTCGTTAGGCAGCAACAGGTTGCCCATGTGGCCCAACGCGGTCGAGGGAATGTAGGCGAACCGCTCCTTGCCACCGTCGGCGTCCATCTGGCCGTCGGCGCCCATGCCACCATCGAAGGCATGCAACATGCCGTCGTTGGCGCCGGCGTAGACCATGTAGCGGCGACCATTGCGCTTGGTGGTCATGTAGGCGGCGTAACTGCTGCCCATCGTGCCCGGAAGGCGGCCAAACCCATAGTCATCCAGAGGCGAACTCAGCACCGGGGTGGAGGTGATGATGTCGCCAAGTACCGTGCTGCGATCACGCAGCTTGCCGCCGTTGCGCTTCTCGCTGGAGGTTTCACCACGCAGGTAGGCCACGGCCGTGGCGGAATCGGTGGCTAGGCCAGCCAGCTCGGACGCGCTGCAGATCAGGATGCCCGGATACAGCGTCGACGACTTGGTGCACAGATTGGCCAGGCTGACATTGCTGCCGGTGAAGTCTTCCAGCGCGCCGTTGCGCCAGAACCGGATGCGGCGTGATGCAGGCGCCGGCATCTTCGCAGATGCTTCCCAGGCCTCTTCCGAAACGATCTTGCGGGTGGACGGCTCGACGCTCAGCTTGAAGGCGCGCAACTTGCTGTACCAGTCGGTGCCGTTGTTGGTGGCCTCGTAGAACGGCTCCACCGACAACGAGCCGACGCCGATGCGTGCGCCGGTCAGCGAACGCGAGCCGGACGGCGTGGCGCCCTGGGCGACGTTGCTGATGATACGGCGCATGGCTGCGGTGATTTCGGCCGGGCGCGTGGCGTTGACCATTTCGCCACGGGTGTCATAGACCGCGTTCCACAGCTCATCAACGGCCTCGGGCTTGAGGTCCTGCGTCGTCGTCGGGAAGTTGGGCTTGACGACGTACGGGTCCGGGCTGAGCACCCACGGGCGCACTGGATCCGGCAGGTACCGGACGCCGAACTCCTTGCCCTGCGTGCCCAGCGTCACGCCGTAGAAATTCATGTGCAGGTGGGTCTTGCAATCCAGCGACGGATTTGGATTCGGCCCCTTGCACTCGGCCGGCACCGGCACGGAATTGGTCTCCTTGCCCGGCACGAGAGAACTGTTGTAGTACGGCGCTACGAGATCCTTCATCAGCGTCGTGTTGCCGGACTCATTGATATAGCCATCGGTGAACAGCATGCCCGCATTCTTCTGGCATGACAGGAGCACCGGCGCGTTCTGATCCGTGCGCTGGAATTGTTCGCCAAGGTACTGTGCGGCGGAACGATTGGGCGTACTGCTGCTGGCACGCATTTCGCCGATGATCTGGCTGAGCAGCTGCTGCTTCTCCGGCTCGTTGGTCATGTTGAACATGGTCACCGCGCGGCGGCCATTGATACGGAACCAGCCCACGCGCAGATTAGTCGTGTCGTACAGCGCATTCGTAGCCGCACCGATCAGCGCTTCGCGTCGCGTCCGGTACAGGCTGAACCAGTTGGCGAAGCTCTGCATGGCAGCGTTGTACTTCGCTTGATTGTTGCCGAAGTTCGCAAGCTTGATTTCGTACTTGTACAACGTACCCGGCCGGCCGCCCGGAGGATTTGCAACGGCAACAGGAGCCGCGGTGTACCCATATTCCGCCGGCAGCGTAGACGGATCTGCCAGGAAGAACGTAGCCGGATAGAAGCCGACGGCAGCATCGCAGCTTGAGCTGCTGATGGTAGTCTGGCGCGTCACGTTGTCGAACGAGCCTTCCTGCCGGACAGCCCCCCCGCTCAGGTTGCATCGCCCACGCTCAATACGGGTTCCGACCGGCAGCGTCATGCCGGAACGGAAGCGGAAGCGCCAGTTCGCGCCGGTCCGCCCGCCGGTGTCCATGCTGGTCAGCAGCGAGTCCACAGTCAGGTCCAGCGCGCCAGCGATCTTGTTCGGTGCATTGCCCGGACGCGGGTCCAGCGGCGCGCTGGACGCCCTGATGTCCAGATAGTTGGCAAGGGCTGTATCGGACAAGCCGGTCTTCCAGCCAGGATAGATCTCACGCGGGTCGTAGTAGGACGGGTTGACGTCCGGTGATCGGGCGAAACCGAAGCTGTCGAGCGGCGGGATGGCCGCCTGGTCGTCGCGTCCATAGCTGGGGAAGACGTACAGGTAGCGCTGCCCAGACCCATCGTAGCCGTTGACGGCACCCTGGTTGTAGAAGCCACTGCCATCCCAGCGGTACACGCCATCGCGCGTGTTGTTCAATGTTTCCCACAGCATCGAGCCGGAATCATCCAGCGCCATCAGGAAGGCCGGCGGCGTCTGCACCTGGATGTTCAGCGGCGCCTGCGCCAGCGTGCCCTGGGCCTGGGCCGCCATCAGGCTGTAGATGACATAGCCGCCCCCGAGCGCCAGTGCGGCGCCGCCTGCGGCCATGAAACGGAATTTGCGCGAAGCCATGGCCTGCGTCCTCAGAGTTTGAATACGGTATCGATGACCACCGACGACGAGCTCGCATCGGCATCGTCGGTCGCGAAGCCGGTGATCTGGTAGATCGGCGTGACGTCTTCCAGCGGACGGCCCATGTCGAGCGACGATTCGCCCATCACACAGCTGTCAATCTGGCGGACATTGACCGCAGGACGCGTCTGGTTGCGGCGGCTTTCGGCCCAGATGGCCGGATCGAAGCCGTCATCGCAGACCCGCGACAGAGTGCTGGACTGCACCAGGCTGTCGTTCCCCACATCCTGACGGTTGGCGATTTTCTCCACCGAGCGTTCGGCCGCACGCACCACGCCCTCCGAGTTCTGGAAGGCCCGGTTGGCGGCGCGGTAGTTCGCTGCCATCTTCTCCTGCATGCCGGCCACCTGCATGCCCGCAATGCCGAGCAGCGCCAGCAGGATGAGCATGATCAACGCGACATAGAGCACGGCGCCGCGCTGGGTGCGAGCGGAGGCGGGCCTGAACGAACGTGAGAAGGTCGTCATGATCAGTTCCCGAACAGGCGATTGCGCAGTGCAATCGAGACTTCATAGCTGGAGCGGTAGCGGCCGTCAGGCTTGTCACTGCTGGCAAAGCCAACGCCGAGTACCGACAGCGGGTTGGCCGGCGTGCTCGAAGACGACGGCGTCGGGCTGCGTGCCAGCAGCCCCACCTGCACCTGCCCCACCCGCAGCCACTGCGCGGCACCGGCAGCGTTAGCGTTGCTGCTGACGCCAGTCGCGGCGGCCAGGCGGGTGATGTTGCCGGCCGGCGGCGTGCCCAGGCTGATGTTGGCGGTACTGTCCAGGCCATACAGCAGCTGCAGGCTTTCGATGCCTTCCACAAGTTCTTCATTGACCGCATAGGCGCCAGCACTGTTGGCGCGCGCACGACGCAGGCCCGGCTGACCGGTCTCCGGATTGATGCCGACGTAATAGACCATCGACTCGGCGCGATAGAGCATCGTCTGCCCGGTCGGCTGCGCGGCATAGCGCGACAGGTCCAGCGAGGGCGCGGTCACACGTGCCGCACTCAACGTACCGGCGAAGATGTCCGCATGGGCACAGTCGGCGATGCCGAACAAGGTCGGTGCCGCCACGCCCCCCGAGGTGAGCCTGGCCACCCGGGTGCTGTCCATGTCCAGTAGCGCATTGCCGCCGCTGGACGAAATGCCGGTCACCGGCACCCCCTCAGGGGCCAGGTAGCGCAGTACCAGCACATCGCTTCCGCCTGCCGGCGCAGGGCTGAGCCGGGTGATCGCTGCCGGCAACGCTGACGGTGCGGACCATGTCGCCCCGAGTGCGAGCCTCCCGCCCGGCGCGGTTCCCGGTGCATCGAAGCCCTGGATGGAAACGCTGAAATCAAGCGGGCTGCCATCGCCCGAGGATGCACCCAGATGCGATACCGGATCGCCTTGGTTCTTCACCACGTGGGCCTGGTCGTTCACGCAGCCCATGTGCCCGGCCATGCGGATGTCTCGCTCAAGGAAATCCAGCGCGAAACGGGCGTTCTCCTGCACGCGCGAGGCCCCCTCGGACAGTCGCGAGGCAGCCTGCGAGGCCATGAAGACCTGCACCACCCCCAGCATCAGCACCAGGCTGATTACCAGGGCGATCATCAGTTCCACCAGCGACAGGCCGGCCATGGTGGCACGTCGGTTCAGGCGCATGCTCACAGCTCCGTAGCCAATGCAAAGGTGGTGGCCTTGTCCGGGTCATCCGGATCCCAGCGCTGGTCGCCCCAGGTGATCGCCACATTGACCACGCCGCCATTGAAGGTGACATTGGCGCCTGCATCGTCGCCCAGCGCCTTCACCACCTGGCATTGCCAGCGCGCGATCTTCTTTTCAATGGAGACGTCGCCGGTATCGCTGGTGCACGCGGTGGCGGCGGTCTTGCTGCCTGCCGCGAACGACGCGCCGGTGTACCAGGCCGCCTGGAAGCGGTTGCTGCGCATCTGCTCGGTCAGGTCGTACGCAAGGTTGGTGGCCTGGGTTCGATAATTGGCGCTCTGCACGAATCGGACGTTCATGGTCTGCAAGAGAGCAAAACCCAGCAGGCCGAACGCCAACACGATGATGGCGATCAGTACTTCAAGCAGGGTGAAGCCCCCGGCCTGGCGCGCACGGAAGGTACGGGTGGTCATGGACAGGCTTCCTTAGTGCTGCGGATCTGCCCGGAGGCGTTCACCGTCAGTGTGCGCTTGTGCAGTGCGCCCTTGCTGCAGACGTCCGGCTCCAGCCGTACATCCTGCTCGGCGCTGGCGCGGCGACGGCCGCGCCCGTCAAAGGCGATCTCCGTGGCCGGCCCAGTGATCTTCAGCTTGGGATTGCCACTGACGAAGCGCAGGACGGTTTCACCTGCCGACAGCGCACCGTCGCCATTGGCATCGGCAAAGGCCAGCATGCCGCCCGACCAGCCACCATCACAGCTGGCACCGTCGCTGCTTCCACAGACGCCGCCACCGCGGTTGCTGCGGATCGCCTCGCTGCGGGCAAGACTGAGCAGGCCCAGGACCTCGTTGTTGGTCGAGCTCACCCGGCTCGAACGGATCGTGCTCTGGAAACTTGGAAAGGCGATCGCAGCCAGGACCGCCACCACGGCGATGGTGACCATCAGCTCGATCAAGGTGAAGCCGTTTTCCCGGCGCAAAGACATTGGACGCTCCCCAGCGTGTTGGTGGCCACGATGGGCCATCGCCCCGCCACCGGCAAGCGGCGGCAGGATGAACGGTCAATCCGGGGCGACGGGCGTCAAAGGCTTGACGACCCGTCCTCCCCTGCCAGTGCCGGCGCGATCCCCATCACGCCGGCCCGGGTTCAGGCCAGCACCTGGTAGCAGGGCTGGTACTCGCCGGAGATCTTCATCCGGCGCTGCTCGACGAAGGCGCGCAGCAGCGCATCCAGCGCCTGCATCATGTCCGGGTCGCCGTGGATCTGGAACGGCCCGAACTGCTCGATGCGGCGCATGCCGTCTTCCTTCACGTTGCCGGCGACGATGCCCGAGAACGCGCGGCGCAGGTCGGCCGCCAGCGCGTGCGGGGCACGCCCATGGTGCAGGTCCAGCGCGGCCATCGCTTCGTGGGTGGGTACGAACGGCTGCTGGTACTCCCACGGAATCTCGATCGACCAGTTGAAGAAGAACGAGTCCTTCTGCGCCAGACGGTGCTCGCGCACGCGCTTGATGCCGTTGGCCATCTTCTTCGCAACCGCCACCGGGTCGCCGATGATGATCTCGTAGCGATCGGCAGCCGCATCGCCCAGGGTCAGGCGGATGAAGCGATCAATCTGCTCGAAGTACGGTGCCGCTACCGTCGGGCCGGTCAGGATCAGCGGGAACGGCAGGTCCTTGTTCTCCTCGCGCAGCAGGATGCCGAGCAGGTACAGGATCTCTTCGGCGGTACCGACGCCACCGGCGAACACGATGATGCCGTGGCCGATGCGGACGAAGGCCTCAAGGCGCTTCTCGATGTCCGGCATGATCACCAGGTGGTTGACGATCGGGTTCGGCGACTCGGCGGCGATGATGCCCGGCTCGGTCAGGCCGATGTAACGCGTCACGGTACGGCGCTGCTTGGCGTGGGCGATGGTGGCACCCTTCATCGGGCCCTTCATCGCACCCGGGCCACAGCCGGTGCAGATGTCCAGGCCGCGCAGGCCCAGTTCATAGCCCACCTGCTTGGTGTACAGGTATTCGTCGCGCGAGATCGAGTGTCCGCCCCAGCACACCACCAGGTTCGGATCACCCGGATTGAGGATGCGCGCGTTGCGCAGCAGGCCGAACACCGCGTTGGTGATGCCCTCGGATGACTCCAGCTCGGCCGCGTAGGCCGGGCCCATTTCGATGGCCATGTAGGCCAGGTCGCGCACGACGGCGAACAGCAGTTCGGCGACACCGCGGATGATCTCGCCGTCGACGAAGGCCATCGCCGGTGCGTTGACCAGATCGATGCGCACGCCGCGATCCTGCTGCGCTACCTGGATGTCGAAATCAGGGTAGAGATCGCGCGCGGCGCGCGGATCGTCGGAGGCGCTGCCGCTGGTCAGCACGGCCAGCGCGCAGCGGCGCAGCAGCTCATGCATGCCGCCGGCGGAGGCATCGCGCAGGCGTGCCACCTCGGCCCGCGACAACACATCCAGCCCACCGCGCGGGTAGATCCGGGCATCCTGCACCGGCAGTGCACGGGCCGATTTTTCGTTCGTGGTCATGTCCAATTTTTCGCTTCCTTCAAGGTTTCCGACTGTACTGCCGCCCCCTTAAAAAGCAAAACGGCCGGGAAGCCCGACCGTTGGATGTGTACCGCCCGCGTCCGCCATTTCGGGACCGCATCGGCGGCGTTGGCACCGCGCACATTTCTGGATGCTACGCCGTTGCCCCACGCCCTGCAAGAACTTTCGCCTGAACGGAAAACGGCCGGGTTTCCCCGGCCGTTTCCGTTTACAGCCACGCTACGTCAGTGCATCAGAACTGGTAGCGGAAGCCCAGCTGCAGCGACCACTGCGAGACACCGACGTCGAAGCCATCTGCGTCGTTGTTGGCCACCGTCGGCAGGTCAGCACCGCGGAAGTTGTAGACGTACTTGCCGTCCTTGATGCCCTGCAGGGTAGCCACGCGCGCATCGGCGAAGAAGCCGTAGTCGTAGATGTTGCCCCACTTCTTGTTGAGCATGTTGCCGACGTTCTGGATGTCCAGCCACACTTCCGACTTGTGACCCTTCATGAAGCCCGGCAGCTGCTGGCTGATACGGATATCGAAGGTATTGATCCAGCCGGTACGGAACTGGTTGGCCGGAGCGTAGCCACCTGCGTACTTGGCCAGCTGCGGGTTGGCCGCCAGCCATTCGTAGAACGACTTCTCCATAGCCGCATCCGGGGTGAAGTTGCTGCCCACCAGATTGCCGAACAGAACCTCACCCGGGTTCGGCACGTAGAACAGGTCGTTCGCGGAGCGGCCGTCGCCGTTGGCATCGTTCACGTACACGTAGCTGTACGGACGGCCGCTGCGGCCCTCATACACCAGGCCGACCTTGGTTTCGTAGTCGCCGAAGAACTTGTGCTTCCAGTTCAGCGAGCCCGACAGGCGGTCACGGATCTGGTAGCGCGAGGTGTTCTCGGTTTCGCTGTTGGCGTTGAAGGCGTACTGGTAGTTCCAACCCGAGCTTGCGGTGGAGCTGGTCAGCGAACCCACTTCAGTAGCGTCGGTGTAGGTGTAACCGATGTTCCAGGACCAGTCACTGGCGTCCGACCACGGCTTGCTCAGCGACACGGTGAACTGCGAGGTGCGGCCCTTGTCGGTGTTGGCGATTTCGTAGACGGCGTCGTAGCCGCGATTCCGCCCGAAGCGGGCATCGTTGTTGGTCCACAGGTTGCCGTTGCGCGACGCAGCGTAATAGAGCTCACGACCGTCCGGACCCAGCTGCTGCACCGGGCCCAGGTTCAGGTTCCTGTAGTACAGGGCATCCTTGACCTTGGTGACCAGCAGCTCGGCCGAAGCCACGATGCCGTACCACGGGGTTTCATGATCGAAGGCCAGGTTGGCCTTGTACACCGACGGCATCTTGAAGTCGCTGCCGACGAAGTTGACGTTCTGACGGTTCGAGCCCGGGGTAGTCGGGACCGGCTGACTGTCCTTGTTCCCGCTGAACGGCAGCGTGCGATCGTAGGCAGTGTAGGCGTACACCGAATTGTTGAAGCCGGTGGCCGAGTAGCTGTTGCTCAGCCACACCTGCGGCGCATCACCCTGGAACAGGCCCACGCCGCCGCGCAGCTGGGTCGGACGCTCGCTGTCGAAGGTGTAGTTGAAACCGACGCGCGGCTGGATCAGGAACTTGTTGCTCAGCACCTCGCTGTTGTCGCGACCGAAGAAGGTCGAGGCTGCAGCGTTGTAGGTCGGGGCCGGGCTGGTGTCGGCACGGTCGGCACGCACGCCCAGGGTCAGGGTCAGGTTGTTGTTGACATACCAGGTGTCCTGCACGAACAGGGCCAGGTTGCTGTACTTGTAGTCAGCCGGAATCGAGCCCGGGGTGCGCTCCGGGTTGTAGTTGTAGCTGCTCCAGCGGCCAGCGGCGAAGTTGTCCAGGCCGTAGAAGGTGTAGGCACCCCACGAGTTGGCGCCGAAGTAGTTGTAGATGTCGTTGGTGTCGTACGAGGCGCCGAACTTGACGTCGTGGTCACCCAGGGTCCAGGTGGCGGCGGCGTAGTAGTTCCATGCCTTGGTCTCGAGGATGTTGTCCTGCGAATTGACCTCGGTACCCAGGTACAGCGAGTCGCCCGACGGCGCTGCCTCGTTGCCGCCGAAGTAGATGCGGATGCTCGGCGCGTCGGTGGAGACGTTGCGGATCGCCGAGTACTCGCGGTACGACGCCTTCAATTCGGTCGAGAAGTTCGGGGTCCAGTCGCTGAACAGCTGGGCGACGTAGCTCTCGTTGGTCTTGTCATGCTGGTACCAGTACGAGCTCAGCGAGGCCGAACTGGTGGTCATGCCGTTGATGCGCAGCTTGCTCTGGTCGATCTTGCTGTAACGGATGTTGGCGCGGTGGTTCTCGCTGATGTTCCAGTCCAGCTTCAGCGCGTACTCTTCCATCTCCGTGTCGCCGTTGCTTTCCAGACCGCCGGCATTGAAGCCATAGTTCTGCGCGATCTGCTGCGCGCGGGTCACGTCGGCCAGGGTGAACTGCGGATTGGCCTTGCCCAGCGCGGTGCCGCTCAGGTCGGCACCCGGGGCGGCCTGCTTGAACTTTTCATAGTTGGCGAAGAAGAACAGCTTGTCCTTGACGATCGGGCCGCCCAGGGTCATGCCGTAGGTTTCTTCCTTGGTGAAGCCCTTGAACGGCTGGCCTTCCGGGTTGTCGCCGAACCAGTCGCCATCACGGTAGGTGCCGTATACCGAACCGTGGAATTCATTGGTACCCGACTTGGTCACCGCGTTGACGGTGGCACCGGCGGCAGCAGCGATGCTGACGTCGTAGTTCGACAGGTTGATGTCCAGGGCTTCGATGGCTTCCATCGCGACCGGCTGGCGGCGGGTCGGCATGTTGTTGCCTTCCAGGCCGAAGGTGTCGCTGGCCGAGACGCCGTCGATGTTGATCGAGTTGAAGCGCGGGTTCTGGCCACCGGCCGAGATCGAGCCCGAGGCGCGATCGATGAAGGTCACGCGCGGATCCAGGCGCATCAGATCCTGGATGTTGCCGCCGATGGACGGCGCAACTTCGATCTGCTGCTGGCTGATGTTGGTGCCCGAGCCCATCTTGGTGGCGCTGAACACTTCCGAACCACCGCCGACAGCGGTGACCTGCACGGTGTCCAGGTTGGTCGCGGCGAGGTCGCCGGCCAGGGTGGCATTGATGGTGCCGGTCTGGTTCACGCCCAGGTAGACGCCATCTTCGGTCTTGGTGCCTTCACCCGGCTTGGTGATGGTGATCGAGTACGGACCACCCACGCGCAGGCCGCGCGCGTTGTAGCGGCCGGCCGCATCGGTGGTCGCACGCGAAACGGTGCCCGACTCGGTGTGGGTGATGGTGACTTCAGCGCCGGCAACGGGCTGGCCGCTGCGGGACACGACCTGGCCGCCGACACCGGCAGAGGTGCTCTGGGCGAAGGCGGGAGCGGCAGCAAGTGCAGCCACGAGACCAAGGGTAAGCTTGGACATCCGGAGTGGGTGGGTCATTTTTCGGTAGCCTCGATGCGAGTTGGCGATGGCGGAAAAAAAGCGCATCCAAGCAGCCCTGCGGGTGGCTGATCGGAGAGTTATCTGGGGTTCCCTACCGCTCGGCTGAAGGCAGCCCTAACGGTTAACACTAGATTAACACGCTACGCCATCATTGTGACGGTTGTGCGACAAACGGCACCGGTTCGCAACGCAATCGTGACGGGTTCTTCACTCCGTCTTTCCACAGGGCTCACCTTTCCCGGGGCGTCTCACTGGCATCGAGAATCTGCCCGCGCCAGGTGCTCCCAGCGGCGGACAGCAGGGTCACCGCGGCGGCCGCCGCGGCTTCCGGGCCTTGCGCAGCCGGGTCCTGGTCCACGGAATAGGCGCGGGCCCGAAGCGCCGTGCGCAGGGGGCCGGGGTACAGGCCGCTGACCCGGATGGGACTGCGGCCCAGTTCATCGTGCAGGCTGGCGATCAGGCCACGCAGGCCGTGCTGGGCCACGCCATACCCCCCCCAATAGGCCTGCCCCACCCGGTCGGGGGCATCGACCGCGAACACCATGGCGGCATCCTCGCGTTGCCGCAGCAGCGGCAGGCAGGCCTGGGCCAGCCAGGCCGGTGCGGTCAGGGTGACATGGACCGCACGGGCGAAACTGGCCGGGTCAGCCAGTTCAAACGGAGTCAGCCCGGGGAAATGCGCGGCGCAGACCAGCAGTCCATCCAGCCGCCCCAGCTCGCGCTGCAGGGCCTGGGCCAGTTCGGCATAGTCATCGGGACTGGCGCCTTCCAGGTCCAGCGGGTACAGAAGCGGTTCCGGACCGACCGCCTGGACCTGGGCATAGACCCGGTCCAGCCGGCGCGGCTTGCGTCCCAGCAGGACCACGGTGGCACCGGCTGCGGCTGCGGCGACCGCCGCGGCACTGCCCAGCCCTCCCCCGGCGCCGGCGACCAGTACGACGCGATCCTGCAACGGGCGGCCATCGATCGCCCCGTCAGTCGGTGACGTCGACGGCCAGGCACTCATCCCTGGGTCGCCTCTTCGACGATGCGCTTGAGCTCGCCGGATTCAAACAGTTCCATGACGATGTCGCAGCCGCCGATCAACTCACCGTTGATGAACAGCTGCGGGAAGGTCGGCAGATTGGAAAAGCGCGGCAGGTTCGCGCGGATCTCCGGCTCTTCGAGCACGTTGACAGTGCGCAGGGTGACGGCGCCGGCTGCCATCAACGCCTGCACGGCGCGACTGGAAAAGCCGCACATCGGGTATTGCGGGGTGCCCTTCATGAACAGCACGAGCGGGTAACGATCGACCTCGGCCTGGATTTGCTGCATTACCGCCACAACCACACTCCTTGCTTCGCCGGACAAACCGACCGTGATGGTCGGCTAGACTGCCCACGGTAGCCGCCATTGTAAGCAGATGGAACAGGCTACCGCCGTCCCCTGGCCACGAACCTGTCCATGCCCGTCGAATTGCCTGCCCTGCCCTACCTCCCCGGCTCCCTGCAGCCCCACCTGTCCGCGCAGACCGTTGAGTTGCATCACGGCCGCCACCACCGCGCCTACGTTGACGCGGTCAACGCCGGCACTCTCGGCACCGAGTGGGAGGAGGCGTCACTGGAAGAGATCGTGCGCCATGCCCAGGGCACGCTGTTCGATGCGGCCGCCCAGGCCTGGAACCACGGCTTCTATTGGCAGTGCCTGCGCCCGCGCGGCGGCGGCGAGCCGCAGGGCCGGCTGGGCGAGCTGGTCAAGCGCCAGTTCGGTGATGCGCAGCGCCTGCGCGAGGAATTCAACCGCACCGCGCTGGGCCTGTTCGGCTCGGGCTGGGTGTGGCTGGTGCAGCACCCCGGTGGTCAGCTCGGCATCCAGGCCACCCGCAACGCCGGCACGCCACTGACCGGCGAAAGCACCCCGCTGCTGTGCTGCGATGTCTGGGAGCACGCCTACTACACCGATTACCAGAATGATCGCGCGCGTTACCTGAATGCCTTCTGGCAGATGGTCAACTGGGAATTCGCCGAGAGCCAGCTGCGCTGAGGCAGCGGCTCGGTCCCGGGGTAGTGCCGGCCGCTGGCCGGCAACCCACTGGACGCACAAGGATGCCGGGGTTGCCGGCCAGCGGCCGGCACTACCGAAATGCAGAGCGGAGCGTCACGCGTTCTCGTGCGCAGCCACCGCGTCCATCACCCGCGCCGAGTACACCAGCGCCGCGCCGGCATTGAGCGACACCGCCACGCCCAGTGCTTCGGCGATTTCCTCGCGACTGGCGCCCTGCTTCAGTGCAGCGTCCACGTGCACGGTGATGCAGCCGTCGCAGCGGGTGGTCACCGCCACCGCCAATGCGATCAGCTCACGGGTCTTGGCATCCAGGTGGTTGGTCTGGGCACCGGCATTGGCCAGGGTGGCGTAGCCCTTGACCGTGTCCGGCGAGAGCTTGCCGATCTCGCCGATGCGGCCCTTCAGTTCCTTGCGGTAGGCATTCCAGTCAAGCATGGTCGTGACTCCTGTGAAAGGAGCTCCACGCTACCACCGGCAATGGTGCGCCGATGCCTGCACCGGCGCGCCACACCGTTGCAGGCATACAGGGTTGTGCCGGCCATTGGCCGGCACGCCCGGGCTCAGCGGTTGCGCAGCGCGTGCACTGCCGGCGCCACCTGAGCCTGGCGGTCCAGCTCCAGGCCGACCTGGTCCAGCGCATCGGCCAATGCAGCGGCATCATCGTCGCGCAACGTGGCGTGGCCGACCTTGCGACCTTCGCGCGGCTCCTTGCCGTAATCGTGCCAATGGCCACTGGCCTGACCCAGCACCGGCGCCGGATCGGGCATCGCGCCCAGCCAGTTCAGCATGCAGGCATGGCCGAGCATGCGGGTGCTGCCCAGTGGCAGGCCCAGCACGGCACGCAGGTGGTTCTCGAACTGCGAGGTCTCGCTGCCTTCGATGGTCCAGTGCCCGGAGTTGTGCACGCGCGGTGCCATCTCGTTGGCCAGCAGTTCGCCGTCGCGACAGAACAGCTCCAGTGCGAACACGCCCACATACTGCAGGTGCTCGGCGACGCGGCGGGCATAGCCGATCGCTGCCTGCCGCTCGGCGTCGGACAGCACCGCTGGTGCCACGCTGGCCGACAGCACGCCGTCGACATGCCAGTTGCCGGTGACCGGCCAGGCTTCGAAGCTGCCATCGCGGCCACGCACGGCCACCACGCTGACCTCGCGTTGGAAGGCCACGAAGCCCTCCAGGATCAGTCCGGTGCGCTCCGCCTGGGCACCGAGCGCATCCCATGCGGCGTCGATGTCGGCTTCGCTGCGCAGGCGGAACTGACCCTTGCCGTCGTAGCCGAGGCGGCGGGTCTTGAGGATGCACGGCTGGCCGAACTCAGCCGCCTTCGCCGCCAGCTCGTCGCGGTTACGGATGTCGGCGAAGGCCGGCAGCGGAATACCCAGCTGCTGGAACAGGGTCTTCTCGCTCAACCGGTCCTGGGCCACCGCCAGCGCGGCCGGCGGCGGATAGACCGGCACGCGGTCGGCCAGGAACTGTGCACTGTCGGCAGGTACGTTCTCGAAATCGAAGGTGACCACATCGACCTTGGCGGCGAAGTCCGCCAGGGCCTGGCGGTCATCGAAGGCGCCCACGGTGAGCGGCGCCAGCGGGCCGCTGCAGGCGTCGGCGGCCGGGTCGTACAGTTCGAAGCGAAGCCCCAGCGGCGCACCGGCCAGGACCATCATGCGGGCGAGCTGGCCGCCGCCCAGGATGCCGACGGTCAGGCTCATTGGCGCGGATCGTCGTGGGCCATCACGTCTTCGGTCTGGCGTGCACGGAAGGCATCGAGCGCCTGGCCGATCGCCGGCTGGTCGCTGGCCAGCATCGCCGCCGCGAACAGCGCGGCGTTGGAGGCGCCGGCGTTGCCGATGGCGAAGGTGGCGACCGGGATGCCGGCCGGCATCTGCACGATCGACAGCAGGGAATCCATGCCGTTGAGGGCTTTGGACTGCACCGGCACACCCAGCACCGGCACGGCGGTCTTGGCCGCGATCATGCCTGGCAGGTGCGCGGCCCCGCCGGCACCGGCGATGATCGCGCGCAGGCCACGCGGGCCCGCCTGCTCGGCGTAACTGAACAACACATCCGGCGTCCGATGCGCGGACACCACCTTCACTTCGAACGGAACACCCAGGGCTTCAAGCTTCTGGGCGGCGTGCTGCATGGTTTCCCAGTCGGAACGGGAACCCATGACGATGCCGACAAGCGGCGCGATCGGGTTGGGGGTCATTGGCCGTCACCTGCCTTAAAGACGTATTCTAGCCGTCTTCCACGCAAGACGAAGAACCATGGATCGCAAGCTGCTCGACCTGCTGGTGTCCCCGGACACCCGCCAGCCCCTGTCCCTGCTGGATGGCAAGGGCCTGGAAGCCCTCAACAAGGCCATTTCCGCCGGCACGGTGACCAAGGCCGATGGCAACCCGCTGGCGCAGCCGCTGCGCGATGCGCTGGTCACCCGTGACCGCAAGCAGGTGTTCCGCGTCGACGACGGCATCCCGGTGCTGCTGGCCGAGGAAGCCATTCCGACCGCCCAGATCGCCGACTTCCCGGCCGCATGAGCACGCTGCCGACGCCGGATGCGGCCGTTGTCGCCGCCGATGTCGCGCGCGCGCTGGCCGAGGACCTGGGCAGCGGTGACGTCACCGCCGCCCTGCTCCCCGACCAGGCCGACAGCGCCTACCTGCTGTGCAAGCAGGATGCGGTGATCGCCGGGCGGCCCTGGTTCGACGCCACCCATCGCGCGCTCGACCCTGACGTGCGCATTGAATGGCACATCGCCGAAGGCGATGCCGTCACCGCCGGCACCGTGCTGGCCCTGCTGCACGGGCGCAGCCGCAGCCTGGTCAGTGCCGAGCGCACATCGCTGAACTTCCTGCAGACGCTGTCCGGCACCGCGACCACCACTGCCCGCTACGTGGCTGCGGTGGCCGGTACCGGTACCCGCATCCTCGACACCCGCAAGACCCTGCCCGGCCTGCGCCTGGCACAGAAGTACGCGGTGCGCTGCGGCGGCGGCGAGAACCATCGCTTCGGCCTGTACGACACGGTGATGCTGAAGGAGAACCACATCCGTGCTGCCGGTTCGCTGGCCGCGGCGGTGGCCGCCGCACGCCGGCAGTGGCCTGCGCTGCCACTGGTGGTCGAGGTCGAAGACCTGGCACAGCTGCGCCAGGCGCTCGAAGCCGGTTGCGAACGCATCCTGCTGGATGACTTCAGTCCCGACCTGCGCCGCGAGGCGGTGCGCATCACGGCCGGGCGCATTCCGCTGGAAGTCTCCGGCAGCGTCGGCCTGGGCGGCCTGCGTTCGATCGCCGAGGATGGCGTCGATTGCATCTCCATCGGCGGGCTGACCAAGCATGTGCAGGCCATCGATCTGTCGTTGAAGCTGGGCCCGCCGCCGGCTTGAGGCCTACGCGACCTTGTGGAGCCGAGCGTAGGCCCGCCTCTACACGACCCGGGCGCCTTCACGGCTCGGCTACGCCAGCCTCTGCGACGCTGCGGGCATCCCCCACAGGAGCCGCGCATGCGCCGGATGCTCTTGCCTGCCTGTCTGCTGCTCGCGGCAGCCCCCTTGTCCGCCGCAGCCGCTGAAGCCTGCGATGTCCCTCCCCGCTTCGGCCTGAGCCCATTGGCGGTGGCCATCCGCAATACCGCCTGCAATGAACACCGGCTCTGGTTCCGGCCCTTCATCGATCGCGATGGCCGCGCGGCGAGTCTGAGTGTCACCGAGGCCGAGAACGAACACCTGGCCGACAACGGGCTGATTGCCTGGCAGCGCGTGGCCGGCTACTGGCGCAACAGCGGCACGCTCAACGCGATGGGCAGCATCGCCGGTGCCAGCAGCTGCGTGGCACCGCTGGGTACGCGCTACACCGACAGCGACTGCCGCGCCTTCCTGATCGACAATCCGTGGTCGGCCGCTTTCATTTCCTGGGTGATGGTGCAGGCCGGCGTTCCCGGCTTCAACACGTCGCCGCGCCACATCGACTACATCCGTGCCGCGTACCAGGGCGGCCCCTCGGGCGTGCCGTACCGGCTGGTCGATCCCGCGACCGCAAAGCCCGCACCGGGCGATCTGTTGTGCTTCCTGCGCGACCGCAGCACGACGCTCAGCTACAGCGGGCTGGTGCAGGCGCTGGGCAACGGTTCGGTGGGCCACTGGAAATCGCATTGCGAAGTGGTGGTGGCTGCCAACCTGGGGGGCGACCAGACCCTGTACCTGGTCGGTGGCAACGTGATGAACACCGTGGCAATGCGCCTGCTGCCGCTGGACCGTACCGGATTGATCAAGCTGCCCCCGGCACGCGAACGCAACAGCACCGGCATCGACCCCAGCTGCACGCCGGGCCGCGAGGACGAATGCAGCTTCAACCGCCAGGACTGGGCGGCCCTGCTGCAGTTGACCGCGACCGCGCCATTGGTGATGCCGTCACCCTCCGCAGCGCCGATGCAGGCCGTACCGGCCAACGCGCCCGCAGCACCGATGACGGGCCAGCCACCGCCGAGCCGGTGATACCCGTGCTTGATCCAGCGCGCGTTCGCCGCCATCTTTGCCGGATCGACCTCTGACGGCTGACGCCATGCCTACCCTGCTGCTGTTGCTGATTGCCGGCGGAATCATCTACTTCTTCTGGAACGCCGCACGCTCGGCCGCCGAGCGCGCGGTCGAGCTGGGACGCAATGCCTGCCGCGCCGCCGACGTGCAGTGGCTGGACCAGGCGGTGCACGCCACCGGCCTGCGACTGTCGCGTGGCGAGGATGGCCGGCTCGGTTTCGAGCGCACCTTCAAGTTCGAGTATTCCTACGATGGCATCGATCGCCACGTGGGCCGCATGGTGCTGCGTGGCGACCAGCTGATTTCGTTCACCGGCCCCGGTGCCGCGCGGATCAGCCAGATCCGGCCGGATGCGGAGGATGCCGAGGATGCCTAGGGTTTGAAGATGTGCCGGCCAACGGTCGGCACCCACCGCCAAACGGGCAAAGAAAAACGCCGCCCATCGGGCGGCGTCAGAATGGTTACTTGACCACGCGCAGGTTCGGGCGGCCCTTCGGTGGCGGACTGGCCGGCGGCGTGTCGTCCGGCGGCGTGCCTTCCTCGTGCAGCAGCTCATCGCTGGTCGGTGCGGTTTCGTTGCCCGGAATGTCATCCGGCAATGCCATGCCCTGCCCGGTCTCGCGGGCGTAGACCGCCAGCACGGCGCTGATCGGCACCTGCACCGGGTAGCTGGTTCCGGAGAAGCGGGCCGAGAAGCTCACCATTTCGTTGTCGATCATCAGCCGCACGACAGCACGTTCGGCGATGTTGAGCACGACCCGGCCATCCTTGACCGCCGAAGGCGGGACCTGCACGCCGGGGACGCCGGCGTCGACCAGGATGTGCGGGGTCAGCTGGTTGTCGTTGATCCATTCCACCAGCGCCCGCAGCAGGTACGGGCGGTGGCTGGTCATGTGGAAGAAGTCTTCGGTCATGCGTGAAGTGTACGCGCCCGGCGCCCCGCCGGGGCGGATCGTCTGCACGCCGGTCGGCCTGCAGACGGGTAACGCGGGGACGGATCAGACCGGCAGATCGCGCAGTTTCTTTTCCTGCTCGGTCAGGCTGCGGACAAATCCGGGATGGCGGAAGATGCGGTTGCCGTAGTCCTCGATCGCCTTGCCATCCTTCGGCAGCGGCACATCCAGCGACTGCAGGCGCCAGATGATCGGCGCCATCGCGCAGTCGGCCAGGCTCATTTCCGGATTGAGGAAGAATTTGCTGGCCTTGAACAGCGGCAGCGAGGCGGTCAGCAGTTCCTTCAGGCGCTTGCGCCCGGCCTCGGCCTGGGTCTTGTTGCCCAGCTGGATGGCCTGCACCTGCGGCACCCAGTCGTGCTCGATGCGCAGCATGGCCAGGCGGATGCGCGCACGCGACAGCGGGTCGACCGGCATCAGTGGCGGATGCGGGTAGCGCTCATCCAGGTATTCGCTGACCACCGATGCGGCGTACAGCACCAGCTCGCGTTCGACCAGGGTCGGCACCGAGTGGTACGGATTGAGGTCGATCAGGTCTTCAGGCGGGTTCTGCGGATCGACCGGAACGAAGTCGAAGGTGACGCCCTTGGCCGCCAGGACCAGGCGTACACGGTGGCACAGTACGTCGTCGTTCGAGGAAAACAGCGTCAGTGTATTGCGCATGCGTACGCTCGCCGCCATCAAAGGCTCTCCCACGACAGGAGACCGCCTGCCGCATCGGCGCCGCCGGCACCGTGCCAGCGGTCGACTCCTCCCCGAGTGTGCAACCGACCATCACAAAAGCCAATAGGCCCACGCGATGGCCGGCGCCAGAATCAGTGAACGTCCTTCCAGTATTCCTTCTTCAGCAGATACAGCAGGAAGGTCAGCAGGGCCAGGAACAGGATCACCCACACGCCCAGCTGCTGGCGCTTGAGTGCGGCCGGTTCGCCGGCGTATTCGAGGAAGTTGGTGATGTCCCGCACGGCCTGGTCGTACTGCCCGGCATCGACCGATCCCGGCGTTTCAATCTTCAGGCCGGTCACCGGCGGGTCCATGCCGGGCGCTTCCGCCTTGCCGTGCACCGCATGCTGCAGCCCCTGCATCTCCCACAGCGGGTTGGGCATGGAGGCGTTGGCGAACAGCGCGTTGTTCCAGCCCAGCGGGCGGCTGCTGTCCAGATAGAACGACTTGAGATAGGTGTAAACCCAGTCACTGCCCCGCACGCGCGAGATCAGGCTGAGATCGGGCGGCATCTTGCCGAACCACTTCTCCGCGTTCTCCTTGGGCATCGCCACCGGGATCGGGTCGCCGATCGCCGAGCCGGTGAAGTTGAGGTTGTTCATCACCTCTTCTTCGGTCAGGCCCAGGTCCTGCGCCATCCGCGAGTAGCGCAGGTACTTCAGCGCATGGCAGCCGGAGCAGTAGTTCATGTACAGCTGCGCACCCCGCTGCAGCGAGGCGCGGTCACCGAGGTCGTTGCCGGCCTGCAGCAGCTTGGTGCCGCCCTCGGCGGCGGAGGCCAGGAAACTGCCCAGCATCAGGGTGGCCGTCAGGGCCAGCCGGACAATCCAGCGCTCAGTCATGCGTGGTCACCCTCTCCGGTACCGGCTTGGTCTTGTCCAACCTTGTCCATAGCGGCATGGTGATGAAGAACGCGAAGTACAGGAAGGTCAGCACCCGCCCGATGTAGGTTTCATGCACGTCGGTGCCCGGGCCGGAGCCGATCACGCCCAGCCACACGAAGCACACCGCCAGCACGCCCAGCATCACCTTCGAGATCCAGCCGCGGTAGCGCACCGACTTTACCCTGGCCTTGTCCAGCCACGGCACCAGGAACAGGATCGCAATGGCCGAGAACATGACCAGCACGCCACCGAGCTTGTTCGGTACCACGCGCAACATCGCGTAGTACGGCGTGTAGTACCAGACCGGCTTGATGTGTTCGGGGGTCACCAGGCGGTTGGCCTCGGTGAAGTTGTCGTGTTCCAGGAACAGGCCGCCGAAGCCCGGTGCGAAGAAGATGATGAAGGCGGCGATGATCAGCAGGAAGCCGGCGCCGACACCATCCTTGAGCGTGTAGTACGGGTGGAACGGAATACCGTCGGCCGGCGCATTCGGCGACCAGCGGTTGCCCTTCGGTCCTTTCTTGATCTCCACGCCATCGGGGTTGTTCGACCCCACTTCGTGCAGCGCGCCCAGATGCAGCACCACCAGCAACAGCAGCACCAGCGGCAGTGCGATGACGTGCAATGCGAAGAAGCGGTTGAGCGTGGCGTCACTGGGCAGGTAATCGCCCATGATCCATTCGGTCAGGCCGTTGCCGATCACCGGTATCGCGCCGAACAGCGAGATGATCACCTTGGCGCCCCAGAACGACATCTGGCCCCACGGCAGCACATAGCCCATGAAGGCTTCGGCCATCAGCACCAGGTAGATCAGCATGCCCAGGATCCACACCAGCTCGCGCGGCTTCTGGTAGCTGCCGTACAGCAGGCCGCGGAACATGTGCAGGTAGACCACGATGAAGAACAGCGAGGCGCCGGTGGAGTGCATGTAGCGGATCAGCCAGCCCCACTCCACATCACGCATGATGTATTCGATGGAGCCGAACGCCTCCGCGGCGCTGGTCTTGTAGTGCATCGTCAGGAAGATGCCGGTGACGATCTGGTTGACCAGCACCAGCAGTGCCAGCGAGCCGAAGTAGTACCAGATGTTGAAGTTCTTCGGCGCGTAGTACTCGCTGACGTGCTTGCGATAGACCGGCATCAGGCCCGGCGCGCGGGCATTGACCCAGTCGGCGACGCCGCTGGCGGTACGGCTGAGGATATTGGCCATCAGGCAGCCCCCTGCGGATCGACACCGATGATGATGGTGTTGTCGTCCTGGTAGTGGTGCGCGGGCACCTTCAGGTTGATCGGCGCCGGCACATCCTTGAAGACGCGGCCGGACATGTCGAAGCGCGACTTGTGGCAGGGGCAGAAGTAGCCCCCCTTCCACTGCGGGTCATAGGGCTCGGGCCGGATCTCGGCGACCATTTCCGGCGAGCAGCCCAGGTGCGTGCACAGGCCGACCAGCACGGAGATGTCCGGCTTGATCGAGCGCAGCTCGGGGTTCTGCTTCAGCACGTAGTCCGGCTGCTGGTCCTTCTCGCCGGACTCGGGGTCCTTGAGGCGGCCATCCAGCCCGTGCAGTGCATCCAGGATCGCCTTGGACCGCTTGACGATCCAGATCGGCTGGCCACGCCACTCCACGATCAGGCGTTGGCCTTCCTGCAGGGCGCTGATGTCGGCCACGACCGGTGCACCGGCAAGCTTGGCGCGGGCACTGGGGTTCCAGGATTTGATGAAAGGAACGGCGGTGAATCCGACGCCGACGGCGCCAACCACAGCAGTGGTGGCAGAAAGAAAACGCCGACGTCCGGTGTTGACTGGATCGTGTACCCCATCGTTGGCCATCCGGCACTCCGATATTGATTAGGTAGCTTTAAGGCTGCCAGCGGATCCGGTGGGGGCCAGAGCCGCATTGAATCATGGGCGAGTGTAGCGGAACCGTCGCGCGCCACACAACGCATTGCAACAACATTGATTACGGGGTTGCCGGCCAGCGGCCTGCACTACCTTTCAAAGGAGTGCCGACCAACGGTCGGCACCTACTGGTGACTCAGGGCGGTGCGGTAACGCTCGGCCAGCTGCCCAACCCGGCGCACGTAGTACTGGGTCTCGCTGTAGGGCGGCACGCCACCGTGGCGGTCGACCGCGCCTTCGCCGGCGTTGTAGCCGGCCGCGGCCAGGGTCAGGTCGCCATTGAAGCGCTTCAGCAACCACGCAAGATACTGCACGCCACCACGGATGTTCTGCCCCGCATCATAGGAATCGCTGACCCCGAAGCGCGCGGCTGTCGGCGGCATCAGCTGCATCAGCCCCTGCGCGCCGGCGCGGCTGAGCGCGGTCGGGTTGTAGGCCGATTCGGCGTGGATGATGGCACGCACCACGGCCTCCTCGACGCCGAACTCGCGTGCCGCCGAGGTGATCTCGGCCTGGAACGCGGTGGTGTTCAGGCGCACCGAACCGAAGTCCACGCGCGGGTTGACGCCGCACGCGTAGCAGCGCTCCATGAAACTGTAGCGGATGGTGCGCACCGGACCGAGGTTGGCCACCTGGGTCGGCCGCGCACTGGTGTAGTGGCGCACCCCATCCTTCATGAAGGAATAGACGTGGCCGCTGACCATCCGCCCGGCCCGCGAGGCCGTCGGTGCCGCGGCAGGCGCGGGTGCAGCAGGCGTCGGCGCGACCGCAGCGGGCGCAGCAGCGCTGGCCGCCACAGCGACCGGATTGCGTTCGATGCTGGCCACCGAGGTCGGCGCAGGCTTCGGTGCGGCCACCACGGGGCGCGGTGCCGGGCGGGTATCGCGGCTGTAGCTGATGCTGCTGCAGCGCGCGCCGGCCACTCGCTTGCTCACGTAGCTGGTGACCCCGTCGGCGCCCTGGCACTTGTACAGGGTGCCGGCGCTGGCCGGCGCAGCGGTCAGCGCAGCGATGATGATCGCCGTTGTCCCCAGTATCCCCTTCATGCCGCGAGTGTCCCAGCTTCGCCGGGGCTTGCCAAGCGACGCGGCTCAGCCTGTGACCGGCGGCACAGCCAGCACCTGGCCCAATCCGGCCAAACGCTGTGCCAGCTCATCGCGCAGGCCCGGCGGTGTGGTCCACAACGCCACCGGCACCCGGTCCAGGCTGAGGATCTGCGCCAGCATCATGCCGCCGCTCTCGGCGCCCATGCGCAACAGGCAATGGTCGGCGCCATCAGCCTCCAGCACCCCACACCACGGCGGGATGCGCCCTTCCAGCTCGGTGCGGCTGCCGGCCAGGCGGACGATGGCCTGCAGCGCGAAGGGCGCCTGGCTGACCGCCTGCCGCACCATCACGTCCGGGGGCGCGGGCGTGCGTCGATGCATGCCCGGCCCGGCGCATTCGCGCACCGCGCCCATCCGGTCCACGCGCAGGGTGCGCCAGTCCTGCCGGCCCAGATCCCAGGCCAGCAGGTACCAGCGCCGCCCATAGTTGACCAGGTGCTGCGCCTCGACCTCGCGCTGGGTCACCGCCTCCTGCGCACTGCGGTACTCGAAGGCCAGCCGTGACGCCTGTCGGCAATGCTGGGCCAGCCGTCCCAGCAGGCGTGCGTCGGTGGAGGGAAGGTCGGACAGGGTGGCCGTCGCCGCATGCACCTCGCCGGCCTGCTGGCGGCGACGGGTCGGCACCAGCGGGTCGAGCTTGGACAACAGGCCCCGGGCGGTGTCGTCGATGCCAGCGACGGTCGCGGACGCGGCCCGCAGCGCGATCGCCAGGGTGGTCGCCTCTTCCTCGTCCAGCAGCATCGGCAGTACCGGTGCCCCGGCCCCCAGCTGATAGCCGCCACCGACCCCCGACGAGGCCCGGACCGGATAGCCCAGTTCGCGCAGCCGCTCGATATCACGCCGGATGCTGCGCCGGTCCACGCCCATGCGCTCGGCCAGCTCAGCCCCGGACCACTGGCGGCGGGCCTGCAGCAGGGCGATCAGGCGCAGCAGTCGATGGGCGGTATGGCGCATGAAGAATCGAGGACAGAAGTCGTCCGCAATGGTGCCCCAGGATGGCTTCCAGTTCACCACCCACCGCAAGGAGCAATGCCATGACCTCACGCCAGATCACCCTTTATCACGCCGCCCGATCCCGCTCGAGCGGCGCCGTGGCCCTGCTCGAAGCGCTGGGTGCCGACTACCGCATGCAGGTGCTGGACCTGAAGGCCGGCGCCAACCTGGCCCCGGCCTATCTGGCCATCAACCCGATGGGCAAGGTGCCGGCCATCGTCCACAACGGCGCGCTGGTGACCGAACAGGTGGCCATTTATCTGTACCTGGCCGACCTGTATCCGGAAGCCGGGCTGGCGCCGCCGATCGGCGATGCCCTGCGCGGGCCCTACCTGCGCTGGATGGCCTTCTACGGTGCCTGTTTCGAGCCGGCGATGATCGACAAGGCGATGCACCGCGAGCCGCCGCCGCGCATGATGTCGCCGTACAACGACGCCGAGACCGTGCTGCAGGTGGTCGAGGCCCAGCTGGCACAGGGTCGCTACCTGCTCGGCGAGACGATGAGTGCCGCCGACGTGCTGTGGGGCAATGCGCTGGCCTGGACCACGGCCTTCGGTCTGGTGCAGCCTGCGCCGGCCACGGCTGATTACATCGCACGGATGAGCGCGATGACCGCCTTCGACCGTTCGCGGCAGATCGATGCGGAGCTGGCGGCGGCATAAGCAGCGCCGGCTGGCTTTCCTTGTAGAGCCGAGCCCACGCTCGGCTGGCTTCAGTAGAGCCAGGCCATGCCAGGCTGCCCCATGGGAAGCGGGAAGAGCAGCCGAGCGTGGGCTCGGCTCTACAAGGGCGCGGCGGCTGGCGCGGGATGCGGGTAGAATTGCCCGCTTTCCCGCCACCCGAATGGATTAAGCGCCATGACCGGGACGCCAGACGTCTTTCCGCCCGCCACCCCGGGCGGTACCCCGCTCGTTGCCCTGCCCGCTGGTCCGCGCAAGCCCGACCAGGTCAAGGGCAAGCTGTACATCGAGACCCACGGTTGCCAGATGAACGAGTACGACTCGGCCAAGATGGCTGACGTGCTTGCCGCCAGCGATGGCCTGGAACTGACCGACAGCCCGGACGACGCCGACGTCATCCTGGTCAACACCTGCTCCATCCGCGAGAAGGCGCAGGAGAAGGTGTTCAGCCAACTCGGCGTGTGGAAGGGCCTGAAGAACAAGGGCCGCGAGGTCATCATCGGCGTGGGCGGCTGCGTTGCCTCGCAGGAAGGCGAAGCGATCATCAAGCGCGCCCCGTTCGTGGACCTTGTGTTCGGCCCGCAGACCCTGCATCGCCTGCCGGAACTGATCCGCGCGCGGCGCGAGCAGAAGCGCCCGCAGGTGGACATCAGCTTCCCCGAGATCGAGAAGTTCGACCGCCTGCCCGAGCCACGCGCCGAAGGTGCCTCGGCGTTCGTGTCGATCATGGAAGGCTGTTCCAAGTACTGCTCGTTCTGCGTGGTGCCCTACACCCGCGGCACCGAAGTCAGCCGCCCGTTCGAGGACGTGGTGGTGGAAGTGGCGCAGCTCGCCGCGCAGGGCGTGCGCGAGATCAACCTGCTCGGCCAGAACGTCAACGCCTATCGCGGCCCATATGGAGACGGTGAGTTTGCCGACCTCGGCCTGCTGATCCGCACCATCGCCGAGATCGATGGGGTCGGCCGCATCCGCTTCACCACCTCGCACCCGCTCGAGTTCAGCGATTCGCTGATCGACGCGTTCCGCGACGTTCCGCAGCTGGCCAACTTCCTGCACCTGCCGGTGCAGGCCGGCAGCGACCGCGTGCTGTCGGCGATGAAGCGCGGCTACACCGCGCTGGAATTCAAGTCGAAGATCCGCAAGCTGCGCGCGGTGCGCCCGGACATTTCCATCAGCTCGGACTTCATCGTCGGCTTCCCCGGCGAGACCGATGCCGACTTCGAGAAGACCATGAAGCTGATCGAGGACATCGGCTTCGACCACAGTTTCTCCTTCATCTATTCGCGTCGACCGGGTACACCGGCGGCCGATCTGGAGGACACGATCAGCGATGCCGAGAAGCACGCTCGCCTGTCGCGCCTGCAGGAGCGCATCAATGCGCACGCCGCCAGCATCTCGCAGAAGATGGTCGGTACCGTGCAGACCGTGCTGGTGGAAGGGCCGTCGCGCAAGAACCCGAACGAACTGACCGGCAAGACCGAGAACATGCGGTCGGTGAATTTCCCGGCGCCTGCGCGGTTGATCGGCCAGTTCGTGGATGTGCTGATCACCGAAGCGCTTACCAACTCGCTGCGTGGGCGCGTGGTGGCGGAATAAGGCTAGGGTGTGCCGACCAACGGTCGGCACCCACCGGAAATGATGCCGGCCAGCGGCCGGCACTACCGAATGACAGGCCTCAATCCAGGCGCTTGCGGAAACGCAGGATCGCCAGGGTCATCATCACCACGATGAAGGCCAGCAGCGCCAGTGCGTCGTGCCACAGCTCCCATAGCGAGGCGCCGCGCAGCATGATGCCGCGCACCAGGCGCAGGAAGTGGGTCAACGGCAGCACTTCGGCCAGCCACTGCACCGGCCGCGGCATGCCGGCGAACGGGAACATGAAGCCCGACAGCAGGATCGACGGCAGGAACAGGAACAGGGTCATCTGCATCGCCTGGAACTGCGAACGCGCGCGCGTGGAGATCAGCAGGCCCAGCGCCAGGTTGGCCAGCACCAGCAGCACTGCGGCCAGGTAGATGTCGAGCAGGCTGCCGCGGATCGGCACCTGGAACAGCCAGGTGCCCAGCACCAGCACCAGCGTGGTCTGCAGCATACCGATCGCTGCATAGGGCAGCACCTTGCCGACCATCAGTTCGCTGCGTGATACCGGCGTGGCGATCAGCAGTTCCATGTTGCCGCGCTCGCGTTCGCGCACCACCGCCACCGCCGTGAACATCACCAGGGTCATGGTCAGGATCACCCCGATCAGGCCGGGCACGATGTTCACCGCCGAGCGCCGTTGCGGGTTGTAGAAACTGGTCACGCTGACCTGGCCACCGGCAATGCTGCCTTCGCGCAGCGGCCGCGTATTGCTGGTCGGGCGCGTATCCAGTGGCACCTGCGCCAGCTGGATCGCCGCACTCTGCACCACGGTGTCGCTGCCATCGACCAGCACCTGTACCGCTTCGCGTCCATCGAAGCGGCGACGCTCGAAGTCCGCCGGCACCACGATGCCGACGCTGATCTCGCCGCGGCGCAGCGCCTGCATCAGCTGGTCCGGCGTGTAGGCCTCGCTGCGTGGCGTGATCACGCCGGTGGCGACCATGTCCTGCACCAGCGCGCGTGAGGCGGCGCTGTTGGCCTGGTCGGCGATACCCGCATCGAGGTGGCGCAGGTTGAGGTTGATCGCATACCCGAACAGCAGCAGCTGCATCACCGGAATGCCGACGATCATCGCCAGCGTGATGCGGTCGCGGCGCAGCTGCCGCAGCTCCTTGAGCATGATCGCCCACAGCCTGCGCAGGTTCATGCCGCTGGCTCCCTGCCACGGCCACGGGTGGCGGCCACGAACACGTCCTCCAGGTTCGGCGCCACGCTATCGATATGCGCTTGCGGGTCGGCGCTGGCCAGCGCGCGCCGCAGCGCCGCGACATCCGCTGCGCCTTCGTTGCACAGCACGCGCAGATGGGTGCCGATCTGCGCCACGCTCAGCACGCCGGGCAGCTCGGCCAGCACGCGGCTGGCCTGGCGTGGCTGCGATGACGTGACCTGCAGCGTTCGTCCTTGCAGCCGTGAACAGAGCTCGGCCGGCGTGCCGTCGGCCACCAGTGCGCCGCGATCAAGGATCGCCAGGCGATGGCAGCGCTCGGCTTCGTCCATGTAATGGGTCGACACCAGCACCGTGGTTCCCGCGTCGGCCAGTTCAAACAGGGCCTCCCAGAAATCGCGGCGCGACTCGGGATCGACCGCGCTGGTCGGCTCGTCCAGGAACAGCAGTTCGGGCGAATGCACCACGGCGCCGGCCAGGGCCAGGCGCTGCTTCTGCCCGCCGCTGAGCGTACCGGCCAGCTGCGGCTGCCGGTCCTGCAACCGGTACTGCTGCAGCAGCGCATCGACCCGTTGCCGGGCCTGGTTGCGCGGCAGGTCCTGGATGGCGGCGAGGAATTCCAGGTTCTCGCGTACCGACAGGTCTTCGTACAGCGAGAAGCGCTGGGTCATGTAGCCGATGCGCCGGCGCAGTGCTTCGGCCTGCTCGGGAACCGCCAGGCCCAGCACCTCGATCTGCCCCGCACTGGGTTCCAGCAGGCCGCACAGCATGCGGATGGTGGTCGACTTGCCTGACCCGTTCGGGCCCAGGAAGCCGTACACCTGCCCGCGCGGGACGGTCAGGTCGACCTTGTCCACGGCCAGAAGATCGCCGAAGCGGCGGGTCAGGCCCTGCGCATGCACCGCGATGTCCGCACCGGTGTTCAGAAGCGCACCTGCACCGGCAGTCCGGCCGGAAGCTTCTGCATGTCGCTGGCTGCATCCACGTCGACCTCGGCGAGGTAGCTCAGGCGCTCGACGTCATCGCCGGTGAGTGCGTAGTACGGGGTGAAAGAAGGCTCGCTGCGGATCGCGCGCACATGGCCCTTCAGTACGGTGCCCCCTCCCTCCAGCTGTATCTGCGCTGGCTGACCGACCTTGACCTGCAGGCGCAGCGGCTGCGGCAGGTAGACGCGCGCATAGGGGCGCTCGCCGACCAGCATCACCGCCAGCGGCGCCCCGATCGGTGCCTGGTCACCCTGCCGGTAGGGCAAGGCATCGATCACGCCATCGCGCGGTGCGCGCAGCTGCAGCTTCTGCAGGTTGACGCCCTGCACCACCTGCTGCGCCTGTGCGGCGTCGGCGGCCGCCTGGCCCTGGGCGATGTCCTGCGCGCGACTGCCGTGCACCCGTTCCAGCCAGGCCTGCTCGGCGGCACGCACGCTGGCCGCGGCATGGCCGGCGGCCGCCCGTGCACGGTCCAGCTCGGCGGCGGCGATCAGGCGCTGGCGTGCCAATGGCTGCACCCGACGATAGTAGGCAGTGGCTTCAGCAGACTGCGCGCGCAACGCGGCCAGTTGTGCCTGGGCCTGTGCGATCTGTTCCTGGCGCGGGCCGAGCTTCAGCTCTTCCAGCTGGGCCTGCGCGCGCGCCGTGTCGGCCTGCGCCGCCGCGAACTGCGCGTCGCCGCGGGCGGGATCGAGCTGCATCAGCACGGCCCCGGCCTTGACCCGCTGGCCCTCGCGCACCTCCACCGTGGCGATCACCTCGGCCGCCGGCGCCGGCACCGTGATCCGGTCCCACTCCAGCGTGCCCAGCGCCGTTGGCGTTGACTGCCCACAGCCCGCCAGCAGGCCGATGCCCGCCAGCCCGAGTCCACGCATCCCGTTGCCGATGCCCATGCCATCCCCTCCTGCGACGGCGACACGGTGCCACCTGCCCCGTGCACCCTCAATGATTCCGATCAGCCCTGACGGTTTTTTCGCCACGCGCGGGCAAGCCTTTTGCTGCAAGGTTGCTCCCCACCTATCCACAGCTTGATTCAGCATCATTCCACAGCCGGTGTGGAGAACCGGACGGGGGCGGCCGTACTGGCTGCCTGGCAGCGGAAGATGCGCTGCCGTCACGGGCTCCGGCCGACCGTGACGGTTTTTTCACCACCACCTCATACGCCTTGTGGCACAAGCACTGCGAAGGCCTATCCACAGCTTTTCGCGCCCCCCGTCCACACCGGGTGTGGAAAACCGCGTATCGGCCCGCCGCTGGCCGCATGCCCGGTACGCGCGTAACCTTGTCACCCCGAGTCCATCGCGGTGGACGGCGCCCCCGCCCCACCCCAAGCAATGAAAAGCATCGATCATCGAGACTTCACCCTGTCGCCGGAAGACAACGAGCGACTGGCCAACCTGTGCGGCCCCTTCGACGGGCACCTGCGCCAGATCGAGCTGAAGCTCGGCGTGGAGATCGCCAATCGTGGCTTCGTGTTCCGCATCAGCGGGCCCAACGAAGCCATCGTGGAGGCGCAGAAGCTGGTTGAAGCGCTGTACGCCGAAGCCGGCGAAACCACCTTCGACAACCACGCCATCCACCTGCGCCTGGCGCAGGCCAACGTCGAGCAGATCGCCGAGCGCTCCTACGAAGCGCAGGACGTGGCGATCAAGGTCAAGCGTGGCACGGTACGCGGCCGCGGCGCCAACCAGGGCCGCTACCTGCACCAGATCGCCACGCATGACATTAACTTCGGCATCGGCCCGGCGGGAACCGGCAAGACCTTCCTGGCCGTGGCCAGCGCGGTCGAAGCACTGAACGAGTCGCGGGTGCAGCGCCTGATCCTGGTGCGCCCGGCGGTGGAAGCCGGCGAGAAGCTGGGCTTCCTGCCCGGCGACCTGAGCCAGAAGGTCGACCCCTATCTGCGACCGCTGTACGACGCCCTGTACGAGATGATGGGCGTGGAAAAGGTGGTCAAGCTGCTGGAGAAGAACGTCATCGAGATCGCGCCGCTGGCCTACATGCGCGGCCGCACGCTCAACGATGCGTTCGTGATCCTGGACGAGGCGCAGAACACCACCATCGAGCAGATGAAGATGTTCCTGACCCGCCTGGGCTACGGCTCCACCGCGGTGGTCACCGGTGACCTGACCCAGACCGACCTGCCCAAGCACGTGAAGTCCGGCCTGCGCGACGCCATCGATGTGCTGCGCGAGGTCGAGGGCGTCAGCTTCACCTTCTTCGAATCCCGCGACGTGGTCCGGCATCCGCTGGTGGCGCGCATCGTCAGCGCCTACGACCGCCGCGACCTGCATCAGATCCAGCCTGGAGCGACGCCATGACCCGTGGTCCCGTGCGACTGGACGTCGCCGTCAGTTATGCCCTGCCGCGTACCGGGCTGCCGGCGGCAGTGAGCTTCCGCAAGTGGGTGGCCGCTGCCTTGAAGGGCCGCATCCGCGAGGCCGACCTGGCCATCCGCGTGGTCGATGCCAAGGAAGGCCAGTCGCTGAACCGCCATTACCGTGGCAAGGACTACGCCACCAACGTGCTCAGCTTCCCGGCCGAAGTGCCCGAAGGTCTGCCCAAGGGCGTCAAGTTCCCGCTGCTGGGTGACCTGGTGATCTGCGCACCGGTGGTGGCGCGTGAAGCCGACGAACAGGGCAAGGCGCTCAATGCCCACTACGCGCACCTGACCGTGCACGGCGTGCTGCACCTGCTTGGCTGGGACCACGAGGACGACAAGGAGGCCGAGGCGATGGAACAGCTGGAGCGCGAGATCCTGGCCGAGCTGGGCATTGACGACCCGTACGCGGGCGAGCGCTAAGGCCTATACAGCCGCGCCTACGCTCGGCTCCAACGCATCGCCCCCCGCAAACCTGACCGAAATGCAGCCGAGCATGGGCTCGGCTCTACAACGGGAATTTCTTTGTGCTGCTGCGTATTGCCCTGCCCCTGCTGCTCGTCGCGTCCGCCCCGGCCGCTGCCTTGGACCTGCCGGCGCTGATCGAATGCCGCCAGGGCGTGGCCGAGCAGACAGCGCTGGCGCCGCTGCTGGCCGACCCGCTGAAGGCCGTGGCCCGGGGCCTGCAGCCGCTGCCGCAGGGCAACCAGTTCATGAGCGAGTACCGGCTGGCCAGCCCGATCACCGTCTTCGGCCAACAGACCGAGCGGGTGGCGGTGGCCGGCGCCAGCATCATGGCCGTCCTCGACCAGGCCGACCCACGCCCGCTGGCCAAGCGCCTGGCGCTGGAGATCGGCTACGACCAGGACGGCAAGTTCATGGCCGGTCGCGAGCTGGTCAGCCGCGACGTGACCGACCCGAAGACCGGCGAGTCTCAGATCGAGTCGATCATCCTCAGCGTCTCCACCGTGGCCTCCCACCCGGGCAAGACCCTGGCCGGCTGTACCTACAGCCTGGACCTGCCTGAAGAAGAAGCCCCTGCCCGGCCTGAACTGGCCCCGCCGCCGATCACCGGACCGGGCAGCGACGGTCACTGACAGGCCGCCACATCCTGCTAGACTTGGGCCAACGCCCGGCCTGCCGGGTGCCTTTTTTCCAGAGATGTCAGAAGACGACAGTAGTAGCTCCCCTTCGGAGCACAGTGAAAAGAAGCGCGGTTGGCTTGAACGCCTGACCTCGGCCTTCTCCGGCGAACCCCACACCCGCGACGAGCTGGTCGCTGTCCTGCACACCGCGCAGGAAGAGGGTCTGATCGCCGCCGATACCCTGAAGATGATGGAAGGCGCCATTTCGGTGGCCGAGCTGACCGTGGGCGACGTGATGATCTCGCGCTCGCAGATGGTCTCGCTGCCGGTCGAAGCGCCCTTCCTGGAACTGATGAAGCAGGTGGTCGAATCGGGCCATTCGCGCTTCCCGGTGCACGGCGAGAACAAGGACGACATCCTTGGCATCCTGCTGGCCAAGGACCTGCTGCGCGGCGTGGTCGCCGACAACGGCCCGGCCAACGTGCGCGAGCTGCTGCGCCCGGCGGTGCTGATCCCGGAGGCGAAGAAGCTGAACGTGCTGCTGAAGGAGTTCCGCCTGTCGCGCAACCACATGGCCATCGTGGTCGACGAGTACGGCGGTGTCGCCGGCCTGGTCACCATCGAGGACGTGCTGGAGCAGATCGTCGGCGAGATCGACGACGAGCACGACGAGGCCGAGGATCCGTCCGCGCAGATCGCCATCCAGTCCGACGGCCAGTACGTGGTCGACGCGCTGACCCCGATCGGCGACTTCAACGAGCGCTTCGGCGCGACGTTCTCCGACGAGGACTACGACACCATCGGTGGCCTGGTCACCGAGGCCGTGGGCCATCTGCCGGAAGTCGGCGATGAGCTGGCGCTGGACCGCTTCATGTTCCGCGTGGCCCGCGCCGATGCGCGCCGGGTGCAGGCCTTCCACGTGACCGTGCTGCCGCCGGACGCGCAGGACGACGCTTGAAGCGCCGCAGTCTGATCCTGACGGCGTGGCTGGCACTGTGTGTGCTGGCCATGACCATGGCCCTGCCACTGGCCGCCTTCGCGCAGCCGGCGGCAGCCGTGCCCGCACCTGCCACCGCCAACGCCGAGGCCCCGGTCCCGCGTATCGGCGTGGTGACCATGCAGCCGGGCACCGTGTTCTTCGAACGCTTCGGGCATGATGCCATCGTGGTGATCGATCCGCTCAGCGGCCAAGCGACCTCATACAACTTCGGCTACTTCGATCCGTCCGAGGACGATTTCATCAGCCGCTTCGTGCGCGGCGACATGATGTATTACCTGGTGGCGCTACCGCTGCAGCAGGACCTGTCGTACTACGACGAGACCGGCCGCGGTGCCAGCGTGCAGTGGCTGGACCTGCGCCCCGACCAGGCGCGTGCCCTGGCCGCTGACCTGGCCGAGCGGGCCAAGCCGGAAAACGCGCGCTACCACTACGACTACTACACCGCCAACTGCGCCACGATGGTACGCGACACGGTGGACAAGGCGCTGGGCGGTGGCCTGCAGTCGCAGTTGTCGGGGCGTTCGCGCGGCAACACCTACCGCAGCGAGTCGGTGCGCTTGGCCTCGCCCGCCCCGTGGATGTGGCTGGGCTTCGATGTCGGCCTGGGGCCGTTTGCCGACCAGCCGCTGTCGCGCTGGCAGGAAGCGTTCGTGCCGATGCGCCTGGCCGATGCGCTGCGCCAGGCACGCAACAGTGATGGCCGGCCGCTGGTGCAGTCCGAACAGGAACTGCTGCCACACCGCATCGATCCGGAGCCGAAGGAATTCGCGCGTCGCTGGTGGCCGTGGCTGCTGCTTGGTCTGGCCGTGGCCGGCGGCGTGCTGGTGCTGCGCAACCGCCCGCGCCTGCTGGCCGGGCTGGCCCTGCCGTTCTGGCTGCTGTGCGCCATCGCCGGCAGCCTGCTGGTGTTCCTGTGGGGCTTCAGCATCCACTACGCCGCCTGGGCCAACCGCAACCTGCTGCTGCTTTCGCCGGTGGCCGTGCTGCTGCTGCCCGGAGCAATCAGCCTGCTGCGCCGGCGCGTGCCGGGCCGCATGTTCAGGGTCGTGCTGTGGCTGCTGGCAGTGCAGGCCGTGGCGGCGCTGGTGCTGCACTGGCTGAGCCTGCAGGCGCAGTACAACGTGCAGTGGATCGTGCTGCTGCTGCCCGTCCACGTCGCGCTGGCGTGGGTACTGGGGCGCCATCCTCACTTGTCCGAAACACGGCGCTGACGCACGATGGCGGGCATGTCATTGCCCGCCTCCGCTTCCGCCCCGGCTTCAGCCAACCCCGCCTGCGTCATCAACTGCGTCCACTACGATGACGAGGGCAAACGCCACGACATCACCCTGGACGCCATCAGCGATGTCATTGCCAGTGGCAATGGCTTTGTCTGGGTTGGCCTGTACGACCCCAACGACGATGTGCTGCTGAAACTGCAGGAGGAGTTCTGCCTGCACGACCTGGCCATCGAGGATGCGCGCAACGCCCACCAGCGGCCCAAGGTCGAGACCTACGGCAATTCAATGTTCGTGGTGGTGACCACCGCGCAGATGGTCGACGAGCGCATCCAGTATGGCGAAACCCATGCCTTCCTCGGCCCGCGCTTCCTGGTAACGGTGCGCCACGGCGCCTCGCTTTCCTACGCGCCGGTACGTGCTCGGGTCGAGCGTGAGCCGCAGCTGCTGAAGATGGGCCCGTCGTACTGCCTGTACGCGGTGACCGACTTCGTGGTCGACAATTACCTGCCGATCGTGCACCGCTTCCGCGACACCCTGGACCTGCTGGAAAAGGACATCTTCGCCGAGAACTACAAGCGCAGCACCGTGGTACGCCTGTACGAGCTCAAGCGCGAACTGAACAAGATGCGGATGGCGGTGGCGCCGCTGCAGGATGTGCTGGCCCAGCTGCGCCGTTACCAGGGCGAGCTGGTTCCGGACGAAGTGAAGCTCTACATCCGTGACGTGCACGACCACGCGGTACGCATCAGCGATGTGATCGACACCCTGCGCGAGATGCTGGGCACCGCGCTCAGCGTGAACCTGTCGCTGGTGACGCTGGCGCAGGGCGAGACGGTCAAGCGCCTCGGTGCGTGGGCCGCGCTGCTGGCGGCACCGACGCTGATCACCAGCTGGTACGGGATGAACTTCAGCCACATGCCGGAGCTGAGCCAACCGTGGGCCTACCCACTGATGATCGTTGGTGTGGGCGGCGTCTGCGTGGGCCTGTACCGGTTGTTCAAGCGCGCAAAGTGGTTGTGACCCGCTGGTGGTAGTGCCGGCCGCTGGCCGGCAACCAGGGCAATGCCGGCCAGCGGCCGGCATTGCCATTCGGCATCAAGCTACGTAAACGGTCTTGATGTTCATGAACTCATGGATGCCGTGGTCGGCCAGTTCCCGGCCAAACCCAGACTGCTTGCTGCCGCCGAACGGCAGCCGCGCATCGCTCTTGACGATCGCGTTGACGAACGCGGCGCCGCATTCCATGCGTTGTGCGAAAGCTTCGCCGCGCACCGGATCGCGCGTCCACACGCTGCCGCCGAGGCCGAAGCGGGTGTCGTTGGCCACGCGCAGTGCCTCGCTCTCATCAGCGACCCGGATCACCGCAGCCACCGGACCGAACAGTTCCTCGTCGTAGGCCGGCATGCCCGGGCCGACCTGGTCGAGCACCGTGGCCGGATAGCCGGCATGGGTGCCGGCAATCGGCTCGCCGCCTATCAGCACACGCGCCCCCTTGGCCACGCTGGCCTGTACCTGCTTGTGCAGTTCATCGCGCAGATCGGCACGGGCCATCGGCGCCAGCGTGGTGCCCCGCTCATCGGGGTCGCCGTACTGGCGCTCGGCCGCAGCTTCAACGAAGCGACGGGTGAATTCATCGGCTACCGCCTCGACCACGATGAACCGCTTGGCCGCGATGCAGGTCTGCCCGCTGTTGTCGAAGCGCGACTTCACCGCTGCCGCAACCGTCTTGTCGAGGTCGGCATCGTCGAGCACCACGAAGGCATCGCTGCCACCCAGCTCCATCACCGACTTCTTCAACTGGCTGCCGGCGTTGGAGGCGATCGAGCGCCCTGCCCGCTCGCTGCCGGTCAGCGTCACCGCCTTCACCCGTGCGTCGCGCAGCACGTCGGCGGCCTGGTCGTTGTCGATGTGCAGCACGTCGAACACGCCGTCCGGCAGGCCGCCATCACGGCACACCGCCAGGATCAGGTCGGCACACTGCGGCACGTTGCTGGCGTGCTTGAGCAGGGCCACGTTGCCGGCCATGAACGCCGGTGCGAGGAAGCGGAACACCTGCCAGATCGGAAAATTCCACGGCATCACCGCGAACACGCAGCCGATCGGCTCGTAGCGCACATAGCTGCGCTGCGCTTCGGTGTCGATCAGCTGCGGTTTGAGATAGTCGGCCGCATGGTCGGCGTAGTACTCGCAGGCCGCCGCGCACTTGTCGACCTCGGCCAGCGCTTCGGCCTTGAGCTTGCCCATCTCGTGGGTCATCGCCTGCTGCAGGTCGTCGCGGCGCGTGCGCAGCTGCGCCGCGATCTGGCGCAGGATCGCGCCGCGTTCCTGCAGCGAACGCTCGGCCCAGCCGGGGAACGCATCGGCGGCGGCCTGCAGGCGCTGCTCGATGTCAGCAGCGCCCATCAGTTCATGGCGGTAGGTCACCTGGCCGGTGGCCGGGTCGATGATCTCGACGGTCATGGGGGGTCTCCATCAAAGTGACCCCCATTGTGCGCCGCCGGCCGTGAGCCGGATGTTGCCGGCGCTGTCGACAGACCGTGTGCTCAGCCGTTGTCCTGCCGTGCCAGCTGCAGGTCACGCTGGCGCCGCTTCTCGGCGCGGGCGTTGATGTACCAGCCGATCACTGCAGCGATCGACACGGCCGACACCAGCAGCGTGGCCAACGCGTTGATCTTCGGGCTGATGCCCATGCGCACCGAGGCGAACACTTTCATCGGCAGCGTGGTCGAGCCCGGCGTGGCCACGAAACTGGCCACCACCACGTCATCCAGCGACAGCGTGAAGGCCAGCAGCCAGCCCGCCACCAGAGCCGGCGCGATGATCGGCAGGGTGATGCGGGTGAATACGGTCAACCGGCTGGCACCGAGGTCCATCGCCGCTTCTTCCAGCGACAGGTCCATTTCCTGCAGGCGCGAGGACACCACCACGGTGACGAAGCATAGGGTGAAGGTCACGTGTGCGATCCAGATGGTGGCCAGGCCACGCGCGGGGAAGCCGGGAATCGCGCCCATCGAGGCCAGCAGCGCCATCAGCGAGAAGCCCAGGATCACATCCGGCATCACCAGCGGCGCGGTGACCAGCGCACCGAACAGCGGCTTGCCCCGGAAACGCTTGAAACGGGTCATCACCATCGCCGCCAGCGTACCCAGCACGGTGGCGGTGCAGGCGGTCCAGAACGCCACCACCAGGCTGGTCCACATCGCATCCATCAGCGCACGGTCGGCGAACAGGTCGCTGTAGGCACGGGTGGAGAACCCGGCCCAGACCATCGCCAGCCGCGAACTGTTGAACGAATAGAACATCAACAGCAGGATCGGCAGGTACAGGAAGGCGAAGCCGAGCAGCAGCACGCCCAGACCCAGGCCCTTGGCGGTACGCGGGCTCATGCCTGCTTCCCTTCCAGCAGGCGCTGCTGGGAACGGTTGAACAGCAGGATCGGCACCAGCAGCAACAGGATCATCGCCACCGCCATCGCCGAGGCGCCTGGCCAGTTGCGGTTGTTGAAGAACTCGTTCCACAGCTGGCGGCCGACCATCAGCGTCTCCGAACCACCGAGCATTTCCGGGATCACGAACTCACCCACCGCCGGGATCATCACCAGCATGCAGCCGGCGATGATGCCGGCCCTGGACAGCGGCAAGGTGATGCGCAGGAACGCCTGCCACGGCTTGGCGCCGAGGTCGTAGGCCGCTTCCAGCAGGCGGTGGTCATGCTTGACCAGGTTGGCGTACAGCGGCAGCACCATGAACGGCAGGTAGCAGTAGACGATGCCGATGTAGGCGGCCGTCGGCGTATCGATCAGCTGCAGTTTCGGCAGCCCCATCGACGTCATCAGCGTCTGCAGGCCAGTGAACTGCAGGAACTGGTCGAGCAGGCCATTGCGGTCCAGGATCGCCTTCCACGCGTACACGCGGATCAGGAACGAGGTCCACGACGGCAGCACCACCAGCATCATCGCCACGTTGCGCGCGGCCGGCGACAGGCGCGCGATGGCATAGGCCATCGGGTAGCCGATCAGCAGGGTCAGGAAGGTGGAGATCGCCGCGATCCTGATCGAACTGAGGAAAGCCTGCGCATAGATCGAATCGCGGAACAGCGCCAGGTAGTTTTCCAGGTTCAGCTTCAGCGAGAAGCCGCCGTCCGCGTACTGGAGCAGCCAGGTGTACGGCGGCGAGCCGACCCGGCTGAGCGAGAAGCTGATCATCAGCACGATCAGGAACGGCACCGCGAAGAACAGCAGCAGCCACAGGTACGGAATGCCGATCACCGTGGCACGCAGCCCCGGCAGCCAGCGCTTCAGGCCGGCGACGCTCATGAGGTCAGCACCACGCCGTCGTTGTCGCGCCAGTGCACCCACACGCTGTCCCCCCAGGTCAGGCCATCGCTGGCCCAGCGCTGCGAGTTGGCGAAATTGGCCAGCACCTTGGCACCGCTGGGCAGGCGCACGTGGTAGACCGAATGGCTGCCGAAATAGGCGATGTCCTCGATCACGCCCTGGGCCTTGTTGGTGTGCCCTTCCGGCTCGTCCTTGCCGATCATCACCTTTTCCGGGCGCAGCGCGAATGCGACCGGCTGCCCTTCGTAACAGGTGATGCCATGGGCGATGTAGATCGGCGCCGGGAACAGCGGCGAGCGCACGGTCACATACTCGGGCAGGTCCTCGTCGATCACTCCATCGAACAGATTGACCGAACCGATGAACTCGGCAACGAAGCGGTTGGCCGGCTGCTCGTAGACCTCGTCCGGCTTGCCGACCTGCTGGATCCAGCCGGCATCCATCACCGCGATGCGGGTGGCCATGGTCATCGCTTCTTCCTGGTCGTGGGTGACCATCACGCAGGTCACGCCCGACGATTCGATGATGCTGACCAGTTCCAGCTGCATCTGCGAGCGCAGCTTCTTGTCCAGTGCGCCCATCGGCTCGTCCAGCAGCAGCAGCTTCGGCCCCTTGGCCAGCGACCGCGCCAGCGCCACGCGCTGCTGCTGGCCGCCGGACAGCTGGTGCGGCTTGCGCTTGCCCAGGTGGCCCATCTGCACCAGGTCCAGCATCTCGCCGACGCGCTTGCCGATCGCGTCCTTGCCCAGGCCATCCTGCTTCAGGCCGAAGGCAATGTTCTGCTCCACCGTCATGTGCGGGAACAGGGCATAGGACTGGAACATCATGTTGACCGGCCGCTGGTACGGCGGCAGTGCGTCCAGGCGCTGGCCATCGAGGGTGATGCTGCCCTTGGTGGGCGTCTCGAAGCCGCCCAGGCAGCGCAGCAGGGTCGACTTGCCACTGCCGGAGCCACCGAGCAGGGCGAAGATCTCGCCCTTGCGCACGTCCAGATTGACGTCGTCGACGGCGACGAAACCGTCGAATTCCTTGCGCAGGTCGCGAATGGAGAGATAGCCGGGCGCACCGGTCGTGTCGACGACGGTGGCTACCGGCTGGGCTTCAACGGGCATGGGGGCTCCGGGAGCGGGCGGTGGACAGCGGCGGTCATTCTAACGGCCGGGGGCCGAAGGGGATATGACGGGAGTGGGTGGAAGCGGCCGCTGGCCCGCCCAGGGCCCCCGAGGGCGTGTCGGTTTTCCCCGCGATGGTGGCCTGTCCGCCCCACGGCCCGGGCTCCCCTGGACGACCCTGCAGCCGTCCCGGCCAGACACTGCGGGCGGCAGCCCGATCTGCAACATTTTTCAGAACGGGATCCATTGAAAGCCCCGGACATTCCCCGCGCAATGTCCCGCATCTAGGCCTTGCATGGACCGCCCCTGGTGATTTCCCCGGACAGCCCCTCCCCTTTCCCGCCCCGCCTGCCGGGCTGCCTGCCTGCACGGCTGCCGCTGGTCATCATCGGCGCCGGCCAGGCCGGGTTGTCGCTCAGCGCGCTCCTGCAGGAGGCCCGCGTCGAGCATCGCGTGCTGGAGGCCGAAACCGTGGGCGCCAGCTGGCGGCGGCGCTGGGATTCGTTCCAGACCAACACCGCCAACGCGACGATGGCCCTGCATGGCCATGCCTATGCCGGGGATGACCCGGAAGGGTTCATGGGGGCCCCGGAAGTGATCCGACGGCTGCGCGACTATGCCGACGAGCGCGCGTTGCCGATCAGCGAGGGGTGCGTGGTCCATCGGGTCGGGCCGGAGTCCGGTGGCTATGCCATCGACAGCAGCCGGGGGCTGATCCATGCCCAGGCGGTGGTGGTCGCCACCGGTGAATACCGCCGGGCGCGGTTGCCCCGGGCCCCTTTCGCGCCCGCAGCAGGCCTCACCGTGCTGCACTCCAGCGACTACCGCAGTCCCGGCCAGCTACCCCCGGGCGCGGTGCTGGTCATCGGCGGCGGCCAATCCGGCGCACAGATCGCCCAGGACCTGTGCGACGCTGGTCGCAGCGTGTACTGGTCATTGGCCGATCGTCATTCGCACACCCGTCGGCTGCGCGGCAAGGACTCGATGACCTGGTGGGACATGGCCGGGCGCATCCATCAACACGTAAGCCAATCGGCGGCCGTACTGGCAGGCGAGCCGGACGCGCTGCGCAAGGCCCGCACCGCGGAGTTCCCCCTGATTTCCGGCAAGGGAGGCGCCGGCCTGGGCAGTTCGATCAGCCTGCTGGCGATGCACCGCGCAGGGATCAGGTTGCTGGGACGGTTGCAGGAATTCAATGGAAACACCGCCCGCTTCGCCGATGTCCGCCCGCAGCTTCGCACCGCGATTGAAGCGACGCGGGCCGAGTACGCCTATCTCGATTCGCTGGCCAGCGCGTACTACGCCACGCGGCCCGAGCCGCGCACCGACGATGCCCGCTACATTCCCGAAGAGGTCTATCTGCACTGGGAGCCGGACATAGCCCCGGATGAACTGGATCTGCAGGCGGCAGGCATCCGCTCGGTGGTGCTGGCCACCGGTTTCGTCGCCGAGTGGCCCTGGCTCGATGTGCAGGGCGCGCTGGATGCCCACGGCTATCCGCTGGGCGAGTTTGGCGTTTCCCCGCAACCGGGCTTGTTCTTCATCGGCATGCACAACCTGCAGCGGATGAGTTCGTCGTTCCTGTGCAACGGCGGCCGCGATGCACGCGACCTGCTGCCGGCCATCCTGAGGCACCTTGACCAGGCCGACGGTACCGATTCCGGCACGGTGAAGCGGTGAAGCAAGGCGGCCGCCGGGCAAGGCCCGGCGGCGCCAGACCGGCTTAACGGCCGGTCTTCACCTCGGTCCACAGCCGGGTGTAGAGCTTGTCGGTCTCCGGCGTGTTGATCGAGTAGGTGAACATCTTCTCGGCCACGTCGGCCGGCGGGTAGATCGTCGGGTCGGTGCGGATCGCCTCGTCCACCAGCGGTGTCGCGGCCGGGATCGGGTTGGCGTAGTGGATGAAGTTGGTGTTGGCCGCGGCGACCTTCGGTTCCAGCAGATAGTTGATGAACCTGTAAGCCGCTTCCGGGTGCTTGGCGTCCTTCGGGATCGCCAGCATGTCGAACCACTGCGGCGCACCTTCCTTCGGGATCGAATAAGCCACGTGCACGCCATTGCTGGCTTCCTCGGCGCGGTCGCGGGCCTGGATGATGTCACCCGACCAGCCGACCACCAGGCAGGTGCCGCCATTGGCCAGCGAACCGACGTACTGCGAGGAGTGGAAGTTCTGCACGTACGGGCGGATCGACTTCAGCAGGTCGGCCGCCTTCTGCAGCTCGGCCGGGTCGCCGCTGTGCGGATCCAGGCCCAGGTAATGCAGCGCGATCGGGATCATGTCGGCCGGCGTGTCCAGGATGGTCACGCCGCAGTCCTTCATCTTGCTGATGTTCTCCGGTTTGAACACCAGGTCCCAGCTGTTGGCGATATCGGTGCTGCCGCCGAAGCGCTGCTTCAGCATGTCCACGTTGTAGCCGATGCCGGTGGTGCCGATCATGTACGGCACGCCGTACTGGTTGCCCGGATCCTGGGTGGCGATGCGCTTCATAACCGCCGGATCGAGGTTGGCCAGGTTCGGGATCTTGCTCTTGTCCAGCGGCAGGAACACGCCGGCCTGGATCTGGCGGCCGAAGAAGTTCAGGGTCGGCACCACCACGTCGTAGCCGCTGTTGCCAGCCAGCAGCTTGGTCTCGACCATCTCATCGCTGTCGAACACATCGTAGGTCACCTTGATGCCGCTCTCCTTCTCGAAGGTCGGAATGGTGTCCTCGGCGATGTAATCGCTGTAGTTGTAGACGTTCAGGACCTGGCTGTCCTGCGCGCCGCCGTTGCCACCGCCACAGGCGGCAAGCATGGCGGAGGCCAGGCCGAGCGTGAGGATACGCAGCTTCATCGGGTGCTCCAGAATGCGGGAAGGGGGGCCGGCGGGGCCGGCGACGGGTGCCAGCCTACCCCCCGGCGGCGGATTTTTCTATTCCAGATGCTCAGACGTTCAGCAGCAGGAACTCGCGCTCCCACGAGCTGATGACGCGGAAAAAGGTCTCGTATTCCTTGCGCTTGACCGAGATGTAGGCGCGGCAGAAACGCTCGCCCAGCAGGGCCTGGAGCTCGCTGCACTGCTCCAGCCCGTCCAGTGCCTCGCCCAGCGAGCGCGGCAGGTTGTAGCCCAGTTCCTTCGCGCTGCCGGTCACCGGCGCGTCCGGCGCCAGCCGCTCGCGGATGCCGAGCAGGCCGCAGGCCAGGGTCGCGGCCATCGCCAGGTAGGGGTTGGCGTCGGAGCCGGCGAAACGGCTCTCCACGCGCATGTTTTCCGGCGTATCCAGCGGCACGCGCAGGCCGCAGGTGCGGTTGTCGAAGCCCCAGTGCACGTTGCTCGGCGAGACTTCGCCGAACACCAGGCGCCGGTAGGAATTCACGTTCGGCGCGAAGAACGCCATCGCCTGCGGCGCGTACTTCTGCAGGCCGCCCAGGTAGTGGCCGAACACCGGGCTGAACTCGCCCTCAGCATCGGTCTCGCCAGCGAACACATTGCTGCCATCGCTCACCCGCACCAGGCTCTGGTGGATGTGCATGGCACTACCGGGCTCGTTTTCCATCGGCTTGGCCAGGAACGTGGCGTACACCCCGTGGCGCATCGCCGCCTCGCGCATGGTGCGCTTGAACAGGAACACCTGGTCGGCCAGGTCCATCGCATCGGCATGGGTGAAGTTCACCTCCAGCTGTGCTGCGCCGGATTCGTGGATCAGCGTGTCCACGTCCAGCTTCATCGCATCGGCGTAGTCGTACATCAGGTCGAGGATCGGGTCGAACTCGTTGACCGCGTCGATCGAGTACGACTGTCGCGCGGTCTCCGGGCGCCCCGAGCGACCGGCCGGTGGCAGCAGCGGGAAGTCCGGGTCGGTGTTCTTCTGCACCAGGAAGAACTCCAGCTCCGGCGCCACCACCGGGCGCAGGCCCAGTTCCGCATAAGCCGCCAGTACGCGGCGCAGCACGTTGCGCGGCGCAAGCTCGTGCGGTTCGCCGCTCTTGGTGTAGCAATCGTGGATGACCTGTGCGGTGGCATCGGCTGCCCACGGCACCATGCGCACCGTATCCGGGTCAGGGCGCAGCATCATGTCCGAGTCCGACGGCGAGGTCAGCTCGTAGTAGTCGTCAGGGAACTCGCCGGTGACGGTGGTGGCGAAGATGCCTTCCGGCAGGCGCGTGCCGTAGTCGTGCGAGAACTTGTCGGCAGGAATGATCTTGCCGCGGGCGTTGCCGGTGATGTCCGGCACCAGGCATTCCACCTCGGTGATGCGCCGCTCCTTCAGCCAGCGCAGCAGGCTGCTTTCCTGCGGTGCGGGGGGCGTGGCCGTCTTGCGCGGGCGCGTTCGGGAACTCATCGGGAATCCAGTCGGTTCTGTTGGTGCTGCCGGCAAGCTTGGCCGAACGCACGGAAAATAGCGTGATAGAACGGCGTCTGCGTGACACGCCACTCCGGATGCCACTGTACGCCGAGCACAAATCCATGGTGCAGGCTGCGCGCCGCCTCGACCAGTCCGTCATCGGCCATGGCCTCGACCTGCAGGCCCTGCGCGAGGCGGGCGATGCCCTGTCCGTGCACCGAATTGACCTGCGCGCGGCCACTGCCGTGCCACTGCGCCAGCCAGCCGTCGGCGGCCAGGGTCACCGCATGGGCCGGCCCATACTGCACGTCCACCGGCGCCTGCGGGTCGTCGCGATGGTCGGCCAGGCCGGGCACCGCATGCACCTGCGGATGCAGGGTGCCGCCCAGTGCGACGTTCAACTCCTGGAAGCCCCGGCAGATCGCCAGCACTGGCAGGTCCAGCGCCAGCGCCTCGTGCAGCAGCGCGAAGGCATTGGCATCGCGGGCAGGGTCATGCGGATTGCCTGGCCAGCTGCGGCCGCCTTCGTAGTGCTGCGGTTCGATGTTGCTGACCGCGCCGGTCAACAGCAGGCCATCGAGCCCAAGCAGCCAGTCGCTGGCCGGCAACGGTGGCTGCAGGCTCAGCAACACCACCGGGGTCACCTCGGCCGCCTCGGCCAGCGCGCGCACATACTTCTCGCCGGCCACCGCGAAACGGTGGTGGCCGAGCACGGTGCTGTCGGTGGGCAGGCCCACCCAGGGCAGGCGGCGCATGGGAAGACTCCTTGGCGTGCCGACACGTTACCCGTCGCCTGGCAACGGCGGCAAGTCGCTGCCGTCACACCACAGCTGCCATGCATCGGCGAAACTACCGGGGTGAACGCTGATCGACCTGCCCTGCTCCGCCCGCCCGCACTGCACCCACGAGGCCTGCAGTGAGCGCCGCCTTTCCGCCCAGCTGGTATGCCTCCAGCCTGCCCGAACCGCCCGCACTGCCCGCGTTGCAGGGGCAGGTGCAGGCCGACGTTGCGGTGCTGGGCGCCGGCTATACCGGCCTGACCGCCGCACTGGAACTGGCCGTGCGTGGCCAACGCGTGGTGGTGCTGGACGCACAGCGGATCGGCTGGGGCGCGTCCGGCCGCAATGGTGGCCAGGTGCTGGTCGGCTATGGCTGCGAGGTGGACGAACTGGAGCGTCAGCTCGGCCGTAACGATGCGCGCCACCTGTTCGACTGGTCGCGCGACGCAGTACAGGCGATGCGCAGGCGCATCGACCGCCATGGTATCGACTGCCATTGGGTGGAGGGCCACGCCAGCGTCGCCATCCGCGAGCGCCATGAGCGCGACCTGCGCGCCAACTGCGAGCATCTTCAGCGCCACTACGACTACCCGATGCAGTGGTGGGACCGTGATGCGCTGCGCGCACAGCTGGACAGCCCGCGCTACCGCGCCGCGATGTTCGATCCGCACAGCGCGCACCTGCACCCGCTGGCCTATGCGCGTGGCCTGGCCGATGCGGCACGTGCGGCCGGCGTGGTGATCCACGAGAACTCCGCAGTGACCCGCGTGCAGCGCGGACCGCAGCCCACCCTGCATACCGCGCAGGGAAGCGTGCGCGCTGCGCATCTGGTGGTGGCCGGCAATGCCTGGCTGCAGGGCCTGCTGCCCGACCTGGAACGGCGGATCATGCCGGTCGGCACCTATATCGGCGCCAGCGCGCCGCTGGGGGCCGAGCGCGCCCGCGCCCTGATCGGCAACAACATGGCCGTGGCCGACACCGCGTGGGCACTGGACTATTTCCGCCTCAGCCACGACCACCGGCTGCTGTTCGGCGGCCGCGCCAGTTACTCGGCGTTGCCCCCACCCGGCCTGCACAGGGTGATGCAGCGGCGCATGCACCAGGTGTTTCCACAACTGGCCGACGTGCCGCTGGAGCAGGTCTGGGGCGGTTACGTGGACATCACCCGCAACCGCGCTCCGCATTGGGGCCGGCTGGACGGCAACCTGTACTTCGCGCAGGGGTTCTCCGGCCATGGGGTGGCCGCCGCCGGGCTGGCCGGCGAGGTCATCGCCGCCGCGATTGCCGGCCAGAGCGAGCGCCTGGACGTGTTCCAGCGCCTGCGGCATGCGCCTTTCCCCGGCGGCCGGCTGCTGCGCACGCCGCTGCTGGTGGCGGCGATGTCCTGGTACAAGCTGCGGGATGCGTTGTGGTGAAGATTCCGCATCTCCTGGATTGAACGCTCTGACAGGCGCACCGCAGCGCTGATCGTGCTGCACACGTCACAGATTTTCACGCAACATCTGTGATGGATGGTTGGTCAACTCCCTAAATGCGCCGCTGTGCAATTGCATAATCGTTCGCAGACCGATAACGTCCTGAGAAACCGGGCCTCGCGGCGAATGGAAGCTGACAGGGGACACGTAGGAGAGGGGGACGTGCGATTGGACTGGTGGAAAGAAGGATTGTTGCTGAAGGTGCGCATTCGTCCGGCTGGCCTGATGCTTGCCTTGCTTTATGCAGTTGCCTATTGGGCAACCCGACAGCTGTCGCTGGATCAGTTCTATTTGCCAGCCGGCATCCGGGTGGCGGCCGTACTGTTGTGCCCGCCGCGCCTGTGGCCGTATCTGCTGCTGGGCGAATATGCGTACTTTGCACAGTCCCGCGTGCCAATGATCGAGAAGTACGGCCTGACATGGGTCATTGTTGCCTCCGCGTTCCTCATGCCCGCAGTGATGTTGATTGTGAAGCTGCAACGGCGACTGATGGCGGAGTCGCAGACGATCGGCCTTTTGTTGATTGCCGCCGCTTCCAGCGTCGTAGTTACGCTGCTGAACCTCAGCTTTTCCCATCTGCTCTGGCCAACACCCCCTTCCACGCCCTTCCTGACCAGTGCGGCGCGTTACAGCGTGGGCGACTTCATCGGCATTCTGACGGTGGCCCCCATCGCCATGCTGTGGGCGCGACAGGACCTGGGGCAGGAGTGGAACGCTGGACGAAAGACCCCGATGCTGGCGGCACTTTCATCGATGCTCCTGATCGGGATAGCAGCAACTCAACTGCCCGCAGACTGGGTTGCGCTGAAGGCAACGCTCCTGCTGCTGCTGGCACTCCCCGCGGCCGCACTTACCTGCCTGTATGGCTGGAAGGGTGCCGCCCTTGCAGTACCGGTGCTCAACATGGTCATCGGCCTGACCACGCCCAACACCCATCCCACCGCATTCGATCCCGCGGCCTTCATCACCCAGCAGATCATGGCGATCAGCGGCATCGTATTGCTGTTGCTCGGATCACGCATCACCCACTTCTACCATCGTTACAGGCTGCGCGAGATGGGGGAAAGGGACGCCATCCATCTTGCGAGGAGCTCGCAATTGGCCAGCGAGATGGAGCTGCGTGAGCGTGCCCTGCACCTTCGCAAGCTCGGCGACGGCATTGATACCTCACTGGTGGAGCTGGCCGACTGGCTCAAGGCCCAGGGACATCACACAGTGGCCAGCAGCCTTCTGCATACTTCGAATGTACATTCGCGGCTCCTTCGCGAACAGACAAGCATGGTCTATCCCTCGGGTCTGGAGCATCTTGGGCTTTACGTGGCTTTGCAGGCTGGTGGCATCCGTGAGTCGTGGACGCTGACGGAGCGCGTTCTCCGCCCTGATCTGAAAGGCGACCCCTGCAACCTGAGCGTGGAACTGCAGTTGGCCGCTTACCGGACACTGATTGATGCAGTCTCCATTCTTCTCAAGCATGAAGGTGGACAGATTCGCATTCGTGCAAGATGCGGCGGAATGGGCTCCAGGCGCGGAATCCTCATGGTCGTGTCGCTGCTGGAGTCGCGTCGGCGCCTTTCCCAGCAGACAACCATGGCAGCGTTCGAGCGGCTGACCGGGCGAACCCTGCCCTATGACGGGACCGTTGACTGCTATCGCAACCGGGTCAGGATCCTGTTCCTCGACCGTGAAACAAAACTTGAGACACAGCCCAGTGCTCCATCACGGTACAGCTGCCCTGCACCCTCTGCGCTGCAGTAGCGCATTTCACAGTCAAGCGATCGGATCGAACCAAGGCAGCGGTATCGCATGAACGTCCCGCTCATCCCGCTGGCCAAAGGCGTCATGGGCACCCGGCGAACATCCGGGTGCCCATGCAGTCTGACACTGAAGCTCTCCGATATCCCGGCAACAGGCGGTATCAGGGTGCCTCTACCGCCCACAAGACATCAGCTCCGCTTGCATATCTGACCAGCGTGAATGCGGGGGACCGATAGACAACCGTCCTGGTGGCTTTGGCGGGAACAGGCAGGCGCTGCTCAGGCAACGACACCTTCGCAGATGGGTCACCTGCCGGCAGTACCCAGAACGTGCCCGCAGCATTGCCGATCACGATGTGCACGTGGCCCGCGAGATCGTTTACCTGGAAATAATCCATACCATCGCGCTCGAACCCATAGACCAACCAGCCGGGATCCACGCTCAGGTCCTGTGCCTGCGGAATCGACTGGCCGAGTCCTTGGCCGGCCATCTTGATTCCATGGTCGTCACTCGGGGCAAAAGCAAGAACGGATACCGGCACCAACATCAACGCACCAGCAAATGCATGAATTCGGAAATTTCCCACACTAACCTCCAGGTTGGATGCAATACGGATCAAGCAGGATGCTACCCCCAATCGCATCAGCATATACCGGGCGGACTCCGTAAAGCCCATGGGACATAATCGACTGGATCGATGCAAACCCATGCCACGCCGATGCAGCGTCCGAAATCGCCAATACCCGTAGCGAAACCCGCCCACGGTGCGGGTCAGCTGCATCTGCGACAAATGACCTGGACAGGCGCGTGTAACAGCAGGACATTGTCGATTGCGCGATAGTGAACACAGTGGACAGCATCAACTGCCGAATGTAGCGGGTGCAACGGCTGCAACGTGATCGAACCGAGGACGCGCTGATTGTGGATGATTCACCGTCCGCTGGTGGCTATGCCGACGCACTGCTGACCGTGTAGGGCCACGAAGCGCAGGAAGCCGGCAATTGCAGCGCAAAGGGAGGCCAGACACCTCGATTGCGCCCTTCTCCGACTGTCGATAATGTCTACGGACGTGGCCAGTCATCATTGGCCGGGAGGCAAGAGGCGGGGCTTGGACCGATTCAAAGAAGCAATTGAACTGAGCTTCCGGATCCGACCCGTCGGAATCGCACTCGCGGCCGTCTACGCTTTGAGCTGCCTTGTCTCGCGTCAGTTCTCGCTGGATCAGTTCTTCCTGCCAGCGGGCATCCGGGCAGCGGCACTCCTGATCGTCCCGACCCGCCTGTGGCCCTACCTGCTGCTTGGCGAGTACGCCTACTTCGCAACCCTGCGCATCCCCATGATCGACAGCTACGGCCTGGCCTGGGTCATCCTGGCCTCGACGCTGCTGATGCCGATGGCGATGCTGGTGGTCCACCTGCACCGCATGAGAATGCCATCGGAGTCCGCCGCCGGCCTCTGGCTGCTGTCGCTGACCTTCTGCACGGCGTTGTTCGTCCCGGTTCTCAATATGGGCATTTCATTCGCCCTGTGGTCGAACCCGCCGCCGAGCAACCTGCTTAGCGCAGTTGATCGCACGATCTTTGGCCACTTCGCCGCCATCATTACCCTCGTGCCACTGGCATTCCTCTGGTCGCGACGAGACGCGGCCCCCAATTGGACGCGCCGCTTTGCTGCACCTACGGTCACGGCCATCCTGGTGATGCTGGTCCTGGCCCTGTGCATGCAGCTTACGGCCATCAGCGCCCACACCACACGCACCCACCTGGTGCTGCTGTCCTCCCTACCGGCGATCGCCCTGACCTTCATGCATGGGTGGCGTGGCGCTGCCATCGCGATTCCGCTGTTGAACCTTCCACTCCATTTCGCCACTCCCAGCACCGGCCTACCGTCCTCGTTCGACCTGGGCACCTTCGCCACCCAGCAGAACATGGCCGTGATGAGTGTCGCACTGCTCGCCCTGGGATCCAGCATCAGCTATCACCACGAACGTGCACGGTCCCGTGGACTGGCTGAGGAAACCACATTGCGCTTGGCACGTAGTTCGCATCAGATCCGTGAGCGTGAACTTCGCGAGCGCGCCTCCCATCTCAGGCAACTCGGCGAAGGCATGGACAGCTCGCTCGGCGAGATGGTCAGCTGGCTGAAGGCGCAGGGGCATCATGCGGTGGCCAACAGCCTGCAGCACGCCTCATCCGTGCACTCGCGGCTGTTCCGTGAACAGGCCAGTCTGGTCTACCCCACGGGGCTGGAGCAGGTTGGGCTGTATATCGCGCTGCGCGTTGGCGGCGCGTGCGAGAACTGGGACAACTCCCATCGCGTGATACCGCCCCGGCTGGAGGGGAACCCCTGCATGCTGACTGTTGACCTGCAGCTCGCCATCTATCGCTCGCTGATCGAGGCGGTGTCGCTGCTGCTGGAGCTGGAGTCGGGACAGGTCAGCGTGCGCGCCCGGAGCGGCCAGGCTGGCGACCGCCGCGGCATTGTGGTGGTCGTGGGCCTGCTTGACCGCAGTTGCACGCTGTCGAGTGGGACCGTTCAGCAGGCCACGGAGCGTCTGGCCGGCCGGATAATGGCCTACGGCGGTACGGTGCATTGCCGTGGCAACCGGCTCCGGTTCGTCCTGCACGAATCCATTGCGGGCACAGCGGCGTCATTCACATCGCCCGCCTGATCGCCGAACGACACGCAGGGCATACTGCCCCGCTAAAGTTACACCCGAAACCGCCGCTATCCGTGCCGAGCCCCTCCCTCGTGAGCCACCGCATCATGCCCGTGCTGCCGCAGGCCGCCGTCGATGGCGACCTGGCCGATCCGCTGCCGCAGCGGATCCTGCTGGTCGAAAACTCCCGTGCGTTCACCGGCATGCTGCGCGAAGCCATCGAGCAGCGCCTGGAACTGCCGGTGGTGATTGCCTCCACCCTGGCCGAGGCCGACCGGCTGCTCAGCGAAGGCGGGGGCTGGTTCCTGGTGCTGACCGGACTGGTGCTGGCCGACGGCGACCGCGATGCAGTGGTCGAGTTCTTCCTCAAGCGCGACCTGCCGACGGTGGTGGTCAGCGGCGTTTACGACGAGGACCTGCGCAAGCGCGTACTACAGCAGCAGATCATCGACTACGTGCTGAAGAATACCCCGGGCAGCATCGACTACCTGGTGTGGCTGGTGCAGCGGCTGGAACGCAACCGGCGCATCGCCGCGCTGGTGGTGGACGATTCGCCGTCCGCACGTGGCTATGCCGCCGCCCTGCTGCGGATGTATGGGCATGAGGTGCACGAAGCCGCCGACGGCAACGAGGGCCTGGCTGCTATCGAGGCGCATCCGGCGATCCGCCTGGCGGTGGTCGACCAGGAAATGCCCGGCATGCAAGGCGTGGAATTCACCCGTCGCCTGCGCACCCTGCGCTCGCGCGACAAGGTGGCGGTGATCGGCATCTCCGGCAATACCGACGCCTCATTGATCCCGCGCTTCCTGAAGAACGGCGCCAACGATTTCCTGCGCAAGCCGTTCTCGCGCGAGGAGTTCTTCTGCCGCGTCTCGCAGAACGTGGACCAGCTGGAACTGATCGGCACCCTGCAGGACCTGGCCACCCGCGACTTCCTCACCGGCCTGCCCAACCGGCGCTTCTTCCTGGAGCAGAGCCAGCGCCAGCTGCCGCAGCTGCAGCTGCACGGCCAATGCGTGGCGGTGGCGATGATCGACATCGACCACTTCAAGCACATCAACGACACCCATGGCCACGAAGCAGGCGACGACGCGCTGCGCGCGGTGGCCGGCGCGGTGACCGCGCATGCACGCAGCCACGACCTGATCGCGCGCTTCGGCGGCGAGGAGTTCTGCCTGCTGGTGCCAGACATGGAACAGGACGAGGCGCTGCTGTACTTCGAGGAGCTGCGCCAGCGCATCGCCGCACTGGAGGTGGACATCGGCACCGCTACCCTGCGCATGACGGTCAGCATCGGCCTGTGCTGCCTGCGCCCGCAGCGCGATGCGCTGCACCGGCTGATCTCCGAGGCCGACCGCCAGCTGTACCTGGCCAAGGCCGGTGGCCGCAACCGGGTCAGCTGCACCACGGTGGCCAGCCCGCTGCGTCCACGCGAGCCTGCGCTGACCTGACCGGCTCGCTTTGATCCAGATCAACGCCGTTCCCGCACGGCAGCTCTACAGTCGGCCCCGACATACGCATGAAGGGGAGCCGGGGATGGCACTACTGGTCTGGCAGGACGATCTGAACATCGGCATCGATGTGATCGACCAACAACACCGCCGCATCATCGAGATGCTCAACCACCTGCACGTGGCGCAGACCAGCCTGCAGCGTGCAGCGGTGGGTGAAGTGATCGACGAAGTCGTCGACTACACCATGTCGCACTTCGCGTTCGAGGAAGAGCTCATGGAGGAGGCGGGCTACCCGTTCTGTGCAGCGCACAAGCGCGTGCATGAGATCTTCATCAAGCGCGTGGCCGAGTACCGGTTGCGCTTCCAGGCCGGCGAGGACATCAGCGACGAACTGCGCACCATGCTCTCGCGCTGGTTGTTCAACCACATCCGCGGCGATGATCAGGCCTATGCCGAACAGGTCAAGGCGCACCTGAACCAGTTCACCCGCGAGCACCAAGGCGGTGGCTGGCTGGGACGCACGCTCAAGCGCTTCTTTGGCTGAACCGCAGCGCGCGCCGGTGCAGTGCCACCAGCGCGCACAGCGTCGCTGCCGCAGTCAGGCACAGGTAGTAGCCGACCGCGACCAGGCCGAAGCGTTCGGCCAGCCAGGTGGCCAGGTACGGCGCCGGTGCCGCACCCAGAATGCCGGCCAGGTTGAATGACAGCGATGCGCCGGTGTAGCGCACCTCCACCGGGTAGATCTCGGCCAGGAAGGTACCGCAGGGGCCATAGGTCAGGCCCATCAGGAACAGGCCCAGGCACAGGAAGGCGGTGACCATCCACGGGCTGTGCGGCTGGAACAGCGGCGCGAACAGCACGCCAAAACCGATGATCAGCACGCTGGCCACGATCATCGTGCGGCGCGTCCCCCAACGGTCGCCATAGCGCGCCGACAGCGGGATGCCCAGCGCGAAGAACAGCATGCCGGCCATCTGCATCAGCAGGAACTGCTCGCGGCTGTAACCCAGCACGGCCGTGCCGTGGCCGAGGCTGAACACGGTCATCAGGTAGAACAGCACGAAGGTGGCGAACGCGCCCAGGGTACCCAGCAGCATCGGCACCGGGTGGTCACGCAGCACCGTCCACATCGGCAGCCGCACCGGCGCCTTGCGCTCCAGCGCCTGCTTGAAGTCGGGGGTCTCGTGGATGTTCAACCGCACCCACAGGCCGAGGCCGACCAGCAGCGCGCTGGCCACGAAAGGAATGCGCCAGCCCCATTGCAGGAAGTCGGCCTGGCTCAGGCAACGGCCAAGCACCAGGAAGATGCCGGCCGACAGCAGGAAGCCGAGCGGTGCACCCAGCTGCGGGAACATGCCGTACCAGGCACGCTTGCCCGGCGGTGCGTTCTCGGTGGCCAGCAGCACTGCCCCGCCCCACTCCCCGCCCAGACCCAGGCCCTGGCCGAAACGGCACAGCGCCAGCAGCGCCGGCGCCCACAGCCCGATCTGTGCGTGCGTCGGCAGCAGGCCGATCAGCACCGTGGACAGCCCCATGGTCAGCAGCGCAGCCACCAGGGTGGCCTTGCGGCCGATGCGATCGCCGAAATGGCCGAACACTGCCGAGCCAACCGGGCGTGCGATGAAGGCCACCGCGAAGGTTGCCAGCGACTGCAGCAAGGCTGCCTGTTCGCTGCTGTCCGGGAAGAACAGGTGCGGGAACACCAGCACCGCGGCCGTGGCGTAGATGTAGAAGTCGAAGAACTCGATCGTGGTACCGATCAGGCTGGCCAGCAGAACACGACGGGGGGAATTCACGGGCGGCGCGGCAGCGGTGATCGTCGACATCGGCAACATGGGAAATGGCAGATCGCCCGATTCTGCCACGGGCAGGCGGCGGTACGGCACGATGGTTTCAGCCGACACCGATGCCAACGAGGGGCCAGGCGCCTCTGTAACGTCGAGCCATGCTCGACGGTTCTTCTCTTCGCGAGATGCAGCCGAGCATGGCTCGGCTCTACAGAAGAACGAACGGCAGTCGAGCATCCCTCGACTCTACAGAGAGCGAACAGCCGTCCAGCAGTCGCGTCGTTACAACTGGATCCAGGTGGCCTTGATCTCGCTGTACTTGTCGAACGCATGCAGCGATTTGTCGCGCCCGTTGCCGGACTGCTTGTAGCCACCGAACGGAGCGGTCATGTCGCCGCCATCCCAGCCGTTCACCCATATGCTGCCGGCGCGCAGCTGGCGCGCGACGCGGTGGGCCCGCCCCAGGTCCCGTGTCCACAGGCCGGCGGCCAGGCCGTAGCGGCTGTCATTGGCCACGCGCACCGCTTCGGCCTCGTCTTCGAACCCCAGCACGGCCAGCACCGGCCCGAACACTTCCTCGCGCGCCAGTGCCTGCTCCGGACGCACCTGGTCGAACACGGTGGGCTGGACGTAGCTGCCGCCGGCTTCCACTTCGGCGCGCCGCCCACCCAGCAGCAACCGGGCGCCCTCGCCTTCGGCGCGCGCGATATCGTCCATCACCTTGTCCAGGTGCGCGGCATCCACCAGCGCACCCATCGGCGCATCGGGGTCCAATGGATGGCGGGGGTGCATGTGCTGGCCATAGGCAACCACCTGATGCACGAAATCCTCGCGGATCGAACGCTGTACCAGAAGCCGCGAACCTGCGGTACAGACCTCGCCCTGGTTGAAGAAGATACCCTGTGCCACCGCCTTCGCGGCGGCGTCCAGATCAGGGGCGTCGGCGAACACCACATGCGGGCTCTTGCCGCCACACTCCAGCCAGACCCGCTTGAGGTTGGATCGCCCGGAACACTGCAGCAGCTTCGCGCCCGTGGCGGTGGAGCCGGTGAAGGCGAGCACGTCCACATCCATGTGCAGGGCCAACGGCTCACCGACGCGCGCACCGTACCCCGGCAGCACGTTCAGCACGCCCTCTGGCAGGCCCGCTTCGGCGGCCAGCGCCGCCAGCCGCAACGCACTCAAGGGCGAGCGCTCGGACGGCTTGAGCACCACCGAGTTGCCCATGGCCAATGCAGGCGCGATCTTCCAGCAGGCCATCAGCAGCGGAAAGTTCCACGGAACGATCGCGGCCACGACCCCGGCGGCCTCGCGCGTGACCAGTCCCAGTTCGTGCGGGCCGGTCGGCGCGATCTCGCCGTACAGCTTGTCGACGGCCTCGGCGGTCCAGCGCAGGCAGCGCACCGCGCCTGGCAGGTCGATGCGGCGCGCATCACGCACCGGCTTGCCCATGTCCAGGGTTTCCAGCAGGGCCAGCTCGTCGGCGTGCTTTTCCACCAACGCCGCCAAGGCCAGCAGCACGCGCTTGCGATGGGACGGGCTTGCCTGCGACCAGTGCCCCGCCTCGAAGCTGCGCCGCGCGGCCAGTACCGCGCGCTCCACGTCCTGCGCGTCGCAGTCGGCGACCGCCCCCAGTACGCGACCGTCGATCGGGCTGACGCAGTCGAAACGGGCGCCGCTGGCTGCATCGACATAGCGGCCATCGATGAAGGCCTGGCCTGGCATCGACAGCTGGAGGGCCAGCGCCTGCCAATGGCTGCGGTCGGGAAAATCGGCCATGGGAAGCTCCAGCATTCAACGAACCTTGGTTATACCGGGGTCACCGCGACTCCGCCGTGACGTGGCTGCGCTACATTCATCGCATCGGACCCGATGGAGCTGGCATGAAGCGTTCCGCGAGCGACCTGCACGACCTGGCCACACAGCGCCCCGAGTCACTGGACGCTTACTGGATGCCATTCACCGCCAACCGCCAGTACAAGGCGGCACCACGCATGCTGGTCCGCGCCGAAGGCATGCACTACGAAGACATCGATGGCCGACAGATCCTTGACGGCACCGCCGGCCTGTGGTGCTGCAACGCCGGCCACGCGCGACCGCGCATCGTCGAGGCCATCGCCGCGCAGGCACGCACGCTCGACTACTCGCCCGCTTTCCAGATGGGCTCGCCGCCGGCCTTCGCGCTGGCACAGCGGCTGGCCGCACTGGCTCCGGCCCCGCTCAACCATGTGTTCTTCACCAGCTCCGGCTCGGAGGCGGTGGATACCGCGATGAAGATCGTGCTGGCTTACCACCACCAGCGTGGCGAGGGCCAGCGCACGCGCTTCATCAGCCGCGAGAAGGCCTATCACGGCGTCGGTTTCGGTGGCATGGCACTGGGCGGTCTGCCCAACAACCGCAGGGCGTTCGGCCTGCAGCTGGGGGGCGTGGACTATCTGCGCCACACCCTGGACCTGCAGCGCAACGCGTTCAGCAGGGGCCTGCCGCGCCAGGGCGCGGAGCTGGCCGACGACCTGGAACGGCTGATCGCGCTGCATGACGCCTCGACGATTGCCGCCGTCTTCGTCGAGCCCATCGCCGGCTCCGCCGGGGTGATCCTGCCCGCGCCCGGATACCTGCAGCGCCTGCGCGAATTGTGCGACCACCACGGCATCCTGCTGGTGTTCGATGAGGTCATCACCGGTTTCGGCCGGGTCGGCATGCCCTTCGCCGCACAACGCTTCGGGGTCACCCCGGACCTGCTGACCTTTGCCAAGGCGGTCAGCAACGGCGCGGTGCCGCTGGGCGGCGTGCTGGCCAGCGACGCCGTGCATGCCACGCTGATGCAGGCCCCGCCGCAGGCCATCGAGCTGTTCCACGGCTATACCTACTCGGGGCACCCGCTGGCCTGCGCCGCAGCGCTGGCAACACTGGACGTCTACGCCGAGGAGCGCCTGTTCGAGCGCGCCATCGAACTGGGCGAGTACTGGCAGGAACGGCTGCACGCGCTGCAGGGCCTGCCCAACGTGATCGACATCCGCAACTTCGGCCTGGTCGGCGCGGTCGAGCTGGCACCGCGCCGCGATGCACCTGGCAGCCGCGGCTACGAGGTGTTCCGGCGCTGCTTCCACGATGGCCGGCTGCTGGTGCGCTGTACCGGTGACATCATCGCGCTGTCGCCGCCGCTGATCGTGGACAAGGCACAGATCGACCAGATCACCGGCACGCTGGGCGAGATGATCGGGGCCACCGCCTGAGCCCGGGCCGGTGGTGGCGAGCGGGTACAATGGGCGGTTCCGCTCCTGCTCGCTGCCGTGCCCATGGATATCGTCGTCAAAGAAGAACTCAAGGCCTACATCGACCCGCTGACCGCGGACGAACATGACGCGCTGGAGCGCAGCATCCTGGCCGAAGGCTGCCGCGATGCGCTGGTGCTGTGGGGTAATGTGCTGGTCGATGGTCACAACCGTTTCGGCATCTGCCAGAAGCATGGCCTGCCCTTCAACACCGTGCAGAACACGCGCTTCCAGAGCATGGAAGACGTGCACCTGTGGATGATCGAACAGCATCTGGGCCGTCGCAGCGTGTCCGATTTCCAGCGCGGCGTGCTGGCGCTGCGCAAGCGCGACATCCTGGCCGCCCGCAAGCAGGTCGAGCAGGCGCAGCTGCAGCGCGAGAGCGACGGTACCGCCGAAATCGCCGATGAGGCGGGCGAAGACAGCCCGCCGTGGGAGCCGGCACCGAAGCTCAGCCGCGCCGAGCTGGCCCGCGAAGCCAAGCTGAGTACCAGCCAGGTCGGCATGATCGAGCGGATCCACGCCCAGGCTGCCCCCGAAGTGGTGGAGGCAGTGAAGGCCGGCGTGATCTCGATCAGCGCCGCTGCGGCCGTGGCCGACCTGCCCGAAGAGGAGCAGCGCGCCGCCGCCGCCGGTGGCAAGGACGAGCTGAAGCAGGCGGCCAAGCGCGTGCGCGAATCCAAGCGCAAGCCGCGCGCGCCGAAGCCGGACGCGGCCGAGATGGACTTCGAGGAACCCAGCGAGGACGAGATCGCCAGCCGCGACGCCGAAGTGCTGTTGGCGCTGGAACAGCTGGGCGAGGATGCCCCGGCCCTGCGCCGCCGCGTGGTCGCGTTGACCCGCGAGAACGACACCCTGCGCGCGCAGCTGGCCGCGCTGCGCAAGCAACTGGAAGCGCTTTAAAAACGCGCGAGCCTCTCATGTAGAGCCGAGCCAATGCTCGGCTGCGGTTTGCCGCGCGCAAGGCAGCCGAGCATGGGCTCGGCTCTACAGGCAGGCATCACCGGGCTGCGGTTAGACTCGTGCAATGACGCCTGCCCACGATCCGCGCCGCGCCCAGCTGCGGCGCCTGAAAGCCCTCGCACTGGGCCTGCTGCTGTTGATGCTGGCCGGATTCGCGGTCAGCCATTGGCACGGCGAACGCGGCATCTGGGCCTGGGTTTCGGCCTTCTGCGAGGCCGCTGCGGTCGGCGCGCTGGCCGACTGGTTCGCGGTCGTTGCGCTGTTCCGGCGGCCAATGGGCCTGCCGATTCCGCACACCGCGATCATCCCGCGCAGCAAGGAGCGCATCGGCGACAGCCTGGCGCTGTTCGTGCGCGACCAGTTCCTGGAGCCAGGTGTGCTGCTGGCCAAGCTGCAGGTGTTCGATCCGGCCAGCCGTCTCGGCAGCTGGCTGTCCGACCCGGCACGCTCGCGGATGCTGGCCGACATGGCCCGCAGCTGGGCGCTGCAGGCACTGGATTTCTTCGACGAAACCGCGGTACGCCGGCAACTGCACGCCTTCGTGGTGCAGCAGCTGCGGCAGTGGAATGCCGCTGCCACCGCCGGTGAACTGCTGGCCCTGCTGACCGCCGAGGGACGCCACCAGCGCGTGCTGGACGAGGGCCTGCAGCGGCTGGGGCGCTGGCTGGAGCAGCCGGAGGTGAAGGAACGCGCCTCGCAGCTGATCGTGCGCTACATCCAGCGCGAATGGCCGACGCTGTCGAGCACGGTGAACTGGGTCAAGCCGATCGACGAGATCGGCGACAGCCTGGCCGAACGCCTGGCGCGGGCGGTACTGGAAGAACTGCAACAGGTGCTGGCCGAGCCGCAGCATCCGCTGCGCCAGGACTATGAGACCTGGCTGCAGAACTACGTGCAGCGCCTGCGCGAAGACCCGGCGCTGGCCGAGCGCATCGAACAGCTCAAGCAGGACATGATCGACCACCCCGCCCTGCAGGACTACGTGCAGGGGCTGTGGGCGCGCATCCATGCCAGCCTGCGCGCCGACCTGCAACGCGAGGACTCGGCACTGGTCGGCCACCTGCAGCGCAGCCTGGCGTCGCTGGGCAGCAGCCTGCAGGCCGACCCGGCCCTGCGCGAGGCCCTCAACCAGCACCTGCTGGAAGGTGCGCAGCGCCTGACCGGGCGCCTGCGCGAGGGCGTGACCACGCATATCGCGCAGACCGTGAAGGGCTGGGACGAGCGGCACCTGGTCGAGCAACTGGAACTGAGCGTGGGTCGCGACCTGCAGTTCATCCGCTTCAACGGCACCCTGGTGGGCGGGTTGATCGGCCTGCTGCTGCATGCGGCAACCGCGGTGTTCAGGTTCTAGCCCCGGCCAACGCCCACGATCAGCACGCTTGATTCATAAAATGCGAATACATATCATTTACTGATCGGTTGTACGCTTAGCCAAACGGGCACGAAGACGTGCCCATCGCCCGTGTACTGCCCCGACTTCTGGGCTGCCCGTCTGCGCGGGCAGTGCTTCGTCGATGGGACACGCTGGGCGACATGCGCAGGGCGCAAGGGGGCCGCGGACGCGTTCCATCCCTTCTCCTACCTTCAGGAACGCCGTGGACCGCTCGCCCACCCCCGCCAGCCCCCGCACCTTGTTCTCCAACCCGCGCTGGGGCGTGCTGTCACGCGCTTTGGCCGCGATTTTCGGCGGCTATGCGCTGGCCTCGATGACCAGCGTGTTCTGCGCGGTGGCGTTGCCCGGCGCGCGCGGCCAGACCGTGCTGACCGGCATGCTGCTGGCCATTGTGGTGGCTGCCTGCGCGGCGCTGTGGGCCTTCGCCACCCGCAGCGCACTGCGGGCCTGGGTCGGCATCCTCGCCCCCGCCCTGCTGATGGCGGCGGTCGCACGCCTGTTGGGAGCCTGGGCATGAAGAACGGATTCCGCCAGTCGATGGCCTGGCTGCATACCTGGACGGGCCTGCTGGTCGGCTGGTTGCTGCTGCTGATCTTCATGGCCGGCACGGCCAGCTACTACCGCGAGGAAATCAGTCGCTGGATGCGCCCGGAGCTGCCGTCCAGCAACGTCAGCATCGACGTGGCCGCGCAGCGCGCGGTGGACTACCTGCAGGCCAATGCGAGCCACGCCGAGAACTGGTTCGTCACCCTGCCGCAGCCGCGCAACCCGGCCATGCAGCTGTTCTGGCGGCTGCCACCGGAACTGGCTGACCCCAGTCGTGGCCGTCGCGGTGGCTTCGGCGACGCCACGCTCGACCCGAACACCGGCCAGGCATTGAAGGCGCGCGAGACCCGTGGCGGCGACTTCTTCTACCGCCTGCACTTCGACCTGCACTACATCCCGGTGTACTGGGCGCGCTACCTGGTCGGGTTCTGCGCGATGTTCATGCTGGTGGCGATCATCACCGGCGTCATCACCCACAAGAAAATCTTCAAGGACTTCTTCACCTTCCGCAAGGACAAGGGCCTGCGGTCCTGGCTGGATTTCCACAACGTCAGCGCGGTGATGGCCCTGCCGTACCACGCGATGATCACCTACACCGGCATCGTCACTCTGATGATCATGTACCTGCCGTGGGGGGTGAAAGTTGCCTACCCGCAGGACGAGGACAAGTTCTTCAGCGAAGCCTTCGGCGGCATGCCAGAGGTGACCGCGCCGGCACAAGGCCGCGCCACGCCGCTGCCGATCGCACAGCTGCTGGACAGCGCGCGTGCACACTGGCACGGCGTGGAAGTGGCCGGCTTCACCGTGTCCAACCCGGGCGCTGCCAATGCGGTGATCGACATCCGCCAACGCGACGGCAGGCGTTTGTCCACCGACACCCCGGCGCTGCGCTACAACATGGTCAACGGTGCGCTGCTGGAAGAGACGCCGCCGTCCGGCGGCGCCACCGCCACCCGTGGCGTGCTGTATGGCCTGCACCTGGCGCGCTTCGCCGACTGGGGCCTGCGCGCACTGTTCTTCCTGTCCGGCCTGGTCGGCTGCCTGATGGTCGCCAGCGGCGTGGTGCTGTGGGCGGTGAAGGAGCGTCCCAGGCATGCCAAGAACGGGCGTACCGGATTCGGCCTGCGCCTGGTCGATGCGCTGAACATCGGCACCGTGGCCGGCCTGCCGATCGCCTTCGCGGCGTACTTCTGGGGCAACCGCCTGCTGCCGCTGCAGATCGCCGAGCGCTCCAGTGCCGAGGCCAACGTGTTCTTCTACGCCTGGGGCGGCGCGCTGCTGGCCGCCTTCATCTGGCCGAAGCGGATGATGTGGGCGTGGCAGCTCTATCTGGGTGCGGCCGCGTTCGCACTGGTGCCGGTGGTCAATGCAGTGACCACCCATGCCCACCTCGGGGTCACACTGCGCAGCGGCGACCGGGTACTGGCCGGCGTCGATCTTTCGATGATCGCGTTCGGCGCGATGCTGGCGCTGTGCGGCTGGCGCATGCAGCGCTGGACGCCACCGCTGAGTGCGGCCGAGAAGAAGAAACGTGCGGCCGCTGCGGCTGCACCGAAGGCATCGGTGAACACTGTGGAAGCGGCCGAAGCGGAGGCCAGCGCATGATGCTGCTGGCACTGGCGCTGTCGTTCTCTGCGTTCACCGCGCTGTCGCTGTCGATGGAAAAGCACCAGCACGACCTGCATGGCAAGGCCGCGGCCGCACCCGCACGGCGGATGCAGTGGCGGGTGCTGGGCTGGGCGCTGCTGGCGGCGGCGTTCGCACTGTGCGTGGCCGACCACGGCTGGGCGATGGGCCCGGTGCTGTGGCTGGGGGCAATGACCCTGGCCGGCGTGACGCTGTCGTTCGGGTTGTACCCGTATCGTCCAACATGGATTGCGCCGCTGGCGATCGCGCTGCCGGTGCTGGGGTTGGTGCTGGAATTGCTGTAGCCGCAGGACGGGGACAGCGGCATCCACGCATGGCGTGGATCTACAATGCCCGTATGGATAGCATGCTGCAGCGGATTTCTGGAATCGGCTTTTTTTCCCGGTTGGGTGAAACACTGCCCATAACGGCCGGCGTCGTCGCCGTTCGGTCGCTGGCCGAAGCACTGCGGACCATCGATACCGATGGTTTCGAATGGATGCCCACCACACTGGGCGATTCGGATCCGTTTCACGGCGCCCTGCCCCATCCAGCCGAACTCGCCGACGCCCGACGCGAACTCAACCGCACGTTGATGCGCGCGCTTTCGGCACTGGATCTGCCGGCACTGCGCTGTGGTGCACATGACCTGCAGCTGGTGGCGCGCGATGGGGCGATGTTCGCCTTCCGGCAACGCCTGCTGGAGATGCATCTCGGCCTGCCGGCACACTGGGAGCCTGTGCTTGCGCTGTACGAACAGGGCCATTGGCCCCTGGCCCATGCGCCGGGGCGATTGTTGGTGCTTTAGGCCGATCCACGCATGGCGTGGATCTACGGACCAGATGCGGTAATGCCGGCCGCTGGCCGGCATCCCGCGGACCTTCCACGATTCTGACGCAGTTGCCGGCCAGCGGCCGGCACTACCGGGCTTACCCCAACCGCTTCAGTTCCCACGCGCGGTGGATGCGCGCGTTGCGCTCGAAATCCGGACCAATCGTGCGTGCGGTGATCTCGCGGCAGTGGGCGAACTCGGCGATGGCGTTCTCTTCCAGCTTGAAGCGGCGGAAGTTGTTGGAGAAGTACAGCACGCCACCCGGTGCCAGCCGCGCCACCGCCGCACGCAGCAGCTTCAGTTGTTCGCGCTGCACGTCGAAGTCATCGGCGCGTGCGGAGTTGGAGAAAGTCGGCGGGTCACAGAAGATCACGTCGTACTGGCCACGGTCGCCTTCCAGCCACGCCATCGCGTCGGCCTGGACCAGCAGGTGCTGGTTGCCCCCCTGTCCGTTCAACGCCAGGTTGTCGTAGCACCATTGCAGGTAGGTAGCCGACAGGTCGACGCTGGTCGTGCTGGCGGCACCCGCCACGGCGGCCTGCACGCTGGCCACGCCGGTGTAGCAGAACAGGTTCAGGAAACGCTTGCCACTCACCTGCTCGGCCATCATCCGGCGCAGCGGGCGGTGGTCAAGGAACAGGCCGGTATCGAGGTAGTCGAACAGGTTCACCTGCAGCAGCGCGTTGTTCTCTCGCACCACGATGAACTCGTCGCGCTGCTCGAAGCGGCCGTACTTGCTGCCGCCCTTGCCGCGCTCGCGCGATTTCATCGACACCTGCTCCGGCGGCACGCCGAATACTTCGCGCGAGGCGGCCAGCAGCTCATTGCGGCGGCGGCGCACGTCGTTCTCGGGAATCGCCGCCGGTGCCGCATATTCCTGCACATGCAGGAAGGTACGCCGCCTGCCACCCTCTTCCTCGTAGACGTCGATGGCCGCCGCGTACTCCGGCAGGTCGGCGTCGTAGGCGCGGAAGCAGGTGATGTCCTCGCGGGCACGCCAGCTCTTGAACTTCTTCAGGTTCTTGCGCAGGCGGTTGGCCACCATCTGCGCGCCTTCGCTCAGCTCGCGGGGCTGTGCCGGATCACGGCCCGGCACAGCGATCGGATCGCAGACGATCAGCGCGCATTCCAGCGCACCGTTGAACATCTGGTACTTCTTGCTGGCGCGCAGGCCGGTGGCAAAGGCCAGTTCGTCATTGCCACACAGCAGGCTGGCGCGCCACTGCGGCACCGCCTTCTGCAAGGCATTGCCCAGTGCACGATACAACGCTGGATCGGCGGCCAGGCGCTCGTCGTACGGCGGGTTGCAGACCACGGCACCGATCTCCTGTTCCGGCGCGGCCAGGTCGGCGACATCGGCGCGGGTGAAACGGATCGCGTGGGCGACGCCGGCGACCTCGGCATTCTCGCGGGCCGCCTGGATCGCAGCCGGGTCGATGTCGCTGCCGTGGATGACCGGCTTCAGCGCGGCCAGGCCGGCCGCTTCGCGCTCACGTGCTTCGCTCTGGATGGACTTCCAGGCCGCCTTGTCGAAGCCCAGCCAACGGCTCGGCGGCAGGCTGCCATGCCGCATCAGGCCTGGGGCAACGTCGGCGGCCATCAGCGCGCCTTCGATCAGCAGCGTGCCGCTGCCACACATCGGGTCCAGCAGCCCACCGCCGGCGGCATGCAGGCGCGGCCATTGCGCGCGCAGCAGCAGCGCGGCGGCCAGGTTTTCCTTCAGCGGCGCCTCGTGGGCGGCACCGCGCCAGCCGCGGCGATGCAGCGGGCCACCGCCGAGGTCGATCGACAGCGAGGCGCGGCCCTTGCGCAGCGAGAGGTTGACGCGCACGTCGGGCAGATCGGTATTGACCGAGGGCCGCTCCAGGCCTTCGTCGCGCATGCGGTCGACGATCGCATCCTTGATCCGCTGCGCGGCAAAGCGTGCATGGGTGATCTTGTCGCCGGACACGTGCGCATCCACCGCCAGGGTCATCTCCGGCGAGATGTGCTCGTGCCACGGCAGTGCACGCACGCCGTCATACAGGGCCTGCTCGTCCGGGCAGTCGAACTCGTCGATCGGCCACAGCACCCGGCTGGCCAGGCGCGACCACATCACGATCCGCAGCGCCTGCGCCAGTTCGCCGTCGGCGTTGACGCCGGCAATGGTGGCGGTGGCCTTGCCAAGGCCCAGGGCCGACAGTTCATCGGCAAGCAGGTATTCCAGGCCCTTGGCGCAGGAGACGAAGAATTTCACGGGATCGGTTCGCAGGTGGTCGGGCGCGGCACAGGGGCCGGGCCGGTCGGAAAGGAGGGCCGTAGGCACGGCCGGCAGGCCCGCGCCGGGGGCGGCGGGGCTGCCATTGTAGTCAATGCGGGCGGGCGCGCCGTGCGCCCTGGCTTCACAGTTGCCGCAGCAGGCGCTCGAAGGCCTGCGCGGAGGCCTCCACGTGGCGCTCCAGGCGGTGACCGTCGTCAACCAGCAGCAACTGCGCCGAACGCGCCTGCGCCCAGGCAATCACGCCGGCAGCCGGTACCACATCGTCATGCCAGGCCTGCACCACCGTGGTCGGCACCGCAGCGGCGTCCAGCGCCGGCATCGGGCCCATGGTGGTCGGTGGCACCATCAGGAACAGGCCGGCTACCGGCACCTGCAGCGAGGCGATGGCGGAGATGTAGGCGCCCAGGCTGGAGCCGGCCAGCACCACCGGCCCCTGACGGGCCGCGATGGCGGCGCGTTCAACCAGACGGCGCAGGCGGGTCGGCACGTCGCCCACCCGGCTGACCTCGCTCATCGCGTCCAGGTCGGTGTAGTCGGGGCGCTCGTGGGTCCAGCCCAGGCGTTGCGCCACCTCGGCCAGCGCGGTGACCTTGGTCGCCTCCGGGCCGCTCTCGAAGCCATGGGAGAGGATGCAGTGGCCGCGGCTCATGCGCGTGCTCCATGGGCGCGGGCCGGCGAGGAAAGGGAAGGCAGGTTCATGCCGCAATGCTAGCATCGCCGGATGCCCAACCCGCTCCTGCCCGGCCTGCAGCTGCAGCCCCTGCCCTATCACGACCGACTGCCGCTGCGGGATCCCGCCTCGCTGGAAATGGTAGTGATCCACTGCACCGAGCTGCCCGATCTGGCGATGGCCCGCGAGTACGGCGAGCGCGTGCTGTACGACAGCGGCGCCGGCAACAGCGGGCACTTCTACATCGACCGCGATGGCAGCGTGGTGCAGTACGTGGCGCCGGAACGCGTGGCCCATCACGTGCGCGGCATGAACGCGCATACGCTGGGCATCGAGCTGGTCAACCGCGGGCGCTATCCGGACTGGTTCGACAGCCGCCACCAGGCGATGGACGAGGCCTACACCGAGCCACAGCTGGAAGCGCTGGAGCGGCTGCTGCTGGCGCTGGTGGCGCGCTATCCGTCGCTGCGGCGGATTGCCGGGCACGACCAGCTGGATCTGGAGCAGGTGCCGGCCAGCGATGATCCGACGCTGAGGGTGGCACGCAAGCGCGATCCGGGGCCCTTGTTCCCGTGGGCACGGGTGCTGGCGAAGGTGCCGCTGCAGGGGTTGGAGTAAGCAGCAGGGCTGCGCCCTGCACCTGCAGAGGCAACGTCAACGTCAAGAGCTGGCATTCCGGGGGATGGCGGGGTGGATCCGATTGCGGGGGACGCCGTAAAGCCATCCATGGCGGCTTGGCCGCGGCATCCATGCCGCGGACACCCCCGCAACCGGACCCACCCCGCCTTCGACAGTTCTCCGCGATCCTTCGAATCGACACGGGGGCGGCTCCCGTTGGTACGCAACGGGCTCTGACCCCGATTTTCGGTTGATGGGGTCAGAGCCGTTCTCCGTTGGAAAACGGATCCGACCCCGCGCGGCTCAGGCGCCGGTCGCCACCGGGCGGCTGCTGTCGCTCACCCAACCACTCCAGGAATCGGCATAGATGCGTGCGCCGCTCAGGCCGGCCGTTTCCATCGCCAGCAGCAGGTGGCAGGCGGTCACGCCGGAACCGCACATCAGCACCACCTGCTGCGGATCGCGGTTGCCGATCACGCCCTGCAGTTCGGCGCGCAACTCCTGTGCGTCGCGCAGGCGGCCGTCGAGCACGTTCAATGCGAACGGGCGGTTGACCGCGCCCGGCACATGCCCGGCCACCGGGTCCAGCGGCTCCACTTCACCACGGAAGCGTTCACCCGCGCGCGCGTCGACCAGCCAGCCCGGCGCATGCTTCAGCCGCGCGGTGATTTCATCGGCGTTGGCGATCTGGGTGGTGTCGAAACGGCCTGGGTAATCAGGCAGCGCGTTCACCCCAGCCTGTCCGCTTTCCAACGCGTGGCCGGCGGCCTGCCACGCGGCGATGCCGCCGTCGAGTACGGCTACCCGGGTGTGACCGATCAGGCGCAGCAGCCACCACAGGCGCGAGGCGGCCATGCTGCCGTCGCTGCCATCGTAGACCACGACCTGGGTGTCGGGGCCGATGCCCCACTGCCCCAGCTTCGCAGCAAAGGCATCGCTGTCCGGCAATGGGTGGCGACCATGGCCGACGCGGCTGAGATCGGACAGATCACGGTTGAGATCGGCATGCACCGCAGTCGGTATGTGCCCTGCCAGGTACTGGCCGCCCGCAGCCTGCGGGTCGGCCAGCGAAGCACGCGCATCGACCACGCGCACGGCGGTACTGGCGGTGGCGCGCGCGTCGACCACCCGCACGCCGTCGCCCAGCGCAGCGGCAAGGGTGGCGACATCGACCAGGGTGGTCCACGGCGGATCGATCGGCTTCATTGCACTTGCTCCAGGCGGCGACGCAGGTTGTAGAGAATGGCGGCGGTCGCCCCCCAGATGCGCTGGCCCGGCCAGCCATACTCAAGGACGTGGCGAACCCGGCCGCGATGATTGATTTCGACCTGGCGCAGGCTGTCGGGCGCCATCAGGTAATCCAGTGGCACCTCGAATACCTCGGCCACTTCACTGGGCTGCGGGACCGGCACGAACTCCGGATCGACCACCGCCACCACCGGCGTGACCCGATAGCCGGTGATCGTCACGAAGGGATCGAGATAGCCCAGCGCCTGCACCTGGCCGGGCGCCAATGCGATTTCTTCCTGGCTCTCGCGCAGCGCGGCCGCCAGCGCGTCGCGGTCATCGGGTTCGGTGCGGCCACCGGGGAATCCGACCTGGCCACCATGGGTGCGCAGTGTTTCGGTGCGACGGGTGAGGATCACCTGTGCGCCGTTGGCGCGCGGCACGATGCCGGCCAGCACCGCCGCCTCCACCGGAGGCCCGGGCGGTAGCAGGTCGACCAGCTCACTGCGGTTCCAGCCGTCGCCCGCAGGTGGTTGGGCCAAGGGGTGCAGCGCGCGCATCAGTCGCTCGTGGTCGGCCAGCGAGCCACGCAGCGATTGCTGCAGTTGTTCGCGCAGGGGCTGCACGCGATGCAGGATGCGGCTGCGTTCCTCGTTGCTCATCGACGACCACCGCGCGATCTCATCGATATGCCGCCCGCAGCCGGTGCATTGCCGGTGCGGATCCAGCGTGCACACTCCGATGCAGGGACTTGCGACAACACGCGCCGTTTCTTCCATTGTTTGCACCCGCCAACAGTAGCGCGATCGGGCTGAATTTGCGCGGGACGATACGACGCCCATGGCGCAGCGCTACAGGTCGCGCACTGCGCAAACAAAAACGCGCCGGTGGGGTCACCGGCGCGTTTGGTTTGCTGCTTCGATTTACTTGACGCTGACCAGCTTGATCTCGAACTGCACAGCCACGTTCGGCGGGAACGGGGTGCGCGGATCGGCACCGTAGGCCTGGTCCGGCGGCAGGGTGACTTCCCACTTCGAGCCTGCCGGCATCTGCAGCAGGGTCTCGCGCATGGCCTTCATTTCGACTTCGCTGACCTTGATCGACGGGATCTGCTGGGCCGGGCGGGCTTCGGTCGGGCGCTGGCCGTACGGGAACGGACCGGCCACTTCCAGCTGCACGGTGCTGGCCTGGGTCGGCTTGGCGCCCTTGCCGGCCTCGATCACGCGGTACTGGACGCCGCTCGGCAGGGACTGCACGCCGGCCTTGGCCTTGTTCGCCGCGATGAACTGGTCGCTCTTGGTCTTGTTTTCGGCAGCCGCCTTTTCGTACTCGGCCTTGGCGGCCTGGGCACGGCCCTGCTCGCGCTTCTGGAACGCTTCAACGGCCGGCTTCAGCTGCTCGGCGGTGATCGCCGGCTGCTTCTTGGCGTAGGCATCCTGCAGGCCCTTCACCACCGAGTTGATGTCCAGCTGCTCACCACGACCGGTCAGCTCCGCCAGGTTGTTGCCGTAGTCGTAACCGAAGTAGTAGCTCAGCTTGCCCTTTTCGGACGAGACGTCCTGGGCGAAGGCATTGCCCGTCAGGGCCAGGGCCGCGACGGCGACCGCGATAGAACGCAACTTCATCAAACAGTTCTCCAGGGGTGGTAACTCAGGGACGTTCTGCGCCGCCCTGAGGCGACGGGTTAGGATAACGGGCGCAACGTGTAACCGCTACTCACGATGCAGGCTATGACCCGTCTGCGTTTCCAGAGTTCAATATCACTTTTTTTTAACGTTCCAGGAGTTTCCCCGTGGCCGATGCCCTGATCGCTGTCGCTGACGACGGCGCCATCCGCACCGTGACCGTCCAGCGCCCGGACAAGCTCAATGCCCTCAACGCCGCGACCCTGCAGGCCCTGGCCGATGCCTTCAGCGACGCCGCCGCCGATCCGGAGGTGCGCGTCGTGATATTGACCGGGGCGGGCCCCAAGGCGTTCGTGGCCGGTGCCGACATCGCGGAAATGAACACTCTCAGCGCCGTTCAGGGACGTGATTTCTCGCTGCTGGGCCAGGCCCTGATGCGCCAGATCGAACGCATGCCCAAACCGGTCATCGCACGCGTGAATGGTTTCGCACTGGGCGGTGGCCTGGAACTGGCGATGGCCTGCCACCTGCGCATCGCCGCAGATACCGCCAAGGTCGGCCAACCGGAAATCAACCTCGGCCTGATTCCCGGCTTCGGCGGCAGCCAGCGCCTGCTGCGCCTGTGCGGCCGCGCCGCCACCCTGGAGCTGTGCCTGCTGGGGGCGCCGATCAACGCCGCGCGTGCGCTGGAACTGGGCATCGTCAACGAAGTCGTGCCGGCCGACGCGCTGGACAACCGGGTGCAGGACGTCGCCCGCCAGCTGGCACGCTCGGCCCCGCTGGCCCTGCGTGGCCTGCTCGACGCGGTGCACGTGGGCGGCGAATGCAGCCTGGAGGCCGGGCTGGCATACGAAAGTGCGCAGTTCGGCCTGCTGTTCGCCACCGAGGACATGCGCGAAGGCACCAGCGCCTTCCTGCAACGCCGCGCGCCGGCCTTCCAGAACCGCTGACGCCATGGCATCCCGACCCAACCCCGCGCAGTTGTTCGCCCGGGTCCAGGCAGACGATCTCGATGGTGCCCTGCAGGCCGGGCTGATGGACTACATCGTCCGTGCCGGCGACGACCGGTTGCTGCCTGACCACCCCGACCTTCCGCAACGCCTGTGCCAGGCCCAGCAGCAACTGCGCGCGGCCTGGGCTGCACGCGAACGCTACCGCGCCCGTGCGGTGCGCCTGGCCCGCCGCGAGGCCGAGCGCGATGCACGCCGCACCCCGGCACCAGCCCCGGACGTGAAGCCTGCCCTGCCCGCTGCGGCAGCCGCGATTCTGGCCCGGGCCAAGGCCCGCGCCAGTGGCAAGGAACAGTAATGGCCACCACGAAAAAGACCGCACGCGCCCCGGCGCGGCGTGGCGGCACGATGCCACGCGCCGACGTGGTGGAGATGTTCACCCGCCTGCGCGAACTCAACCCGCACCCGAAGACCGAACTGGAGTACAGCTCGCCGTTCGAGCTGCTGGTGGCGGTGGCGTTGTCGGCGCAGGCCACCGACGTCGGCGTCAACAAGGCCACGCGCCGCCTGTTCCCGGTCGCCAACACGCCGGCGAAGATCCTTGCGCTCGGCGAGGATGGCTTGAAGCAGTACATCGCCACCATCGGGCTGTTCAACGCCAAGGCAAAGAACGTGATCGCCACCTGCGCGATCCTGCTGGAGAAGCATGGCGGTGAAGTGCCGCGTGATCGCGAAGCGCTGGAAGCGCTGCCGGGTGTCGGGCGCAAGACCGCCAACGTGGTGCTCAACACCGCGTTCGGCGAGCCGGTGATGGCGGTGGACACGCATATCTTCCGCGTCGCCAACCGCACAGGACTGGCGCCGGGCAGGAACGTGCGCGAAGTGGAAGACAAGCTGGTGAAGGTGATCCCGGCCGAGTTCCTGCTCGACGCGCATCACTGGCTGATCCTGCACGGGCGTTATGTGTGCAAGGCGCGCAAGCCGGATTGCCCGGGCTGCGTGATCGCCGACCTGTGCCGGTTCAAGGAAAAGACCACGGCCGAGTGACGGCAGCATCCACGCAGGGCGTGGCTCTACTGCAACCGGGTCGCAATCCGGGCGTCATACGCAAGCGGTTTCAATGGCAGGCCCTGCCGTGACGGGGCCTGCGGCGGATGTCTGCCGCGCGTGAACTGTCACATTTACGCAATCTTTACCTTCTAGCCTGCGCGCATCTTCCCACCTGCCTGCAAGGCTCCTCTCCATGAAACTGCATCACCAACTCCTGACGGTGGCCGTGGTTGCTGCGCTGTATGTGCCGGCTGCACACGCCGAAGTCGCCATCGACGTGATCGGCGGTTCGGAAATCACCTTCGAAGGCCTGGTCCAGGCCGACGGCAACTGGTTCCACAACGATGTGGTCGACCTCAACGGTGGCGACGCCGGCAACGGCAAGAACAGCGAATTCGAACTGCGTCGCGCCGAGCTGGTGCTGAAGGGAAAGGGCCCGGGCAACGTGGAGTGGGTGGTCGGCTATGACGCCAAGGCCGACAAGTTCCTCGACACCAACGTGAAGTACAAGCTGCTGGGCAACGCCAACCACTTCCTGCAGCTGGGCCAGTTCAAGCAGCCCAACAGCCTGGAAGAACTGTCCAGCACCAAGAACAACGATTTCATTTCCAAGGCAGCGGTCACCAATACCTATGCCATCGCCCGCCGCCTGGGCGGCGCGTACAGCTACGGCCAGGACAACTGGTCGGTGACCGCCAGCGCCTTCGGCCGCGAGCTGACCCGCAACCTGGCCCACGGCAGCGGCTACGGCGCGCGTGGCACCTGGGCCCCGATCAATGAAAAGGGCCAGGTCCTGCACTTCGGTCTGAGCTACGTCAACTACGACGCCGACGCCGACACCCTGCGCGTGCGTGCGCGTCCGAATGCCGACCTCGCCACTGCCCGCCTGGTTGACAGCGGCAACCTGACCGACACCGACCGCGTCAGCACCATCGGTGCCGAAGCGATGTACTTCCAGGGCCCGTTCAAGGCCCAGGCCGAGTACTACACCAGCAAGGCCAAGCGCTACGACCACGACAACTACACCAGCGACGGCTACTACATCAGCGGCGTGTGGAACGTCACCGGCGAGACCTGGAGCTACAAGGGCGGCACTCCGGGCACCGGCCTGCCGAACAACCCGGCCGGCGGCCAGTGGCAGCTGGGCGTGCGCTACGACCACATGGACCTCAATGACGGCAACCTCGCCGCCAATCCGGTCGCCGGTCGCCCGCCGATCGTCGATGGCGTGCTGGGTGGCAAGATGGACATCTGGACCGTGGGCGCCAACTGGTACCTGCGTTCCAACTTCAAGCTGATGCTCAACTACGTGATGGTCGACAGCAAGAAGTACAGCTCCACGGCGCGCGGTTTCGTCAACGACGATCCCAACATCCTGGAAGCCCGCGCGCAGTTCTTCTGGTAAGTCCAGCCACCTGCATTGAACCGCGAAGGCACGGCCCCGGCCGTGCCTTCGTCGTTGCAGAGGTACCCGTGCCGCCCTGCCGGCGCAGCGGACGTGACATCCCTCATGACGCGTGTCACGCCCGCGTCATATGACAGACGCGGACGTGTCACGCAACCGTTATGGAATGTGCACCGAAACGTCGGGCAACCGCCCTTCGACCACCACCCCAGGAGTCTCCCCGTGATCCACGCCTTCAAATCGCGCGCCGCTGTCGCCATCCTGGCTGCATCGTCCGTGTTCGCCGCCAACGCCGCCGACATCACCGGCGCGGGCGCATCGTTCATCTACCCGGTCATGTCCAAGTGGTCGGCCGACTACAGCGCCGCAACCGGCAACAAGGTCAACTACCAGTCCATCGGTTCCGGCGGCGGTATTGCCCAGATCAAGGCCAAGACCGTTGATTTCGGCTCTTCCGATGCGCCGCTGAAGCCGGAAGACCTGGCTGCTGCAGGCCTGGCGCAGTTCCCGTCGGTGATCGGCGGCGTGGTGCCGGTGGTCAACGTGGCCGGCATCGCGCCGGGCGCGCTGAAGCTGGACGGCGCCGTGCTGGCCAACATCTTCCTGGGCAAGATCAAGAGCTGGAACGACCCGGCCATCGCCGCACTGAACCCGGGCGTGACCCTGCCCAACGCCAAGGTCACCGTCGTGCATCGTTCGGACGGCTCGGGCACCACCTTCAACTTCGTCAACTACCTGTCCAAGGTCAGCCCGGAGTGGAAGAGCTCGGTCGGTGAAGGCACCTCGGTGCAGTGGCCGGCCGGCATCGGCGGCAAGGGCAACGAAGGTGTTGCCGCCTATGTGAAGCAGATCAAGGGCGGCATCGGCTATGTCGAACTGTCCTACGCGCTTCAGAACAAGCTCTCCTACACCGCGATGAAGAATGCCGCCGGCAAGTTCGTGCAGCCGAGCGACACCTCGTTCGCTGCCGCCGCTGCCAGCGCCGACTGGGCCAACGCCCGCGACTTCTACCTGGTGATGACCAATGCGCCGGGCGCCGAGTCCTGGCCGATCACCGCCACCAACTTCATCCTGGTGCAGAAGACGCCGAAGAATGCTGCCAATGGCAAGGCGACCCAGGAGTTCTTCCGCTGGGTCTACAAGAACGGCGACGCCCAGGCCCGCCAGCTGGACTACGTGCCGCTGCCGGACAGCCTGGTCCGCCAGATCGAGACCTACTGGTCGCAGAACCTGAAGTAAGCGCGTTCCCCTGCAGGAACGGGGGCGGCGGGTCCTCTCTCCCCCGCCGCTCCCACCCGGGCGCGAGATCCTCGAGATCTCGCGCTCTTCTTGTTTTCGGGGATGCACCTGCCTCTGTAGAGCCGAGCCGACGCTCGGCTGCGCTCTGGAGCGTGCGGACCAACGGTCCGCACCTACCGTGGGCAGGGAGCTGTCGCGCATTGACGCTGCAAGGACCAACCCGCCGTCATATCAGTGCGCAGATCCGGGGTTTCCGGGTCCCGGCCGGATCGGCGCCAACCCTGTGAAACCCTTGTCAGAACGTGATCCAGGACACCTCTGTCATGGTCGTAATACGGCTGTAACAAAAACATCATTTCATAGCCGCATCCGCCGACCACGTCGGCTCTTCCCCGCTATGGAGTGACCATGAAACTGCACTCGGCCGGCCTTGCCGCCCTTTCCCTGGCCATCGCCCTGGGCCTGTCGGCCTGCGGTGGCGACAAGCAGGCCGCGCAGCAGCCGGCTGCCGACGGTAACGCCGCTCCGGCCGCCGCCGGTGCCAAGGTGACCGCCGAAGTGTCCGGGGCGGGCGCGTCCTTCATCTTCCCGCTGGTCTCCAAGTGGTCGGCTGACTACAACGCCAGCACCGGCGCCAAGATCAACTACCAGTCGATCGGCTCCGGCGGCGGCATCGCCCAGATCAAGGCCGGGACCGTCGACTTCGGTTCGTCCGACAAGCCGCTGAGCAGCGAGGAGCTGGCCCAGGCCGGCCTGGCGCAGTTCCCGTCGGCCATCGGCGGCGTGGTGCCGGTGGTCAACATCGAAGGCCTGGAAGCCGGCAAGCTGCGCCTGAGCGGCGCCCTGCTGGCCGACATCTTCCTGGGCAAGGTCAAGACCTGGAACGACCCGGCGATCGTCGCCGCCAACCCGGGCGTGAAGCTGCCGGACGGCAAGATCACCCTGGTCCACCGTTCGGACGGTTCGGGCACCACCTTCAACTTCTCCAACTACCTGTCCAAGGTCAGCCCGGAGTGGAAGAGCAAGGTCGGCGAAGGCACCTCGGTGCAGTGGCCGGACGGCGTCGGTGGCAAGGGCAATGAAGGCGTTGCGTCCTACGTGAAGCAGATCAAGGGCTCGATCGGCTACGTCGAACTGGCCTATGCCCTGCAGAACGGCATGCCGTACACCGCCATGCAGAACGCCGCCGGCAACTGGGTCGAGCCGAGCGCGGAAACCTTCGCCGCTGCGGCCGCCAGCGCCGACTGGGCCAGCGCTAAGGACTTCAACCTGGTCATCACCAACGCCCCGGGCGAGCAGGCGTGGCCGATCACCGCCACCAACTTCATGCTGATGCAGAAGCAGCCGAAGGACGCCAAGCGCAACCAGGACACCCTGGCCTTCTTCAAGTGGGCCTTCGAGAACGGCCAGGCCCAGGCCAACGAGCTTCACTACGTGCCGCTGCCGGCCGAACTGGTCAAGCAGATCGAGGCCTACTGGGCGACCGACCTGAAGTGATGGACTCGACGGTGCCCGCCCCGCGCGGGCACCGCTTGTTCCACGCCGTGCCGCCCCGCCCCTTCCTGGCCCAGCCGTCCCCATGAATGCCATCGCCCAGCCTGTAGCCGCCCCGTCCACGCGTGATGCGCGTGATGCCCGCAACGACAAACTGTTCCGATGGGTGCTGGTCGGCACCGTCATCTTCGTACTGATCGCCCTGGCCTGCGCCGCGCTGTCGATGCTGTGGGGCGGTCGCCATGCCCTGCAGATGCAGGGGCTGAGCTTCTTCTTCTCCGCCGACTGGAATCCGGTCGAAAACAAGTTCGGCGCCCTGGCTCCGATCTACGGCACCCTGGTCACCGCCGTCATCGCGATGGTCATCGCCGTGCCGGTCAGCTTCGGCATCGCCTTCTTCCTCACCGAAGTCGCGCCGCGCTGGCTGCGTGGCCCGGTCGGTACCGCCATCGAACTGCTGGCCGGCATCCCCTCGATCATCTACGGCATGTGGGGCCTGTTCGTGCTGGTGCCAGTGATGACCGAGTACGTCACCCCGTTCCTCAACGAGACCCTGGGCGAATGGCCGGTCATCGGCCCGATGTTCCAGGGCCCGCCGCTGGGCATCGGCATGCTCACCGCCGGTTTCGTGCTGGCCATCATGGTCATTCCGTTCATTTCCTCGGTGATGCGCGAGGTGTTCCTGACCGTGCCCACCCGCCTGAAGGAATCGGCCTACGCGTTGGGCTCCACCAAGTGGGAAGTGAGCTGGGACATCGTCCTGCCCTACACCCGTTCGGCGGTCATCGGCGGCATCTTCCTCGGCCTGGGCCGCGCGCTGGGCGAAACGATGGCGGTGGCCTTCGTGATCGGCAACAGCGTGCGCCTGTCGCCGTCGCTGCTGGAACCGGGCACCACCATCGCCGCGCTGATCGCCAATGATTTCGGCGAAGCCACTGAAACCTACCGTTCGGCCCTGCTGCTGCTCGGCTTCGTCCTCTTCATCGTCACTTTCGTGGTGCTGGCCATCGCCCGCCTGATGCTGATGCGCCTGTCCCGCAAGGAGGGCAACTGATGTCCACCACCGCTGATTCGCTGTACCTGCGCCGCCGCATCGGCAACGTCGTTGCGATCACTGCGTCCTGCGCCACCGCCCTGTTCGGCCTGTTCTTTCTGGGCTGGATCCTGTTCACCCTGGCTGCCAAGGGCCTGGCCGGCATCAACTGGGATCTGTTCACCAAGATGACCCCGCCGCCGATGCAGGACGGCGGCCTCGCCAACGCCTTCTTCGGCAGTGCCGTGATGTGTGCACTGGCCATCGGCATCGGCACCCCGCTGGGCGTGCTGGCCGGTACCTGGCTGGCCGAGTATGGCAACGCCCGCAAGGCCGGCACCGTGGTCCGCTTCGTCAACGACATCCTGCTGTCGGCGCCGTCCATCGTGCTGGGCCTGTTCGTCTACACGCTGTACGTGATGCAGACCGGGGGCAACTTCTCGGCATTCGCCGGCGCCCTGTCGCTGGCCTTCATCGTGCTGCCGGTGGTGGTACGCACCACCGACGAAATGCTGCGCCTGGTGCCCTCGCAGATGCGCGAAGCGGCCCTGTCGCTGGGCATCCCGCAGTGGAAGGTGATCGTGCAGGTGCTGTACCGCAGTGCCTCGGCCGGCATCATCACCGGCATCCTGCTGGCGCTGGCCCGCATTTCCGGCGAGACCGCTCCGCTGCTGTTCACCGCCTTCGGCAACCAGTACTGGAACAACAACATCTTCCAGCCGATGGCTTCGGTGCCGGTGGTGATGAACCAGTTCGCCGGCAGCCCGTATGAATCCTGGCAGGTACTGGCCTGGGCCGGTGCCCTGGTGCTGACTGTCTTCGTGCTGCTGGTCAGCCTTGCCGCCCGCGGCATCCTGCTGCGCAACCGTATCTCCCATGACTGACCTTTCCGTGGATAACGCCATGAACGACCTTTCCAACGCCGTGCCGATGCAGCGCATCGCCGTGCCGTCCTCGCACGAGAGCCTGCACACCCCGGCTCCGGTCAAGCTTGCCGCGCGCGGACTGGACTTCTACTACGACAAGTTCCACGCCCTGAAGGGCATCAACCTGGAAATCCCGGAGAAGCGCGTTACCGCGCTGATCGGTCCTTCCGGTTGCGGCAAATCGACCCTGCTGCGCATCTTCAACCGCATCTACGCGCTGTACCCGAAGCTGGAAGCGCGCGGCGAGGTGCTGCTGGACGGCGAGAACATCCTGTCGCCGAAGTATCCGATGAACCGCCTGCGCAGCAAGGTCGGCATGGTGTTCCAGAAGCCGGTGCCGTTCCCGATGACCATCTTCGAGAACGTGGCCTACGGCATTCGCCACCATGAGAAGCTGAGCAAGGCCGACATGGCCGACCGAGTCGAGCAGGCGCTGCGCCAGGGCGCACTGTGGGACGAAGTGAAGGACAAGCTGGGGCAGAGCGCACTGGGCCTGTCCGGTGGCCAGCAGCAGCGCCTGTGCATCGCCCGTGCCGTGGCCCTGCGCCCGTCGGTGCTGCTGCTGGACGAGCCGACCTCGGCGCTGGATCCGATCTCGACCAGCCGCATCGAGCAGCTGGTGGAAGAGCTCAAGCACGAGTACACGATCGTGATCGTCACCCACAACATGCAGCAGGCTGCGCGCGTGTCCGACTACACCGCCTTCATGTACCTGGGCGACCTGATCGAGCACGACCGCACCGAAGTGATCTTCTCGCAGCCGTCGCAGCGGCAGACCGAGGACTACATCACCGGTCGCTTCGGCTGAAACCTCAGTCGAGCATGGCTCGACTCTACAGACAACGTCAGTCGAGCATGGCTCGACACTACAGAGCGGAACAACCATGAACCTTCCCAACGACCACATCGTCAAGAGCTACGACGAGGAGCAGCAGCGCCTGGTGGCCGAAATCGTGCGCATGGGCGAGATGGCCGTCGCCCAGCTCGAAGCGGCGATGGACGTGATCGAGAAACGCGACGAGAACGCCGCCCATCGCATCATCGCCAACGACGAAGCGATCGACGCGCTTGAGCAGCAGATCAGCCACGACGTGATGCGCCTGGCGCTGCGTGGGCCGATGGCGCGCGACCTGCGCGAGATCCTCGCTGGCCTGCGCATCCCGGCCGACATCGAGCGCATCGGCGACTATGCAGCGAACGTGGCCAAGCGCTCGATCGCGCTGGGCAAGGTGCCGCCGCTGCCGCAGATCCAGGGCCTGCGCGCGCTGGGCCGCCTGGCCGCGCAGCAGGTGCGCCGTGCCATCGCCGCCTACCGCGACAACGATGCCGAGGCCGCATTGGCACTGCGCGAGGACGACGCCCGCCTGGACGCCCAGTACACGGCGCTGTTCCGCGAGCTGCTCACCTACATGATGGAAGACCCGCGCAACATCACCCCGTGCACCCACCTGCTGTTCATGGCCAAGAACCTGGAGCGCGTGGGCGACCACGCGACCAACATCGCCGAGAACGTGTGGTTCCTGGTGCACGGCGAGCAGCCGCTGCCACCGCGTGAGAAGCGTGACGAGACCTCCAGCACCGGCCAGCCCTGACGCTGCACTGCAACACCGGAGTCGACTCCAAGGTGGCCGCTGTCCTGTGACAGCGGCCTTCCTTTTTTGCGGTGTTCCGCCCGCGTTGTGGGCGCCGTGCTTGCCCGGCGCAGACCTTCCGGATGCTTCTGTAACAAATCTCACGAAAATTTGAGTTCTTGGCGAGGATTCGTTGAGTAGGATCGCTGCACCATCGTTTCACCCCGGGCACCTGCCCACCACCCAGGAGTAAGACCGATGAGCAGTTCCAACAAGACCCTGTCCCTGCTGACCGCTACCGCCCTGGCCGCCGGCCTGGGCATGACCGCCAGCGCCTCGGCGCTGAGCATGAGCGACCTCGCCCAGGGCTACCTTGTGGCCGGCCAGGCAGCCAAGGCCAGCACCGATGCCAAGGCCGCCGACACCAAGATGGCCGCTGACGCGACCAAGCACGCCGAAGGCAAGTGTGGTGCCGATGGCAAGAGCGGCGAAGGCAAGTGCGGTGCCGACAAGGGCAAGGCTGCCGGCGCAGCGGGCGCCAAGGCCAAGGCCGGCGACACGAAGTCGGCTGAAGGCAAGTGCGGCGAAGGCAAGTGCGGTGGCAAGCACTGACGTCCGCGCCAGCCTCGTCCACCCGCGGTCGCCGCTTCGTGCGGCGGCCGCCGGGTTGGGCCTGCGCCGGGCGCTGCTGCAGGACCTGCGTGACGCCCCGGAAGGCGACTTCGACTTCCTCGAATGCGCACCGGAGAACTGGATCCATGTCGGCGGCCCGGCCGGTGATGCCCTGGCTGAACTGGCGCAGCGCCATCCGCTGAGCTGCCACGGCCTGTCGCTGTCGCTGGGCGGCAGTGCACCGCTGGATACCCAGCTGCTGGAACAGGTCGGCCGGTTCCTGGAGAAGCACCGCGTGCCGCTGTACAGCGAGCACCTGAGCTACTGCAGCGACGACGGCCACCTGTACGACCTGCTGCCGATTCCCTTTACCGACGAAGCCGTGCGCCATACCGCCGCGCGCATCCGCACGGTGCAGGACCTGCTGGGCCGCCGTATCGCGGTGGAGAACGTGTCCTACTACCTGGCACCGGAACCGGCGATGGACGAGCTGGCGTTCACCAATGCGGTGCTCGCCGAAGCCGACTGCGACCTGCTGCTGGACGTCAACAACGTCTACGTCAACGCCTGCAACCACGGCTACGATGCCGATGCCTTCATCGCCGGCCTGCCTGCGCAGCGCATCGTCTGCCTGCATGTGGCCGGTCATCTGGATGAAGCCCCGGACCTGAAAATCGATACCCACGGCAGCGCGGTGATCGATCCGGTCTGGGCGCTGCTGGCACGTACCTATGCACGCATCGGCCCGCGCCCCACCCTGCTCGAACGCGATTTCAATTTCCCGCCTTATGCAGAACTGCAGGGCGAACTGCAGACCATCCGCCGCCTGCAGGCCACGCACGCCGGGATGGCACATGATTGATTCCGCCGACACCCTGCGCGCGCAGCAGCACGCGTTCACCGCACACCTGCGCGACCCGCAGGCGGTACCTGCGCCGGCCGGCCTGGATCCACGCCGGGTCGCGGTATACCGGCACCTGCTGTTCAACAACCTGCTCGGCCTGTTGAGCAACGGTTTCCCGGTCTGCGTGCGCCTGCTTGGCGAACCGGCCTGGAGCGCCCTGGTGCGCCACTACTTCGCCACGCATCGCTGCCAGACACCGCTGTTCACCGAATTGGCCGCTGAATTTGTGCAGTGGCTGCAGGCGCAGCCACAGCTGCCGCACCCGGCATTGGCCGAACTGGCGCACTACGAGTGGGTGGAAACCGCGCTGTACCAGCTGCAGGCCGAACCGCTTCCTGCGCCTGGCGATACTGATCCACTTCGGGTGCCGCTGCGGCGTTCGCCGCTGGCATGGCCGCTGCTGTACCAATGGCCGGTGCACCGTCTCGGTGCAGAGGATGCGCCGACCCAGCCCCTTCCAGAACCCACCGGCCTGCTGGTCCGCCGCGAAGCCGACGGTGAAGTGCGATTCGCCGCGCTCAGCCCGCTGGCGGTACACCTGCTGGCCAGCATCGGCGAACGGCCCGGCCTGGAAGGACAGACGTACCTGCAGCAGCTGGCCACCTCGCACGGCCTGGCCGAAGACGCACTGGCCGAGCCCGGTGCTGCACTGCTGCTGCAGTTCCTGCAGGCCGGCGTGATCGGCCCGCTCGCACCCCCGCCCTGACGCCTCTTCCACTGGAGATCCAACGATGAACCTGCCGCTCCTGGCCGCCGCGCGCGGCCGGCTGGACCGTCTCGCCCCTTGGGTGGCGCCGCTGGGCCTGCGCCTGCTGCTGGCCTGGGAATACTTCGAATCCGGCCGTGAGAAGCTGCACGGCCAGAACTGGTTCGCCGACCTGCAGGACGCCTTCCCGTTCCCGTTCAACCAACTGCCTGCTGCCCTGAACTGGCAGCTGGCCACCTGGTTCGAACTGGTTGGCGCGGCCTGCCTGCTGTTTGGTTTCGGTACCCGCTTCGCCGCCGCCAGCCTGCTGGTGCTGACCGTGGTGGCGACCTATGCGGTGCATTGGCCGATGCAATGGAATTCGCTGGGTGACCTCGCGATGGGGTATGCCATCAGCGACCAGGGCTACGGCAACTTCAAGCTGCCGGTGCTGTTCATGGCCATGCTGCTGCCGCTGATCTTCACTGGCGCCGGCAAGCTGAGCGTGGACGCCTGGTTGGCCCGGTGGCAGCTATCGGTCACGACGGCACGGCCTGCGGTGCGCTAGATGCCGGCCATGATCGGTGCGCCGTGTGCCAACCAAGGTTGGCACCGGAATCCTGAGCGTGCGGTGCCCGGTAGGTGTCGACCTTGGTCGACACACGCCCACGCAGGGAACCCATGCGCAGAAGGCTGGCCGGGCGCTCAGGGTCGCTCTGCTAGAATTCACGCATGACTGACTCCCCCTCCGCACCTGCCGCCGCTCCCGATTCCGCAGTACCCCAGGCGCAGCGCGCGATGTCACAACGCTTCCGCGGCTTCCTGCCGGTGGTGGTGGATGTGGAAACCGGTGGCTTCGACAGCCAGCGCAATGCGCTGCTGGAAATCGCTGCGGTGCCGATCGAGATGGACGAGAACGGCCTGCTCTACCCCGGCCAGACCGCCAGTGCCCACGTGGTCCCAGCCGAGGGCCTGGAAATCGATCCGAAGTCGCTGGAAGTGACCGGCATCATCCTCGACCACCCGTTCCGGCTGGCCAAGGAAGAAAAAGCGGCGTTGGACCACATCTTCACTCCGGTGCGTGCGGCGATGAAGAAGTACGGCTGCCAGCGCGCGATCCTGGTGGGCCACAACGCGCATTTCGACCTCGGCTTCGTCAACGCGGCCGTGGCCCGCACCGGCCACAAGCGCAACCCGTTCCATCCGTTCAGCGTGTTCGACACGGTCACCCTGGCCGGTATCGCCTACGGCCAGACCGTGCTGGCGCGTGCGGCCACCGCCGCCGGGCTGGGTTGGGATGCCAACGAGGCACACAGCGCGGTGTATGACACCGAGCAGACCGCGCGGCTGTTCTGCACCATCGCCAACGCCTGGCCGCGGTGAAGCGGCCAACGGCGGAGCCCCTCGTGGCGTGAAGCGAATCATCAGTTGGGCCGGGCGGGTGGACTGCGCAGGGGACGCTGCAAGTACGTCCATGTAAGCTCGGTCGCCGCATCCATGCGGCTCACGCCCCTGCGCAGCCCACCCGTCCGGCCACGGACACGTTGCTGGGTGCCACGGAAAGATCAGAAAAGCAGGAGCAACAGCGGATCGCTGCGCTCGTTGGGGCTGCCGACGACCTCTGTGGTGGGTACTCCTTTGGTGGGTGCCGACCATTGGTCGGCACCGCCGCTTGGTGCGGCACTCCAGTAGATCCACGCCATGCGTGGATGCGATCAACCGATGCTCGTGCGATCGCGGCCGTCGCTCTTGGCGCGGTACAGCGCGCGGTCGGCGCGCTGGTACAGCAGTGCCGGGGTGCGGTCGTCGGCATCCAGCTCTACCAGGCCCGCGCTGAAGGTGACACGCAGGCCCGCCACGCCGCCCCAATCGGGATGATCATGGAACAGGCCACGCAGGCGCGCGCACAGCTGTGCGGCTTCCTCCAGGCGGGTGTCGTTGAGCAGCAGCGCGAACTCTTCGCCGCCGGTGCGCGCCGGCAGGTCGGAGTCGCGGCAGGCCGCTGCGATCAATGACGCCACCTGCACCAGCACGGCATCGCCGATGCTGTGGCTGTGGCGGTCGTTGACCTCCTTGAAGTGATCGATGTCGAGCACCACCAGGCACAACGGATGACCACTGCGCTGTGACCGGGCGAAGTCACGCGCCAGCGTTTCGTCGAAGGCGCGGCGATTGGCCAGGCCGGTCAGGGCATCCTCGCGGGCCTGCCGCTCGAAGGCTTCGGCCTGGCGCGCCAGGCGCTCGGCCAGTTCGGTCTTTTCCTGGTTCAGCGCCTGCAGGTGCACCGTCTTGGCCTGCAGGTCGAAGGTCGCTTCGTCCACCCGCCGTGCCAGGCGCAGATTGCTGGCCTTCAGCTGCTGCAGCAGCAGCCGGTACAGGGCCACAAGGCCAGCCAGCAGCAGCATCCCCGCCAGCACCTGCACGCTGCGGCGCTGCCACCAGAACGGCTCCACGGTGAAGCTCCACACCGCCTCCTGTTGGCCCCAGCTGCCGCCGGGATGGGCGGCCGCCACATGCAGGGTGTAGTCGCCCGGCGGCAGTCCGACGAACTCGACGCTGCGCTGCGGGCCGCGCTCGACCCAGCCGGCATCCAGCCCGTCCAGCCGCGTGCGATAGCGGATCCGGTCGGACATCAGGTAGCTCAGGCCGACATAGCTCACCGCCAACCGGCGCCCCCCGGGAACATGGTTGCGATCCGGCCCTTCCCAATGCACCGGCGCGCCATCCACCTGCACGCTCTCGATCGCGGCTGGCGGCGATGGCCGCTCGCGGAAACGCTGCAGGCGCTGCGGGTCGACCGTGCTCAGGCCGCCTTCGGTGACCACCCAGAACGTGCCGTCCTGGCGCAGGATCGCCGATGGGCTGGAGCTGCCGTTGGCCTGTGCATTGGCCATGCCGTCGATCTCGTTGTAACGCTCCACCGCCACCCGCGGCGTGCGGCCATCGGCCACGGCGTTGAGGGTGGCCATATCGGTGCGCAACACGCCGCGATTGCTGCTGATCCACACATTGCCAAGGCGATCCGGCACCAGCTGGAACACCGCATCCACCGGCATGCCCTGCTCCAGGCCGACCCGTGCCAGCCTGCCATTGCGCCAGCGGTAAAGGCCGCGATCACTGCTGATCCACATCGCGTCGCCCAGCTGGTGGAAGCCGAACACGCTGCGGCCACCGCCCAGCGGCGCTAGGTCGATCGACTGCACGTGGTCGCCGCGCAGCACGCGGATGCTTTCGATGGTGCCGATCCACAGGTTGCCCTGATGGTCATGCTCAAGCGCGGTGATCAGGCCGCCGGGCATGCCCGGCACGTTCGAGACCTGCACATGGTCGCCGTCGATGCGCACCACGCCCTTCTGCGTGCCGGCCCAGACCACGCCCTGGGAATCAACGCTGATCGCGCGGATGTTGCCACCCGGCATGCCGTCGGCTGCGGCGTAGTTGTGGCGCAGGTGGCCGTCGCGGCCGAGCCGGTAGACACCATCGCCGAAGGTTCCGACCCACAGGTCACCGTCCGGCCCCTGCGCCAGGCTCAGGACGGACGGTGCCTTGCCACCGCGGTTGTGCAGCGGCACGGCACGGAACCGGCCATCCGGCGTCTGCAGGTCCAAGCCACTGGCGCTGCCGACCCACAGCTGGCGATCTCGATCCTCGAATACCGTGCGCACGTAGTCGCCACTGAGCCCATCGCGCTCGGTGTAGCTGCTGAACAGTGTTTCGCGCAGGCGATAGAGCCCGCCGTTGGCGCCCACCCAGATGCTGCCTTCGGCATCCTCGCGCAGGCTGACCACGCGTCCGCCCGGCAGGTTCAGGCCGGCCGGCAGTCGCTCCAGGCCATGTGCGGAGATGCGCAGCAGGCCCTGGTTCTCGGTGCCCAGCCACAGGTCACCGTGCCGGTCCTGCAGCATCGAGGTCATGTGCAGCTGGCCCGGCAGGCGGTGCACCAGCACCAGCTGGTCGTCCTCCACCCGGTACAGGCGCTCACCGGCGACGATCCACAACGCGCCATCCGGCGCACGGTAGGGCCACGACAGGCCACTGCCGGCACCCAGCCCCCATGCGGCGGGGGCGCGCTTGAGCACGCCATCGTTGTCGCGCAGCACCAGCCCGTCCAGCGTACCGACCCAGACCCGGTCCTGCGCGTCGACCACCAGCCTGGTGAAGCTCATCGCCATCGGCAGGTCCGCCGCCGGCGCCTGGTAGACAATGCCGCTGTCCGGCGTCAGGTAGCCGATGCCCTTGCCTTCGTACAGCAGCCACAGCCGGCCCTGGCTGTCCATCTGCATGGACTGGATCAACACCTGCGGCGTATCGGCCTGGTGCTCCCAGACCCGCCATTGGCCATCACTGCCACGGTGGCTGACGTTGCCGCGTGAATCGCTGATCCACAGTCCGCCCTGGCGGTCGACGAACAGGGCGCCGATGCCGTTGTCGCGCAGGCCCGGGCGCGTGCTGCGGTCGAACACGGTGAAATCCAGGCCGTTGTAGCGCACCAGCCCTTCCCAGGTGGCGAACCACAGATGGCCTTCCGGTGTCTGCGCAATGTCGCGCAGCGAGTTGTGCGGCAGGCCATTGCGCGAGGTCCATACATCAATGGCGTAGTCGCGCAGCGGGGGCGCGCCTTCCTGCGCAGCCAACGGCAGCGCGAGGGCCAGCAGCAGCCACAACAGGCCCTGCCGCAGTGCCCGCCTAAATCCTGATGCGCGGCGCTCCACCCAGCGCCTCTTGTCCCCCTGCCCGCCCATCACCGCAGCGGCGGCGGCCAGGTGCGGCTGCAGGACGCGGCAGCGTGCGGGAACGGCCGGGCAGCGTGCAATGGCATGCCGGCAGGAACGGGCTGGCTCATCGGGGGGAGACTGGGGAGATGCGCAGATGATAGGCCAAACCGCGGCCCCGGCGTCACCGTCCGCAGCGCGCCGACTCAGCCGGCGCGGCCGGGCGCCACCACCTGGGCACTGGCCGGCCACTGCACCACCGCCTCCAGGCCACCTTCGGCCCGGTTGCGCAGCCACAGCCGGGCGCCGTCCTTCTCGGCCAGGGCGCGCGCGATGGTCAGGCCCAGGCCGGCCCCGCCGGTTTCGCGCGAACGCGAGGTCTCCACCCGCACGAACGGATCGAACACCGCCTCCAGCTGCTCTTCGGCCAGGCCCGGGCCGTCATCGGCCACCACCACGGTAATTGCACCGCCGCTCCGCTCAACCCGCACCCGTGCCCGCTGCGCGTACATCACCGCGTTGTCCACCAGGTTGGAGAACAGCCGGTGCATGGCCAACGGACGCAACATCAGCACCGAACCACTGCCCCCTTCGAAGACCACATCACCGCCGCCTTCGGCGGCGTCCTCAACAATGCTCTCCAGCAGCGAATCCAGGTCCAGTGCGGCGCGCTGCTCGGCACTCTCGGCGCTGCGCGCCAGTTCCAGGCCCTCGCGCACCAGCGCCTGCATCGCCGCCAGGTCGCCGATCAGGCGCTCACGCAGGGCCTCGTCGCTGACATTCTCCAGGCGCAGGCGCAGCCGCGTCAGCGGCGTCTGCAGGTCGTGGGTGATCGCCGCCAGCATCTGCGTGCGTTCGGCCAGGTGCCGCTGCAGGCGGTGCTGCATGGCGTTGAAGGCTTCGGCGGCACGCTGCACTTCGCGCGGCCCGCGCAGTGGCAACGGGTCGCGCTGCAGGTCATCGCCAAGGTCTTCTGCGGCTGCGGCCAGTTCCTGCAGCGGCGCGCTGGCCATGCGCGCGACGATATAGGCCAGCACGGCAATCGCCAGCACCAGCAGGGTCAGGAACCATGGGTCCACGGCGAGGATGCCGTTGTGCGCCACCGCCGGCGAGTCCAGTGCCAGCTTCAGCAGCGTGCCGTCGTTGAGGGTCACGTCCACTGCACGGCATCTGGGCGGGATGAACGCGGGGTCGCGTTCGCGCGGCGGCCGCCGGTGGCCCGGCGGCGGCGGCGGCAGCAGCTCCTGCAGTTTGGGAATGCAGGAGCGGAACGAAGCGAAGTGCACGTGCGCGCGCGACACCGGCCCGGGGCGGTCTTCCAGTACTTCCATCAGCGCCGTGTCGGCACGCCCCAGGCGTGCGCCCGGCTGCAGCGCGCGCACGCTCGGCCCGCCGATCGCCAGCAGGCGCTCGCGCAGCTCCGGATTGCCGTCCAGCAGGTTGACGTAGCCCTGCAGGCGGTCGGCGATGCGGTTCAGGTTCTGCCGCTCGAACTCCTGCTGGCGCTTGGAGGTGGCCAGCATGGTCGCGCCGATCGCAACCACCGCCATGCCCAGCAGCAGGATCACGAACAACCGCCCGACCATCGAGGACAGGAAATGGCGCAGGCGCTTCATCGCGGTTTATTCCAGGTTGACCGACGAGGCCAGCACGTAGCCTTCGTTGCGCACGGTCTTGATCAGTCCATCCGGGCCACCATCGTCGCCCAGCTTGTTGCGCAGGCGGCTGACCTGCAGGTCGATCGCGCGGTCCTGAGCCTCGTAGTTGCGGCCACTGCTGAGCGCGACCAGCTGCTCGCGCGACAGCACCTTGTTGGCGTGGGCGATGAACACCCGCAGCAGGCGGAACTCGGCGCCGGACAGCACCACCACGCGGCCATCCGGATCGACCAGGTGGCGATGCTCCAGGTCGAATACCCAGCGCGAGAAACGCGCGCGGCGTACCGCCAGTGGTTCCAGGTTGGCCGGCAGCGCCTCGGTCCGGCGCAGCACGTTGCGGATGCGCGCCAGCAGCTCGCGCGGCTCGAACGGCTTGGCCAGGTAGTCGTCGGCGCCCATTTCCAGGCCCAGCACGCGGTCGATCGGCTCGGCGCGCGCGGTCAGCATGATCACCGGCGTGTTCGAACGCGCACGCAGGTCACGGCACAGGGTCAGACCATCCTCGCGCGGCAGGTTGAGGTCCAGCACGATCAGGTCCACGTGCTCGCGGTCCAGCAGCTGGCGCATGGCGGTGCCATCGGCCGCAGTGCTCACCTGGTAGCCGGCGCGGCCGAGCTGCTCGGCCAGCAGCGTGCGGATGTCGTTGTCGTCGTCGACGATCAGCAGTCGATGCATCGGGTTTTCAGTCTCCATGTCGCGATCATCCCGTGTCGGCAGCTGAACCGCATCCGGGGCAATGCGTACCAGTGTATCCACCCGCGGGCGGGATACCTGTGGTTACGCCTGTTCACCGACAGTGTTACATACAGACATACCCCGAGGATTGAGCCGTCCATCGCCCGGTCTTCACAATGCCCATCAACGCCGCCTTCGCGGCCTCGAGAGTGAAGCCACGACGTGACGTTCCGCCTGCTGCCAGCGACCCACCGGAGTCGCCTGATGCTGATCGCCCTGCTCGCCCTGATCGTCGCCGCGACCGCCTGGTGGCTGCTGCGCAAGCCCGCCGCCCCGGCGGTGGCAACCTCGCCGGTCAGCCGCGGTGACATTGAACAAACGGTGGATGCCACCGGCGTGATCGACGCCTACAAGCTGGTCAGCGTCGGCGCGCAGGCCTCGGGCCAGATCAAATCGCTGAAGGTACAGCTGGGCGACACCGTGAAGGAAGGCGACCTGATCGCCGAGATCGATGCCACCACCCAGCAGAACCAGGTGCTCAACGCGCAGGCCTCGCTGGACCAGGTCACTGCCCAGCGCGCGGTGCAGCAAGCCACCCTGCGCCAGGCCGAACTGGAGTTCGCGCGCCAGCAGCAGATGCTGGCCGCCGAGGCCACCTCGCGCCAGGAATACGATGCCGCCGAGGCACAGCTGAAGACCGCCCGCGCCCAACTGCAGTCCTACGAGGCGCAGATCAAGGGCCGCGAAACCGAGCTGGGCACCGCCCGCGCCAACCTGGCCTACACCCGCATCACCGCACCGATGGACGGCACCGTGGTCGCGGTGGTGGCCGAAGAAGGCCGTACCGTGAACGCCAACCAGACCGCACCGACCATCGTCATGCTGGCGCGGCTGGACGTGGTCACCGTCAATGCCGAGATCTCCGAGGCCGACGTGGTCAAGATCAAGCCCGGCATGCCGGTGTACTTCACCACCCTGGGCGACCCGGACCGCAAGTATCACGCCACGCTGCGCCAGATCAATCCGGCGCCGGCCTCGATCGCCAACGAAAGCTCCTCCAGCTCCAGCAGTTCGTCCAGTTCCAGTTCCAGCAGCGCGGTCTACTACAACGCGCTGTTTGATGTGGAAAACCCGGACGGTACGCTGCGCATCGACATGACCGCGCAGGTCTCGGTACTGCTCAAGCAGGCCAAGGGCGTGCTGATGGTGCCGGCGGTGGCACTGGGACCGAAGCGCCGTGGCGATGAGCGGATGGTGCGGGTGCTGGACGACGAGGGCCAACCGCAGCCGCGCAAGGTCACCGTGGGCATCAACAACGGCGCCTCGGCCGAGATCCTGTCCGGCTTGAAGGAAGGCGAGCGCGTGGTGGTCGGCGAAGCCGGTGCGGCCGGTGCCAGCACCGGCGGCAACCGCGGCGGCATGCAGATGCGGGTCGGTGGCCCGGGCATGGGGCGCCGATGAGCACGACGGCGCCGCTGCTGCGCCTGCGCGACCTGCGACGTGAATTCCCGGCCGGCGACGATGTGATCGCCGTACTGCGCGACGTCCATCTCGACATCCACGCCGGCGAGATGGTCGCCATCGTTGGCCAGTCCGGCTCGGGCAAGTCGACGCTGATGAACATCCTCGGCTGCCTTGACCGTCCCACTCGCGGCAGCTACCAAGTGGCCGGCCGCGAAACCGGAAAGATGGAGCCGGACGAACTGGCCGAACTGCGCCGCGAGCATTTTGGTTTCATCTTCCAGCGCTACCACCTGCTCGGCGACCTCGACGCGCGCGGCAATGTGGAAGTGCCGGCCGTTTACGCCGGCAGTCCCGGGCCGGTGCGCAACGCGCGTGCCGAGCAACTGCTGCGGCGGCTGGGGCTGGGCGACCGCATGCATCACAAGCCAGGCCAGCTTTCCGGTGGCCAGCAGCAGCGCGTGTCGATCGCACGCGCCCTGATGAACGGCGGCGAGGTGATCCTGGCCGACGAACCAACAGGCGCGCTCGATACGAAATCCGGTGAGGAAGTGATGGCGATCCTCGGCGAACTGCATGCCGAAGGCCACACCATCATCATCGTCACCCACGACATGAGCGTGGCCCAGCACGCGCAGCGCATCATCGAGATCCGCGATGGCGAGATCATTGCCGACCGCGCCAATCCGGATGCGCCGAGTTACCGCGCCCAGCGCGAAGCCAGTACCGGCGTCGCCCACGGCAACAGCTGGCGGGCGGCCCGCGACCGCTTCACCGAAGCGTTCCGCATGGCGCTGCTGGCGATGAACGCCCATCGCCTGCGCACCTTCCTGACCATGCTCGGCATCATCATCGGCATCGCCTCGGTGGTCTCGGTGGTGGCGCTGGGCGTTGGCTCGCAGCAGCAGATCCTGCAGAACATCAGCGCGCTCGGCACCAACACCATCGACGTCTATCCAGGCCGTGGATTCGGCGACATGCGGTCGGCGCGGGTACAGACGCTCAAGGCCAGCGATGCCGATGCACTGGCAAAGCAGAGCTACGTGGACAGCGCCACGCCCAGCGTGTCGACCTCGGTCACCGCGCGTTACCGCAACCAGTCGTCCACCGCCCAGGTCAGCGGCGTCGGCGAGCAGTTCTTCCGGGTCAAGGGCGTGACTCTGCTCAGTGGCAGCTTCTTCGATGCCGATGCAGTCAAGGGCCTGGGCCAGGTGGCGGTGATCGACGAGAACACCCAGACCCAGTTCTTCCCCGATGTCGACCCGGTCGGACAGGTGATCCTGCTCGGCAACGTGCCGGCACGCGTGGTCGGCGTGGCCAAGCGCCAGAGTTTCGGCTTCGGTGGCAGCACCAGCCTCAGCGTGTGGGTGCCCTACACCACGGTGATGTCGCGCATGCTCGGCCAGAGCCATGTCTCCAGCATCACCGTGCGCGTGGACGACAACACACCGATGGATGCCGCTCAGGAAGCGATCACCCGCCTGCTGACGATGCGCCACGGCACCGAGGATTTCTTCCTCAGCAACAGCGCGGAGATCCGCGACACCATCGAACAGACCACGCGCACGATGACCCTGCTGATCGGCGCCATCGCCGCCATCGCGCTGCTGGTCGGCGGCATCGGCGTGATGAACATCATGCTGGTGTCGGTGACCGAGCGCACCCGAGAGATCGGGGTGCGCATGGCCGTCGGTGCACGACAAGGTGATATCCGCCAGCAGTTCCTGATCGAAGCGGTGCTGGTGTGCCTGCTCGGTGGCGTGCTCGGCATCGGCCTGGCCCTGCTGCTGGGCTCGATGATCGGCCGCTTCGCCAGCGACTTCCAGGTGCTGTTCTCCACCGCCTCGATTGTTGCCGCCTTCGCCTGCTCGACCCTGATCGGCGTGGCATTCGGCTTCCTGCCCGCGCGCAACGCCGCGCAGCTCGACCCGGTAGAGGCCCTGGCACGCGAATGAAGATGATGACCCGACTGCCCTTCCCTGCCCCCTCGCGCCGGCTGCTGGCGGGTGCCGTTCTGCTCGCCCTGTCTGGCTGCGCCTCTGTCGGCCGCTATCCGGTGGCCGATCCCGACGTGGCGGCCCAGTATGGGCGTGGCGATGCCACCCTCAACGCACCGGCCGACGACCCGCGCAGCAGCCTGGACACACCGGGCCACGACATCCGCCAGGACACCTGGTGGACCGGCTTCGGCGACGAGCGCCTGGACCGCCTGGTGGCGCAGGCGCTGGCCGCCAACAGCGACCTGGCCGCCGCCGGCCTGGCCGTGCAGCGTTCGCGCCTGCAGGCCGGCCTGGCCAGCAACGCGCTGTGGCCGCAGCCTTCGTCATCGGGCGTCAGCGGCAATGCCAGCCGCGCCACCGACCAGGCCGACGAATGGCGCCGCAGCTACTCCACCGGCGTATCGCTGGGCTGGGAGGTGGATCTGTGGGGACGCCTGCGCACCCAGCGCGACATCGCCCGCTGGGAAGCCGAAGCCAGCGAGGAAGACCGGCAGAATACCGCCCTGCTGGTGATCAGCGACACCATCACCCAGTACTGGAACCTGGCCTACCTGAACCAGTCGATCGCCACCGGCCAGGCCAACCTGGAGCGGCTGGAGCGCACCCGCGAACTGGTGCAGGCCCGCTTCGACGCCGGTGCGGTATCGCGCCTGGAAGTGCGCCAGGCGCTGCAGAACCTGCAATCGCAGCGCGCCTCGCAGAGCGCGCTGGAACAGCAGCGGGTGGAGGTGCGCAACGCACTGACCGTGCTGCTGGACGGCACGCCCTGGCCCCAGCAGGACGAACCGCAGGACCTGCTGGGCGCACACAGCCCGCGCATTGTCGAGGGGCTGCCGGCCGACCTGCTCGGCCGCCGCCCCGACCTGCGTGCGGCAGAACTCCGCCTGCGCAACAGCCTGAAGACCATCAGGGTCACCGCCACCCAGTACTACCCGGCGCTGAGCCTGACCGGCAGCCTCGGTTCCAGTGCGGCCTCGCTGGGCGATGTACTGCGCAATCCGGTGGCCACGCTGGGCGCCGGCCTTTCGCTGCCATTCCTCAACCTGCAGCGCGCGCAGCTGGATACCGATATCGCCGGCACCAGCTATCAGATCGCCGCGACCAATTTCCGCAAGACGCTGTACACCGCGCTCTCGGAAGTGGACAACGCCCTGTCCGCGCGCGAGCAGCTGGCGCGCCAGGTCGCTGCCTCGCAGGCTTCGTACGAGGAAGCGGTGGAAGTGGAGCGCGCGCAGGAAGTGCGTTATCGCGTGGGTGCTACCGATCTGCGCACCTGGCTGGAAGCGCAGCAGACCCGGCGCGATGCCGAGCTGTCGCTGGCGCGCGTGCGCCAGGGCCAGCTGAACAACGACGTGACCCTGTTCAAGGCACTGGGTGGCAGCGCGGGGTAGCGGCTTCTTAGAGCCGAGCCCATGCTCGGCTGCTTTCCTGATCGGGTATGCGATAGCCGAGCGTGGGCTCGGCTCAACAGATCAACCGCGCTGGCGCACGGCCTCGAACAGGCTGACGCCGGCCGCGACGGAAACATTCAGACTCTCGATCTCGCCCGGCATCGGGATCTTGACCAGGCCATCGCAGTTCTCGCGGGTCAGGCGGCGCAGGCCATCGGCCTCGCCGCCCAGCACCAGCGCGATGTTGCCCTTCAGGTCCAGCTGGTACAGCGACGCGGTGGCCTCACCGGCCAGACCGTAGATCCACACGCCCTGCTTCTGCAGGTCCTTCAGGCAGCGCGACAGGTTGGTTACCGCCACCACCGGGATGAGGTCGGCGGCGCCGGCCGAGGTCTTGCGCACGGTGGCGTTGACCGTGGCCGACTTGTCCTTGGGGATGATCACTGCAGTCGCACCGGCCGCAGCGGCCGAGCGCAGGCAGGCACCCAGATTGTGCGGGTCCTGCACCTCGTCCAGCACCAGCAGCAGCGCCTTGCCCTCGGCCGCAGTGACAAGGCCTTCCAGCTCGTTCTCGCTGTAGGTGCGGGCGGCGGCATAGCGCGCGGCCACGCCCTGGTGGCGCACCGAGCCGCCCACACCGTCCAGCGCCTGGCTGTTCACCTTGCGCACGTCGATGCCCTTGCGGCGGGCGTTTTCCTCGATCTCGGTCAGGCGCGGGTTCTTCGCTCCGGCCTCGACCAGCACTTCGCGGACGTTCTCGGCGTCGTTCTCGATGGAGGAGGCGACGGCGTTGACGCCGACGATCCACTGGCTGTTCTTGCTCATGCGGGCGGGGACCGGAAAGGGGGTGGCTATGGTAGAGCATCGGTGGCGGCCGCGCTTCAAGGCCGCCGAGCATGGGCTCGGCTCTACACAAACCTCACCGGCTGCGCGGTGGCCAGTGCGGCGTGTCGTGGTCGGGGTGCTGGTGGGACACGATCGTGGCCAGGAAGTCCAGGGCCGCGATGTCCTGCTCGGTACGCCGTACCGGCAGGCTGGCCAGGCTGTCGACGAAGGGCAGCTTGCGTTCGACCCCGTACTGGATCGTCGGTGGCAGGCGTTCGGGTTTGTCGAACGCGCCGGCAGCCACCGCCACGCCATCGGGCGCTTCGTAGGTCAATGGCGTGCCGCAGTCTGCGCAGAAGCCACGCCGCACCACGTTGGACGACTGGAAATAGCGCGGCTGGCCGCGGGTCCAGCTGAACTGCACGCCGCGCACCGACACCAAGGGCGCGTAGAAGGCACCAAAGGCCTTCTGGCACATCCGGCAATGGCAGATCGAGCTGTCGGTCAGCGCGCCACGCACGTGGAAGCGGATCGCGCCGCACTGGCAACCGCCGCTGTATTCGGGTTGGCCTTGCATGCGATGTCTCCTGGTGGTGCCGGCCGCTGGCCGGCAACCCGTCGGTGCCGAGGGTGCCATGGATGCCGGCCAGCGGCCGGCACTACCACGGTCATCAATATTTCTCTTTCTTCCGCTTGGCCGGCTTGCCCCGCTCAGGCAGCGGCGGCAGCCCGTCACCCTCGTCCTCGCCCTTGTGTTCGACCAGCCGGAAGTCGATCTTGCGCTCTTCCATGCTGGCCTTCAGCACCAGGATGCGCACGCGGTCGCCCAGCCGGTAGCTGCCGCCGCGGCGCTCGCCGGTCAGCGTCTTGCGGGTCGCGTCGAACTTGTAATAGTCCTGCGGCAGCTGGGTCACGTGGACCAAGCCCTGCACCTTCGACTCGTCCAGTTCCACGAACAGGCCGAAGCTGGTCACGCCGCTGATCACGCCGTCGAACTGGCCGCCCACGTGCTTTTCCATCCACGCCGCGCGGTAACGCTCGTCGACCTCGCGCTCGGCCTCGTCGGCACGGCGCTCACGCTCGGAACACTGCAGCGCCAGCGCGGCCATCTCGCGGGCGTTGTAGGTGAACTTGTCCAGCGGCTTGCCGGACAGCGCATGCTTGATCGCGCGGTGCACCAGCAGGTCGGGATAGCGACGGATCGGCGACGTGAAGTGCGCGTAGGCCTCCAGCGCCAGGCCGAAGTGGCCGTGGTTCTCCGGGCTGTAGATCGCCAGGCTCTGGCTGCGCAGCAACACCGACTCCAGCAGCGTCGCATCGGGGCGGTCGCGGATCTTCTTCAGCAGCTTGGTGTAGTCACCCGGGCGCACCTTCGACCACGGTGGCAGGCTCAGCTTGAACTCCTTGAGGAATTCCAGCAGGTCGGCGTACTTGGTTTCCGGCGGCTTCTCGTGGATGCGGTACGGGGCCGGCACATGGCGCGACAGCAGGTACTTCGCCGCCTCCACATTGGCCGCGATCATGCATTCCTCGATCAGCTTGTGCGCGTCGTTGCGCACCAGCATGCCGGCCTGGGTGACTTCACCACGGTTGTCCAGCACGAAGCGTACCTCGCTGCTTTCGAACTCGATGGCACCGCGCTTGGCACGTGCCTTTGACAGCACCTTGTACAGCTGGTGCAGGCGCTGCACCTGCGGCAGCAGGTCACCCATCCAGGCCTTGGTATCGGCATCGTCCTCGCCCACCGCCTTCCACACCTGGGTGTAGGTCAGGCGCGCGTGCGAATTCATCACCGCCTCGTAGAAGCGCGAATGCGTGACCAGGCCATCGCGGTCGATCTGCATGTCGCAGACGAAGCACATGCGGTCGACCTTGGGCATCAGCGAGCAGATGCCATTGGACAACGTCTCCGGCAGCATCGGCACCACGAAGCCCGGGAAGTAGACCGAGGTGGCACGCTTCTGCGCTTCTTCGTCCAGCGGTGTGCCGGGGCGGACGTAGTTCGAAACATCGGCAATGGCCACCACCAGGCGGAAGCCATCGGCATTCGGCTCGCAGTACACCGCGTCGTCGAAGTCCTTGGCATCCTCGCCATCGATGGTAACCAGCGGCGTGCTGCGCAGATCGACACGATCGCCGATCATTGCCGGCTCGACCACCAGCGGCACCGAGGCGGCTTCGTCCAGCACCTCCTGCGGAAACTCGAACGGCAGTTCATGGCCGTGGATGGCGGTCTCCACCACCAGCGATGCGGTCAGCTTGTCGCCGAGCACGGCGATGATGCGGCCGATCGGCGGGCGGCGGCTGTCCGGGGCCTGGGTCAGTTCGCAGACCACCAGCTGGCCATCACGCGCGCCCCCGGTCTGGTCCGGCGGTACCTGCACGTTGCGCTGCACGCGCTTGTCGTCAGGTACCACGTAATTGATCCCCATCTCGACGCTGAAGCGGCCGATCAGGCGGGTCATGCCGCGTTCGAGCACGCGCGCAATGCTGCCTTCGCGACGGCCACGGTGGTCGATGCCGGTCACGCGGGCCAGCACCTTGTCGCCGTGCATGACCTTGCGCATTTCATACGGCGGCAGGAACAGGTCGTCGCCGCCCTCGACCGGGCGCAGGAAGCCGAACCCCTCCGGGTTGGCGATCACCACGCCGGTGACCAGGTTCAGGGTCTGGATCGGGGCGAAGCCGCCGCGGCGGTTCTGCACCAGTTGGCCATCACGGACCATGGCACCAAGCCGGCGCGACAGCGCCTCGGCCCGATCCGGTGCGGTCAGGCCCAGGCGTGCCCCCAGTTCCTCGGCGGTCTGCGGCCCTTCGCAACGCTCCAGCAGGGCCAGGATGGCCTCGCGGCTGGCGATGGGCTGTTCGTATTTCTCTGCTTCGCGGGCGGCATAGGGATCGTCGATCACCTTGCCGGTCGGCGGCAGCTTGCGGCCCGGGGCCGGGCCGGGTGCTGCCGCATCAGCGGTGCGGACCTTGCGGCCGCGTGGCGGCGCACCGCCTTCATTCAATTCGGGGAACCAGCCCGGCAACGGCTTGCCCGGCTTGGTGGTGCGGGCTGCGCCCGCCTTCGGGCCCTTCTTCGGGCCTTGGCTGCGGGACTTGCTCCCGCCCTTGCTTGGTTTTTTGGTAGTCATCGCCCTACATGGTAGCCGTTGACGGCGTGCAGAACGGGTCAGCGCCCGCCTTGGAGGCGTTGGATGAAATAATTTCAGGAAGTCGTTGACAGCTCCCGGATTCATCTTCACAATTGCGCCTCTGGAACGCCCAGGTGGCGGAATTGGTAGACGCACTAGTTTCAGGTACTAGCGGGTAAAACCGTGGAGGTTCGAGTCCTCTCCTGGGCACCAACGAAAAAACTCCTCGCTTCGGCGGGGATTTTTTTTGCCTGCGATCCGGTAGCGGGGTCGGATCCCTTTCCGAAGGAAAGGGCTCTGACCCCAAGCGAGTGAGATGGGGTCGTAGCCCATCTCGCAGGCGAAACCGGATCCACCCCCAGGCCCACAAAAATTGTTGACACCCCCGTAACAACACCCCATAATCTCGCTCCTCGACGCCCAGGTGGCGGAATTGGTAGACGCACTAGTTTCAGGTACTAGCGGGTAAAACCGTGGAGGTTCGAGTCCTCTCCTGGGCACCACGTCGAGAATGAGAAAGACCCGCGAAAGCGGGTTTTTTCATGCCTGTCATCCGGCATTGCCACGCCTCCCCGGGGCGGCCGGCGTCACAGCAGCGGCCGCAGCACCAGCTCCAGCCCGAGCAGCAGCAGGAAACCCAGAAAGCAGGCGCGGAACAGCCGCGCACTGATGCGCTGCCGGATCACCTGCCCCAGCCACATGCCCAGCAGTGCCGGCACCACCGCCAGTGCACTCAAGCCCAGCTGCTGGATGCCGAACGCACCGTGCAGCACCAGGCCCGTGGTCAGTGCAATCGTCGATACGGTGAACGCCAGCCCGAGCGCCTGCACCAGTTCTTCGCGCTGCAACCCCAGTGATTGCAGGTACGGCACCGTCGGCATCACGAACACGCCGGTGGCGCCGGTCACTACGCCGGACAGCGCGCCCACCAGCGGCCCCAGCCAGCGCTCGCGCCGCTGCGGCACGCGGAACACCGGCGCAAGCAACGCATAGGCGGCATAGACCATCAGGGCCACGCCCAGCGCAACGCGCGACCCGCTGCGATCGACCCGTACCAGCAACGCTGCCGAACCCAGCGTCACCACCACCACGGCCAGCATCATCGGCCACAGGCGCCGCACGATGTGGCCCAGTGACGGCCCGGACAGCAGCTGCCACGCATTGGTGACGAAGGTCGGGATGAACAGCATCGACGCCGCCGCCACCGGCGACAGCGCGCCACCGAGCAGGCCCATCGCCACCGTCGGCAGCCCCATGCCCGTCACGCCCTTGACCACGCCGGCCAGCACGAACACCACCACCAGCAGCCCATAGAAGTACATCGATTCATTCATGCCTTCATTGGATCGGGCCGTCGCCCGGCGCACAATGCGGTCTTCCCGGCCCTGCCTTCGGCTGATCCGAAGGCTCAGCCGTTGCGACGAGGGCATCACATGCGGATGGACATCGCCGACCTGCGCCTGTTCCTGGCAATCGCCGAGGCGGGGAGCATCACTGCCGGCGCAACGCAGGCGAACCTGGCCCTGGGTTCGGCCAGCGAGCGGCTGCGCACGATCGAAGCCGATGCCGGCATCCTGCTGTTGAACCGGCATCCACGTGGCGTCAGCCTGACTGAAGCCGGCGCCGCCCTCGCCCACCATGCACGCCTGATCCTGCAACAGCAGGCGCAGCTGCGCGGCGAACTGCAGGCATTCGCGCAGGGGGCGCGCGGCACCCTGCATCTGTATGCCAACACCGCAGCACTGACCAGCTACCTGCCCTCGCGGCTCGCACCGTGGTTAGCCGAACGCCCCCGCCTGCACGTCGAACTGCTGGAACGCACCAGCCCCGAAGTCGTGCGTGCAATCAGCGCTGGCCAGGCCGAGGCCGGCATCATCAGTGATGCGGTCGACGCCACCGGCCTGCAGCAGCATGTGGTGGCCGAAGATCCGCTGGTGATGCTGCTGCCTGCCGATCACCGGTTTGCATCACTGCGCAGCGTGACCTTCGCCGATGCCGCCGGCGAGACCTTCGTTGCCCTGGCCGATGGCAATGCACTGCAGACCTACATCGAAGACCAGGCGCGCGACATCGGTCGCCGACTGGACGTGCGCATCCGCATGAAGACCTTCGAGGGCGTCTGCATCATGGTCGGCCACGGCATCGGTGTCGGCATCGTGCCGCGGAGCATCGCGCGCCAGCATCGACGCAGTACGCATACCGTTGCGGTGCCGCTTGCCGATGCGTGGGCACAACGCCGCCTGTGCGCCTGTTTCGCCGGGTGGGCGCAGCTGTCACCGGCGATGCGCAGCCTGCTGCACCACCTGGGCGTGCAAGCGCAGAAAAAAGTGTGAAATGTTGTTGACACACTCTCTGCCGTGCCGCACAATTCTTCTCCTGAGTCGCCCAGGTGGCGGAATTGGTAGACGCACTAGTTTCAGGTACTAGCGGGTAAAACCGTGGAGGTTCGAGTCCTCTCCTGGGCACCACGACTCAAGATGATCAAACCCGCGAAAGCGGGTTTTTTCGTTTCCGGGATTCGGGAACCCACACGACCCCGGGATCCATCCACGCATGGCGTGGATCTACCAAAAGAAAAACCCCGCCTTGCGGCGGGGTTTTCTGCGTTTCAACGCCAATGGTCGATCAATGCCCACCGCCCGCGGACGCCGCACCCGCGCCTGCGCCGAACGGCGGCTTGGCCAGCCACAGGAAGGTGATGATCGCCAGGAAGATCCAACCCAGCAGGAAGAAGATGTCGTTGAAACCCATCTGCGATGCCTGGTGGTTGATCATGTTGTTCAGTACCGCTGCGCCGTGCTGCAGGTCGCCCTGCCCCATCGCCGCCACTTGGTCCTGCATGCCCGGCTGATAGGCCGAGATATGCTCGGTCAGGTCGGCATGGTGCACCTGGGTACGCCGCGCCCACAGCCACGTCGTCAGCGAGGCCGCGAAGCTGCCGCCCAGCGTGCGCAGGAACGTCGCCAGGCCAGAGCCCGCCGCGATCTCGCGCCCATCCAGGTCCGACAGCAGGATCTGCAGCACCGGCATGAAGAACAGCGCCACGCCAATGCCCATGATCAGCTGCACGCCGGCCACGTGCATGTAGTCCACCTGCAGGTTGAAGTTCGAGCGCAGGAAGCTGGTCATCGACAGCACGATGAAGGCCACGGTGGCCAGCATCCGCATGTCGAAGCGCGACGCATACTTGCCCACGAACGGCGTCATGATCACCGGCAGGATGCCGATCGGTGCGGTCGCCAGGCCTGCCCAGATCGCGGTGTAGCCCATGTCACGCTGCAGCCACTGCGGAATCAGCAGCGCCACGCTGAAGAACGCCGCGTAGGCCACCACCATCGCCAGCGTGCCGGCACGGAAGTTGCGGTGCCGGAACAGCTTCAGGTCGACGATCGGATCCTTGTCGGTCAGTTCCCAGATCAGGAACACCGTCAGCGTCACCACCGCCACGCAGGCCAGCACCACGATCTTCATCGACGAGAACCAGTCCTCGTCGTTGCCCAGGTCGAGCACCAGCTGCAGCGCGCCGACACCAATCACCAGCGTGATCAGGCCGACGTAGTCCATCTTCGGCTTCTCGATCTGCTCCGGGCGTCCCTTCAGCTGGCTGCCCACCACCAGCGCGGCGAAGATGCCCAGTGGCACGTTGATCAGGAAGATCCATTCCCAGCTGTAGTTGTCGGTGATCCAGCCACCGAGGATCGGGCCGCAGATCGGCGCCACCACCGTGATCATCGCCAGCAGTGCCAATGCCTGCCCGCGCTTCTCACGTGGATAGATCGAGACCAGCAGCGACTGCGTGATCGGGTACATCGGGCCGGCCACGAAGCCCTGCAGCGCACGCGACACCACCAGCATGCCCATGCTCTGCGCAAGGCCGCACAGCAGCGAGGTGATGACGAAGGCCAGGGTCGCCCAGACGAACAGTTTGCGTTCGCCGAAGCGGCGGCTGAGCCAGCCGGTCAGCGGCAGCGCGATGGCCGTGCTGACCGCGAACGAAGTGATGACCCAGGTCGCCTGCTGCGAACTGGCACCGAGGTTACCGGCGATGGTCGGCAGCGAGACGTTGGCGATGGTGGTGTCGAGCACCTGCATGAACGACGCCATCGCCAGGCCTACGGTGCACAGGGCGACGCTGGGCGGCAGGAACCCGGAGGCCGCAGCCGGCGCCGCCGGTGCGCCCGGAGCGCCGGGCGCGGCTGGAGCTTGTGCGGACATGGCGACCTCAGCCCACCTTCGCCTGCTGCTGCGGCAGGTTGCCCTGGATGATCGTGTGGATCACCTCGTCGGCATCATGCAGCTGCTTGGCATACACGTCGGTGTCGAACACCGTACCCTTGGCCGGGGTGCTCGGCAGCACTTCGCCCTTCTGGTCGCGCAGGCTCACTTCGGCCTTCATCGACAGGCCGATGCGCAGCGGGTGCTCGGCCAGCTGCTTGGCATCGATGGCGATGCGCACCGGTACGCGCTGCACGATCTTGATCCAGTTGCCGCTGGCGTTCTGTGCCGGCAGCAGCGAGAACGCCGAGCCGGTGCCCAGGCCCAGGCTCTGGATGCGCCCCTTGTACTTCACGTCGCCGGCGTACAGGTCCGACTTCAGCTCCACTTCCTGGCCCAGGCGCATGTGGCGCAGCTGGGTTTCCTTGAAGTTGGCCTCGACCCACATCTGCTCGGTCGGCACCACGGCCATCAGGGCATTGCCCGGCTGCACGCGCTGGCCGACCTGCACCGAACGACGGGCGACGTAGCCGGAGACCGGTGCAACGATGCCGGCGCGGGCGTTGTTGAGGAAGGCCTGGCGCAGCTGCGCAGCGGCGGCCTGCACATCCGGCTGGGTGGCGATCACGGTGTCGTCGACCAGCGCGCGGTTGCGCTCGACGGTCTCGCGCGAACCGGCCACGGCCGCTTCGGCCGCGGCCAGCTCGTCGCGGGCGTGGGCCAGTTCTTCGTTGGAGATGGCGCCGGTGGCGGCCAGGTCCTTGCGGCGGGCGTAGTCTTCGCGCACGCGCTTCAGGGTCACCTGGCGGGCGTTCAGGTCCGCCTGCGCGCCTTCTACGCTGCGGTACAGGCCGCGGGTCTGGCGCACGGTCTTGGCCAGGTTGGCTTCGGCCTGCTGCAGCGCCACTGCGGTGTCGGACGGGTCCAGCTGCACCAGCAGCTGGCCGCGCTCCACGCGCATGCCGTCATCGGCATTGATGGCGACCACGGTGCCGGCCACCAGCGGGGTGATCTGCACCTGGTTGCCCTGCACGTAGGCATCGTCGGTCTCTTCGAACCAACGGCCGAACATGAAGTACCACAGCGCCAAAGCGGCAAACAGCAGCACGACGATCACGAACAGGCCGCGCAGCAGGTGGCCGCGGCGGTTGGGGGCGGCCGGGGCCGCGGTGTCTTGGGTCTGGCTCATGTCGGAGATCTTCAGGAATGCGAGGAATCGGAATGGGAGGCGATCGGTGCGCGGTCGGCGTCAGTGGGCTGGAAACCACCGCCCAGCGCCTTGCTCAGGCGCACCGAGGACTGCACCTGCTGCGACTGCAGGCCGGCCAGCTGCTGCTGCGACTGCAGCAGGGTGGACTGCGCGGTCAGCACGTCCAGGTAGCTGCCGATGCCGGCGCGGTAGCGCTGCTGGGCCAGGTCGAAGGCAGCGCGTGCGGTGTCCACCGCCTGCTGCTGCGACTGCGCCTGCTGTGCCAGCGAGCGCACCGCGTTGACCTGGTCGGCCACATCACGCAGCGCATCGAGCACGGTCTGGTTGTAGTTGGCCACCGCCAGGTCGTACTGCGCATCGGTATTGGCCAGGTTGGCGCGCAGCTTCCCGCCCTCGAAGATCGGCAGGCTCAGCGCCGGGCCGATATAGGCAAAGGTGGAGCTGCTCTTCAGCAGGTCGCCCACGTTCGGGGCGACCACGCCGGCCAGCGCGGTCAGGTTGAAGCTCGGGTAGAACTTGGTCTTGGCAACCTTGATCTGCTTGTCGGCCGCTTCAACGCGCCAGCGTGCGGCGACGATGTCGGGGCGGCGGCCAAGCAGCTCGCTGGGCAGCACGCCCGGCAGCTGCAGTGCCACCGGATTCAGCGGCCGCGGGCGCTGGATCGACAGGCCACGGTCCGGGCCCTTGCCGACCAGCGCGGCCAGCGCGGTGCGGGCGGCGTCGATACGCTGCTGGGCGGCCTGCACCTGCTGCTGCGCGGCCGGCACACGGGCCTCGGCCTGGCGCACCTGCAGATCACTGTCGATGCCGGCGCTGCGGCGCTGGCGGGTCAGTTCAAGTGACTTCTGCGAACGGGTCAGCTCTTCCTCGGCCACGTCGTTGAGCTGCCACGCGTAGGCCAGGTCGGCATAGGCCTGGGTGATGCCAGTGGACAGGTTCAGGCGTGCAGCCTGCGCTTCAACGGTGGCGGCGTGCGCACCGTCCACGGCGGCTTCCCAGGCGGCGCGCTTGCCGCCCCACAGGTCCACGCCGTAGCTGAAGTCGAAGGCGACCTGGCTGCTGCCGCCGTAACGGCCACCCATCTCGCTGCCGACCATCGATTCGGGCAGGCGCAGGCCGGTGTAGCCACCGGACACCGACAGGCTCGGCAGTTCGTCGGCACGTGCGGTGCCGACCTGGGCCTGGGCCTGGCGCAGGCGGGCATCGGCGGCGTCGAGGCTCGGGTGGCCGGCCAGGCCCTCTGCGACCAGCGCGTCCAGCTGCGCATCACCCAGTGCCTTCCACCAGTCCTGCGCCGGGAAGCCAGTGGCGCTCAGGTCGGTGTCGGCCAGGGTGCGTTCGCTGTGCAGGCTGTCCACGTCAAGCACGTGGCCCTGCGGGTTGAGGCCACGACTGCTGGCACAGGCGGCCAGGGCCAGGGCCAGCGCTGACACCAGCAGCGCGCGCCCGGACCGGCGGAAAGTGGAATGCGGGATCGGGTTCATGGGGTCGTCAGTGAATCGCGGATTCGGGTAAGGAGGGACAGCAGCAGCGTGCGCTCGTCGGCGGAAAGATCACGCAGGGCGTAATCCATCACCGCGTCGCCACGCAGCTTCAAGCGCGCCCACAGCGCGCGGCCTTCGTCGGTCAGCACGATCTGCAATGCCCGCCGGTCCTGCGCATGCGGTTCGCGGCGGACGCAGCCCAGCGCTTCGAGCTTGTCCAGCAGCCGGGTCACCGCGCTGGGCACCTGATCGATGGCCTGGGCCAGTTCGTTGGCGGTGCACGGCGCCATGTTCGAAAGCACCTTCAACCCGATGTAGTGGGTGAAGCCGATGCCCAGATCTTCTTCAGCCATGGACGCGTCGAGTTGGCGGACCAGGCCGTCGCGCACCTGGCGCAGCAGCAGGCCGAAGCTGGGGGGAGTGGTTGCAGGACAGATCATGGGGGAGCATTCTCTTCCAAAAAAAATATTTCTCAATGGAAATATTTGATCTGGCATCGAATGCTGTGTTGCAGCAGTGGGCTGGATCGGTGAAGGCGCCTACCTTAATGACCTGGTCAGGTGGCCCGGTAGTACAATCCAGCCAATGGATGACACATTTCAGCCAGCAGACATGATGAACAAGGCAGAAATCCCTACTCCCAAACGCCTGCTCAGGGACGAAGCACTGGACTGGTTCGAGCGCAACGACGGTCCCCCGGTGGTCGGTTTCCGTTTCGACAGCCCGCAAGGGCTGGTCCGTGAAGTGGATTGGCATCATCACCAGCGCGCGCAGCTGATCTGCGTCGAGCGCGGCCTTCTGACCACCCGTACCTCGCACGGCACCTGGTCGCTGGCGCCGGGCTCGGCCGGCTGGATGCCACCGCTGGAGCCGCACACGGTCACCCTCGACGGCCCCCTGCGTGGCTGGGGCATGGCGCTGGCGGCTCCGGTCTGTGCCACCCTGCCCTCCGATCCCTGCGTGCTGGGCCTGTCCAAGCTGGCGCAGGCGCTCGCCGAGCGCATCTGTGACTGGCCACCGGGCTACGACACCACCTCCGAACGCCAGCACATCATCGAGGTGCTGGTGGACGAGATCCGCACAGCGCCACGCCAGCGCATGCACTTGCCGATGCCGCATGACCGGCGCCTGCTGAAGATCGCCTCGCAGCTGCTGGCCGACCCGTCCGACGAACGCAGCCTGGCGGAATGGGCGCACTGGGCCGGCCTGTCACCGCGCAGCCTGACCCGCCACTTCCGCGACGAGACCACGCTCAGCTTCGCTCAGTGGCGGCAGCAGGCCCGGCTCTCCGAAGCCCTGCGCCAGTTGACCGATGGCCGCAGCGTCGCCGACATCGCCCATGCACTGGGCTTCAGCAGCGCCAGCGCCTTCGTCACCGTGTTCCGCCGCCACTTCGGGCTGCCACCGGGGCGCTACCTGGCGCGGGCCGGCCACGGCCTGGAAACCGGGCTGGACCCTGCACGCGGCTTGGCATCCCCCGCCGCATCCGGATAATCACAGGATTGCGAGCGGCGACCGCCGTCGCCGCCTCCCGACATAGGTAACAACGCCGCATGACCGAACTTGCCCGCCCCGTGTTCCACGGATTCGAACAACTGCCGCTGCGCGAGTACGCCGAACGCGCCTACCTCGACTACTCGATGTACGTGGTCCTGGACCGTGCCCTGCCGTTCATCGGCGACGGCCTGAAGCCGGTGCAGCGCCGCATCATCTATTCGATGAGCGAGCTGGGCCTGAATGCCGCGTCCAAGCCGAAGAAGTCCGCGCGCACCGTCGGTGACGTCATCGGTAAGTACCACCCGCACGGCGACAGTGCATGCTACGAAGCACTCGTGCTGATGGCGCAGCCGTTCTCGTACCGCTACCCGCTGATCGAGGGCCAGGGCAACTTCGGCTCCAGTGACGACCCGAAGTCGTTCGCGGCGATGCGTTACACCGAATCCAAGCTGACCCCGATCGCCGAAGTGCTGCTGGGCGAACTGGGCCAGGGCACCACCGACTGGGCACCGAACTTCGACGGCACCCTGCAGGAGCCGACCTGGATGCCGGCGCGGCTGCCGCACCTGCTGCTCAACGGCACCACCGGCATCGCCGTGGGCATGGCCACCGACGTGCCGCCGCACAATCTCAACGAGATCGTCAGCGCGCTGCTGCACCTGCTGGACAATCCCGACGCCAGCGTGCGCGACCTGTGCGAACACGTGCAGGGCCCGGACTACCCGTCCAGCGCCGAGATCATCACTGCGGCCAATGACCTGCGCAACATCTACGAGACTGGCAACGGCAGCGTGCGTGCACGCGCGACCTTCACCAAGGAAGCCAGCAACATCGTGATCACGGCGCTGCCGTTCCAGGTGTCGCCTTCGAAGGTGATCGAGCAGATCGCCGCACAGATGCGCGCCAAGAAGCTGCCGTGGCTGGAAGACATCCGCGATGAATCCGACCACGCCAACCCGGTGCGCGTGGTGCTGGTGCCGCGTTCGAACCGCGTCGACGCCGACCAGCTGATGGGCCACCTGTTCGCCACCACGGACCTGGAGCGCAGCTACCGCGTCAACCTCAACGTGATCGGGCTGGACGGCCGTCCTCAGGTGAAGAACCTGAAGATGCTGCTCAGCGAATGGCTGACCTTCCGCAGCAACACCGTCACCCGCCGCCTGCAGCACCGCCTGCAGAAGGTCGAGCGCCGCCTGCACCTGCTGGAAGGCCTGCTGGTCGCCTTCCTCAACCTGGACGAGGTGATCCACATCATCCGTACCGAGGACGAACCGAAGGCGGCGCTGATCGCGCGCTTCGGCCTGTCCGAGGAACAGGCCGAGTACATCCTGGAAACCAAGCTGAAGCAGCTGGCCCGCCTGGAAGAGATGAAGATCCGCGGCGAGCAGGACGAGCTGGCCAAGGAACGCGAGAAGATCCTCGGCATCCTCGACAGCAAGGCCAAGCTGAAGAAGCTGATCCGCGACGAACTGACTGCCGACGCCAGGAAGTTCGGCGACGCACGCCGTTCGCCGCTGGTGCAGCGTCAGGCGGCGCAGGCCATCGACGAGACCGAGCTGGTGCCGAGCGAGCCGATGACCGTGGTGCTGTCGGAGAAGGGCTGGATCCGTGCCGCCAAGGGCCACGACGTCGATGCATCTGCCCTGTCCTACCGTGAAGGCGACGGACTGCAGGGCGCGGTGCGCGCACGCAGCACCCAGCAGGTCGCGTTCCTCGACAGCGAGGGCCGCGCCTACTCGACGCCGGTGCACACCTTGCCCTCCGCGCGTGGCAACGGCGAGCCGCTGACCGGCCGCTTCTCGCCGGCACCGGGCACCAGCTTCGTGACCCTGGCCAGCGCCGAGCCGGACACCCGCTTCGTGCTGGCCTCCAGCCACGGTTATGGCTTCGTCACCCGCTTCGAGAACCTGATCGGCCGCAACAAGGCCGGCAAGGCGATGCTGAACCTGTCGTCCGGCTCGTCGGTGCTCACCCCGTCGATGGTCGCCAACGTGGCCACCGACCGCATCGTGGCGGTGACCAGTTCCGGCAACCTGCTGGCGATCGCCGCCAACGACCTGCCGGAACTGGACAAGGGCAAGGGCAACAAGATCATCGAGATCCCGAAGGCCAAGCTCGCCACCGAACGCGTGGTCGCCATCGTGGCGATCAGCCCGGGGCAGACCCTGCAGGTGCGCAGCGGTCAGCGCACGATGGGGCTGAAGTTCAACGAGCTCGACGCCTACCTCGGCGCCCGCGCCACCCGCGGCCACCTGCTGCCGCGCGGCTGGCAGAAGGTGGAAGGGTTGTCGGTGGAGTGAGGAGCACGGGGGTCGGATCCCTTTCCACCGGAAAGGGCTCTGACCCCGGACACGAAAAAGCCGGGGCATTCCCCGGCTTTTTCGTTGTCGGCTGGCAGGCGGTGGAGCGGCTGGCGGGCGAAGGCTGGCTGGCGGTGCTCCGGTGCTGGCGGGCGACAGAACGCTGTACTTCTTCTGGTACAGCCGACCGCTGGTCGGCTGCATTTCGCAGAGCAGCCGACCAGCGGTCGGCTCTACCGGAACGCAGCCGAGCATTGGCTCGGCTCTACAAAAAGCGGTGCCGGCTCAGTGCGCCGGGGCGCCGGTGCCGTCGATCTTGCTCAGCTGGTACAGCTCCAGGCCGATGCGCTTGATCAGGCCCAGCTGCTGTTCCAGCCACCAGGCATGGTCTTCTTCGGTGTCCTTCAGCTGCGCCAGCAGGATGTCGCGGCTCACGTAGTCGCCCTTCTCCTCGCACAGCTTCATGCCGGCGGCCAGATTGTTCCGAACCGCGTATTCAGTGTCGAGATCCTTCTGCAGCATCTCCTCCACGGTCTTGCCCGGCTCGGTGGCATGCGGGCGCATGTCCGGGTCGCCCCCCAGGAACAGGATCCGGCGCAGCAGCGCATCGGCATGCTGGGTTTCCTCTTCCATCTCGTGGTTCAGGCGTTCGTACAGCGCGAACAGGCCCTGGTCCTCGTAGCGGCGGGAGTGGATGAAGTACTGGTCGCGGGCAGCGAGCTCGCCGCGCAGCAGTTCCTTCAGGCAGGCGATGACGTCCGGGTTGCCTTTCATGGGGGGCTCCTGTGAATCGATGCGGCATAGGGTGCCGCATTTCAAAATACGGTGATCTAATCGGAATCAGTCGCAGTTGCGCCTGCGGCTACAATCGGCCCACGAGTTCGGAAAGGACGTGCGATGCGACGTACATGGCGTTGGGTGCTGGGCGTGTTGGTCGCCATCGTGCTGGTCACCGCACTGGTCCTGTGGCTGCTGCTGCGCGGCAGCCTGGCCGACCTGGACGGCGAGCATGCGCTGCCCGGTCTGGCCAGGCCGGTCACCATCGAGCGCGATGCGCTGGGCGTGGTCACCATCACCGCCACCAGCCAGGCCGACGCGATGCGCGCATTGGGCCGCGTGCATGCGCAGGAACGCTATTTCGAGATGGACCTGATGCGCCGTAGCGCCGCCGGCGAACTGTCCGCACTGTTTGGCCCGAAGGCGATCGATGCCGACAAGCGCATGCGCGTGCATCGGCTGCGCGCGCGCACCGAGGCGAACATGCAGGCTGCGCTGGGCGACAACGTCGACGCCGTGAGCGCCTATGTCGGTGGGGTCAATGAGGGCCTGGCCGGCCTCTCCGTGCGGCCATGGGCCTACCTGCTGCTGCGGCAGTCGCCGCAACCGTGGCAGGCCAGCGACAGCGTGCTGACCGGGCTGGCCATGTACGCCGACCTGCAGGACCCCGGCAACCAGACCGAGCTTGCACTGAGCCGCATCCGCGCAGTGGTGCCGCCGGCGCTGTACGCATTGATCGCCCACGACGGCACGGAATGGGATGCGCCGCTGTTCGGCGAACCCACCGGCAACGCCACGCTGCCCGATGCCAGCCAGCTGGACCTGCGCACGCTGAAGGGAAAGCCGGGCACCGGGCAGGAAGAGGCCGATGTCATCGGCAGCAACAACTTCGCCGTGGCCGGCGCGCTCACCGCCGACGGTCGCGCGATCGTCGCCGACGACATGCATCTCGGCCTGCGCGCGCCGGGTCTGTGGTTCCGCGTGCGCCTGCGCTACCCCGACCCGCAGGCCGCGGGCGGACAGGTCGACGTCACCGGCTTCTCGCTGCCTGGCCTGCCGGCGGTGATCGTCGGCAGCAACGGCCACGTCGCCTGGGGCTTCACCAACAGTTACATAGACACTGCCGATTACCGCACTGAACCAGCCAACGCCGCAGTGACCGTGCATGAAGAGCGGATTGCGGTGGCCGGCCGGGCGGATGTGCTGTTCCCGGTACGCGAAACCGCCTGGGGGCCGATCCTGCACACGCATGCCGATGGCAGCGGCGACGCGCTGCGCTGGGTCGCCCAGCTGCCCGGTGCGGTGCGCCTGGACTTCGGTGACCTGGCCCGCGCCGGTGACCTGGACGCGGCCCTGCAGTTCGCCGACCACGCCGGCATTCCCGCACAGAACCTGGTGGTCGGCGACCGCAGCGGACGCATCGCCTGGCGCCTGATCGGCGCCCGCCCCGACCGCGGTCCGGGCTGCGCGCCGGCCGGCTTCAACGCCGCCCACAACCAGGACTGCGCCCCCTGGCCGATCCGCAGCGACGCCTCGCCGGCATTGATCGACCCACCGAACCATCGCCTGTGGACCGCCAACGGCCGCGTCCTCGACGGCGAGGCACTGGCCAATGTCGGCAACGGTGGTTATGACCTTGGCGCCCGTGCGCGGCAGATCCGCGACCTGCTGGCGATCCAGGAGCGCTTCGACGAACACGACCTGCTGGCGATCCAGCTCGACGATCGCGCGGTGTTCCTGCAGCGCTGGTGGGCGCTGCTGCACGACGTCATCGAACGCAGTGACGACCCTGCACTGAAGCGCATGAAGGAGGCCAGCCATCAATGGGACGGCCGTGCCTCGGCCAGCTCGGTCAGCTACCGGGTGGTGCGTGAGTTCCGTACGCAGGTGATGAAGACACTGTCCGATGCACTGCTGGCACCGGCCAATGCGCAGCTGGGCGATGACTATCTGGAGCCGCGCCTGGCGCAGCTGGAAGGGGTGGCCTGGCCGATGCTGCAGCAGCGGCCGGCCAATCTTCTGCCACCGGCCTTCGACAGCTGGGATGCACTGCTGATCGACGCCGCACGCCGTACCGAGAGCGAGCTGACCAGGCAGGGACCGCTGGCCAAACGGAGCTGGGGCGAACGCAACACCGCGGCGATCTGTCATCCCATCGCACGGGCGCTGCCGGACATCGCCAAACGCTGGCTGTGCATGCCGGCCGACCACCTGCCCGGCGACCGCGACATGCCGCGCGTGCAGACGCCGAACTTCGGCGCTTCCGAGCGCATGGTGGTTTCGCCGGGCCACGAGGCCGACGGCATCGTGCACATGCCCGGCGGCCAGAGTGGGCATCCACTGTCGCCCTACTGGGGTGCCGGCCACGAAGACTGGGTGCATGGCCGGCCGACGCCGTTCCTGCCGGGCAAGGCGCAGCACACCATGACGCTGGTGCCAGCGCGGTAGTGCCGGCCGCTGGCCGGCATCCATGCAGGTGCATCCAGCATCATGAGGTTGCCGGCCAGCGGCCGGCACTACCGTTCAACGCTCAGCCCCTGCGCCGCTCGATCAGGTTCAACAGTGGCCCGGTCATCGCCGTTGTCACCAGCGCCATGATCACCAGCACCGCGAACAGCCGGTCACCGAGCAGGCCAAGTTCGTAACCCAGGTTGAGCACGATCAGCTCCATCAGGCCACGGGTGTTCATCAGTGCACCCAGCCGCCACGCCTCACGGGTGGGCATGCCGGCACTGCGTGCGGCACTGAAGGTGCCCAGCAGCTTGCCGGTCGTCGCTACCGCGATCACCACCACGCACAACAGGACATCGCTGGCCTGCAGCGTATCGGCGCGCATGCGCAGCCCGGTCATGGCGAAGAACAGCGGCAGCAGCAGCGTCACCGCGAACGGTTCGACGCGCGCCATCAGCAGCTCGCGCAACTGCACATTTGACGACACCGCCACGCCAGCCGCGAACGCACCGAACAGCGCATGGATGCCGAGCATCTCGGTGACCAGGGCACTGGCCAGCGACAGCAGCAGGATGCCGAGCAGCCAGCGTCCCTCACGACCCGGCGCGATCTGCTGGCGGGCGAACCACGGCTTCACCAGCCCCAGCATCAGCGCCACGAAGGCGACTACGCACAGCAGGTTGAGGCTGGCCGGCAGCCATCCGCTGGCCTGTGCAGCCGCCACGATCAGCGCCAGCAGGCACCACGCGGTGGCATCACCCAATGCAGCGCAGGCAATCGCGGTCTGCCCCAGTGGCGCCTGCGTGATACCGCGGTCGGCAAGGATACGCAGCAACACAGGGAAGGCCGTGATGCTCATCGATATGCCAACGAAAAGTGCGAATGCGGTGAAGCCCACGCCCTGCGGACCGTGCTGCGGGTACAGCCAGATCGCCAGGGCGACGCCAAGCACAAACGGCACCGCAATGCCGGCATGGCTGACCGTAAAGGCAAAACGCCGGCGTCCACGCAGCGCCGCCAGGTCCAGCTCGGCACCGGCCACCAGCAGGAACATCAGCACACCCAACTGGCTGAGCATGCCCAGCGGGCCCAGCGAGCTGGGCGGGAACAGGGCTCCATGCAGCGGCGGCAACAGGCTGCCGAGCATCAATGGGCCCATCATCAGGCCGGCGGCCATTTCGCCGATCACCGCCGGTTGTCCAAAGTGCTTGAGCAGCGCGCCTGCGCCCTTGGCCACCAGCAACAGCACCAGCAGCTGCAGCAGGAACAGGCCCAGCGGCGACGCCAGATGTGCACCCAGGTGGCTTCGGCCGTGGCCGTGGCGCGGGCAACAGCCTCGGGCGCCGCCGGCCCGGCATAACGGGCCAGCAGCACGCCAGCCAGCAGCGGGACCCCGGCCCAGGCCAGGTAGCGCCATCCCCACTTCGTCGGTGGCGCCGGGCCCCCGCTGTGTACGTCCATGAACATTCCCCAATGTGCAGGGGGGCGATCATACAAAAAGGGGACGGAGGGGATTAAGTCGTTAGTGGCACAAGCGCCCCGGTCCCGCTCCGTCCCTTTTTCGGGGCTTACGCCAGTGCCTGCTCGTGCACGCCAGCGATCGCGCGCCCCGACGGATCTGCAGCTGCGGCGAAGCTGGCATCCCACGCGATCGCCGCCGGCGACGAGCAGGCAATGGACTTGCCACCCGGCACGGTCTCGGCGGCCGCACGGCTCGGGAAGAACTGCTCGAACAGATGACGATAGTAGTAGGCCTCCTTGGTCTGCGGCGGGTTGTGCGGGAAGCGCTTGTCGGCCGCTGCCAGCACACGGTCGCTCACCTGAGCTTCGGCATGCGCCTTCAGCCCGTCGATCCAGCCATAGCCAACGCCATCGCTGAACTGCTCCTTCTGCCGCCACAGGATGCTGTCCGGCAGGTAGCCTTCGAACGCCTCGCGCAACACCGCCTTCTCGATGCGGCGGCCACCAAAGCCCGCACCGACCATCTTGTGCGCGGCGTCGAAGCGCATCGCCACATCGAGAAATTCGCGATCCAGGAACGGCACACGCGGCTCCACGCCCCAGGCCATCATCGACTTGTTGGCGCGCAGGCAGTCGTAGTTGTGCAGCGCGTCGAGCTTGCGTACCAGTTCGTCGTGGAATTCACGCGCATCCGGCGCCTTGTGGAAATACAGGTAGCCACCAAAGATCTCGTCGCTGCCCTCGCCGGAAAGCACCATCTTCACCCCCATTGCCTTGATCCGCCGTGCCAGCAGGAACATCGGCGTCGATGCGCGGATGGTGGTGACGTCGTAGGTCTCGATATGGCGGATCACTTCCGGCAGTGCATCAAGGCCCTCCTCGAACGTGTACTCGAAGCCGTGATGCACGGTGCCCAGCGCTTCGGCGGCGATTGCAGCGGCGGCAAGATCGGGAGAGCCCTTCAAGCCGATCGCGAACGAGTGCAGGCGCGGCCACCAGGCTTCGGTCTGCCCCCCATCCTCGATGCGACGGCGTGCATAGCGCGCGGCCACCGCCGCCACCAGCGACGAGTCCAGGCCACCAGACAGCAGCACGCCGTACGGCACATCGCTCATCAGCTGGCGTTCCACCGCATGCTCGAAGGCCTGGCGCAGTTCGGCCAGATCGGCCTGGCGACCCTGCACGTCAGCGTAGTCGCGCCACGGCTGCTGGTAGTAGCGCACCAGCTCACCGCTGGCACTGTCGAAATAGTGGCCCGGCGGGAACTGCGCGACGTCGGCACAGGTATCGACCAGTGCCTTCATTTCCGAGGCCACTCGCAGACGTCCCTGGGCATCGTGGCCCCAGTACAGCGGCACCACGCCGACCGGGTCGCGCGCCACCAGCACACGACCGGCACCACGGTCCCACAGCGCGAACGCGAAGATGCCGTTGAGCTGCTCCAGCCACTGCGCCGGCGAAGCGCCCTGGCGGTACAGCGCATTGATTACTTCACAGTCCGAACCGGTCTGGAAGTCATAGGCGGTGGTCAGTGCGGCCTTCAGTTGCTGGTGGTTGTAGATCTCGCCGTTGACCGCCAGCGCCAGCTGGCCGTCGGCCGACAGCAGCGGTTGCGAGCCGCCGGCCGGGTCGACGATGGCCAGCCGCTCGTGGACCAGCAGCGCACCTTCGTCAAGATACACGCCGCTCCAGTCCGGGCCGCGGTGGCGCTGGCGCTGCGACAGTTCCAGCGCATGGCGGCGCAGGGCCGGAAGATCGTCACCGGCCTGCAGGCCGAAGATTCCGAAGATCGAACACATGGGGGAGCTCCTGTTGGGGGAATTTCACGGGTGGGAGGGTGTTCGACCGGCCATCCAGGCCCGGGTGGGGCTGCGCCCGGGCACAAAAAAAACCCGCATCGACCGATGCGGGTTTTCTGGTGTCCGGGCGTGTGTTGCTGTCTATCTACCCAGGGCGCAGTCCCGCATCGGCCGCGCACGATTATTCGCGCGCAGATTATTGCGGTAGTTGTTATTGACGGCGGTGGCCAGGCGGATCGACATGGCATCGACCCTACCCCGGTTTCCGGCACGGCGCAACCGTTGCGTTGGCAACCAGGTGAAGGTGTGCCGACCAACGGTCGGCACCCAGCAGTCGGCCCACAGGGGTAGCGCCGGGCCGTGCCCGGTGCCATGCCTCACACCAGCAGCCGCTCCACCAGCCGCTGGTACAGCCCGGGCAGCGCTTCCAGTTCGTCCACGCGCACGTTCTCGTCCACCTGGTGGATGCTGGCGTTGACCGGCCCCACTTCGATGCACTGCGCGCCCAATGGCGCGATGAAGCGCGCATCGGAGGTGCCGCCACCAGTGCTTTCCTCAGGGGCACGACCGATGTGCTCGGCCAGCACCGCGCGCGCGGTGGCGCGCAGCGTGCCTTCCGGGGTGTAGAACGGTTCGCCGCTGCGATGCCACTTCAGCGTGTACTGCAGGGCATGCCGATCCAGCAGAGCGGTGATCTCCGCTTCCAGTTTCGGCGCATCCCAGTGCGGGTTGTAGCGGATGTTGAAATCCACTTCGAGCTCGCCGGGAATCACATTGTTGGCGCCCGTACCGGCATGGATGTTGGAGACCTGCAGGCTGGTCGGCGGGAAACTCTCGTAGCCGTCATCCCAGCGCCGTGCGCTCAACTCGGCCAGGGCGGGCGCCGCCTGGTGGATCGGGTTGCGCGCCTTGTCCGGGTACGCCACATGGCCCTGTACGCCCTGCACCCGCAGCTTGGCCGACAGGCTGCCACGACGACCCACGCGCAGCAGGTCACCGAGCGTCGCGGTCGACGACGGCTCGCCGGTGATGCACCAGTCGATGCGTTGGCCGCGCTCGGCGAACAGCCGTGCGACGTGGCGCACGCCATCGATGGCATCGCCCTCCTCGTCGCTGGTCAGCAGCACCGCCAGCGTGCCGGGGTGATCGGGATGCGCGGCAACGAACTGCTCGGCCGCCACCACGAACGCCGCCACGCTGCCCTTCATGTCGGCGGTGCCGCGACCATACAGCACGCCATCACGGATCGTCGGCGTGAAAGGATCGCTGGTCCAGGCCTCGCGCGGCCCCGTCGGCACCACGTCGGTATGGCCTAGCAGCACCAGTACCGGCGCGCCCTGGCCATGGGTCGCCCACAGGTTGTCGACCTCGCCCAGCCGCAGGTGATCGCACTGGAACCCGGCCTGCTTCAGGCGTGCCGCCAGCAGTGCCTGGCAGCCGGCATCATCGGGCGTCACCGAGGGCCGTGCGATCAGCTCGCAGGTCAGGTCGAGGACCGCGCTCACGCGTCACCCACGCCGAAGCGGGCCTTGAAGCCATTGTCACTGAAACCCTGGCTGACCGTGCCGTCGGCGGTGACCACCAGCGGGCGCTTGATCAGCTGCGGGTACTCGCGCAGCAGCAGCTTCCATTCGGCCTCGGAATCGGCGGCCTTGCGGTTGTCCGGCAGCTGCCGCCAGGTGGTGGAGGACCTGTTGACCATCGCGGCCAGGCCACCCAGCTGCTCAGCCCACGCCAGCAGTGTTTCCGGGCTCGGCTTGTTGTCGCGGTAGTCAACGAAGGTGTACGGCACGCCGAAGCGGTCCAGCCACTTGGTCGCCTTCTTGCAGGTATCGCAGTTCTTCAAACCGTAGACAGTGGTGCTCATGGCCATCTGTGATGCTGGAAAACAGAGGCCCAGAATCTCACAACAGGCGCTCGGACACGACCCGGAACGGTACCCTTGGCAGCCGGAAGGCCAGCCCCTCGTGCAGCGCCACGTCCATCGCCTGCAGGCGCGGGCACTGCAGTTCGCCTTCCAGCTGCAGCGGCTGCAGGCTGTCGACATCCACCGGCAGCGCGATGCGGGTGCTGGCCCAGTGCCGGTCACAGGTGCGCGCAACGGCCTCATCCTGGCAGGTCAGGAAGCGCAGCAGGGCCTGATGGCCACCGAAGGCCCCCCGCCACGCCCCGTCCTCCCAGCCCGCAGCGGCCCGCCACTGCAGGTGCAGGGCAGGCGCACTGCCCTGCCCGCCTTCGATCAGGGTGTGCCCATCGCCATCGGCGCGCACCACATGCTCGAAGCGCGTGGACAGGTGGGGCTGCATGGCATCGCTGAAAGCGCGCGCGCCGGCGACGAAGGCCAGCTGGTCCATCACGTTGCGATCGAACAGCACCACCGGGGCCCCGCCTGGATCATGGTCACGGCGCAGGTACCAGCGCCAGTTGCTCTGCCTTGGCGACGGCATCAAGCAGCGCAACGGTCCCGCCAGCACCGGCCCGAAATGGCCGTGCCGGTAGCTGAGGATGGTGTAAGGCGTGCGTCCGGCATGCACCACGTAGTGGTGGCCCGGCGGAGGCGTTGGCGCGCGCCCTACGTCGACCCACCAGCTCACGTACACCACGTCGCGCACATCGCTGGCCAGCACCGGCATCGGCCAGCGCCGCGACAGCGCGCGGCGCAACCGGGTCCAGCGCGGGGCGTGCAGCAGGCGCGGCAGCATCCGCCCGAACAGGGTGCCGGACGGATGCCGGTAGATCGCGGACGTCGCCAGATCCTCCGGCGCAGTCATCTTCAGTCGGCCAGGCCGCGCAGCAGGTCGTTGACGCTGGTCTTGCTGCGGGTCTTGGCATCAACCTGCTTGACGATCACCGCGCAGTACAGCGAATGGGTACCGTCCTTGCTCGGCAGCGAGCCGGACACCACCACGCTGTACGGCGGGATGTAGCCGTAGCTGATCTCGCCGGTGGCACGGTTGTAGATGCGGGTGCTCTGGCTGAGGAACACGCCCATGCCGATCACGCTGTGGTGGCCGACCACCACGCCTTCCACCACTTCCGAACGCGCACCGATGAAACAGTGGTCCTCGATGATGGTCGGGCTGGCCTGCAGCGGCTCCAGTACGCCGCCGATGCCGGCACCGCCGGACAGGTGGCAGTGCTTGCCGATCTGCGCGCACGAACCCACCGTGGCCCAGGTGTCGACCATGGTGCCTTCGCCGACGTAGGCGCCGATGTTGGTGAAGCTCGGCATCAACACCACGTCCTTGCCGAAGTACGAGCCGCGGCGGGCAATCGCGCCCGGCACCACGCGCACGCCGCTCCGGCGGAACTTCGCTTCGTCGTAGCCGGCGAAGCGCGATTCGACCTTGTCCCAGAACGGTGCCGGTCGTGCATCGACCACCGCCATGTCGTTGACGCGGAAATACAGCAGCACGGCCTTCTTCAGCCACTCGTTGACCTTCCAGCCGCCCTGGCCGTCCGGCTCGGCGACGCGGAATTCACCGCTCTCGAGACCGTCGATCACGCGGTTGACCAGCGGCCTGGTCGAGCCTTCCAGCTCATGCAGGGTCAAGGTGGCGCGGCGCTCGAAGGCGCTCTCGATGCCGAACCTGAGTTCTTCCACGCCGGGTGCCGACGGCTTGCGCAGCGACTTGCGGGCGATGGTTTCGGCGCGGACGGCTTCGGCGCTCTTGGCCGGGGCCGACTTCTTCACAGCACGCTTGACCGCAGCCGTTTTCTTCGCCGGGGCCTTCACCGCGGCGGCCTTCTTCGGCGCAGTGGCCTTCTTTGCGGCCGGTGCGGCTGCAGCAGGTTTCCGGGCCGCTGCGCTCTTGGGGGTCGCGGCGGTCTTCTTGGCGGGCTTGGTGGCCATCAGGCGGGGTCTCCGGCGTTTCGATCAGGGTCCAGGCAGGCCAGCATTGCGTCATGCAGCTGCTGCCGGGCAGGTTCAGTCAGGGGGAGGTCGTGTTCGTCACTGATCACGAAGGTGTCTTCGGCGCGCTCGCCGAACGTGGCAATGCGCGCATCATGCACGCGCAGGCCCTGGTTGCGCAGCACGAACGCCACATCGGCCAGCAGGCCGGGACGGTCGGGAGCGACCAGGGCAAAACGGGTTGCGCCCGGTTCATCGCGGAACTCGATGCGCGGGGCGAAGCGGAAGTGCCGCAGTTGCCGCGGTACCACACGGCGCGACGGCCGCAGGCGCGACAGGTCACCACTGAGTGCCTCGCGCAGCGCCGCCTCCAGGTTGGCACTGCTGCCATCGGCAAACGTGTCGGCCGGGTTCACTTCGAAGGTATCGAAGATGGTATCGGCCGGACCGTCCAGCACGCGTGCGCGGTGAATGCCATAGCCCTTGCGGTCCAGGGTCATCACGATCGCGGCGAACAGGCCGTCGCGGTCGGGCGAGTGCACGAACACTTCCAGCGCCGGGTCATCCACACTGATCCGGCGCACCTTCACCAGCACCTGGCCCTGCTTCACCGGCACCAGCGCGGCTGCCTGCCAGGCCAGCTGCTCGGGGCGCAGACGAATGAAGCCCTCATCCGGCATCACCGCGAACTGGCGATCGATGGTGGCGTCGTCGTAACCCTGCTCGCGCACCAGTGCGCGCACGCTGTCACGTGCCTCGGCCACGCGTTCGGCGGCCGGTACCGGATGCTCCAGCCCCTCGCGCAGCGCGCGCCGGGTGGCGAAGTACAGGTCGGCCAGCAGGCGGTCCTTCCAGGCATTCCACAGCTTCGGGCTGGTGCCGGCGATGTCGGCACAGGTCAGCAGGTACAGGTAGTCCAGGCGGTCGCGGCTGCCGACCAGGGTGGCGAAGCGATGGATCACTACCGGATCGGCGATGTCCTGCTTCTGCGCGGTCACCGACATGCGCAGATGCTGTTCGACCAGCCATGCCACCAGCTCGGTATCGGTGCCACTGAGCGCATGCGCCTGGCAGAACGCACGCGCGTCCACCGCACCCAGCTCCGAGTGGTCGCCGCCGCGGCCCTTGGCGATGTCATGGAACAGGCCGGCCAGCAGCAGCAGTTCCGGCTTGCGCAGGCGGGGCCACACTTCGTGCGCGATCGAGAAGCGTTCGTCGGCACGGCTGCTGGCGAACTGGCCGATGTTGCGCAGGACCATCAGCGTGTGCTGGTCGACCGTATAGACATGGAACAGGTCGAACTGCATGCGCCCGCTGACCTGGGCAAACGCGGGGATCCACTGGCCAAGCACACCCAGCCGCGCCATGCGCGAAAGCGTGTCGACCGGACGCTGGCCGCGCAGCAGGGACAGGAACTGCTCGCGTGCATCGGCATCGGCCTGGTCGTAGGCCGGCAACAACGGCAGCGCTTCGGCCAGCGCGCGCGCGGTCAGCGAATGCAGGCCTCGCACCTGTGGATTGTTGGCCCAGCTGGAAAACAGGGCGAACACCTGGCCGATGTCACCGCGCGGCCAGTCGGCCTCGTTGGCGGCCAGGTAGCCGCGGCGCAGGGAGAAGCCCACGGTCAGCGGTTCCGGCTGGGCCTCGCCATCGAACTGTTCCTCGAAGCGCTGCAGCAGGCGGTCGCTTATCCGGCGCACCACCAGCGCGGCGCGGTAGAAGCCCTGCATCATTTTCTCGACACCGAGATTCTCGGCATCGTCTTCGAAGCCCAGGCGCGCGGCCAGGGTCTTCTGGTAATCGAAGCGCAACCGTTCTTCCGGGCGGCGCGCGACCAGGTGCAGGCCGAAGCGCAGCCGCGCCAGCACCGCACGCTCGCGCTTCAGCGCAGCCGCTTCGTCGGCACCCAGGTGGCCCAGGCCGACCAGCGCTTCCAGGTCGCGTACGCCGAAGGCGCGCAGCGCCATCCAGCCCAGCGTGTTGAGATCGCGCAGGCCGCCGGGACCATCCTTGAGATCCGGCTCCAGGTTGTCGGCAGTGTCGCCGAAGCGCTGGTGGCGGTTGCGCAGCTCTTCCAGCTTGGCCAGGAAGAAGGCACGCGCCGGCCACAGCTCACGGTCGTCGATGGCCTCGCGCAGCGCACGGCGCGCCGCATCATCGGCCAGGATCGGACGCGCCTCGATCAGCGCGGTCAGCACGGTCTGGTCAGCCGCCGCCTCGCGGCACTGCAATGCAGAACGCACCGCATGGCTGACCGCCAATCCGCAGTCCCACAGCAGCGCGAACAGGCGTGCCAATGCCGCTTCGTGCGCCCGTTGTGCGGGCGGGTCGCCGAACACCAGCAGGTCGATGTCCGAACGCGGAAACAGTTCACCCCGGCCATAGCCACCGACCGCGAACAGCGACAGGCCGCTGTCGGCCGGCAGGCAACGCTGCCAGGCCAAGCGGATCAGATGGTCCGCCGCGCGCGCCCGCAGCGCCAGCAGGCGCTCGATGTTGTCGCCCTGGTCGAAGCGGCGATACAGGCGCGCGTCGGCCTGCTGCAGCGCCTGGCGCGCGGCAGCAGCCCAATCCGGGTCGTTGAGCGACGCGGCCGGCGTGTCCAGCAGCGAACTCGCCGGCAGCATCGTCAGGAGACCTGCGACTCGCCCGGCGACAGCGTCAGCACGTCGACGCCGGTCTCAGTGACCGCGACCATGTGCTCCCACTGCGCCGACAGCTTGCGGTCCTTGGTCACCACGGTCCAGCCATCCGGCAGCACCTTGTTGTAGCGGGTACCCTCGTTGATCATCGGCTCGATGGTGAAGGTCATGCCCGGCTGCAGCACCAGGCCCTGGCCCGGGCGGCCGTAGTGCACCACCTGCGGCTCGTCGTGGTAGACCTTGCCGATGCCGTGGCCGCAGTACTCGCGCACCACGCTGAAACGCTCGCCTTCGGCATAGCTTTGGATGGCATGGCCGATGTCGCCCAGGGTGGCGCCCGGGCGCACCGCGCGGATGCCGCGCCACATGGCTTCGTACGTGGTTTCCACCAGGCGGCGCGCCATCACCGACGGGGTGCCGACGAAGTACATGCGGCTGGTGTCGCCGTGCCAGCCGTCCTTGATGACGGTGACGTCGATATTGATGATGTCGCCATCCTTGAGCACCTTCCCTTCGCTGGGGATGCCGTGGCAGATGACATTGTTGACCGAGGTGCACACGGTCTTCGGGAAGCCGCGGTAGCCGACGTTGGCCGGAATCGCGCCCTGCACGTTCACGATGTGGTCGTGGCAGATGCGGTCCAGTTCCTCGGTGGTGACACCGGGCTTGACGTGGGGGGTGACGATGTCGAGCACTTCGCTGGCCAGGCGGCCGGCGATGCGCATCATCTCGATTTCCTGCGGGGTTTTCAGATTCACGCTCATGGCACCCATTATCGCCGATCCGGCCGCAATCTGAACGAACGCCACCCAACTGCCGATCCGGGTGATGCACGGTTCCGGCAAGGAAAGTGAAAGCGTGATGGTCTCCGCTATTTCGTCTGCCTAATTATCACGGATTACAGACACTTACGCCTCCTAAGCTGGATCCACCGTCGTCAAAGCGGCACCGAACGTGCCGTCTTCGCCTTGTTCAACGGACCTTCGGGTCAGGGAGGTTGTTCATGCGATCCCCAGTTCGATCCCCGCTGGCATGGGCCGTGGCCGGGTTCCTGCTGTCCAGCCCGGCACTGGCCGCCGACACCACCACCTTCAATGTCACCCTGGTGGTCACCAAGGCCTGCACCATCACGGCGGCGGCGGCCACCAACGTGGACTTCGGCACCGCGGCATCAACCACCACCACGCCCACCCTGGGCCAGGGCACGGTGACCGCCCAGTGCTCGGCACTGACGCCCTACACGATTGCACTGAATGCGGGCGCCAATGCCAGCACCGCCAACGACGTCACCACCCGGCGGATGAAGAACACCAATGCGGCGGTGACCGCCAACAACTATGTCGGCTACCAGCTCTACCAGGATGCCGCACATACCCTGGTCTGGGGCGCCACAACCGGCACCAACACCCAGGCCGGCATCGGCACCGGCCTGGCCGTGCCCTACATCGTCTACGGCCAGATCCTGAACCTGAGCACCAACAACCCGGCCGCCGGTAGCTACCTGGATACGGTTACCGCCACGATCACCTATTGATGGAGCACGCCCGCATGGCCGGATCCCGCCCGTGGCGCGCCACCGGCGTGGCGCTGCTCGCCCTGTACCTGCTTGCCATCGCGGCCGCCGGCGCCACCAGCCTGCAGGTGGCCCCGACCAGCCTGCAGCTGGAAGCCCGCCAGCGTGCCGGCGAATTGTGGCTGACCAACAGCGGCACCTCGCCGGTGAAGCTGCAGGTACGCGTGTTCCGCTGGGTGCAGCAGGACGGCCAGGAACAGCTGCTGCCCACCGATGCGTTGATGGCCACCCCGCCGATGCAGGAACTGGCCGCCGGACAGCAGCAGCTGGTGCGGGTCATGCGTGCGGACAAGGAACCGCCAGCGGCACAGCAACATTACCGCCTGATCGTTGACGAGGTGCCCGACCTGGCCATCCGCGCGGGTGGCATGCAGTTCGTCCTGCGCTATTCGATCCCGGTGTTCGTGCAGCCCTCGGCCGGCACGCTGGCGCCGCAGCTGCAGGCCCGGCTGGTAAAGCTGGCGGACGGCCGCAACGGCGTCGAAGTAGCCAATTCGGGCAACAGTTACGCTCAGATCGCCGATCTCGCGCTGGGCAGCGCCACGCGCCCACGCATCGTCCATCCCGGGCTGCTGGGCTACGTACTGCCCGGCCAGGTGATGCGCTGGCCGATCGAACGCACGGCGATCGACCGCGACAACGACCAGATCACGGCCAAGCTCAATGGCGAGTCGGAACAGACGCCACTGTCGCCCCCACCGGCTCGCTGAGGCCATGATGGGCGCGTTGCTGGCTGCCCTGGTTCCCGCGGCGACCGAGGCCGCCGATGTGTCCGGCGTGGCCACGGCGGCTGATGTATCCGGCGTGTCGGCCGATGCGATCCTGCCCCCCCCCACCCCGCTGACCGCCAGCCAGACGCTGTACCTGGATGTGTCGCTCAACAGCACGCCGCGCGGCCTGCTGCCGTTCATCGAGAACCGTGGCCGGCTGCAGGCCAGCCCCGAAGTGCTGCGCCAGCTCGGCTTCAACGCCAGCGGCGATGCACCGGTCTACCTGGACCAGATCAGCGGTGCGGTGGTGCGCTACGACGCCCACATGCAGACCCTGGCGCTGGACGTGCCGCTGGACCAGCTGACACTGCCCACCACCGTGCTCAGCCGCCCGCAGACGCGCGCCCCCACCGGCAGCGCCTCGCCCGGCGTGCTGCTCAACTACAACGTCTACGGCAGCCGGGTGGACACGCTCGGCAACCTCAGCCTGAGCTCGGAGCTGCGCGTATTCGGTATCGGCAATGGCACTTTCGAGAACACCGCCATCAGCCGCCGCTACCAGCAACCCGGCGACCGCCATTGGCGCGGCGAGAGCGTGCGCCTGGACACGCGCTGGAGCCTGGATTTCCCCGATAGCGCAACGACCCTGGAGATCGGCGATTTCTACAGCGGGTTCGTCGACTGGACCCGCCCCGTGCGCCTGGGTGGCCTGCAGATCGGCCGCAACTATGGCCTGCAGCCCTACCGCGTGCTGACGCCCACGCCGAGTTTCCTCGGCCAGGCCGTGGTGCCCTCCACGGTCGAGCTGTATGTCGATGGCCTGCGCCAGTACAGCGGGCAGGTGCCGGTCGGTCCCTTCCAGCTCGCAGCACAGCCCGGCATCAGCGGCACCGGCAACGCGCAGGTGGTGGTGACCGACGCATTCGGCCGCATGCAGACGCTGGACTTCAGTTTCTACGGCACCCAGCAGCTGCTGGCCAAGGGCCTGTCGGACTGGTCAGTCGGCGTCGGCCACCTGCGCCGGGATTTCGGCGAGCGCTCCTTCGCCTATGACGATCGCACGGTGGCCAGCGCCAGCTGGCGCGGCGGTGTCACCGACACGTTCACCGGCGAGGCGCATGCCGAAGGCGGCGGCGGCCTGGCCCAGGGCGGCATTGGCGGCTGGTGGTTGCTCGGCGCCGCCGGCGTGTTCAATGCCGCCTATGCGCACAGTGACTACCACGGCCTGCAGGGTGGGCAATGGGCGCTGGGCTACAGCTGGAACAACCGTCGCTTCAACGTCAATCTGCGCAGCGTGCGCAGCCACGGCGACTACCGCGACCTGGGCGCGCTGCAGGGCAACCTGCCACCAAGCATCAGCGAGCAGGCCACGGTCGGCCTGGACCTGCTGCGGCTGGGCACGCTCAGCGCCAGCTATCTGCGCCTGCGCTACCCCGACGGCGACGACAACCGCTATGCCAGCCTGTTCTGGTCGCGCACCTGGAGCCAACGCTGGTCGGCCTACCTGTCGGTGAACCAGAACCTGGACCGCAGCGATGACCGCAGCATCTACCTGTCGATGACTGCCAGCCTGGGCAACAATCGCCAGGCCAGCCTCTCCAGCCAGCGCAACGGCGACAGCCAGAGCTGGGTCGCGGACGTGACCCAGCCGGTGCCCGGCGATGGCAGCGCCGGCGGCGTCGGCTGGCGCGCGCAGCTGCGCCACGGCGAGGACGGCAACGGCGGCCTGGCCGAGGTCGGCATCCTCAACGATGTCGGCCGCTATTCTTTCGGTGCCTCCCGCCAGGGCGGGCTCAACTATGCCTACGCCAGTGCCAGCGGCAGCCTGGTGTGGATGGGCGGGCACGCCTTCGCCACGCGCGAGGTATCCGATGCGTTCGCGGTGATCAGCACCAATGGCGTCGGCGGCGTCCCGGTGCGGCTGGAGAACCGCTTGATCGGTGTCACCGACGATCGCGGCCTGTTGCTGGTCAGTCCGTTGCTGTCCTGGCAGCGCAACCGGGTCTCGATCGACACCCTGGACCTGCCCGAAGACATGCGTGCCGACCGCATCGAGGACTGGGTCACGCCGCGCCAGCGCGCCGGCACCCGCGTGACCTTCCAGCTGCGTTCGCGGTCGTCACTGAGCCTGACCCTGCTGGCGATGGACGGCCAGCCTCTGGAGGCGGGCAGCGAGGTGCAGCTGCCTGACGGTCGCCAGGCCACGGTCGGCTACGACGGCCTGCTCTATCTGGAAGACGTCGCCGCCGGCAGCGTGCTGTACGTCACCACCAGCCATGGCCCGTGCCGGGTGAAGGTACCGGACCTGCCCAAGGTGGTGGCGTCCGGTGCCCGCCCGAAGCCGGCACCGCAGCAGTGCATTCCGGAGGTGGCGCCATGAAGGTGCTGCTGCTCGTCCTGCTGCTGTGGGCCGGCCTGCTGGCAGCGGCGCCGGCCGGTGCCACTGCGGTCTGCACGGCGGTCGCCGATCCGACCCTGCCGTTCGGCAACATCAACAGCAATGCACCCGGCCCGAGCACGGCCAACCTCAACATCACGGTGACCTGCACCACCGCCGCGCTGAGCCTGTTGGCCACCACCGGCGTGCGCGTCTGCGTGGGCATCGGCGCAGGCAGTGGCGGCGGCAGCAGTTCCACGTCCCGCACGATGGCCACCTCCACCAGCGACACGGTGAATTTCCAGCTATATAACAACGCCAGCTTCGGCCAGGTCACTGGCCTGGTCCCGCGCGGCACGCCGCCAGCGCAGGAGCTGACCATGAGCTACAACGTACCGCTGCTGACCGGCGGCAGTGGTGCGCAGACTGTGCAGCTGTTCGGTCAGATTCCGGCCAACCAGGTCCTGGCCTCCGGCGCGTACAGCAGCACCTTCAGCGGCGCCAGCGTGGTGCTGACCTGGGCCTGGAACGAAGTCCTGCTCGGCACCGCCACCGTTCCCGCCACCTGCAACGGCGGCGCCACCGGTACCAACAGCGCGAGCGCGGCCTTCAGTTTCACCGCCACCGCCAACGTGCTGCCGCAATGCGGCAGCTACGTCACCACCAACATGAATTTCGGCAACGTCACCGGCGGCATCCCGGCCAACATCGACCAGACCGCCACCCTGACCCTGACCTGCCTGAAGAACACCGCCTTCCAGGTCGGCCTGAACAACGGCCAGAACAATCCCGCCGCCACCACCACCCGGCGCATGGCCACCACCATCGGCAACAGCACCTATTACCTCCCCTACGAGCTGTACCGGGATCCGGCACGAAGCCAGCGCTGGGGCAACACCCTGACGGTTGACACGGCCAGCAGCACCGGCACCGGAAGCGCACAGCAGCTGACCATCTACGGCCGGGTACCGCCGGTCACCGGCCAGCCCCCGGCCGGCACCTACAACGACCTGGTGACGGTGACGATCACCTACTGACCTGCGTGCCGACCAACAGTCTGCACCCACCGGACGAAGGCCGTGCCGAGCGCGGGCTCGGCGCTACAGTTGCGGCGCATCCAGCCGATACCGCGCAGCAAGATCTTTCAGCACGGTGGGCAGGTGATTCGCGCATTTCTGATCGGGGCGATGCTGGTCGCCAGCACGCCGGCCCGCGCCGAACCGCGCAGCAGCACGCTGCAGATCCGGCTGACCGTGGTCGAATCCTGCAGCGACGATGCCGGCGCTCCCCGTTGCGCGGCGCCACACCAGCGCAGTGACGACCCCAAGGTGCCGCCCCAGGTCCGCGACCTCGCACCACCGACGACAGACGACAGCGCAATGCCCTCCGTGACCCTCATCTACTGATGCGCGCGCTGCTGATCCTGCTTGGACTGCTGCTGGCGCAGCCCTCGGCGGCGCTGGAGCTGTTGCCGACCACCCTGCAGCTACCCGCCGAAGGCGGCCGCGCCGAACTGTGGCTGCGTAATCCGGGGCCCGGCCGCTGGCAGGGCCAGGTGCAGGTGCTGGCCTGGGAGCAGCAACTGGACGCCGAACGACTGCAGCCCAGCGACCGGATCCGGGTCAGCCCTGCGCGGCTGGACCTGCCCCCTGGCAGCACCCAGCGCGTCTGGCTGCTGCCAGGCGGTCCGCCAGCATCCGTGGGTGAACAGGCCTATCGGATCGTACTGGCGCCGGCCTTGCCGGGATTGCCCCGCTACTCGCTGCCGTTGTTCCGCGGCCCAGCGGCGCCAGCGCTGCATGCCCGGTTGCAGGCCCGCGTCGAGGCACATGGGCCTCAGGCCATGCTGCGACTCAGCAATTCCAGTACGCTGCATGGCCGCCTGCACGATCTGCAGTTCATAGCGACCGACGGCCAATCGTCGCTGCTGGTGGCCGGGCTCGCCGGCTATATCCTCGCAGGCCATGAACGCCGCTGGCCCCTGCCCGCCCGCCCCGATGGCTATGTGGGCGGCCACTTCCGGGCCCGTCTGCAGGACGGCCGCGAGGTCGATCTGGCCGCATCTGACCCTGCAATTGCAGCGGACGCCCCCAGCGGGCTATAATCGACCGGATTCCTGCCGCCAGCGTGCGCGGGAGCCCGTCCACACCGGACGTCACCGGTGAATCCACACCTGCTGCCCCCATCCGTGCCGGGGTGCTCCGCGAGGAGTTCGGCCACGGAGGCAACAGGGAAGCCCAACCCCGGAACCGATCGCGCTTCCACGCGTCCCGCATACCTATCCCGCGGGCGGAATCGCTGGTTCCATATCAGGAGTATTGCAATGCCCCAGGTCACCATGCGTCAGATGCTGGAAGCCGGCGTCCACTTCGGCCACCAGACCCGCTACTGGAACCCGAAGATGGCTCCGTACATCTTCGGCGCCCGCGGCAAGATCCACATCATCAACCTGGAAAAGACCGTCCCGCTGTTCAACGATGCGATGAACTTCATCTCGTCGGTTGCCCAGAAGCGCGGCACCGTCCTGTTCCTGGGCACCAAGCGCAGCGCCCGCGAAACCATCAAGGAAGAAGCCGAGCGTTGCGGCATGCCGTTCATGAACCAGCGTTGGCTGGGCGGCACCCTGACCAACTTCCGTACCGTCAAGCAGTCGGTTGCCCGCCTGAAGGAACTGGAAGCCGGTGAAACCGACGGCACCTTCGAGAAGCTGGTCAAGCACGAGGTGCTGGGCCTGCGTCGCGAGCGCGACAAGCTGGAAGCCTCGCTGGGCGGCATCAAGGACATGAACCGCCTGCCGGACGCCATCTTCGTGATCGACATCGGCCACGAAGACATCGCGATCAAGGAAGCCAAGAAGCTGGGCATTCCGGTCATCGCCGTGGTCGACACCAACTACAACCCGGAACTGGTGGACTACGCCATCCCGGGCAACGACGACGCCATCCGCGCTGTGCAGCTGTACGCCCGCGCCGCTGCCGACGCCGTGCTGGAAGGCAAGGCCGCTGCGCCGCACGCCGCTTCGGTGCGCGAGGAAGAGTTCGCGGAAGCCGCTGCTGAAGGCGAAGAGAAGCCGGCCCGCCGCGCTCCGGCCAAGAAGGCTGCCAAGAAGGGCGACGACGCCCAGGCCTGATCCAGGCCCCGGGTGGACGCCCGGCGTCCACCCTCCCTGCACGCAGCCCCTGGCGCGTGACAGGACCGTGTCACACGGGCCGGCCACCATGCCGGCCCAACCCCTTTCTTTCGTGAGGTAATCCCGTGGAAATCACTGCTTCCCTGGTCAAGGAACTGCGCGAGCGCACCGGCGCCGGCATGATGGAATGCAAGAAGGCGCTTACCGAAGCCAACGGCGACATCAACGCCGCTGCTGAAGCCATGCGCAAGTCCGGCGCTGCCAAGGCCGACAAGAAGGCTGACCGCGTGGCCGCCGAAGGCCGTCTGGGCCTGGCCCAGGACGGCGGCAAGGCCGTGCTGGTCGAAGTCAACTCGGAAACCGACTTCGTCGCCAACGATGACAACTTCAAGTCCTTCGTCAACGCCGTCGCCGCCGCTGCCCTGGCATCGGGCGCCAATGACGTCGAAGCCGTGAAGGCCGCCACGCTGGCCGACGGCCGCACCGTAGAAGAAGCCCGCGCCACCGCCGTGCAGACCCTGGGCGAGAACATCCAGATCCGCCGCATGGTCAAGGTCGACACCACCGGCAACATCGGCGCCTACGTCCACACCAACGGCAAGGTTGGCGTGCTGGTCGACCTGATCGGCGGCGACGTCGAGCTGGCCCGTGGCCTGGCGATGCACGTGGCCGCGCTGAAGCCGCCGCACAACAAGGCTGCGGACGTTCCGGCCGAGTTCGTCGAAAAGGAAAAGGAAATCGAGCTGGCCAAGATGACCGAGAAGGACAAGGCCAAGCCGGCCGACATCCTGGAAAAGATCATCAGCGGCAAGATCAACAAGATCGTCAGCGACGTGACCCTGTACGGCCAGACCTACGTGCTGGGCGACACCACCGTCGAGCAGGTGGTCAAGGCCGCTGGTGCGGACGTGGCAGGTTTCAAGCTGCTGATCGTCGGCGAAGGCATCGAAAAGGTGGTGGAAGACTACGCCGCCGAAGTTGCCAAGGCGATGCAGGTCTGATTCCAGCCCTCCGGCTGTGAAGCGACCAGAAGGAGCCGCGGGAAACCGCGGCTCTTTTTTTATGCATGGGCCCAGGGATTAACCCATGGCCCATCGGTGGGTGCGCACCGTTGGTGCGCACAACCGGCACCTTTGCGTTGCGCTCGAATCAAGCCGATACTCAGTCGCAGGGAATCCTCAGTCACTTAGCAGGAACGAAAATCGCGGACTGTGATGCATTCCTAGGTATTCTTGTCCCAATGGAATTGAACGACCCGACATGCCTCCCGAGCTGACAGCTGCCCTGGCGCTCTGCCGCAACCTGCCTTCGCCACCCGGTATTGCCCTGCGCATCATCGAACTGGCTCAGGACCCGGAAGCGGACATCGCCACCGCCGCCGACATCATCGCCATCGACATGGCGCTGAGCGCTCGCATGCTGCGCATCGCCAATTCGCCGCTGTATGCCAGCCGCCGCCGCATCGAGAACCTCGGCCAGGCGCTGACCATGCTGGGCCTGAACGCCACGATCAGCCTCGCCCTCGGCTTCACCGTCACCCAGGGCCTGACCGGCGGTGGCGCCGATCATGACCTGCGCCAGCGCGCGTGGAAGCGCAGCATCCTCAGTGCCCTGGCCGCCAGCCAGCTGGGCCAGGCGCGCGGCCTGCGCCGGCTGGAGGAGCTGATGCTGGCCGGACTGCTGCAGGACCTGGGCGTGCTGTGCCTGGCCCAGGCCGAGTCGGAGCGCTACCTGCCACTGCTGCGCGAGGCACGCGACAACATCGACCTGGTTTCCCGCGAGCGCGAGGCGCTGGGCTGCAGCCACGCCGACGTCGGCGCCTGGGTGGCCGAGCAATGGGGCCTGCCACGTTACCTGGTGGAGAGCATCAGCCACAGCGAGGACGAGGACGCCGCCGAATCGCCATTCCAGGCCTGCGTGCAACTGTCCGGCGCAGTGGCCGACATCTGGCTGGATAACGATGCCGATGCCGCGCGCGAGCGCGCCCTGCAGCAGGTGCACGACCGCCTGGAGCTGGACAGCGCGCGCTTCGACCAGGTGCTGGCCCGCATCAGCGAGGCCCTGCCCGACATCGCCAGCCTGTTCGATGCCGGCCTCAATTCGCCGGCGCGGGTGCGCGAGCTGATCGATCACGCGCAGGAACTGGCCACGCTGCGCAACCTGCGCGAACTGCAGGATGCCGACCAGGCACGCCGCCGTGCCGACGAATTCGAGGCGCGCGCCAAGCGCCTGGCCGACCAGGCCCATCGTGATGCATTGACAGGCGTGCTCAACCGCCGCCAGCTGGAAGCGGTGCTGGAGCAGGAATTCCTGCGTGCCGGCCGCCAGGGCTGGCCACTGTCGGTGGCCTTCATCGACCTGGACGACTTCAAGAAGATCAACGACGCCCACGGCCACCTGACCGGCGACGAGGTGCTGCGCGCCTTCGCCGGCAAGCTGCAGGGCCAGTTGCGCAACAGCGACACCGTGGCCCGCTTCGGCGGCGAGGAGTTCGTCGCGCTGCTGCCCAACACCAGCGAAAGCGTGGCCCTGGACGTGATCCGCCGGGTGCTGGCCAACATCGTCGCCACGCCGATGGCCGAGCTGGAGGGTGGTCCGCTGTTCGTCACCTTCTCCGCCGGCGTGGCCACCCAGGGCGGCTACGAGCGCTTCGCCGACGTCCAGGACCTGCTGCGCGCCGCCGACGACGTGCTGTACCGCTCCAAGAACCTGGGCCGCAACCGGGTGATCGCCCGCTCGCCGGGGGCGCTGGGCCATGACGAGCTGTCGGCCACGGCCAGCGCCGAACTGGGCTGAACGGGACGCCCCGGCTGATCGGGCGAACCACCGGATTCTGCGCCGCAGTGCACAAAACACTTTGGCACAACGCCGCATGCGCGTAGAATCGCCCGCGATTTCCACGCACCCGAGGTCCCCATGTCCAAGCTCGCCTATCGCCGCATCCTTCTGAAACTGTCCGGGGAGGCGCTGATGGGAGACGAGGACTACGGCATCGACCCCAAGATCATCAATCGCCTCGCCCGTGAGGTCATCGAAGCCCAGCAGGCCGGTGCCGAGGTCGCGCTGGTGATCGGAGGTGGCAACATCTTCCGCGGCGCCGGTCTGGCCGCCGGCGGCATGGACCGCGTAACCGGCGACCAGATGGGCATGCTGGCCACCGTCATCAACGCCCTGGCCATGCAGGACGCCCTCGAGAAGCTGGGTGCCAAGGCCCGGGTGATGAGCGCGATCAAGATCAACGACGTGTGCGAGGACTACATCCGCCGCCGCGCCATCCGCCACCTGGAAAAGGGCCGCCTGGTGATCTTCGCTGCCGGCGTCGGCAGCCCGTTCTTCACCACCGACTCCGGCGCCGCCCTGCGCGCGATCGAGATCGGCGCCGACCTGCTGCTGAAGGCCACCAAGGTCGATGGCGTGTACGACAAGGACCCGAACAAGCACAGCGATGCGGTCCGCTTCGACAGCCTGAGCTACGACGAAGTGATCCGCCGCGGCCTGGAAGTGATGGACACGGCGGCCTTCGCTCTGGCCCGCGACAGCGACCTGCCGATGCGCGTGTTCGACATGGGCCAGCCGGGCGAACTGCTGAAGATCCTCAACGGCGCGAACATCGGCACCCTGGTCCAGGGCCGCGACCCGGCCTGACCCTGAGCGCAAAGCGACAACCGGGCCGATTCAGGCCCGGCAGCGTCCCGTATTCGCCTATAATCGCCCGATTCCAGATACATCCAGGACCGGGCGATGCTCAACGACATCAAGAACAACGCGCAGACGCGCATGGCCAAGAGCATTGACGCTCTGAAGCACACCCTCACCTCCATCCGGACCGGCCGCGCCACCCCGGCCCTGCTGGACCGCGTGACGGTCAGCGCCTATGGCAACGCCAGCACCCCGCTGAACCAGGTCGCGTCGATCTCCAACGCCGACGCGCACTCGCTGCTGGTCACCCCGTTCGACAAAGGCATGATCAAGGAGATCGAAAAGGGTCTCTACAACGCCGAGTTCACTCCGAACACGCTGGGCACTGCGATCCGCATCAACATGCCGCCGCCGACCGAAGAGCGCCGCAAGGAGCTGGTCAAGCAGGTGCAGAAGGAAGGGGAAGGCGCCAAGATCGCGATCCGCAACATCCGTCAGGACGCGAACAAGGAAATCGCCAAGCTGGTCAAGGACAAGGCGATCAGCGAAGACGAGAAGAAGCGCGGCGAAGACGACATCCAGAAGCTGACCGACGCCAACATCAAGGACGTCGACAAGGTCGTTGCCGACAAGGAAAAAGAACTGCTGTCGGTCTGAAGTCGATGCCTTCAGTCCCGCCTCCGTTGCCTGCCTCCCTGCCCCGCCACATTGCCATCATCATGGATGGCAATGGGCGTTGGGCACAGCAGCGCCGTCGCCCCCGCGTGATCGGCCACCGTGCCGGCGCGCGCGCGGTCAACCGCACCATCGAGCGCTGCCTTGAACTGGGCATCCCGGCACTGACCCTGTTCGCCTTCTCCAGCGAGAACTGGGGCCGGCCGCAGGAGGAAGTGGACGCGCTGATGAAGCTGTTCCTCGGTGCACTCGACCGCGAAGTGGACGAGCTGCACCGGCGTGGCGTGCGCGTGCGCTTCATCGGCGAACGCGAGCGCTTCGGCGCCGGGCTGGTCAGCCGCATGCAGCTGGCCGAGCAGCGCACCGCCGACAACACCACCCTGACCCTGTCGATCGCCGCCAGCTACGGTGGCCGCCAGGACATCGCCCGCGCCGCGCGCGCCCTGGCCGTCGAAGTGGCGGCCGGTCGCCTTCTGCCCGAGCAGATCGATGAATCGCTGCTGGGCAGCCAGGTGGCCCTGGCCGACCTGCCGCCGCCGGACCTGTTCATCCGCACCGGCGGCGACACCCGCATCAGCAACTTCCTGCTGTGGCAGCTCGCCTATACCGAACTGTGGTTCACCGAGGCCCTGTGGCCGGACTTCGACGCCGGGCAGCTGCAGCAGGCGCTCGACGCCTATGCCGGTCGCGAGCGTCGTTTCGGCCTGACCAGCGCCCAGATTGCCGCACTGGCCACCGAGACTTCCAGCCCATGACCAAGACCCGAGTCCTTGCCGCGCTGATCATGGCGCCGCTAGCCATTGCGGCGATCCTGCTGCTGCCCACGCAATGGCTGGCCGCCGCCGCCGCCGCCGTGCTGCTGATCGGCCTGTGGGAATGGCTGAAGCTGGCCGGTATCGAAGACACCCTGGCGCGCACCGTGCTGCTGGTGCTGAACCTGCTGCTGATGGTGCTGCTGGTCTGGGCCGATGGCAGCACCCTGGTCCTGTTCCAGATAACCACGCTGGCCGGCGTTGCCTGGTGGCTGGCCGCGCTGGTCTGGTTGCGCTTCTTCAACTTCGGCGCGCAGCCGTCGGCACCCTCGCGGATCCTGAAGATGCTGGCCGGTACCCTGGCCATCGTGCCGGCGTGGGCCGCGCTGGTGCTGATCCATGCCGGCGGCGATCCGCCGGGCCAGCAGGGCCACCTGTGGCTGCTGGCTGCGCTGGCGCTGGTGTGGGCGGCCGACTCGGGCGCCTATTTCGCTGGCCGCCATTTCGGCAAGCACAAGCTGGCGCCGCGGATCAGCCCCAACAAGACCTGGGAAGGCCTGTTCGGCGGCCTGCTGGCCGGTGTCGCCGTGGCCCTCGGCCTGGGCTGGCTGGCTGGCATCGATGCCGCACACCTGCCCGGCCTGTTGATCACCGCGGTGGTGGCGGTGTTCGCCTCGGTCCTGGGCGACCTGTTCGAGAGCCTGATCAAGCGCCATGCCGGCGCCAAGGACTCGGGCCACCTGATCCCGGGCCACGGTGGCGTGCTCGACCGGGTCGACGGCGTCCTCGCCGCCGTGCCGGTGTTCGCGCTGGGCAAGGAAATCTTCGGGTTCTGACCATGAATGCTGCTGCAGACCTGCGCCGGGTCGCCGTGTTCGGCGCTACCGGCTCGATCGGCGCCTCCACGCTGGACGTGATCGCCCGCCACCCGCACCGCTACCAGGCCACGGTGCTCGCTGCCGGCCGCCAGGTGCAGGCGCTGCTGGCGCTGTGCCGCCAGCACAGACCCGCGCACGCGGTGATCGCCGACGCATCGCTGTTCGCCGAGCTGCGTGACGGCCTGCGCGAGGCCGGACTCACCACCGAGGCCCATGCCGGCCAGGCCGCGCTGGACCAGCTGGCCGCCAGCGATGCCTGCGATACCGTGGTCGCGGCCATCGTCGGCGCGGCCGGCCTGTCCTCGACCCTGGCTGCCGCCGCCGCCGGCAAGCGCATCCTGCTGGCCAACAAGGAATCGCTGGTGCTGGCCGGCGAACTGCTGACCCGGACGGCCGAACGTGCCGGTGCCGAAATCATCCCGATCGACAGCGAGCACAGCGCGATCTTCCAGTGCCTGCGCTCGCGCGATGCCAGTGTCGACGGCGCCGGCGTGCGCCGGATCCTGCTGACCGCCTCCGGCGGCCCGTTCCGTGGCCGCAGTCGCGCCGAACTGGCCCAGGTCACCCCCGCCCAAGCAGTTGCCCACCCCATGTGGTCGATGGGGCCGAAGATCTCGGTCGATTCGGCGACGTTGATGAACAAGGGCCTGGAAGTCATCGAGGCCCACCACCTGTTCGGCGTGCCCGGCGAGCGCATCGAGGTGCTGGTGCACCCGCAGAGCCTGGTCCATTCGCTGGTCGAGTTCGTCGATGGCTCGACCCTGGCCCAGATGGGCCTGCCGGACATGCGCACCACCCTCGCCGTTGGCTTGGGCTGGCCGCAGCGCATCGAATCGGGCGTGGCCGGGCTGGACCTGCTGGCCCAGGGCCGCCTGGATTTCGAGGCCCCGGATACCGACGCCTTCCCCTGCCTGGCGCTGGCCTGGCAGGCGATGCAGGCCGGCGGCACCGCGCCGGCGGTGCTGAACGCTGCCAATGAAGAGGCTGTTTCAGCGTTTCTTCAGGGCCGGATCGGTTTCCTGACGATCCCGGAGCTGGTTGCTAACGCTCTTTCAACACTGCCGACCCAGCCAGCCGATACACTGGAGGTCCTGTTGTCCGCCGACCAGCGGGCACGCCAGCTCACCCTGAACGCCATCGACGCCGCCTGAACGACCGCCTCGCCCAGCATGACGCCGCCGCCCTTGCCCACCACTGTGAGCCTGCATGACTGACTTCATCGGATCGGTCTGGTGGATGATCGTCAGCCTCGGGCTGCTGGTCACCTTTCACGAGTTCGGGCATTACTGGGTCGGGCGCCTGTGCGGGGTCAAGATCCTGCGTTTCTCGGTCGGCTTCGGCCGGCCGCTGTGGTCGCGCCGCGACCGGCACGGCACCGAGTTCGCCATCGCCGCCATCCCGCTGGGCGGTTACGTGAAGTTCCTCGACGAACGCGAGGTCGAAGTGCACCCGCACGAGCGCGGCCAGGCCTTCAACCACAAGACCGTCTGGCAGCGCATCGCGATCGTTGCCGCCGGCCCGATCGCCAATCTGCTGCTGTGCATCCTGCTGCTGTGGGCGATGTTCGTGATCGGCAAGCAGGATTACTCGCCCACCATCGGCCGTGTCAGCGGCATCGCCGCCAGTGCCGGCCTGGCCAGCGGCGACCGCGTGCTGCGCGTGGACGACCGCCAGGTGGTCACCCTCGGCGAGGCCAGCATGGCGCTGACCGCAGCCGCGATGGACCGCCGCGACGTGAAGCTGGAAGTGCTGGATACGGCCGACCAGGTACGCACGCGCACCTTGCCGCTGTCGCAGCTGCCGGCGGGTTTCGATGAGCGGCGGGTGCCGATCCTGGCTGGCCTGCACTGGCAGTCGTGGCTGCAGCCGGCGCAAGTGGAGTCGCTGACTGCGGACTCCGTGGTGGCAGGGCAACTGCAGCCAGGCGACCTGATCGTGGCCATCGACGGCCAGCGCATCGACAGCGTCGACCAGGTGATCGGCGAGATCCAGGCCCTGGGCCGTGCCGGCGGGCCGGGAATGATCGAGGTCCTGCGTGGCGGCGAGCGCCTGGCGCTGGAAGTCACCCCGCGCCAGGGCAAGGACGGCAAGGGCAATCCGGTCTGGCAGATCGGCGTCGGCTTCCCCACCAGCTACAGCCCCGCCTATGACACCCTGCTGCGCTATGGCCCGCTGGATGCGGTGACCGTGGCGGTGCGCGAGACCGGCCGCCTGGCCGCCGACTCGCTGGGCATGATGGGTCGCATCGTGACCGGCAAGGCCTCGCTGCAGAACGTTTCCGGGCCGGTCACCATCGCCCGCGTGGCCAATGTCTCGGCCAAGCGCGGCCTCGACTGGTTCCTGCAGTTCCTTGCCCTGCTGTCGCTCAGCCTGTGCATCATCAACCTGCTGCCGATCCCGATCTTGGACGGCGGCCACCTGCTGTATTACCTTATCGAGTTGGTCAAGGGCAGCCCGCTGAGCGAGCGTGCCATCGCCGCCGGCCAATACATCGGCCTGGCGTTGCTGGCCGGGCTGATGGGGTTGGCGTTCTACAACGACATCCTCGGCCTGGTCCCGCGATGAACTTTTCCACGTTGTTGCCGTCTACAGCGTCGGCATCCCGCACCAATGAAATCGACCTTCCTACCGGACGTGACATGACGCGACTCCCCAATCGCCGCCTGCTGGCCCTCGCCCTCGCCGCCGTCACCGGCGCTCCCGCCCTGGCCCAGGCAGCCGAGCCCTTCACTGTCAGCGACATCCGCGTCGATGGCCTGCAGCGCATCAGCTCGGGCACGGTGTTCACCTACCTGCCGGTGGAACGCGGCGAGACGATCACCGACAACAAGGTCGGCGAGACGATCCGCGCCCTGTACAAGACCGGCTTCTTCGAAGACGTGCAGCTGGACCGCCAGGGCACGATCCTGGTGGTGACCGTCAAGGAACGCCCGGCGATCAACAAACTGACCGTGACCGGCAACAAGGACATCAAGTCCGACCAGCTGCTCAAGGGCCTGTCCGACATCGGCCTGACCGAGGGCGGCACTTTCGATCGCCTGAGCCTGGACCGCGTGACCCAGGAACTGCGCCGCCAGTACAACGACCGTGGCAAGTACAACGTCGACATCACCCCGACGGTGAGCCCGCTGGACCGCAACCGCGTGGACATCGCCATCGCCATCAAGGAAGGCAAGGCCGCCAAGATCCGCCACGTCAACCTGGTGGGCACCGAAAAGTTCGAGAGCAAGGACATCCTGGAGACCTGGGAGTCCAAGGAGCACAACTGGGCGTCGTGGTACCGCCGTGACGACCAGTACTCCAAGGAAAAGCTGTCCGGCGACCTGGAAAAGCTCAATTCCTGGTACCTGGATCGCGGCTACGTCGATTTCAGCATCGATTCCACGCAGGTCTCGATCAGCCCCGACAAGCGCGACATGTTCCTGACCGCGGGCGTGACCGAGGGCGCGCAGTACAAGATCTCCGAGATCAAGGTCAGCGGCGACACCATCCTCCCGCAGGAGGACGTCGAGCGCATGGTGATCCAGAAGTCCGGCGACACCTTCTCGCGTGCCCTGCTGGAATTCAGCTCGGACACCATCACCAATTCGCTGTCCAACATCGGCTACGCGTTCGCCAAGGTGAATCCGATCCCGACCACCAACCGCGCCGAGCAGACCGTGGCCATCAACATGCAGGTCGTGCCCGGCCCGCGCGTGTCGGTGCGCCGCATCCTGTTCCGCGGCAACACCCGCACGTCCGATGAAGTGATGCGTCGCGAAATGCGCCAGTTCGAGAACAGCTGGTACTCGCAGGCCGCGATCGACCGCTCCAAGATCCGCCTGCAGCGCCTGGGCTACTTCGAATCGGTGGAAGTGGAGACCCCGGCCGTCAGCGGCAGCAACGACCAGGTCGACGTCGTCTACAACGTCAAGGAAACCACCTCGGGCAGCTTCGTGTTCGGCCTGGGCTACTCGCAGTCCTACGGCATGACCACGTCGGTGCAGCTGTCGCAGAACAACTTCCTCGGCGGCGGCAACCGCGTGTCGGTCGAAGCCTCGCGCAGCAGCTACCTGCAGCGCTACGGCTTCAGCTACACCAACCCGTACTTCACCGATGACGGCGTGTCGCTGGGCTACAACCTGTCCTGGCGCGAACTGGATTACTCCGACTTCAACACCGCGCAGTACAACAGCACCAACGGTGCCGCGCAGGTGGTGTTCGGCGTGCCGCTGACCGAGACCGACACCGTCTCGCTGATGTTCGGCATCGACAGCAACCAGATCACCACCTACCAGGGCTCCACCCCGCAGTCGATCATCGACTACATCAACGCCGTCGGTAAGCGCACCTTCCATGCCTGGCGCACCGAGCTGGGCTGGGCGCGCGACTCGCGCAACGACTACTTCATGCCGACCCGCGGTACCTACCAGCGTGTGGGCCTGGAAACCACGCTGCCGGGTTCGACCATCGAGTACTACAAGCTGAACTACCAGATCAGCAAGTACTGGCCGATCATGCCGTCGCTGGTGATCAACACCCGCGCCGAAATCGGCTACGGCGATGCCTACGGCAAGGACTACACCCGTACGCTGACCAATCCGGATGGCACCACCCGCACCGTCACCGCCAGCGGCCTGCCGTTCTTCGAGAACTTCTACGCCGGTGGTACCAACTCGGTACGCGGCTTCGAGGACAACACCCTCGGCCCGCGCGAAGTCACCACTGGTTATCCGGAAGGCCAGCCGCTGGGTGGTTCGCTGAAGACCGTCGGTTCGGTGGAAGCCTACTTCCCGCGCCTGTTCGACAGCCCGTCGGCGCGCGTGTCGGCCTTCGTCGACTTCGGCAACGTGTATACCGGCGTGGACAACTTCAAGGCCAACGAGCTGCGCGTATCCACCGGTGTGGCCCTGCTGTGGCGCGCCCCGGTCGGCCCGATCTCGATCAGCTATGCCTTCCCGTTGAAGAAGGAAGACGATGACAAGATCGAGCGCCTGCAATTCACGTTCGGTGGGCAGTTCTGACGAACCGCGGGGCGGTTCGCCAGAACTGCCCCCGCATTCCACCTATCCCCCGCGCCGCTACGCATGCCATCCATGGCATGCGCCCTTCGGGCCGTTGCATAGCAACGTTGGGAATCGCTCCTGCGATTCCCAGGGGCGCGCCCCCCTTAACAAAGGGGGGCTCTCCACCAGACGGGGCGCGAAGCGCCGGGCATTGCCCGGCGTTTTCGTTTGGCCTGGATGCCGGAAGCGCCCGCTCTGCTTTTGATCTTTTCTGTTTTTCCGTGGCTGGCACTCGCGCCAAGCCGTC
>NZ_LXXZ01000027.1 GCF_003244875.1 Stenotrophomonas sepilia
CCTCCGTCCCCTTTTTCTTCCGGCAACGAGAAAGGCCGGCTTGCGCCGGCCTTTCCTTTGTTGCGCCGAGAGGCCGCTTACAGCGCCTTGGCAGCTTCCACCACGTGCGCCGTGGTGATGCCGAAGTGCTTGTACAGCTGGTCGGCCGGGGCCGAAGCGCCGAAGGTGTCGATACCGATCACGGCACCGTCCAGGCCTACGAACTGGCGCCAGAAACCGGTGACGCCAGCTTCCACGGCCACGCGCTTGCGCACCGCGTTCGGCAGCACCGATTCACGGTAGGCCGCATCCTGGCACAGGAACACGTCGGTGGACGGCATCGAGACCACGCGGGTCTTGATACCGGCCGCATCCAGCTGGGCCTTGGCTTCGGTAGCCAGCGAGACTTCCGAACCGGTGGCGATCAGGATCACGTCCGGGGTACCGGCGGCATCGGCCAGCACGTAACCGCCGCGCTCGATCTGCTTGATCTGCTCGGCGCTGCGCGGCTGGTGCGGCAGGTTCTGGCGGCTGAACACCAGGCAGCTCGGGCCGTCCTGGCGGGTGATCGCGGCCTTCCAGCTCACGGCCGACTCGACCGCATCGCACGGGCGCCACACGTCGTTGTTCGGGATGTAGCGCAGCGAGGCCAGGTGCTCCACCGGCTGGTGGGTCGGGCCGTCTTCGCCCAGGCCGATCGAGTCGTGGGTATAGACGTGGATGGCGTGGGCCGGAATCAGCGCGCTCATGCGCACGCCGTTGCGGGCGTAATCGCTGAACACCAGGAAGGTGGCGTCGAACGGAATGAAGCCACCGTGCAGGGCCAGGCCATTGGCGATGGCGGTCATGCCGAACTCGCGCACGCCGTAGTACACGTAGTTGGCGTTGGCGTCGTCGCTGGCGACCGACCTGCTGCCCTTCCACAGGGTCAGGTTGGAGTGCGCCAGGTCGGCCGAGCCACCGACGATTTCCGGCAGCAGCGGCGCATAGGCTTCGATGGCCAGCTGCGAGGCCTTGCGCGAGGCGATCGTCGGGCCCTCGGCGGCCACCTGGGCGATGTAGGCATCGGCCTTGGCAACGAAGTCGGCCGGCAGCTCGCCATGCGAGCGGCGGGTCAGCTCAGCCGCCTCCGCCGGATACTGGCTGGCGTACTTGTCGAACAGCTGTTCCCACTCGGCCTGGCGCAGCGTGCCGGCGCCATTGGCGCGCCAGCCGTCGTAGATCGCCTGCGGGATCTCGAACGGGCCGTATTCCCAGCCCAGCTGCTTGCGGGTGGCTTCCAGCTCGTCCTTGCCCAGCGGAGCACCGTGGCTGGATTCCTTGCCCGCCTTGTTCGGCGAACCGAAGCCGATGGTGGTGCGGCAGCAGATCAGGGTCGGCTTGTCGCTCTGCGACAGCGCGGCCTCGATGCCGGCCTTGATGCTTTCCGGGTCGTGGCCGTCAACATCGCGGATCACGTTCCAGCCATAGGCCTCGAAACGTTCCGGGGTGTTGTCGGTGAACCAGCCCTCGACGTTGCCGTCGATGGAGATGTGGTTGTTGTCCCAGAAGCAGACCAGCTTGTGCAGGCCCCAGGTGCCGGCCAGCGAGGCCGCTTCGTGCGACACGCCTTCCATCAGGCAGCCATCACCCATGAACACCCAGGTGCGGTGGTCGACCACTTCCAGCTCCGGGCGGTTGAAGCGCTGTGCCAGCAGCTTCTCGGCCAGGGCGAAGCCCACGGCATTGGCGAAACCCTGTCCCAGCGGGCCGGTGGTGGTTTCCACGCCCGGGGTCTCGTGGCGCTCCGGGTGGCCGGCGGTGTGGCTGCCCAGCTGGCGGAACAGCTTGAGCTGCTCGATCGGCAGGTCGTAACCGCTCAGGTGCAGCAGCGCGTACTGCAGCATCGAACCGTGGCCGTTGGACAGCACGAAACGGTCGCGGTTGAACCAGTGCGGGTTGCTCGGGTTATGGCGGAGGTAGTCGTTCCAGAGGACTTCGGCGATGTCGGCCATGCCCATGGGCATGCCGGGGTGGCCGGACTTTGCGGTTTCAACCGCATCGGCGGCGAGGAAGCGGATGGCGTTGGCCAACTGGCGACGGGTAGGCTGCGTCATGGTTCTGTCGGAATCGGGAGGCGGCCGCGGACGTGCGGGCGGCCTATTGTCCCACAGACGCGGGGCCGGGTTCAGGCGTAGGACCAGATCCCTTGCCAGTGAAAGGGATCTGGTCCCGCCACCCCCTTACTTGGGCGCGGCAGCCTCGATCACGCCACACATCGACTTCTTCTGGAAGTCCTCGCCAGTGGCGTAGGTGGCCGGGGTGGTCTTGGTCACGGTGATCTTCGAACCCTTGCCCTCGGCTTCAACCAGCACGTTCCACGGCAGGGTGGTCTGGCCACCATTGAACTGGACGTTCTGTTCCAGGGTCAGCATGCCCAGGTCCTTGTCCACGCTGGCCACCTTCAGGCCCGACTTCACGCCCTCGATCTGGATACGCTTGAGAGCGTCGGCCGGGGTAACGTTGGGCACCACGTCCCAGGTGGTGAAGGTGCGCCCGGCGAAGAAGCTGCCGGTCTTGGTGTAGTTGGTTTCACAGGCCTTCTGGGCACTGGCGTCGAAAGCCAGCAGGCCCAGGGCGGCGACCATCACGTACGAAATCCTCATTTCTGCTCCCTTTCGCACGGCGCCAATCCCGACGCCTTCCATGCGTCGGGATAGTATCCATGGCATTCAGGGCGCGTTCAATCGAGGGGCGTGCCCAGCGCCGGTCCGTCATGGGACTCGCCCTTGGCCACCAACGTGGTCAGGGCCAGGTCGCCGGTCACGTTCAGGGCGGTACGGCACATGTCCAGGAAGTGGTTCACGCCCAGGATCAGGCCAATGCCCAGCGGGTTCACACCGACCATCGCGCAGATCATCGCCACCACCGGCAGCGAGCCCGAAGGCACGCCCGCCGTGCCGATGCCGCCAAGGATGCAGACCGCCATCACCATGACCTGCTGGCCAATACTCAGGTCCACGCCGAAGAACTGGGCCAGGAAGATCACCGTCACGCCCTCGAACAGGGCGGTGCCGTTCTGGTTGGCGGTGGCACCCACGGTCAGCACGAATCGCGACACGCGCTGCGGCAGGCCCATCTGGTCCGCCACGCGCAGTGCGGTCGGCAGGGTCGCGTTGCTGGAGGCGGTGGAGAACGCCATCACCGTCGCTTCCTGGGTATCGCGGAAGAACGACAGCGGCGAGCGGCCGGACAGCCATACGGCAGTACCGTAGGTCACGACCATGTGCAGGCCGAGCGCCAGCACCACCACGCCCACGTACGCGCCCAGGCGGATGATCAGCTCGAAGCCGAACAGCGCGGCCAGATTGAACATGAAGCAGGCCACTGCATAGGGGGCCAGGCGGATGACCAGGTTGATCAGGGTCATCGAGATTTCGAACACGCCTTCGATGGCGCGGCGCAACGGGGCGACCTTCTCATTGTCGGTCAGCACCATGCCGATGCCGAACATCAGCGCGAAGAACATCAGCGACAGGATCGCGCCATTGTCCGACGCGGCCTGCAGCACATTGCTCGGCACGATCGACAGCAGCATGTCCATGCCCTTCGGCGTGCCATGGATGCCAGCGACGATTTCCTTGCTGCGCTCGGCGTTCTCCGACAGCATCATCGCGGCGACCTGCGGATCCACGCCGGCGCCCGGCTTGAGCAGGTTGACCAGCACCAGGCCGATGCCCACGGCAATGCCGGACAGCAGCACGGTATAGGCCAGGGTCTTCCAGCCGATGCGGCCCAGGGCGCGGATGTCGCCCATCTCCGACACGCCCATGATCAGCGCCGAGAAGATCAGCGGCACGATCAGCATGAAGATCAGGTTCAGGAACAGGCCCGACGCCGGGGTGGTGACGTAGTCCATGACCCACTTGGCACCGGCCTGCAGGCCATCGACGCTGCCGCCCAGGGCGTGCACGATCAGTCCCAGGATCAGGCCGATCGCAAAGCCGATGCCCATCTTCCAATGCAGGGGCAACTTCTTCTTGTCGGCAGCAGCTGCTGTCATGCGCGGGTTTCCTCGAAAAATGAATGCACTCTAACAAAGCGCGCAAGCGGCGCCGGTTCAGGTTCGCCGCGTTGGATACAGCGGCGCCAGGCCAGTGTCGGCGGCGCCGGTTGCCGCCGACCAGTGCGGTCCGTCACGGAAGACCTCACGCAGGCGCGCGCGCAACGGGGCCAGTTCGCCCTGCCCGCCCCAGCGCGCCTGCTGCAGGTCCAGCAATACCTGGCGCTGGGCCGCGTCATCCAGCCGGGCGATGACCTGCTCGATGCGTTTCACACCGGCCATCGCACACAGCCGTGCCTCCACCTGGTCGAAGCCTTCACCATCCAGCGCACGGCGCAGTTCGGCCAGGCCCGCGCGTCCGCTCACTACGGTCGGCACAGAGGGCGTGCCGGCTGCAGGCGCCGCCACACGCGGGCGTCGGCCTCGCTGCCAGCCCCACAACAGGGTCAGCAGCCACAGCAGCGCCAGGCCAATGGCCGCCGCCATCCATGGCCACGGTCGCTCGGACAGGCCGCTGGCGCGTGGATCGGTCGCGGCGATACGCCCATCCTGTCCATCGCTGCCGGGCAGCGCGGCAGCGGTGTCGATCGGTGGCAGCGCTGCCGGCGAGGCAGTGGCGGCGCCGGTACCGGCCGCAACGGCCAGCGTCAGGTCCGGCAGCTTCGCTTCCTGTGCCTTGCCGTTGCGCACATCCCACCAGGGCAGGTGTGGTCCCGGCACCACCAGCGAACCCGGCTGGCGCGGCACAATCGAATAGCGGCGGGTGATCTTCAGGCGCGGCGTGCTGCCGTTGAAGGTCTCTTCGTACTGTGCCGGTTCGGCGAACACCTGCGCGTTGGCGCCGACATCCGGCACCGGCAGGTCGGTGAACTGTGCTCGGGTCGCGCCTTCGGCAACCGCTTCGACCACCACGTTGGCTGCCTCGCCGGTACGGGCACTGGTGGGCGCGCTGGTGTAGCGCAGCTGCAGGCTCTGCAGGGGCAACCACGGCTGCGGCGCCTGTGCCGGCTGTGCCTGCACCTGCAACGTGCGGTCTGCGCCGGTGGCATTCATGCGGCCATCGCCGCCCCCGAAGAAGTCATCGAAGAAACCTCCGGCGCTGCGCCCGCTGAAACGCGCACCGGACAGCCGCAACGCGCCGCTGCGCTCGGGGATCAGCAGGAAACGTCGTTCGACCACGTTGTAGCGGCGCCCGTTGACCTGGCGTACGTCGGTGCGGTCATCGCCCACCCGCTGCAACGACGCGCCCGCCGGGGTGTCCAGCACCAGCTCGCCGGAGGCCAGCTGCGAGGCGAAATACAAGCGCACCACCACGCCCACGCTCTGCTGCACGTACGGCGTATCGTCATCGACAACGGTCTCGATGAAGGCCATCGCATTGCTGTCAGGTCCGGCCACGGCGGCCGCATCGACCTGCAGCGTCAGCGGCGCGGTTCGCGCACTGCCCACCTGCAGGCCCGGTACCACCAGCGCACCGCTGCGCCGGGGGGTCAGCGCCACGCCATACAGGTTGCGCTGCTGCATGCTGCCATTGCTCCATTCCACCTGGCGGCTGCTGGTCTGGCCGCTCAGGTCGAAGTCGGTGCGCAATGGCGTGAAGTCGGGAGCGCCCTGATCGCTCTCGACATTGAGGGTGACCGTATCACCCATCGCGATGCGGTCGCGATCCAGCCAGGCGCGTGGCTGCGCCCAGGCCAGCAGCGGCAGCCACAGCAACAGCGCCGCCAGTACCGGCCGTGACCAGTGCCCGTGCATGTTGATCGCCCGCGTCATCGCCCTTCCCTCTTCCTGCGTTCGTTTTCCAGCTGGAACTTGGCCCGCAGCAACGCGCCCGGATCATCCGGCACACGCCGCATCCACGCTTCCACCGCCTGTTGCTCCTCGCGCTCGCGCGGCGTGCGGCCCTCAGCCCCCGGTACGGGTTTGCCGTCCTTGCCAGCCTCGCCTTCGCGTGCCTGCTGCATCGCCTGCTGCATGCGCTGGCGCTGCTGCTCATCAGCCTGGGCCTGTACCTTGGCATCCTCCACCTGTGGTGGCGCCTGCTGGCCATCGCGGCCGCGCTCGCCGGGCTGCGGGCTCGACGGGTTCTTGTCGTCACCCGCCTTGGGCTGCCCCTGCTGGCCCTGGCCGGGATTCTGCTGTCCCTGCTGCGGCTTCTGGCCCTGCGGGTTCTGCTGGCCCGGGGCATCGTTCTGCTGCTTCTGCTGCCCGCTCTGCGGTGGCTTCTGCTGATCCTGGCCTTTGCCACCGGACTGCCTGCGCTTGCGCGCGGCATCGACCACGGCACGGTTGGCGACCGCATCGGCCATGCCGGGATGCAACGCCAGCGCGCGGTCGTAGGCGGCGATCGCTTCGTCGTAGTTGCCTTCGCGTGCCAGCGTGTTGCCCAGGTTGTACCAACCGGCATCGTTGTCGATGCCTTCGAAGCGTTTGCGTGCAGTGGTGAAGTCGCCGTTGCGGTAAGCCTGGACGCCCTCGGCCAAGCGCTGATGCTGCGCTTGGTCGCTACGCTTCCACAGCGTGCCCTGCGCGGGTTGCGAGGCCTGCGTCGCAGGTGCCTGCGCCTGCGCGTCATTCATCCATGGCACGAGGCCGACCGCGAGCACCGCCGCCAGCAGCGCACGACGGCGGAAGGCCAGCAATGCCAGCAGCATCACCGGCGGCAGCAGCCAGAAGCCTTCGTCACGCCACTGCTTGCCTTCGCCCGGCCGCTGCGCCGCCGTGCCTTCGCGCGCGTCGAGTACACCGAGCGCACGCAGATCGCTGTCATCGGCGGAGATGCGTGCATAGCGGCCGCCGCCTGCAGTGGCCACCGCGCGCAGGCTGCCCTCATCCAGCGCAGCCTGGCGGATCTGCCCGCTGCCATCGCGGTAGGCCGCACCGGCAGGCGTGCCCAGGCCCAGCACCGACACCTGCAGGCCCAGGCTGCGTGCCTGCGCTGCCGCCAGTGCAGCTTCACCATCCGCCTGGTCGCTGACCAGCAGGATCTGCCCCTGCAGCGCACCAATCTGCCGCATCAGCCGTGTTGCCCAGTCGATGCCGCGGTCGGCACGCTGGCCATCGCGCGGCATCACGTCCGGCGACAGCGCATCCAGATACAGCGCGACGTTGCTGCCGTCGTCGGTCAGCGGCGCCACGGTGTAGGCATCATCGGCATACACCACCAGGCCCACCTGCCCGCCCTGGCGCGCGCGCAGCAGCTGGCCCACTTTCGCGCGCGCCTGCAGCAGGCGCGACGGTGGCAGATCGGTTGCGCTGATCCGGCTGGACAGGTCCAGTACCACCAGCAGCGGTGCGCTGGCCTGGAACATCGGCTGCGCCTGCTGCCGCCAGCTCGGCCCGGCCATCGCCAGCGATGCCAGTGTCCAGCCCAGCAGCAGCGCCCATGGCAGGCGCACGCGACGCTTCGCACCGGCGGCCAGCAGATGTGGCAACAGATGTGCATCCACGGCCTGCCGCCACGCATCACTGCGTCGCTGCCGGTACAGCGCCAACGCGATGATCAGCGGCAGCGCCAGCAGCGCCCACAACCACTCGGGCCGCAGGAAGTGCAGCGCGTTCCAGTCGGGAAGATTCGAAGCAAACGCGATCATCGGCGACGCTCCGGCCACAGCCAGGCCAATGCGCCCAGCAGCAATGCCAAGCCCAACGGCCACGCATAGCGTTCCTCGCGAGGGCGCAGGCTCGGGCCCTTTGCGGCCACTGGCTCCAGGCGATCGAGCTCGGCGTAGATCCCGGCCAGCTGCGCGGTATCACGCGCGCGGAAGAACTGGCCACCGGTCATGCTAGCGATCTTCTTCAGGGTGGCCTCATCGACCGGATCCTGGTCGGTGGAAATCGGAATGCCGAACAAACGCATGCTGCCATCGCCGCCAAATGCGACCGTGTGGATGCGCACGCCCTCGGCGCGCGCCACTTCCGCGGCGCGCAGCGGTTCCAGCACACCGGCATTGCTGACACCATCGGTCAGCAGGATCAGCACGCGCTGTCCCTCCGGCTGGGTACGCAGGCGCTTGACCGCCAGGCCGATGGCATCCCCGATGGCGGTCTCGCGCCCGGCCAGGCCGACCACGCTGTCGCGCAGCTGGTCGCGCACGCTGGCCAGGTCCGCAGTCAGCGGCGTGAGTGTGTAGGCGCGGTCGCCGAAGATCAGCAGGCCGACGCGGTCGCCCGCACGACGATCCAGGAAGTCGGCAAGCACGGCCTTGGCTGCGGTCAGGCGATCGACCGCCTGGTCGCCCAGCACCATGTCGCCCTCGCCCATGCTTCCGGACACGTCCATCGCCAACATCATCTGTCGGCCCTCCTGCGGGGGCGTGATGGCGTCGCCCAGCTGCTGCGGTCGCGCCAGCGCGATGCACAGTGCACACCACCCCAGCCACAGCAGCAGCGTGCGCAGCCACGACACGTCGACGCGGCCACCACCGGACAGCGCTTCCAGCTCGGCGGCAGCGTAGGGGACGCGTAGTGCAGCACCCGGCGCTGCACGGCGCTTCCACCAGCGCATCAGCAGCGGCATCGGGAGGGCCAGCAGGGCCAACGGCCACGCCAGCTGCAGGTCCGGCCATGGCCAGTAACTTGCCAGCAGGTTCATCGGCGGCGCTCCAGCAGCATCGCCAGATAGCGTTCGCGGGCCCAGCTGCGTATGGCCGCCACGTCGCGGTTGTCGACGCGCGGGCGATAGGCGCCTTCGGCCAACAGGCTGCGGTGGTCATCGGCCAGCGTGCGCTGCGGGTCGAGGCGTTGCCACCAGGCGTCATCGCGCAGCGATTCACTGCCCGGCCGTGCATGGCGTGCGGCACGGCGCAGCAGTCCGGCGATGGCCGCCAGTTCGGCCGCAGCGTCGGGGGCGGTTGCCAGTTCCTGATCGAACAGCTGCAACCAGCGCTCGCGACGGCGGCGACGTCGCCACATCACCACGGCGGTCACCAGCAGCACCAGCACGACCACCGCGCCGATCATCAGGTAACCGGGGGCTGGCGGCCACCATGACGGTGCCGGCGGCAGCTGCACATCGCGCAACGGCAGCGCGGCGCTCATGCCGGCACCTCGGTCGGCGACGGCGCCAGCCAAGCGTCGCTGGACGCATCGGAGGACAGCACCTGCACGTCGACGCGGCGTGCGCCGAGCTGGCGCCGCAGTTCCTGCAGCGGTTCGACAAAGTGCGCCTGCCAGTGCGCCTGCACTTCGCTGCGGCGCAGGTCGAGACCGATGCGCTGCTGCGCGGTCTGGAACTGCAACGCCGCCGACGGTGGCCGCAGCTCCAGTGGATCGACCAGCAGCACCAGGCTGAGGTCGTGATGCTGGGCCAGCGCGCTCCAGCGCGCGGGCGGAATGCGGATGGCCTGCTGCGGATCGGCCAGCACCAGCATGCGTGCCCCGGGGCGCAGCACGCGGCCGGCATGGTCCAGCGCGCGCTCCAGGCCCAGATCGTCGGCCGGCGGCTGTGCGTACCAGCGGGTGAGCGCGTCGAGCACGCGGAGCACTCCGCGCGGCCCACCTGCGGGGGTGATCGGCGCTTCGCGGTCGCTGCCACGCAATGCGCCCACGCGGTCGCCACGGCGCTGCGCCGACCACGCGGCAACAGCACCCGCGCGTGCGGCCTGCACCGATTTGAAGCGCACGCGGGTACCGAAGTACAGCGCCGGCGACGTGTCGGCCACGATCAGGCTGACCCGCTCACGCTCGGCCTGGAACAGTTTGGTATGGGCGCGGCCGGTGCGCGCCGTCACGCGCCAATCGATGTGGCGCGCGTCGTCGCCGGCCACGTATTCGCGCGACTCGGCGTACTCCATGCCGCGGCCGCGCAGCGGGGATGGTGCCTGGCCCGCGTTGCCGGTGCGGCCACGGCGCGGCGGCGGCGGACGCTGTGCCAGCCGACGCAGCGCGACCAGTTCGGCCAGCTGCGGGCGCAGCCCGTCACCTTCGAGCGCAGACGGTGCCTGTTCCAGGGATCGATCGGTCATGCGCAGGCTCAGGGTGCCGGCACCCGGGCCAGCAGCTCCTGCACCAGGCGCTCGCCGTCCCAGCCTTCGGCGGTGGCTTCATAGCTGGGCAGCACGCGATGGCGCAGCACATCAGCGGCCACCGCACGCACGTCATCGGGGGTGACGAAGTCGCGGCCGGCCAGCCAGGCGCGCGCACGGGCACAGCGCTCCAGTGCGATGGATCCGCGCGGGCTTGCCCCCCATGCGATGCGGCGGCCGAGGCCGGCGTCGTAGCGCGATGGATCGCGCGAGGCCAGCACCAGTTCGATCAGGTAGCGCTCCAGTGCCGGTGCCATGTGCAGGTCCAGCACTTCGCGGCGGGCGTCGAACACGTCCTGCATCGGCATCTTGTCCGGCGCCGGCGCGGCCTCACCCAATGCGCCACGGGCACGCTCACGGGCCAGCCGCAGGATCTCCGATTCGGCGGCCTGGTCCGGGTAACCGATGCGCACATGCATCAGGAAGCGGTCCAGCTGCGCTTCCGGCAGCGGGAAGGTACCTTCCTGCTCGATCGGGTTCTGCGTGGCCATCACCAGGAACAGCGGCGGCAGCGCATAGGTATGGCGGCCAACCGTGACCTGGCGCTCGCCCATGGCTTCCAGCAGCGCCGACTGCACCTTGGCCGGCGCACGGTTGATCTCGTCGGCCAGCAGGATCGGGTGGAAGATCGGGCCAGGCACGAACTCGAAGCGGCCCTCCTGGGGGCGCCAGATCTCGGTGCCGGTGAGGTCGGCCGGCAGCAGGTCGGGGGTGAACTGCACGCGGGCAAAGTCTGCTTCCAGGCGCGAGGCCAGTGCACGGATCGCCGTGGTCTTGGCCAGGCCCGGCGCGCCCTCCACCAGCAGGTGGCCGTCGGCCAGCAACGCGATCAGCAGGCGTTCGACCAGGGCCGCCTGGCCGACGATCTCGGTCGACAACGCATCGCGCAGCTGGGTGAATGCCGCATGCAGGCGTGAGGTTGCCGGCGCGGGCGGCGGCGAGACAGTTTCGGGCATCGGCGGTGGCAGGTTCATGGGGGCCTTTGACCGGCGCGGGACGGCACGGGTTCCCGACATCATCGCAGGGTGCCCTGCGATTGGCATCAAGAACGGCTGAACAGCGCATCCACGCAGGGCGTGGATCTACCGGCAGAAACGAGGAAGGGCCGCACAGGGCGGCCCTTCTTCGAAGACTTCGGAGCGATGGCTCAGTTCTGCTTGGCCACGCGCAGCACCTTCGGGGTGACGAACACCAGCAGTTCGGCCTTGTCCTTGTTGCGACCGCGCTTCTTGAACAGGTTGCCCAGGAACGGCACGTCGCCCAGGAACGGCACCTTGCTGATGCTGTTGCGATCGGTGAATTCGTAGACGCCACCGATCACCACGGTCTGCCCGTCCTCGACCAGCACCGCGGTATTGACTTCGCGGCGGTTGATCGACGGCACGGTACCGTAGCCCTCCAGCTGGATCAGCTGGTCGACTTCGTCCTTCTTCACCTGCATGTTGAGGAACACGCGGTTGTCGTTGGTGATGGTCGGAGTGACCTTCAGCTCCAGCACCACTTCCTTGAACTGCACGTTCGGCGTCGCCACGCCGCCAGCGGTACCACCACTGATGGTGACGTAACCGATCTCCTTGCCCTGCTTGATCATCGCTTCGCGCTGGTTGGTGGTGACCACGCGCGGGTTGGAGATCACCTCGCCTCGCGATTCCTGCTGCATGGCCGACAGCTCCACATCCAGCAGATAACCGGCATTGAGGATGGACAGTGCCAGCGAACCCGGGTTGCTGGCGGCGGCCACCGGCAGGTTCCAGTTCAGGCCACGGGTGATCGCCGAGCCGGACTTCACCGGCGGCGGGCCGACCCGGCCACCGGCTTCCCAGTCACGCTCGGCCTTGGCGTTGGCCAGGTCGGTCGTCACCTGCGACTCGCGGGTCTTGGCGTTGGCATCCAGGCTGCCGCTGAAGTACACGTTGTCGCGGCTGCCGCTGACACCGAACTTCGCACCCAGTTCGCGGGCGAAGGTATCGGTGGCGATGACGATGCGGCTTTCGATCAGCACCTGGTCGACCGGGCGGTCGATCACGTTGATCAGCTCGCGCATGCGCGCGATCTTCTTCGGGATGTCGCTGATCATCAGCGTGTTGGTGCGCTCGTCGGCCACGATGCGGCCGCGCGAGGACAGGAAGCCACTGTCTTCCTGCGACGAGCTGCCCGAACCACCGCCGCTGCCACCACCACCACTGCCACCGATGCCCTTGGCCTCGGTCAGCGCTTTGAAGATCTGCGTAGCGCTGTGGTAGTTGATCTGGATGTAGTCGGTCTGCAGGTCTTCGCGGTTCTCGATGGCGATGCGCGCGTCTTCCTTCTCCTGCTCGAACTTGGCCAGTTCGGCCTGCGGCGCCACCCAGATCACGCTGCCGTCGCGACGCTTGTCCAGGCCCTTGGCGCGCAGCACGATGTCCAGCGCCTGGTCCCACGGCACATTGACCAGGCGCAGGGTCACATTGCCCTGCACCGAGTCGGACGCAACCACGTTCAGGTTGGACTCCTCGGCGATCAACTGCAGCACGGTGCGCACCGGCACGTCCTGGAAGTTGAAGGTCACCGGCTTGCCGGTGAAACCGCGCTGGCCGACGGCCTTGGCCGCCTGGGTGACGCTGCCGGCAGTGACCGCGCCGACGGCGGCCGGGGCCTGCCGCGGGCTGATCTCGACCACGTACTCATTGCCGCTCTGGTAGGCCAGCGACTCCACTGCACCGCCGGTGCTCAGCACCAGCTGGGTGCCGGCACCGGACGGCTTGGCGTCGATGCGCTGTACCGGCGTGGCGAAGTCGGTGACGTTCATCGGCTTCTGCAGGTTGGCCGGCAGTCGGGCATTGCCGACGTCGACCACGACGCTGTTGCCCTGCGTGCGCAGGTCAGGGATCGCGCCCTGCCCGTCGAACTGCACGATCAGGCGCCCGGCGCCGTCATCGCCACGCTTGAAATCGATCTTGGCCACCGACAGGCCTGCCGGCGCAGCGGCCGGTGCCACGGTGGCGCCCACCGGCTTTTCCGCCGGTGCGGCAGCCAGCGCCGGAGCGCAGGCCAGCATCAGCGCGACTCCCAGCGCGCTGACACGGTTCAAGGTAGAGCGCCGGATGGGACGCAGCCCCTTGGCTTGGTGAAAGGTCATCGTGCTATCCCCAGTAAACGATCATTGATCTTCAAGCGAGAGCGTTGCCGGCCGTTCCAGCCAGCCACCCGCGCCATCCGGCACCAGTTCGATCAGCTCCACGCGGTCTTCGAAGACCGCCGTGACCCGCCCGTCGCTCTGCCCCAGGTAACCGCCCGGGCGGACCCGGTAGGTGACCTTGTCCGGCCCCATCACCAGCGCCACGGTGCCTGCACCGGTACCGATGGTGCCGACCATGTCCAGCGCATCCAGCGGGAAGCCTTCCAACGGCTCCTTGCGCCGGTTCGGGTCCGGTCGCAATCCGCCGTTCCCCTGCTGCGGATTGGTCCAGGCATCGGTGAACGGATCGCGCATGCCCTGCGCGGAGTATTCAAAGGTCTCGAACTGCTGCATCACCGGCAGCGGCTCCAGCGGTTGCGCCGGTCGCGCGCGCTCGCCTTCCACCCACTTCTCAAGGTTTGGTGCGTCGCCGGGCGTGCTGGTCACGCCACGGCCGCAACCGGCCAGCAGCAGTACAGCCAGCACCATCGCACCACGTACGGTCTGCGCGCGCATCACTTCTTGCCCTCCTTGCCAGCGTCGGCCGCCTGCTGCGCCTGCACTTCGGTCTCGTCCAGGTAACGGTAGGTCTTGACCGTACCGGACAGTTCCAGTGCACCGCTGCGGACGTTGCCGCCGGTCTTTTCCTTGGGCTTGAGGTTGATGTCATGCATGGTCAGGATCACCACCCGCGGCAACGAGGCCACGCCACTGACGAATGCGCCGAACTGGTGGTAACTGCCCACCATGCGCAGCTTGATCGGCTTCTCGGCGTAGAACTCCTTGATCTGCTCCTGCTCCGGCTCAAACAGCTCGTTGGTCAGGCCGCTGGACAGCGCGGTCTGCGAGATGTCGATGATCAGGTCGGGCATTTCGGTCTTGCTCGGCAGCTGCCGCAGCATCTGCTGCAGCACCTGCTCCATCTGCGCCAGCTGCTGCTTCAGCGGCCCCAGGTTCACCGCGCGTTCCTGCTGCTTGGTGAACTCGGCGCGCAGCTCGACTTCCTTCGATTCCAGGCCGGCCAGTTCTTCGCGCTTGCCGCTGATCAGCAGCATCCACGCCACGAACATGATGACCAGCGCCAGCAACGAGCAGAAGACGATCTTGGCCTTCTGCGGCCAGTTGCCGATGTCGTTGAAATCCAGGTTCTTGATGTCGATCTTCTGGCTCATGCGCGGTCCCCCTGCAGCAGCGCATTGAAGGCCTGCGGCGGCTGCGCCAGGCGGCTGCCCTCAGGCTTCGGGGCGGGTGCCGGGGCCGGCGCGGCGGCCGGAGCGGCCGGTTGGTTCGGCTTGGCCGGCGGTGCAGCGGCCGGTGCAGCGGGAGCCGCTGCCGGCTGGCCCGCTGCCGGAGCCGCAGGCGTCGCGGCACCCGGACCTGCGGCCAACGGAGCCACCGGTGCGGGCGCAGCCGTCGCCACCGACCCATCGGCGTTCAGGCCCGGCGTCGCCGAGACCTCTTCGCTCTGTGCCGGCAGTTTCACCTTGACCACGAACACGTAGGGCAGCGCCTTGATGTCGGCCAGCGGACCGACCTTGCCATCCTTGTCCTTCTCCGGGTCACGCGCTTCGATGATCGACAGCTCCGGATTGGTCATCCAGCCGGAGGTCTCCAGGTTGCGCATGTAGGCCGAAACGCGGGCGTTGGACTGGGTGCGGCCTTCCAGCGTCAGCACATCCCCTTCCTGCTTCAGCGCGGTCAGCACCACGCCATCGGGAATGGTGCGTACCAGCGCGTCGAACAGGTGGACCATCTGCGAGCGCTTGGCCTGCAGTTCCTCGATCACCTTCTTGCGGGCCAGCAGGCGTTCCTTCTGCGCGTCGAGGCGATCGATCTCCTTGTTCTGTTCCTTGACCTTCTCGATCTCGGCTTCCAGATAGGCGTTGCGGTCCATCTGGCCGCTCACCTGGCGGTCGTAATAGAACCAGATCATCAGCGACAACAGCAGGCCACCGACAGCGGCCATGCCCAGCATTGCGTAGAACTCGCGCTGGCGTTGCTTGCGCCGCTCGGCGCGCCAGGGCAATAGATTGATGCGTGCCATCAGTCGAAGCTCCTCAGCGCCAGACCGGTCGCGATCATCAGCGCGGGGGCATCCTGGGCCAACGCATGCGCGTTCACCTTCGGCCCCAGGGTCATCTGCGCCAGCGGGTTGGCGACCACGGTCGGCACGCCCAGCTGTTCCTCGACCATCTCCGGCAGGCCACCGAGCACGGCGCAGCCGCCGGCCAGCACGATGTGATCGACGCGGTTGAATTCGCTGCCTGCATAGAAGAACTGCAGCAGGCGGCTGATCTGCTGGACCGTGGCTTCCTTGAACGGCTCCAGCACTTCCATTTCGTAGCTTTCCGGCAGGCCGCCCTGGCGCTTGGCCAGCCCGGCTTCCTCGTAGCTCAGGCCATAGCGGCGCATGATCTCGTCGGTCAGCTGCTTGCCACCGAACACCTGCTCGCGGCTGTAAAGGCTGCGGCCGCCGCGCAGGACATTGAGGGTGGTCATGGTGGCGCCGATGTCGACCAGCGCAACCACGCCGTCGATGGACACCGGCAGCTCGCTGGCGACCAGGGCGTAGGCGTTCTCGACCGCAAAGGCCTCCACGTCCATCACCTTGGCCTGCAGGCCACCGAGCTCCAGTGCGGACTGGCGCAGCTCGACATTCTCCGAACGCGACGCGGCCAGCAGCACCTGGACCATCTCCGGGTTGTTCGGGATCGACCCGATCACCTCGAAGTCCAGGTTCACTTCCTCGATCGGATACGGAATGTAGTTGACCGCTTCCAGCTCGATCTGGGCTTCCATGTCGTTTTCGTCGAGATCGGCCGGCATCGGGATCACCTTGGTGATCACCGCCGACCCCGCGACGGCGGCAGCGGCCAACTTGGCCTTGCTGCCTGAACGGTTCATCGCCCGGCGGATGGCCTCACCGACGGCCTCCACTTCGACGATGTTCTTCTCCACCACCGCATTCGGCGGAAGAGGTTCCACAGCGTAATGTTCCACGCGGAAACGATTGCCGCTGCGGGACAGCTGCAAAAGCTTTACCGCAGTCGAACTGATGTCGACGCCTACAAGCGGCGACTGACTTTTTGGGATGAGCCCCACGGTTTCTCCCCTGCCGACGGGCACTTGGACGCAAGACCTGCGTCCGAGCATTAATAACGTATTCTTAGCAAATGGCAACGGCCCTGCTGTGAAATCCCTCACGGATTCACCATGCAGCCCCTGACCGTTCCCCTTGCGCTCCCCGGTGCCGACCCCAGCCGCCACCTTGCGTAATCTATACTCTGCGACCACGAAATTCGCAATCGGAATCTGAACCCGATGACTCGACTCCGCCGCTGGCTGCGCTGGATCTTCCTGATTGTCCTGGTCCTGGCGCTGATCGGCGCGGCCGCCGTGGGCGGTCTGTACTATGCCGTTTCCTCCAAGCTTCCCGACGTGCAGACCCTGCGCGACGTGGAAATGCAGGAGCCGATGTACGTCTATGCCGCCGACGGCAAGCTGATGGCGGTGTTCGGCGAGACCCGGCGCACCCCGGTCACCATGAAGGACGTGCCCGAGCGGCTGAAGCAGGCCTTCCTGGCCACCGAGGACGCCCGCTTCTACGAGCATGGCGGCGTGGACTACATGGGCATCGGCCGTGCGGTCTGGCTGCTGGCCACCACCAACGACAAGCGCGTGCCGGGTGGCTCCACCATCACCCAGCAGGTCGCCCGCCAGTTCTTCCTCAGCTCCGAGTACAGCTACACCCGCAAGCTGGCCGAGATCCTGCTGGCGCGCAAGATCGAGTCCGAGCTGAGCAAGGACGAGATCTTCGAGCTGTACCTGAACAAGAGTTTCTTCGGCAACCGCGCCTACGGCGTGGCCGCCGCCGCCGAGTTCTACTACGGCAAGAAGCTGAACGAGCTGGACCTGGACGAGATGGCCTCGCTGGCCGGTATCCCCAAGTTCCCGTCGTCGGGCAACCCGATCTCCAACCCGGAACGTGCCCGCCAGCGCCGTGACAACTACGTGCTGCAGCGCATGGCCGACCTGAAGTTCGTCAGCCAGGCCGAGGCCGACGCGGCCAAGGCCGTGCCGATGCACGCCACCGCGCATGAGCCGCCGGTGCAGGTCGATGCACCCTACGTGGCCGAGCTGGTGCGCCAGGAAATGATCGCCCGCTTTGGCGGCGACGTGGTCAACAAGGGCTACCACGTCACCACCACGATCGACTCCACCCTGCAGACCGCCGCCAACCTGGCCGTCCGTGACGGCCTGCTGCTGTACGACCACCGCCACGGTTGGCACGGCGTGGAGAAGCAGGTGCAGCTGGGCGCTGGCGACGATACCGCCGCGCTGGCCGAGCACCTGCGCGGCATGTACGGCCAGGCCGGCCTGCTGCCGGCAATCGTCGCCAGCACCGCTGCCGATGGCAGCGCCACGGTGGTGCTGGCCAACCGCACCGAGATCGTGCTGCCGGCCGGTGCCGCCAAGTGGACCAACAAGACCCCGGGCAAGCTGGTGCAGCGCGGCGACATCGTGCGCGTACGCGCCGGTGCCAAGGAAGGGGAGTGGCTGCTGGACCAGATCCCGCGCGGCCAGTCCGCACTGGTCTCGCTGGATGCCCACAGCGGCGCGCTGAAGGCGCTGGTGGGTGGCTTCAGCTTCTCCGGCAACAAGTTCAACCGCGCCACCCAGGCCCGCCGCCAGCCGGGTTCGAGCTTCAAGCCGTTCGTCTACGCGGCCGCTTTCGACAAGGGCTACAACCCGGCCTCGATCGTGCTCGACGCCCCGGTCGTGTTCCGCGATCGCCGCGGCAAGACCTGGGCCCCGCAGAACGACGGCGGCGGCTTCCGCGGCCCGATGCGCCTGCGTGAAGCGCTGGTGCAGTCGCGCAACCTGGTCTCGGTACGCCTGCTCGATGGCATGGGCGTGGACTACGCGCGCAAGTACATCAGCGAGTTTGGCTTTGCCGAATCGGAGCTGCCGCCGAACCTGTCGATGTCGCTGGGCACGGCCTCGCTGACCCCGCTGTCGGTGGCGCGTGGCTACGCGGTGTTCGCCAATGGCGGCTCGCGCGTGGATACCTGGCTGATCGACCAGGTCAATGACCGCGACGGCAACCTGGTGTTCAAGGAAAACCCGGCGCTGGCCTGCCGCGACTGCGCCGGCAGCAGCGACCAGCCGGTCAACCAGGTGGTGGATGGCTTCAACTTCGGCGCCCCGGCCCCGAAGGTGGACCCGGCCGCTGCGGCCAAGGCCGAAGCCAAGACCGAGACCCCGGCCGCGCCGGCCAACCCGGATGCCCGCACCGCCCCGCGCGCGATCGACGCCCGCACCGCCTACCAGTTGGTGTCGATGATGCGCGACGTGGTCCAGCGCGGTACCGGTGTGCAGGCCAAGGTGCTCGGCCGCGAGGACGTGGGCGGCAAGACCGGCTCCACCAACGACCATCGTGACGCCTGGTTCTCCGGCTTCGGTGGCCCGTACGTAACCACCGTGTGGGTGGGCCGCGACGACTTCCGCTCGCTGGGCTACCGCGAGTACGGCGGCAAGGCGGCGCTGCCGATCTGGATCGACTACATGCGCACCGCGCTCAAGGACACCCCGATCGCGCAGAACGAGCCGCCCAGCGGCATGGTCCAGGCCACGCTCAACGGCGCGACCGAGTGGGTGAAGGTGGAAGACATGGATCGCCTGACCGACTACGACCTGAACCTCAATACGCCACAGGCCGACGCCGCCGCGTTCGATATCTTCTGAGGAAGGGTGCAGTGGGTGCCAACCGTGGGTTGGCACCGATGCGACTGTAGGGCCGAGCCCATGCTCGGTTCAGGGCCCCCGCGTAGAGCAGCCGAGCGTGGGCTCGGCTCTACATCCCCACCTTGAAATACCTACGCGGATGTCACATCCGTGCGCTAGTCTGTAGCCAGGTCGCAACAGGAGTCATCGCATGCATCGCGCCCGTCAGCATGCTGCCAGCCAGACCCGCGAGCGGCGCCACCGCCTCGCCCACGAAGCCGCCCGCCTGATGGCTGAAGGCGGCATCCGCGACTACCACCAGGCCAAGCTGAAGGCCGCCAGCCGGCTCGGCATCCACGACGATGCCTCCCTGCCCCGCAACACCGAGATCGAAGACGCCTTGCGCGAGTACCAGCGGCTGTTCGCCGGGCCCCAGCACGGCAATGAACTGCAGCGCCGCCGCGAGGCCGCGATGCGCGCGCTGGAGTTCCTGCACGGCTTCGCTCCACGGCTGGCCGGCCCGGTGCTGGACGGCACCGCCGATGCCAACAGCCCGGTGCAGCTGCACCTGCACAGCGACGACCCGGAGGCCGTGCATCGCTTCCTGGACGAGCACGGCATTCCCGCTGAATCGCGGACGCGCCGGCTGCGCATGGACCGCGAGCGTAGCCTGGACGTGCCGGTGTGGGTGTTCAGTGCCGAGGAGCTGACCTTCGACCTGGCCGTGCTGCCGTACGATGCGCTGCGCCAGGCGCCGCTGTCGCCGGTGGATGAGAAGCCGATGCGACGCGCGTCTGTCGCGCAGTTGCGGCAGCTGCTGGCCGAAGCGGAGATCACCGCGTATATCGGCGGGTAACGGTTGCGCCGGCCTTGGATGGTTCCGGCCTTGGATGGTTCCGGCCTTGGTAGGTGCGGACCGTTGGTCCGCACTGTGCATCAGGCGTGCGGACACCTGGCCCAAGAGCAGCCGAGCATGGCTCGGCTCTACAGAAAGCGCGCTACCTGCTTCCTTCTTCTGGTGGGTGCGGACCGTTGGTCCGCACGGTGCATCAGGCATCCGGACACCTGGCCCAAGAGCAGCCGAGCATGGCTCGGCTCTACAGAAGACGCGTTGCCTGCTTCCTTCTTCTGGTGGGTGCGGACCGTTGGTCCGCACGGTGCATCAGGCATCTGGACACCTGACCGAAGAGCAGCCGAGCATGGCTCGGCTCTACAGAAAGCGCGCTACCTGCTTCCTTCTTCTGGTGGGTGCGGACCGTTGGTCCGCACGGTGCATCAGGCATCCGGACACCTGACCGAAGAGCAGCCGAGCATGGCTCGGCTCTACAGGAGGTGCGTTGCCCTACCAGACATCATGGTGTTGCTCCTCCGTTTCATCGCCAAGCAGGCGCATCAGCCAGGGGGCTCCCACCCGCTGCGGGTACGCCATCATCATCCGCGCGTGCATGTTCTGCAGATCGCCCAGCAACCAGGTCTGGTTGTAGACATCGCCGAACGGGTCCGACCACGCCGTCTGGATCCGCGCGCGCTCACCGCCGTTGAGGTTGGGCATCCTGTCCAGCGGGATCTCCAGTACCGGCTCCAGCGCCCGGTTGATGGCCGCGTTCTCCGCCTCCGCCGCACGCATGAGTTCCAGCCGATGGCTCACCTGCCAGCACGGGAAAGGGAAGCAGCTTCCCGTGGCATCGATGTACGTCGCGATGTCGGCCAACATGTGGGCCTTCAGCTGCCACACCGTCGCACTGTCCAGCAGCTGCCGCACCCGCAGTGTGCGCAGCGTGCCGGCACGGACATCCTCCGGCGTGGTGAACGGCTCACCCGGCGTGGGGCCGCCATGCCGCACCAGCACGATGCGATGGATCGCCTCCTGGGTGATGTTCTCCACGCGCAGCGCGGCGGCCTCCGGATGCACGCGAGGCGGCGGCACGCTCGATACCCGCCAGGTGTACCAGGCCGCCAAGCCCATGCCCGCCACGCACAGCAGGGCGAACAGCAGCCAGCGGTCCAGATTGCGGGTGTAGTAGTAATACCGCGCCCGCCAAAGGTAGAACGTGCGGTAGCTGATGAACCGGCTTACCCATCGATACATTGCCATCTCCTCGGCAAGGACCCCGGCGCGGCGGGGCGGATTACGCGCGTCACGCCGGGGCTCCATCGCTTACCAGCCGATGCCGACGCCGACGCCCATGCTGCGCTCACCGCTGTTGGTGAACGCACCATTGAGGCTGAAGGTGGCCGAGCCCTTCTCGTTGAGCACGCGCTGGTAGCCCACCGCCATCGCCGACTCACCCTCGCTGTAGCCCACGCCCGCACCCAGGCGGTTGTAGGTGGCCAGGCCCGCGGTGTTCATCGCCATCGCGGTCTGTGCGCTGCTCATCGCCGCCATGCGGTTGAAGCGCTTGTCCATCTTGTCCAGGCGACGCTCGAAGTTGCTGATCGCGCCATCGGTATACTCGTTGGCGCGTGCCAGCATCTTCTCCAGTTCAGCGGTATCGACCTGGGGCTTCGGGGTGTCCTCCTTCTTCGTCTTCGGCTGCGGTGCAGGTTTCTCACCCTCGCCGATCGACGCCACCTGCTGGCCGCCTTCGGCCTGCGGCACCGGCGCTTCCGGTTCGGGCACTGAAGCCACCGCCATTGCCTGCGGCTGCGGCGCATCGATGCGCTCTTCCAGGCCATCGATACGGCCGTTGAGCTGCTGCTGCATCGAATGCAGCTGGCCACCATTGACCGCATCGCGGCTGCCGGCGGCAATCAGGCCATTGGCCACGTTGGAGATGACCATGCCGTGGGTTCCGGCGAGGGTGAGCTGGTTGAGACCGTCGGCGCGGACCGAGGGCGTGTCCTGGAACACGCTGCGCAGCTGCGACTCGACCTGGTTCACGCGCGAGCGGTTGCTGACGACCGCGCCGTCGAGCGCCTCCAGCGCACCATTGAGGGTGGACTGGGACTGGCCCTGCACGGTGAAGCTGGGGCCGACGATGTTGCCGTTGGCATCGACCTCACCGCCGAGCGCGGACAGCGCGCCGCGCAGCTGGCCGACGGTGGCAGCGTTGTGGTTGGCGGTGCCGTTGGCGATGTTGGTGAGGCGACGCTTCGTACCAATATTGCCAAACGACACAACCCCCGCCTCGGTTGCATAAGAGCTGGTTCCTAGCGCGATAGAACCATGGGCCCCGGGTTCGACTCTCGAACCAACACCAAACGCGATGGCTCCGATTGCACCAGACTCGCCGGCCCTACCAACCTCAGCTCCAGTTCCGACGGCAAAGCTGGAATCTGAGCCTTGGTAGACAGTGGACGCTCGTCCGATGGCAATTGAGTTTTTGCCCATTGCCCCGGCGAATGTTCCAATTGCCGTGCCCCCCTCAATGCCCGTCTTTGCCAAGTTTCCAATGGCGAGACCACCCGGACCAGCCTGAGCAGCGCCATACCCAGGAGCCGTACCAACACTGACGTACTGGCTGATGTCTTCCATGGCCGAAACACGGCTGTTGGTCTCATAGAGCTGACTGCCACGCACAACGTCCGAGCTATCAGCCGACAACTTCGCCTCGGCCACGCCAGTCAAACGCGCACCGCCGAAATCAATCGGGCCGCTCGCATCCAATCCACGCATGGCCTGCTCGCGCATCTCCCGCTCCTTGCGCATCGCCTCCAGATCGTTCCGATTCTGCGAGATCTTCTGCTCTGCGGCGTACAACTGGCTGCCCGTTACGGCATCACGGCTTCCTGGCGCTATCCGACCGTCAGCCAAGTTGGTCAGCACCATGCCATTCACGCCATTCAGCGCGATCTGGTTCATGCCATCGCCACGGGCCGAGGGTGAATCCTGGAAGATCGAGTTGAGCTGGCCTTCCACCTTGTCCGCACGGCGGCCTGCGGTGGTGACAGCTCCATCGAGCGCCATCAGCGCGTCCTCCACGGTGTTCTGCGTTCCGCCCTGCACCGCGTAGGTCGGGGCGATGATGTTGCCGCTTGCGTCCATGCCGGCGCCACCGCCGAGGGTAGCGAGGGAATCCTTGAGCTGAGAGACGGTGGTGGCGTTGTGGTCGGCGGTGCCACGGGCGATGTTCACCAGACGACGATAAGTAGTAGCACTTCCAAAGGAAGCCACTCCGGCCTCATCCGCCTGAGAGCCTTCGCCGATCGCCAGCGAACCATCTGCTCCTTTACCTACCTTTGCTCCAGCACCGATTGCAACACCTCCCCGTGCGCCGCTTCCCGCAATGCCAACCTCCGCTCCAGCACCTAGTGCAAATCCACTATCAGAATCCTCATGCACGACTGACGCACGGCCAATTGCCACGGAGTTTCTACCGAGTGCCTTCGCATGGGTACCCACTGCAGTTCCCCCATCGCTGCCGGTCTTGGCTGAGTTACCTACAGCGACTCCCACGGGCCCTGCCTCGGCACGCTCGCTAGCAGGCGCCGTGCCAATACTCAGAAACTGAGTCGTGTCTTCCAGGGCTGCAATCCGAGCATTACTTGAGTACAGCTGTCTCCCAGACACAGCTTCGGCACTACTGGCACTCAGGGCTCCATCCGCCACACCACTGATCTTCCGGTTGGCATTGGCACTATTACGCACGTTCAGGGTCGTACCACCGTTCTTCTCTCCCAAACGAACATCGCCAGACGCGGAAACCTGCGCCACCAGCCCGCCCAGCGCCGCTGTTTCGGCCAACGCCTTTGTTGCATCCGCCTTTGCCAGGGTCGCGTCCGCAGCCGCAGAGATGGCCACGCCTTCCACAGCCACCACCTTCTCATTGGTGGCATTGAGCTGCCTGCCGTTGACGGCCTCATAGCTGCTGCCGCTGACCACACCGTCGGCCACACCAGTCAGCTTTCGACCCGCATTCGCACTATTGCGCACATCCAACACCGTTCCGCTGTTCTTCTCACCCAGGCGGACATTGCCGTTGGCGGCGGTCTGGCTGACCAGCCCCTCCAGCGCACCCGTTCTGACCAACGCCTTGGCAGCATCTGCCTTCGCAACCGTTGCATCCGCCTGCGCGGCGTTGGCCACTTTTTCCACGGCAGCCACCTGCACGTTGGTGGCGTTGAGCTGCTTGCCGTTGACCGCTTCATTGCTGCTGGCACTCACGGTGCCATCCGCCACACCGGCAACCTTTCGGCTGGCGTTGGCGCTGTTGCGCACGTCCAGTACGGTGCCGCTGTTCTTCCCGCCCAGGCGGACATTGCCGGTGGCGCCTGTCTGGGAGACCAGACCGGTGAGCGCGGCCGTCTCGGCCAGCGCCTTGGTAGCGTCGGCTTTTGCGGCATTGGCCGCCGTCTGCGCGCTCGTGGCCGTGCTCTGCGCAGCGGACACGGCCTGGTTGGTCGCGAACAGCTGATTGCCGGTGATGGCATCGGTACTGCCATTGCTGACCGCGCCATCGGCAATGTACTGGATCTTGCGCTTGAGAGTGGCGCTGCCCACCGAAACGGAGTTGACCGACGCTGTGACGGCGCCAGCCCCCAGTGCCACCGCATTGTCATGGCGGGCGTTGGCCCGGTCACCCAGTGCAACGGCGCTGGTGTTGGCCGATACCGCAAGATTGCCCAACGCGGTGGCGAACTGCGCCTTGGCCTCGCTGCCACGCCCCAGCGCAGTGGACTGCTTGGCCGTCGCTTTGCTCAGGTACCCCATTGCAGTGGCATGCTCGGCAGCCGCATTGGCGTCACCGCCTACGGCGATGGAGAAGTTTCCGCTGGCAATGGCCCGGAAGCCGGTCGCGACCGCGCCGTTTGCGCTGCGCGTATTTGCACCGATGGACACGCCGGCATTCTGGTTGTTCACCTTGTTGCCCTCTGCATCGACGCCGGCCAGAGCGTCGAATCCGAGTGCGACACTGCGGCCGTTGTAGGCCTTGGCATTGTTGCCGATGGCGGTACTGATGCCGTAGCTCCCCGATTCTGCGACCGCGCCCTTGCCCAGTGCCAGGGTGGTGGCATCGATGCGGTTGGTGGCCGACTGGGCGAGCGTACGAACGTCCGCAAGGTCTCCCTTTACGGTGCCCACTGCCGATTCCACTGTCCCCAGCCTGGTGTTCGTGGCGTTGAGCTGCCGGCCATTCACGGCATCCGTACTGCTTGTCGTCAACGTTCCATCAGAAACGCCACTCACTTTTCGCGTCGCCAACACTGCATTGCGCATACTGACTTCCGTGCCGGTATTGCTGTTGGCAATACGCACTATGCCGCTCGCAGAATCCTGCTTGATCAAGCCATCGACCCGCTCGTTCATCGCATGCAGTTGCTTGCCTGTAACTGCATCTGAGCTTGAAGCCGTGATGCGGCCGTCTTCCACGTTCACAATCCGCCGTCGCAGCGTGGAACTGCCCACGGAAACGGTGTTCTTTTCGGTTGCGGAAGAACGCACACCCAGCGCAACTGCTCCTTGCGCGGCTGCCGACGCACCGTAGCCCAGGGCTACGCTATCAATGCGCGCCTCGGCGCCACCGCCTATGGCGATTGCACCGGTGTAACCCGGCGTCCCGGCCTTCGCAGCAGCACCTATGGCGATGCCGGACGTGCCGCCGCCGGTATCGACCGAGGCTTTGCTGCCCAGGGCGACGCCATCAACGCCATTGGCGAATGCGTTTGCGCCCATTGCGACCGCATTCTCGCCCTGTGACAACGAGCCACTGCCGACCGCAAGCGCGTTCTGACGCGTTGCAGCAGCGCTGTTTCCGAATGCGGTGGAGCCGATTCCCTTGCCGTAGGCATTGGCGCCTACAACCGTGCTGTGACCACCATTGGCAGTCGCGTTGTAGCCCACGGCAACACTGTCTACGCCGTTGATGTTGGCCTTGTGGCCCAATGCCGCGTTGTAGTTGCCAATGATCTGGGCCTTGGGACCAAAGGCAGCGTTCCAGGAGCCGTCGTTGTACGAACCTCCCCCCATGATCAGATAGTCCTTGGAGGTGGAGATCTTTGCATTGGCAGAGGTTTTTCCATCCTCACTTTGTCCTGACATGGGCACGCAATAGACGTCCGCCTTGTCCCAATCGAAGGGCGAACATCCCCAGTACATGCTGCCCGCGTTCGCGGAAATGGAGCCGGCCGCAGACATCGATAGTGGAATGACTAGTAGCCGGAGTTTTCTCGGCGATGAGGAACACTGCCTTGCGACAGCCAGCTCGCTCGCTACCACCCAGCACTGGCGTGCAGCATTCCAGATACGTCGATAGATTCGATTCATGGTCTTTCTCCTTAACAGTTTGCGGAAAAGGCATCCCGCGCCAGGCGCGGGACGCAGGGAGGTGGATCAACTGGACTGGATGGCCACGTCCTGGACGTGCTCGCGATAGCCGTCCTGGGAAAGCCGGTAGCGCAGGCGCAGCGAATTGCCCGGCTGTGGCTGGAACGGCAGGGTGAAATCGGCATCCGGGTACAGGCTGTGCGAGAGGTCGTGCGGCGTGCAGACACCGGCGGCCGTACATTCGGCCGCATGGACGATGCCCACGCGCAGGGTGCCGCTGTTGTGCAGCGTGTTGCCGCGCACCTGCAGGTCGACCACGCCGTCGGCGGGCACCACGTTCACCAGCGCGCCCCACACCAGGCTGACGCCGACGTCGGCGTGCGCAGCGTCGTCGCTGCTTTCCAGTTCAGTGCCTTCCGGGCCGCGCACACCTTCGAAGTACACGCGGTATGCGGTTTCCTTCTGCACCGGCTGCAGGGGGATCAGCCGGATCAGGCGATTGCCACCGCCTGACAGCGCGAACTTTCCGGGCGTGATGGCAATGGCCGAATCGGCAACCTCGATGTCCTGCTCCTGTTCGCGGGGCGTTGCCGGGTTGTCGATGCGTCGAAGGCTGGCCTGTACATACTGCGGGCGGGTGGACTGCGAGTAGACGCGGATCTGCGCACCCCGCTTGGCATCCATCGCGGTTCGCATGGGATGGATGGACAGGTTGGCGTGTGCTGATGGCGCAAGCAGCGCACTCAACGGCAGCATCCAGACGATCAGTTTGTTCATGGCAGGCTCCGTGTGGGATCAGGGTTTGGCGGTGGGTACGCGCAGTTCCACCGTCAGCTCGCCCTCGTAGAGACCGGGGCGCTTGCTGGCGACGGGGGTGGGAGGTGTCAGCAATGTCAGCGGCGTGGGCACGCAATAGACCGGCTGGCTGATACCGGGCAGCATGACCAGGCGCAGTTCGGCGCTGTCGATGCCATGCAGCAGCTCTTCCACGCCATGCCGCATGCGGATATCGCGCCCGCCATAGTTCAGGCTGACGTGGTAGTCCAGGCGCTGGCGGTCGTCGCTGCCACCATCGCGATGCCAGACCGCGAAGTCGCTACCGGGTGGCGGGCGCGGCCCGCTGTCGCGCACGGTGACGCCGAGGAACTCGCTCTGCGAGCCGAGGCCGTCGTAGAGGCACATCTCCAGCTGCTTGCGGCCGCCCACCATCTGCTTGATGGGGTCGTAGCGCAGGTCCATGTTGACCAGCGGCGCGATGGTGTCGAAGGCCGGGAAGTAGATCGAGATCGCGTCGTAGTCGGTGACGGTGAAGTCGAAGTTGAAGGTGGCTGTGGCGACGGGTGCTGCGGCGGGGTCGGCCTTGATGTTCAGGCGCATCGTGGCCTTCCAGTGACCTGCGACGAGTCTGGAGAGTGCTGCAGCGGGAAGCTGAAGGCTCGCCCCAGTGCCCGCTGGCTGACCCGAAGCGCACTGGAACCAGAAGGACGCATTCAGACGCCTTCTAGCCGTGTCCCAGTAGTCACTGGCGCAGATCCAGTCCGACATGACCCTCTGCAGGTAGCCCTCCGCTCGAAGCTCAGTACGCAGGCCGGTTCTCTGCTCTACGAACAGCAGGGCGACGTTACTGATGCCAAGCGACTGTCCCGGCTCACCCTCTACGGCGCATTTCCCAAATTCATTGTCAGAAGCAGACCCGCAAACCACATGCATCTGCCCATACTTCAGCGCCAGGTCATGACTGAATCCCAACACCGTCCGCGGCGCCCACAGCACCACGTCACCCGGCACGGCCGAGCGGTCCCACGACATCACGATGTCCCGGCTCTGATCGGTGGGATGTGTCTCCGGCGGCCACTGCGCCCATGCCCGTGGCATCAGCACGGCCAGCGCGCACACCAGCATCAACACGAACAACACACGCCGGCTCATGGCGTTCCTCCTGCAGCAGCGGTCTGGGGCGTGGCAGCAATCAGCGCGCGTTCCTGCAGCAGCCGGGTGACGCGGGCCTGCTGGCGGATCTCCGCCGGCAGCTGGGCTATGGCCAGCGGTTCGCAGCGCACGGCGCCGACCAGCAGCACCACCTGGCGGCGCTCGCGCACCTGCAGCGGGCAGTGCAGCAGGCGGTCGTCCTGCAGCAGGTAGAGCGTTGTCTCGCGACGCGGGAAGTCGGCGACGAAGCCGCCATTGGCGCTGGTGCCGGGTACCGGCGCATTGAGGATGCGGGCGCCGCCCAGCGGCACGCCGGCAAGCGTGCGGGCGGTGCCGATGAAGGTATAGGTCACTTCGATCGGCACCGGCATGCGCATCAGCCGTCCTGGCGCCAGGAACATCGGGCGCGCACCGCCTGCGCCGCTCACGCGGATGGCGGCCATGCTGGTGTCGATGCTGGCGTCCTGCAGTTCGGCCCGGTGCGATTGGTAGGCGGCCAACGGCAGCAGCCGGCGCTCGCCGATCTGCAGCCGTTGCCGGCCCGCGCCGCTCACCTGCAGTTCGGCCGCCACGCCCTGCAGGTCCAGGTCATCGGTGGCGGCTACCTGTACCGCCAGCCCGGCGTCGGCGCCGGTGCCTGCGCCCCAGTAGGCACCGCGCCGGCCCAGCGCGAAGGCCGAGCTGTGCGTGCCGCTGTAAGCGGTCTCGCTGCGGCCATGCTGCTGGTAGTACGCCACGGTGGCGCCGGTCTGTCCGTAGCGGTTCTGCAGCTGCCCGCCCAGCGATGCACTGTAGCGGTCGTTGTTGTTGGCGCGCAGCTCGGAGGTCAGCTCACGCAACTGCGCGTCCACCTCCTGGCGATAGCTCTGGCCGACGCTGTAGTTGATCTCCGGCCGCTGGTGCTGCGGCTGGCGCATGTCCACCGCGTAGCGGCGCTGGCCGTTGCCAACATGGCTGCGTTGCAGGCGGGTGAAGCTGACGTTGAGGTAGATGCCACGGTCGCGCGTGCGGGTGTCACGGGCACTGTCGTGGCTGTGCTGCTGCCACAGGCCCAGCCGCGTGGAGACGCTGAAATCCTGCCAACGATGGCTGCGGCTGAAGCTGGCCTGCCAGGTGCGGCTGAGCTGCGGCTCACGGTGCGGTTGCAGCGGTTGCGGCGGCAGGAACGGATCCAGTGGCGCCAACGGATCATCGTCACCGGGACGGCTCCAACCGGTGCGCCAGGTCTGGCGCCGGGTGTACCCCAGGTACGCCGTACCACCGGCGATCGGCAGCGAGACCGATCCGCTGAGCGAGTTGGTGCAGCCCAGGCGGTCCCGTGCATCGGCCTCGAACTGGCAGGCCTTGCCGCGCATGCGCTGCTGGTAGATGTTCCAGGAGGCCTTGCGCCGGTATGACAGCTGATGCTGCTGGCCGTGGCTGCCATCGCTGCCGCGCATGCCGCTGAACGTTGCGCGCATCTCCTGCGTGGCCAGCACGCGGCGCAGGTCGATCCGCAGTTCGCCATAGCTGTGCCCGCCCAGGTGGGCGACGCCCGCAGTGGCCGCCAGATCGCGAGCCAATGGCACGCGCGTGCCGGCCACCGTTACCTGCTCACCATCGAAGCGGTCGCTGCGGCGCTCGTTGCGGCGGCCACCCTGCACGAACCACTGCCATTGGCTGTCGGTCCAATCGCCGCCCTTGTCAAAGGGGGCCTCTTCGGTACGCACCAGCACGCCATCCTCGTAGATGCGCATGCGCACCAGGTAGCTGCCGAACGGGAAGTTGCGGGTATCGATCTGGTTGATGCCGGCCTGCAGGTAGTAGGTCTGCAGCAGGCGCTCGCCGTCGAACACGTCCACGCGCGCATCGCGGGCGAGCAGGACCGTCAATGGCGAGGCCTGCACGGCAGCATCGCTGTCCACGTAAGCCTGGGTGGTGCCCACGCGGGCACCGTCGAAGCGGTCCAGCGGCAGCATGCTGAAACCGAAGGTGCCGCCCTGTGGGCTGGACAGGTTGCGGCGGTCCATGCGCCCGGCCTGCAGGTAGTACTGCTGGCCCAGGTCATGGCGGTAATAGACGTTGTCGAATTCGAAATGCGCATCGCCACCGTTGCTGCGGTAGCGCTGCTGGGTGAAGTACCAGTCGGCGGACATATGGCCCCGCTGGAACAGGCCGAGGACGCCGGTGCCGCGCGCACTGAACGACTGGTAGTCGCGCCCACCGGTGAGGTTGAGCACCTGCTGGTGCAGGAAAGCGTTCTCGGCATTGCTGCTGAGCGCGTGGAAGCGTTCCGCGGCGGGCTCGCCACCGATCCACTTGCGCGCCACGAACAGGCGCACGGCGCCCTCGCCTTCGTCATACAGCGCGCGCGCGGCCGCAGGGTCTTCCGGGGGATCCAGATAGCCGCAACCGGCCTCGGCGCCACCGAAGCGGCAGGCCAGGTGGCTGTTGCGTGGCAGCGGCTGCGACAGCGCCGGCAGCAGCGCGGCCTGCGCCTCGGCGGGCAGGTCCAGTGCCTGCAGCACGCGCGCGGGATCTTCCAGCTGCACATGCTCCAGGGTGACGCGCACCGGCGACAGCCCGGCCGAGCGGCCGAACAGCCGGATGTCGAGTTGTTCGGTCTGTCCTTCGACCAGATCTTCGAAACCGGGCGGGACGCCGCGCGCGGCCGCCAGCGGAGTGGACAACGCCAGGGCGAGCGCGACCGCCAGCCGGGTGACGGCGGGGGCGTGTGAGGTCATGGGGGTACCGCTGGAGAAGCGGCCGGCCCGGGAACCGGGCCGGCGCGGGGATTACGGCGAGGTCGCCTTCTGGTTCAGCACGACGTTGACGATGCCGCTGTAGCGACCCTTGGTGGTGATCGGGGCCGGGGTGGCCTGGGCGATGGTCAACGGCATCGAGATCGAGGCGCCCGGGGTCGAGCCGGCGCCGGTGAACAGGTCGACTGCCTTGTATTCGATGGCGGCGGCACCCAGTGCGCGATTGTTGAGGCTGATGGTCATCGGCACGGTGACGGTGCCGGTCTCATTTGCGAGGGCAAACGCACCGTCGATGCGTGCCTCGATATCCGCGGTGTCATCATTGGAGTGAATGCGCACGCGCTGCGTGTCCGGAATCAGGCCGCGCAGCGGATCGTGGGTCAGCGTGACCAGGTCCGGCAACGGGGTGCCGTCATCACGCAGCAGTGCCAGGGTCGGGTCGACGTCGGCATAGACGGAGATCTTGGTTTCCAGCGCGTGCGCGGACAGCGAAGCGGTGGCCAGCGCTGCCGCGAGCGCGGCCTTCTTGATGATGGCGTGCATGGTTGTCTCTCTCGGACAAAGGGGGAATATGAAAGCTCCCCTCCCCAAGGAGAAAAGGGAGGGAAGCATCGCCCGCGGGGATGGGTGCGGGCGACGGAGAGAATGTTAGAAATCCATTGCCATGCAGGCCATTCAAGCATTCCTAAAACGTTGAACGTTAAGGGGAATTCTTGAATTCGCTCAATGTTTGAGGGTTATGCAATTTCCCTCATCGGTTCAATGCAACAAACCTCATTGCATTGAATTGGTAGAGCCGAACCCACGCTCGGCTGCCGTTCGCTTCAACCTGCAGGCACGACGGTGACGTGATCGACATCGATGTCGGTGGGCTTGAAGCGATGCGTGTCGACCTTGCCACGCAGCTCGACCACGGTGTCGGCACCGATGGCCTGCGGCGGCAGGTCTTCGTCATCGATCTCGACCTCGATCTGGCCGCTGGCATCACGGAACTGGTAGCGCTCGTCACCGATCTTGGCGATGAGGGTGCCACGCAGCACCACCGGATGGTCATCGCGCTGCGCACGTGCGTCAGCGACGGTGCTGGCAGCGGCCCCTGCCCCCGGCCCGGTGTACTGCGCAAAGGCCTGCGGGCTCAGCAGGGCCAGCGGCGTGGCGATGAAAGCGATGGCGATCAGTCGGTTCATGGCGTTCTCCATACAGGGATCAGTACGCACAGGTTCTATCGCCTTCGACGTGATACCCATGCAATAGATCCGAAAAGATGTGAATGCGACATTCATTGTCAGAACGCGTTCAGATCCGGAAGCGGGCTCTTATCGTGCGGACCAACGTGCCGCAGTCGGCATCCGCCGAAGACGATCAGGACAAAAAAAACGCCCCGCGGATGCGGGGCGTTCTCAGCACAACCTGCTGCGGGCGATCAGCCCTGGTAGTCGCGCACGTCGCTGCCGGTGTAGACCTGGCGCGGACGGCCGATCTTCATTTCCGGATCGACCTGCTGTTCCAGCCAATGCGACACCCAGCCGGAAGTACGGCCCAGGGCGAACATGACGGTGAACATTTCGGTCGGGATCTGCAGCGCCTTGTAGATGATGCCGCTGTAGAAATCGACGTTCGGGTACAGCTTGCGGGCGACGAAGTACTCGTCCTGCAGCGCAGCCTGTTCCAGCTTCACGGCCACGTCCAGCAGCGGATCCTGCACGCCCAGCTGCTTGAGCACCTTGCTGGTCATCTCGCCGATGACCTTGGCGCGCGGGTCGAAGTTCTTGTAGACGCGGTGGCCGAAGCCCATCAGGCGGAAGCCGGAGGTCTTGTCCTTGGCCTTGACCACGGCGGACTCGACGTTGTCGGCGCTGCCGATCTCTTCGAGCATCTTCAGCACGGCTTCGTTGGCACCGCCGTGGGCCGGACCCCACAGCGCGGTGACGCCCGCAGCGACCGACGCGTACGGGTTGGCACCGGTCGAGCCGACCAGGCGCACGGTCGAGGTCGAGGCGTTCTGCTCGTGGTCGGCATGCAGGATGAACAGCAGGTCCAGTGCCTTGACCACGTCCGGGTTCAGGTCGTACTGGCCGTCAGCGGACTCGAAGGTCTGCTTCAGGAAGCGGCTGACGTAGTCCAGCGAGGTATCCGGCTTGTTGGCCGGCAGGCCCTTGCCGTGGCGGTAGATCAGCGCCGACAGGGTCGGCACCTTGGCGATCAGGCGCACGGCGGCCTTGCGGCGCTGCTCGGCGTCGGACAGGTCCAGCGAGTCGTGGTAGATGGCCGACAGCTGCGCGATCGCGGCCGCCAGGATCGCCATCGGGTGGGCATCCTTGGCAAAGCTGCCGATCAGGGTGTTGATCGACTCATCGACGTTGGCTTCGGCGGTCAGCTCATCGGTGAAGGCCTTCAGCTGCTCGGCGCTCGGGCGCTCGCCGTTGATCAGCAGGTAGGCCACTTCGACGTAGCTCGACTTTTCCGACAGCTGTTCGATCGGGTAGCCGCGGTACAGCAGCACGCCCTTGTCGCCGTCGATGTAGGTGATGGCGGACTTGCAGCTGGCCGTCGCGGTGAAGCCGGAATCGTAGGTGAAGAAACCCGTTTCCTTGGTCAGCTTCGCGATGTCGACGCAGTCGTTGCCAAGGGTGGGTTTGATGACGGGCAGAACGACGGACTTGTCGCCGGCGTTGAGCGTGACCTGATCAAGATCGGACACTGTGTGCGCTCCTTCATGGGAAGGCGCCTGCCCAAGCGCATTGGTCAGGCACGTGAATGACGTCCTCGGCCTGTGCCGGGGATCATGTCATTATCGCACAGCAGCATTTGTCGGGTGCTAGACGGAAGTCGTATACGACAGGCGGCCAGACACCGGCCGTTGAGCGGCCCGGATCGGCAAAAGCGTTGTCACACGAACGCAGTGTTCCGTCCATCCAAACGCCCGTTGGGTTGGCGTTGGGGAAAAACAAACGGCCGCGCAGAGCGCGGCCGTCGGTTCGAAGCTGGATCGACAGATCAGCGCGCGTAGCGCTTCTGGAACTTGTCGATACGGCCCGAGGTGTCGATGACCTTGTGCTTGCCCGTGTAGAACGGGTGCGAAGCCGAGGAAATTTCAACCTTGACCAGCGGGTATTCGTTGCCGTCTTCCCACTGGATGGTTTCCTTCGTCGCCATGGTGGAGCGGGTCAGGATCTTGAAATCGGAGGTGACGTCATGGAAGACGACGTCGCGGTAGTTCGGATGGATATCGGCCTTCATGGGCTCACACCGTAAATGGGCTGGTGGTCAAGAGCGGCATTATAAGCACCGGTTGCCGCTCGGGGCAACCGGTGCGGGGCAACGGACGTCAGTCCGCGCCCAGGGCCTGGCGCACCAGGGCCTCGAAACGCTGCTGGTCGTAGGCCATCAGCAGATCGCAGTTGTCCGGCTGGCCGGTCTGGCGGTTCCAGTCGACGATGGTGGCGCCGCGGCTGAACGTGCCATTCAGCTCGACGTTCAGCGGCCGCGACTCGACCTGCAGCTGCCCTTCCGGATTCAGCGCCCACGCCATGGCCACCGCATCGGCGGTATACCAGCGGCCGCCCTTGGCATCTTCCGACAGCGCGCGGGTCTTGCGCGAGATCAGTTCGTAGAAGCGGGCGCGATCGGAATCGGCCTGCAGCCATTTCTCGGCGTCCTCCAGCGGCAGGCCGTGGGCAACGGTGGCCTCCCAGTCCGACACCAGCAGGTGCTTGAACGAGGTGAACACCACGTGCGCGGCTTCCGGATCGAAGGCAATGTTGAATTCGGCTGCCGGGGTGATGTTGCCGTGGCAGGTAACCGCACCGCCCATCACCACGATGCGCTTGATGCGCTGGGGCAGGGTCGGGTCCAGCTTCAGTGCCAGCGCCAGATTGGTCAGCGGGCCCAACATCACCAGCATCAGTTCGCCGGCGTGTTCGTGCGACAGGCGCAGGATGGCCAGGGCCGCGTGCTCGGCCTCGGCCTGGCGGCTCGGCGGCGGCAGGTCCACGTCGCCGTAGCCATCACGGCCATGCACGTGGGCAGCGTCAACGGAGGGGTGCAGCAGCGGATCCGGGCTGCCGGCAAACACCGGTACGTCGGGGCGGCCGACGATGTCACAGAGCTTGAGGGCGTTGCGGACGGTGTATTCGAGGCCGACATTGCCGGCGGCGATGGTCAGGGCGACCACGTCGTGCCGTTCATCGGCAAAGGCCATCAGCAGGGCCAAGGCGTCGTCCACACCGGGATCGGTGTCGATCAACAGGGGGATCTTGTGGGTCATTATTGCCGTCTTCAGATCGGCAACGAAGTGTGGACCGGGATGATGACCGTTGCAAGTACGGCGGTTGGGGTTCTGGCAGGGCTGCGCCCTGCACTCGCAGAGGCAGGAGCAACGGCAACGGCAAAAGCTGGTTTCCTGAGCGATGGCGGGGTGGGTCCGGTTGCGGGGGACGCTGCAAGTACGTCCATGTAAGCTCGGTCGCCGCATCCATGCGGCTCACGCCCCCGCAACCGGCCCCACCGCGCCTTCGCCCGG
>NZ_LXXZ01000028.1 GCF_003244875.1 Stenotrophomonas sepilia
TATCGGGCGGCACGGCGATGCGCTTGATCGAGGGATCCGCTTCGGCCTGGCGCAGGCGCGCGAGTGCCAGTGTGCGGCCCAGCCCCTGGCGGTGCAGCGCGCGCTGCACCATGCCCCAGCAGAAGCCGGCGCTGCCGTCGCCACGGCGCGAGAGGCCACCACAGGCGACGACGTTTCCATCGCGCTCGATCACCTGGAATGCACAGCCCGTGGCCTGCTCGCGCAGGAAGCGTTCGAAGTCGCTGCGCTCTTCGGGCGCGAAGTAGGTGGGTACGTTGCTGTCGAAGATCGACAGGCAGGCGCGTGCGTCGGCGGGTTGGTAGACACGAAGGTTCATGCAGCCACCATAGCGTGCGGAGGGGGCTGGGTGGCCTCTGGGTTATGCTGTCGGGCAACGGGAGTGACCGCGCGGCAGGATCCGCCGGCCCCATTCGTCTTCCCGCCTGCAACGGAGCTGCCCAGCGATGCCCGACCCTTCTTTTTTCCGGACTGCCCAGTTGATGCGCGGTCTGCTGTTTGGCGTGGTGGGTCTGTTGATCCTTGCCGTGGCCGCCTTCGAGGTGACACATCGTCTTGAGTTCCTGGAGGTCGCGCAGGCCGTTGATGGCCAGGTTGAGCGCCTGAACGCCGGCGGATCGCATCCGCAGGTCGCGTTCACCACCGCGACCGGCCAACGCGTCTCGTACCCGCAGGGCGGCATGATCTTCGGCTATGAGCCTGGGCAGCCGGTACGCGTGCTTTACGACCCGGCGCAACCGCGGCTGGAGCCGGTCCTGGATACGTTCGGTGCGCTGTGGGGAATGACGGTCGTGTGGGTGCTGCTGGGGCTGGCGTTCGTCGGCGCCTGCGTGCGGAGACTGCTCCGGCGCAGATGACCTGCGGCGGATCGCGCGCCGTCGGCGGGCCGGCCGTTGGACCGGCCACGACGGCAGGGCCTGTTCAGTCCGGTAGCACCTGCGGCGATTCCCGCCAGCCAAAAAAAGCCGCCCACTGGGCGGCTTCTTCATTTATCTGGCGGAGAGAGGGGGATTCGAACCCCCGAAGCGCGGTTTAGACGCTTACACACTTTCCAGGCGTGCTCCTTCAACCACTCGGACACCTCTCCGGATCCTGCCATCGGCAAACGCCTCAGCAGGGGCGCAGATTCTAGCGGGCGGCGCGGCCGGACACAAGCACCCCGGCCAGGCAACACATACGGGGGCGATGTTGGCGAAGGGGCTGGACAGGCATGGCACAATGGAACTTCCGATGGAAAACGGTGGCCTGATGTCCTATCTCGTCCTTGCCCGCAAGTGGCGTCCGAAGCGTTTTGCCGAGTTGGTGGGCCAGGAACACGTGGTCCGTGCGCTCAGCAATGCGTTGGACAGCGGCCGTGTCCACCACGCGTTCCTGTTCACCGGTACCCGTGGCGTGGGCAAGACCACCATCGCGCGCATCTTCGCCAAGTCGCTCAACTGCGAGCAGGGCACCAGTGCCGACCCGTGCGGCCAGTGCGCCGCCTGCCTGGACATCGACGCCGGTCGCTACATCGACCTGCTGGAAATCGACGCCGCGTCCAACACCGGCGTGGACGACGTGCGCGAGGTGATCGAGAACGCGCAGTACATGCCTTCGCGCGGCAAGTACAAGGTCTACCTGATCGACGAAGTGCACATGCTGTCCAAGGCGGCGTTCAACGCACTGCTGAAGACGCTGGAAGAGCCGCCGGAGCACGTGAAGTTCCTGCTGGCCACCACCGACCCGCAGAAGCTGCCGGTCACCGTGCTCAGCCGCTGCCTGCAGTTCAATCTCAAGCGCCTGGACGAAGACCAGATCCAGGGCCAGATGACCCGCATCCTGGCGGCGGAAGAGATCGAGGCCGACGGCAGCGCCATCGTGCAGTTGGCCAAGGCCGCTGACGGCAGCCTGCGTGACGGCCTGTCACTGCTGGACCAGGCGATCGCCTATGCCGGCGGCGCGCTGCGCGAGGATGTGGTGCGCACCATGCTGGGCACTGTGGATCGCACCCAGGTGGCGGCGATGCTCGATGCGCTGGCCGAGGGCGATGGCCCGCGCCTGCTGCAGGTGGTGGTCGCGTTGGCCGAATTCTCGCCGGACTGGAGTGGCGTGCTGGAAGCGCTCGCCGAAGGCCTGCACCGCATCCAGGTGCAGCAGCTGGTGCCGGGTGCCGCCGTCGCGGAAGGCCTGGATGTCGCATCATTCGCCGAGCGCCTGCGCCCGGAAGTGGTGCAGCTCTGGTACCAGATGGCCTTGAATGGCCGTCGCGACCTGCCACTGGCACCGAGCCCGCGCGCCGGCTTTGAAATGGCGGTGCTGCGCATGCTGGCGTTCCGCCCGGCCGCAGCGGTACCGCCGGTGCCGAAGGCCGTCGACGGTGCGGTGGGAGGCACGCCGGGTGGCAACGCTGCCGGTGGTGGCGCCCATGCCGGAAGCCATGAAGCGACGCCGGCTGCTGCCGTCGCTTCGGCCAGCCCGGCCGTGGCGGCGCAGGTGGCCGCTCCGGCGGCTGCACCGCGCGAACCTGAACCCGAACCCGAGCCGGCCCCGCAACCGGAGCCGGATCCGACGCCTGAACCCGAGCCGGTTCCGGTGGAAGAACCCGTGTCACCGCCGCCGGTGAAGGCCGAGGCGCTGGCGCCTGCCATCGCTGCAGAGGCAAGCGATGACCTGCCGCCGTGGGCCACCGACGAAGCCGAGGCGCGGGATGGGGCTCTGGCGGCCGAGATGGCCGGCCCGGATGCCGCCATGGTCGCGCCCTGGCATGAACCGCCGGCTCCCGCCGCGGATCCAGGCGAGCCTGCGCCGCCGGAGCGTTTGTTCCGCGCCGAAGGTATTGCCATTGCGCCGGCCGAACCGGCTCCGGCGCGTGAGGCCGCACCGCAGGAAGGTGTCAGCGAGCTGGCCACTGCCGAAGACTGGCTGGACCTGGTCGCCAACAGCGGTCTCAGCGGCCCCTCGCGGCAGCTGGCTGCCAACGCCGCCTTCATCAGCTGCCAGCACGGGACCTTGAAACTGGGCCTTTCGCCCGGATTTGAGTACCTGCGCTCGGAGCGCGCGCTGGCTGCCCTGGGCGAGATGCTGGAGAAGGCCCTTGGCCAGGCGCCGAAGATCGTGGTCGAGACCGTGGAAACCGAACACGTTCCGGCCGAGACCCTGCATCAGCGTGCCGACCGCCAGCGTGGCGAGCGGCAGCAGGTGGCAGAGGCCGTTTTCATGGACGACCCGGAAGTGCAGGTGCTGATCCAACAGCACGGTGCCCGGGTTGTTTCCGATTCCATCCGTTCTTTTGACGAGTAAGACACTATGCGCGGCAATATCGCCCAACTGATGCAGCAGGCCCAGAAGATGCAGGAAAACCTGCAGAAGGCCCAGGAAGAAATCGCCAGGATCGAAGTGACCGGCAGTGCCGGCGGCGGCATGGTCAGCGTGACCCTGACCGGCGCCAAGGAATGCCGCAAGGTGCGCATCGACCCGTCGCTGACCAGCGACCCGGAGATGCTGGAAGACCTGATCGCCGCCGCCTTCAACGATGCCTCGAACAAGATCGATGCCGAGTCGAAGTCGAAGATGGGTTCGGCCACCGCCGGCATGCAGCTGCCGCCGGGCATGAAGCTGCCGTTCTGATTGCCAGCGTGGCATCCGTGCAAGCGGGTGCCACAGAATCTGTAGCCGTCGAGCTCGCTCGGCGCCATCAAAGCATGCCGCCGTGTCCGCACCCCTGCTTGAACAACTGATCGACGCACTGCGGGTGCTGCCTGGCGTAGGCCAGAAGACGGCGCAGCGCATGGCCTACCACCTGCTAGAGCGCGAGCGCGAAGGCGGCCAGCGCCTGGCCGAAACGCTGGCCTTGGCGGTGGAGCGTATCGGCCACTGCGCGCAGTGCCGCGACTTCAGCGAAACCGAGCTGTGCCCGACCTGTGCCAACAGCAGCCGCGAGCGCAGCCAGCTGTGCGTGGTCGAATCGCCGGCCGATCGTCTCGCGATCGAGAACGCGACGGGTTTTCGCGGTGTCTACTTCGTGCTGCAGGGCCGGCTGTCGCCGCTCGATGGCGTCGGCCCGCGCGAGCTGGGCCTGGAGCAGCTGGAGCAGCGGCTGGCCGAAGGTGAGGTACAGGAGCTGATCATCGCCACCAGTGCCACCGTCGAAGGCGAAGCCACCGCGCATTACCTTGCGCAGCTGGCGCGCGCGCGCAAGGTGCAGCCCAGCCGGCTGGCACAGGGCCTGCCGCTTGGCGGCGAGCTTGAATACGTTGACCGCGGCACGCTGTCGCACGCGTTCGGGACGCGCAGCGAATTCCGCGATTGAGTACCACCCGGGCATCACCCGGCGCGGCCGGCCTACAATGCGGAAGACACTCCCGCCGAGGCCGACCATGAGCAACGATACCCTCTTCAGCAAGATCATCCGTCGCGAGATCCCGGCCACCATCGTCTATGAGGATGACGAGGTGCTGGGCTTCAAGGACATCGCACCGCAGGCGCCGGTGCACGTACTGTTCATTCCGAAGAACGAGATCATCCCGACCCTGGACGACCTGCAGCCGTCGCAGGCGCACCTGGTCGGCAAGCTGGCCCTGGCCGCTGCCGAATACGCGCGCCGCGAGGGTTTCGCGCAGGACGGCTACCGCATTGTGATGAACTGCCGCGAACATGCCGGGCAGACCGTGTTCCACATCCACATGCACCTGCTGGCCGGCGCGCCGCTGGGGCATTTCGGTACGCCGGGGCGTTGAAGCCCTGTCCATGCATGCGTGGATGAAAAAGGCCGCCCGAAGGCGGCCTTTTCCGATCATGCAGGGTGGGTGGCGATCACCACCAGCCCCAACGGCCGTAGCCACCCCAGTACGGGCCCCACGGACCGGGGCCCCACGGGCCATAGGGGTAGGGCACCACATCGACCTGGCGCTGTTCCGGCCACAGGTAGATCACATCGGCCGACAGCTTCGGCAGGCGGTAGTCGTAGTCCCCGATGCGGGTGTTCTGGTAGCCGTCGATCTTGCCGATGAAGGTCACGTCACGCCCGGCTTCAAACACGGCCGGGTCGTAGAAACCGGCGCGGCAGGCAATGAAGCGGCCGTCGCTGGCGTCGGACGAGGTGGTGTTCGGGCGGCCACTGGCGTTGAGCGGGCGCGAGATCATCTGGAAGCAGGTCTCGCCCTGGCCGGGCTTGGTCTCGATGATGCGGCCGCCCCATCGGACCGGCGTGCCGACCTGCTGGGTGGCGACCGAGTCGCGCGGGGAAATAAGGCTGAACTGTCCCTGCAGCGGCTTGGGTGCCGTGGCACAGGCCGACAGGGCCAGCGTGGCCACAGCGGTGAGGAGGAACTTGGTGTTCATGGGGAGGCTCCGGAAGTCGGGCGATGCCTGCGCAGGTCCCGCAATAATGAAGCGAGGTCGGTGCAAGTTCCAGCGTAGCGCGCGTCGGCGAAACGCTGGCTGAGCGCGAGCAGGGTCGGGGCGGGTCGCTGCCGGTGAACCCGCTGTGCCCAGTCCTGTGCGGTTTCGTGCGGTTCGCGGGCCAGGCCAAGGCGCGCATACTGCCGCCCGAGCCGGTGCCAGGCGCGCAGCAGCGGGTCGCGCTCGCGCTCGCCGCGGGCCAGCAGCCAGGCCATCCACGCCAGTGCCAGCAGGGCGGCGACCACGAATCCGGTCACCAGCTGCGCCGGCCCGAGGTCATCCAGCCCGAACGGCTTGAGCAGTTGCTGCTGGCGGCGTGCATCGAAGGACAGCACCAGGTCGTTCCAGCCGCGGCGCAGCCAGTCACCCATCTGCCCCAGCTGCAGCCAGCGCTGTTGCAGTGGGGTATCGGTGCCGGCCTGCAGGCGGTCGTCCAGGGTGTCCAGGATGCGTTCGGGTGCCACGGCGGCAGTCGGGTCGACCCGCACCCAGCCGCGTTGCGGCAGCCAGACTTCGGCCCAGGCGTGGGCATCCATGCGACGCACCACCCAGTAGTCGCCGATGCGGTTGCGGGTGCCGCCTGCGAAGCCGGTCACCACCCGGGCCGGAATGCCGGCGTTGCGCATCAGCACTACGAAGGCCGAGCTGAAGTGCTGGCAGAAGCCGGCCTTGTAGTTGAACAGGAAATCGTCGACCGGATCGCGCCCCGCCACCGGTGTATCCAGCGTGTAGGAGAAGTCGCGGGTGATCCATTGCAGCGCACGGCGGACGATGGCCTCGTCATCGCTGCCGGCCTCCTGCCGCCATTGCCGCGCGAGCTGGGCGGTGCGCGGATTGAAGCCGGGCGGAAGCTGCAGCGCCGCGCGGCGCAGGTAGGGCGACAGATCGGTGTCGAACCGTTGCGGCGGCGCCGAATGCAACCGCCAGCGGCTGAGCGCGGACAGCGTGCGGTCGCTGCGCAGGCTCATGTCGGCATCGAAGCTGCTGCCCTCCGGTGCGCGGCTGGGCAGGTCCAGTGCCACCAGCAGGCGACGGTCGGTGGGCTCGTAGTCGATCTGGTAGTCCCAACCCTGTGCGGCGGTTTCGACTACCGGTGCGGGGCGCCCGGCCGTCGCGCGATCGCGGCTCCAGCGGTGGCCGTCGAACGACGTCAGCACCGGGCCGCGCCAATAGCGCTGCGCAGGCTCGGGCACCGCGCCGAAAAACTGCACGCGCAACGCCGGGGTGTCGTCGGCCATCAGGTCCAGCCACTGGTCCGGCGCCATGCTGTCAGCCAGGCCCGGTGTGCCCACCGCTCGCTCGGGTACGCCCCACAGCGGCGTGGACAAGCGCGGGAACAGCCAGAAGCAGGCCAGCGCGAGTGGCAGGCCGATCCCCAGCAGGCGGCCGACGCCACGCAGTTGTCCGCGCAGCGGCAGGCGAGGGCTGTGGCCCTCGTCCAGGGCCAGGCGTTGCAGGGCCAGCAGTGCGGCAACTGCGGCCAGCGCTGCCAGCCCGGTGGTCAGCGGCCCCTGGTCGAGCAGGAAGGCCGCGAACGGCGAGAACAACGCGAAGCCCAGCAGGCTGCGCGCATCGCGCAGGTTGCGCAGCTCGCTGGACTTGATCGCCAGCATCGCTGCCAGCAATGCGCAGCCGGTATCGCGGCCCGGCCGCACCATGCCCATCTGCCAGACGATGGCGGCAAGCATGGCCAGCACCAGCAACAGGCGGACCGGCATCGGCAGCAGCCGCCGCCATGAAAGCGCAGCGGTCAGCACGGCGGCGATCGCGATCACGCTGGCCAGCACCGGCGGCAGCTGCAGCAGCAGTGGCAGCAGCGCCAGCGCTGCGCTGGCCAGGGTCCAGCTGCGGGCGTTGCGGTCGAGCAGGACGGCAGGCTCAGTCATGGGGCATCAATGCCAGTGCGCGCAGGCACAGGTGGTGGTGGCTGGCACCCTGGCCGGGCCCCAACGGCGGATGGGCCGGAAGCAGCAGCGTATAGCGACGGCCTTCGCGTTCGGCCATGTCGACCCAGCGTGCCAGGCGTGCGATGCGCGCTTCATGGCCCAGCGCTGCCAGCGTGCGCCAATCCAGCACCACTTCGATGCCGATCGGCTTCTCGTACTCGCGTACCAGCAGGCTGTCGCGGCGCGCCGAGTGTTTCCAGGCAATGCTGCGCGGAGCATCGCCGGCACGATAGGGGCGCAGCTGATGCAGCTCTTCGCCCGTGGCGTGGGCGCGGGTGTGCAGGGGATCGCTGCCACTTTCAGGGAGGGGCGGTGCCTGGGCCTCGGCCAGCGGGTAGACCAGCAGCGGTTGCTCCGGCCACACCCACGACCATGCCCGCACCAGTCCCAGCGGCTGCGTGCTCGACAGGCGGATGCGGGGCAGTTCCAGCCAGCCGCGGCGCTCGCTGGGAACATCCAGCTCCACTTCGCCGCGACCGTGTGCAGGCAGTGCAACCCAGGCCTCGCTTGCGCCCAGCTGCAGGTGCAGCCCGTGGCGCGCGCGCGGGTCGCGCAACGAAAGGTCCACGCGCAGGCGCAGGGGATGCCCGGCCGGTACTGGTTCGGCGGAGATTGCATCGATCTGTATGCCGGACAGTTGCAGGTGCGCGGCGATGGCGCTGGCGATCGCTGCCGCGGCCAGCAGCAGCGCCAGCAGCAGGGCCGGGTTGTTGTTGTAGTTCAATGCGCCCAGCAGCATCGCCGACAGCAGGGTGGCGACGAACAGGCCGAAGCGTGTCGGTAATACGTAGATGCGATGACGGTCCAGGCGCTGCGGCAGGGCTTCGGGCCTGCGGGGGCGTGCCAGCAGCTGCATGCGTGCCCAGCGTGTGGCCACCTTCAGTCCACCGCGACGGTCTGCAGGATCGCCCGCGCCAGCGCCGGCCCGGAGCTGGATTCGGCTTCGGCCACCAGGCGATGGCCGGCCACCGCCACGAACAGGGTCTGCACGTCTTCGGGCATCACATGCCCGCGGCCGAGCAGCAGCGCATGTGCCCTGGCGGCACGCAGCAGGGCCAGTCCCGCGCGCGGTGACAGGCCTACGCGCACGCCGGCATGGTGTCGGCTGCGGGTCAGCAGCGCCTGCACATAGTCGATCAGCGCGTCGCTGGCATGCACCTGGCCAACCGCTTCACGCAATGCACGCACCTGGGTGTCGTCCAGCTTTGGCACCGCGCGTGCGATCAGGTCGCGGCGATCACTGCCGCGCAGCAGCTCGCGCTCGGCCTGCGCGCTGGGGTAGCCCATCGCCAGCCGCAGCAGGAAACGATCCAGCTGCGAGTCCGGCAACGGGAAGGTGCCGGACAGGTCGACCGGGTTCTGCGTGGCGATGACGAAGAACGGGTCGGGCAGTGGATGTGTCTGTCCATCCAGTGTGACCTGCTGCTCGGCCATCGCTTCCAGCAGCGCACTCTGTGTCCGCGGCGGTGCACGGTTGATCTCATCGGCCAGCAGCACGTGGGTGAACACCGGGCCGGGATGGAACTGGAACTGGCGGCTGCCGGCCTCGTACACCGAAACGCCAAGTACGTCCGCCGGCAACAGGTCGGAGGTGAACTGCACGCGCTGGAAGCTGAGACCGAGGCTGCTGGCCAATGCGTGCGCCAACGTGGTCTTGCCCAGCCCGGGCAGATCCTCGATGAGCAGGTGGCCGCCAGAAAGCAGGGCGACAAAGGCCAGCCTGACTTCCGGCACCTTGCCCAGCACCAGTGCGTTCACCTGATCCTGTGCCTCCCGCAGGGCCTGGCGCAGTTGATCGGTTAGCATGCTGGGATTGGGGGACGAGGCTGGCATGATCGTCTCAGGTCTGGAATCCATTCGATTATCCATAGAGCAATGCAAGGCGAACAGCGCGCGCGGGCGATTTTTCTCTGGTTGTGGACGCTGATCACAGCGGCCAAGCTGGTGGTGGCCGCGCGCCTGCCGCTGTTCGTCGATGAGGCGTTCTATTGGCAGGAAGGCCAGCACCTGGCCGCTGCCTATTCCGACCTGCCGGGGCTGACCGCCTGGCTTGCACGCCTGGGCGTGGAGATCGGTGGCCATCACGTACTCGCATTGCGCCTGCCGTTCCTGGCCATCGGCGCGCTGCTGCCGATGCTGGTGGTGCGCATCGCCACGCGCTGGTTTGGCAACGTGGCCGGGTGGCAGGCGGGCAGCCTGACCCTGCTGATGCCGTTGTCGGCCACGCTGGGCCTGCTGGCCGTGCCGGACGTACCGATGGCGCTGGCGGCGGTGATCTGCCTGCACGCCGGCGCGCGCCTGCTGCACAGCGTGGATGCGTCCTCGGCGATGAAGCTGGCGCTGGGCCTGCTGATCGGTGCGCTCAGCCACTACCGTTTCATTGGTGTCATCGGTGTCGGCTTCATTGCGCTGCTGGCGTTGCCGCAGGGCCGTCGCATGCTGGCCGATCCGCGCGTATGGGTGGCGCTGGCGGTGGGCGTGCTGGCCTGGCTGCCGTTGCTGGCGTGGAATGCCGACAACCACGATGCCGGCCTGAAGTTCCAGGTGGTCGAGCGCCACCCGTGGGCGTTCGAGTGGGAGGGGCTGTGGTTCCTGGTGATCCAGCCGATGCTGGTGACGCCGATCCTGTGCATCGCGATGTGGAAGGTCGCCCTGGCGGGTACCCGCAGTGGCGGTGGGGCGCGGGTGCAGTGGCGCTATTTCGGCCTGGTGGGCGGGGTGTCGACGCTGGGCATCTTCCTGCTGGGCTTCTTCACCGATGTCGAGCGGATCAGTTTCCACTGGCCCTTGCCAGGCTACCTGGCGTTGCTGGTGGCCGTGCCGGTGGTCCTCAACGGTTGGCCGCGCTGGTTGCGCCGTACCGGCTGGTGGCTGGCCGCTGCAGGTACCGTGCTGGCGTTCGGCTACTACCTGATGGCGTCCACGCCGGCACTGCGCGAGCAGATGGCCGGCAGCAAGTACTACCCGCGCAACTTTGCCGGCTGGCAGCCACTGGCCGTGGCGGTGCGTGACGAACTGCGGCAGATGCCACCGGGTACGCGTGTCCTGGCGGGCAACTTCAAGGTCGGTGCCGAACTGGGCTTCCAGCTGGGCAATGGCGATATCGAGGTGCTGCCACATCCGCTCAACGACAAGCATGGGCGCACCGCACAGCTGGCGCAGTGGGACCTGCTGCACGAAAGCCCGCGCAGTGTGCCGATGCTGCTGGTGCTTTCACCCAGTGACCAGCGCTACCGCGACCTGCTGGCGCGCTATCACACCATCTGCGAGCAGGTGGGGCCGCTGCCTGCGCCGCGGGTGGTCAGCAGCGATCATGGTTTCCAGCGGTTCCTGCTGTTCCGGCTGCCGGCCAAGCGTGCACAGGGGCCCTGCGTAACACCCGCGATGGCCTGGCTGGATGCGCCGTCCAACGGTGAGAAGGTCTCCGGAACGCTCGCCATCAAGGGCTGGGCATTCAAGGATGGGGTCGGGCTGGCGCGGGTTGAAGCGCTGGTTGATGGCCGCTCGATCGGTGACGCGCGTTACGGGCGCGTGTTCGACGTTCGCCCCGCCTGGCCGGACAGTACCGATCCGCAGCATCCGGCGGTGGGCTTCGACGCGTCGCTGGACACCACCACGCTGGCGCCGGGCCGGCACTGGCTCGGCCTGCGCCTGCACGGGCGCGATGGCAGCGTGGAGGCGTGGCAGGAGCAACCGTTCGAGGTTCGTTGAGGTCCTCTGGTCCTGTGGAGCGGAGCCGATGCTTGGCTGCTTCCGAATCAGATGGCAGGCAGCCTCGAAAAAGGCAGCCGGGCATGGGCTCGGCTCTACCGTTCAGGGCACCGCGAATCCGGCCCTGCGCAGCAGGCCGCACAGCGCGATCAGTGGCAGGCCGACCAGCGCGGTCGGGTCGCGGTTGTCGATCGCCTCGAACAGGCTGATGCCCAGGCCCTCGCACTTGAAGCTGCCGGCGCAGTCCAGGGGTTGCTCGGTGGCGACGTAGCGGGCGATCTCCCGCGAGTCCAGCGCGCGGAAGTGCACTTCGGTCAGATCCAGGGCGGCGAGGGATTCTCCATCCCGCCTGAGACTGATTGCCGTGTGAAAGCGTACCGTCTGCCCGGACATCGCCACCAGCTGCGCACAGGCCGCCTCGACCGTGCCCGGCTTGCCCAGCGGCTGGCCGTTCAGGTCGGCGACCTGGTCCGAGCCGATCACCCAGGCACCCGGATGGCGCGTGGCGACATCGGCCGCCTTGGCGGCGGCCAGGCGCGTGGCCAGGGCCAGCGGCCCCTCGCCGTTCAACGGCGTTTCATCCACCTCCGGGCGTGCGCAGTCGAAGGGCAGGCCCAGCCGTTGCAGCAGTTCGCGACGGTAGCGGGAGGTGGAGGCCAGGACCAGTGACATGCGAGAATACCGGGGCAGGGTGCGGCAGTCTGGCCCGCCGGCAACGCCAGCAGCAAGTCCTGTATGGCGGGCATTTGACAGCGGGCGGTGCGATCCTTAGTATTCAGCGGCTTATGTCCGCGAACGTGCCCGAAACGCTGGATGCCTGGCGGATGGTTGTAGCGCGAAGGCGCTTCGACGGTCAGGTCTCCCTGGCTGAATTGACCCGCCTGCAGGGGTTGGTCGCAGATACCGACGGCGAGTGTGTCTACTCGCTTGAATTCGGTCGCGACGACGTCTTGCGGGTATCCTATGTGGAACTGACCATCGACACCGCGTTGCCGCTGACCTGTCAGCGCAGCATGCAGCGATTCCTGTTGCCGGTGAAGGTGACCCAGAGGCTTGGCCTGATCCGCGACGAGGACGAGGAATCGTCCCTGCCGGAGGAATACGAGGCGTTGCTGGTGCCGGAAGACGGCCAGCTGCGTCCGCTGGACCTGGTCGAGGACGAGCTGGTGCTGGCGGTGCCTGTGGTGCCGCTGTCGCCCGACGGTGAAGCAGTCGACAAGGACTGGGCACCGAGCGAAGAAGAAACAAAGAAGGCCAACCCGTTTGCGGCGTTGGCGGCATTGAAGAAACAATAGCAGCCGGTTGTCGTCGGCGGCTGCGGCGAAAGCGAAAAGTGTGCTGGGCGCTGGCGTCCTGTGCGACGAAACGACGAAGCAAAACGAACCGAGTTTGGAGCAATCCCATGGCTGTCCAGAAATCCCGTGTTACCCCGTCCCGCCGCGGCCAGCGCCGTTCGCATGACGCCCTGAGCGCCAAGCAGCTGTCGACCGACCCGACCACCGGCGAAGTGCACCTGCGTCACCACATCACTGCTGACGGTTTCTACCGCGGCAAGAAGGTCATCCAGACCAAGACCTCGGCCGTCGAAGAAGATTGATGTGCCGGGAAGGCCGCTGCCCCCGGGCAGCGGCCTTTGCCTTCTTTCCCGGGCGTGCCGGTGATCGGCGGCCCGCGCAACAGGAAACATGATGAGCAAGCGGATCTATTCGAGGATCGCGGGCACCGGCAGCTATTTGCCGGAGAAAGTCCTGACCAACGCCGACCTGGAAAAAATGGTCGAAACCTCGGATGAGTGGATCCAGTCGCGCACCGGAATTCGTGAACGGCACATCGCGGCCGAAGGCGAGACCACCAGCGACCTTGGCTACAACGCCGCCCTGCGCGCGCTTGAAGCCGCAGGCATCGATGCCTCGCAGCTCGACATGATCGTGGTCGGCACGACCACGCCTGACCTTATTTTCCCGTCCACCGCGTGCCTGATCCAGGCCAAGCTCGGTGTGGCCGGGTGCCCCGCCTTCGACGTCAACGCAGCCTGTTCCGGCTTCGTGTTCGCGCTGGGCGTGGCCGACAAATTCATCCGCTCCGGCGACTGCAAGCACGTGCTGGTGATCGGCACCGAAACGTTGACCCGCATGGTCGACTGGAACGATCGCACCACCTGCGTGCTGTTCGGTGATGGCGCCGGCGCCGTCGTGCTCAAGGCCGACGAAGAGACCGGCATCCTCAGCACCCACCTGCATGCCGATGGCAGCAAGAAGGAACTGCTGTGGAACCCGGTCGGCGTTTCGACCGGCTTCAAGGATGGCGCCAATGGTGGCGGCACCATCAACATGAAGGGCAACGACGTGTTCAAGTACGCCGTCAAGGCGCTGGACTCGGTCGTGGACGAGACCCTGGCCGCCAACGGCCTGGACAAGTCCGACCTGGATTGGCTGATCCCGCACCAGGCCAACCTGCGCATCATCGAAGCCACCGCCAAGCGCCTGGACATGTCGATGGACCAGGTCGTGGTGACCGTCGACAAGCACGGCAACACCTCGTCCGGTTCGGTGCCGCTGGCGCTGGACGCCGCCGTGCGTTCGGGCAGGGTCGAGCGCGGCCAGCTGCTGCTGCTGGAAGCCTTTGGTGGCGGCTTCACCTGGGGTTCGGCCCTGCTGCGCTATTGATAGTGCAAGTTACGACAATGTGAAGTCTTGTCGTTACGGCCCTTCGGGGCCGTAACGCGTTTAAGGAGGACCTGTCATGGTTGAGCCCATCGTCATCGAAGGGCAACGTGCCTGGCTGAAGCAGTACGGCAAGGGAAGCCGGGCGCTGGCCCTGGGCCTGCTCAATTTTGTTGCCCGTCGTTTCCATCTCGACGCCCTTCGTCCTCCTCCGCACCGTGGCGGCGACGCCGCGCGCGAAACCGAGGCCCGCCGCCTTGCAGAGCTGCAGGCCCAAGGCGTGAACGTGCCGAACGTGCTGGGCACCGGCCATGCCGCGCTGGTAATCGGCGACAACGGCAGCTCGTTCAATACCTGCCTGCGCGAAGCCGACGAAGCAGGTCGTGATCGGCTGGTGATGGCGGCGATGCAGGCCATTGCCCAAGCGCATGCGCGCGGCGCCTATTTTGGCCAGCCGCTGCCGCGCAATCTCACCTGGGATGGGCAGCAGGTCGGCTTCATCGATTTCGAGGAAGATCCGCTGGAAGTGATGGACCTGTCCGAAGCGCAGGCCCGCGACTGGCTGATGTTCGGCTATGGCGTGGCCAAGTACTACGCTGATCGCCCCGAACATCTGCAGGCGATGATGGCCGAGGCGATGGGCGAGGCCCAGGCGCCGGTGCGCGAGCACGTGCATGCGGTCAGTGGCCGCCTGCGCAGCCTGGCCAGGGTCTGCATGAAGCTGGGCCGCTCAGCGCGCGCGCTGGCCCATTCGATCTTCATCACCCACGGTGCCAGCACTGCTGGCGTGCTGATGCTGGTGGGCCTGTGCGTGGATTTCCTCGCCGACGGCGATCTGGACGTGCTGCAGCTGTTCTGCTGATCGTTGGCCGGGGTCAGATCCCATTTCCCGTGGAAAAGGGATCTGACCCTGTCATTGCTCCATACGCCTGCATACGCGCACGTACAGACGACACAGCGGATTCCCCCTTATCATGGCCCGCTTCGATTGCAACAAGCGGATGACCGCGTGACCGTATCCACCCTCGCTTTTGTCTTCCCCGGCCAGGGCTCGCAGTCTGTGGGCATGGTGGCCGAGCTGGCCGAACTGCACCCGCAGGTGCGTGAAGCCTTCACCGAGGCATCCGATGGTGCCGGCGTCGACCTGTGGGCGCTGTCCCAGGGCGGCCCGGAGGAAATGCTCAACCGTACCGAATACACGCAGCCGGCCCTGCTGGCCGCGAGTATCGGCGTGTGGCGTGCCTGGAACGCCGTGGGCGGTCCGCGCCCGTCGGTGCTGTCCGGCCACAGCCTGGGCGAGTACACCGCCCTGGTTGCCGCCGGCGCGCTGAGCCTGCATGACGGTGCGCACCTGGTGCGCCTGCGTGGCCAGCTGATGCAGGAAGCGGCGCCGGCCGGTGTCGGCGCCATGGCCGCCGTGCTCGGTGCCGAAGACCAGCTGGTGCTGGATGTCTGCGCCGAAGCCGCAGGCAGCCAGGTAGTGGTGCCGGCCAACTTCAATTCGCCGGGCCAGATCGTGATCGGTGGCGACGCCGATGCGGTCGACCGTGCGCTGGCGCTGCTGGCCGAGAAGGGCGTGCGCAAGGCGGTCAAGCTGGCCGTCAGCGTGCCCTCGCACACCCCGTTGATGCGCGAAGCGGCCAACCGCCTGGCCGAAGTGATGGCCGGCCTGTCCTGGCAGGCGCCGCAGCTGCCGGTGGTGCAGAACGTCGATGCCCAGGTGCACGACGGCGTGGACGCCATCCGCACTGCGCTGGTCCAGCAGCTGTATCAGCCGGTGCAGTGGACCGGTTGCGTGCAGGCGTTGGCCGCCCGCGGCATCACCCAGATCGCCGAGTGCGGCCCAGGCAAGGTGCTGACCGGCCTGGTCAAGCGCATCGACAAGGCCATCGACGGCCGTCCGCTGGCCACGCCGGGCGACTTCGAAGGCGCCCGCGAGGCATGGTCGGCCTGACCTTCCCTGTTCCTGCCGACCGTACCGGTGGCCGCTGCAAGCGGCACGGTGCGGCGGCCGCTCCCGTCTGAGGAAAACATCATGAGCAAGCCCCTGCAGGGTGAAATCGCACTGGTCACCGGTGCCAGCCGTGGCATTGGCGCCGCCATCGCCGATCTGCTGGCCGCCCAGGGCGCCACCGTCATCGGCACCGCCACCACCGAATCCGGCGCCGCCGCGATCGGTGAGCGCCTGGCCGCCCACGGCGGTCACGGCCGCGCGCTGAACGTCACCGACGCCGCCGCGCTGGACAGCGTGCTCGATGGCATCGCCAAGGAATTCGGCCCGATCTCGATCCTGGTCAACAATGCCGGCATCACCCGCGACAACCTGCTGATGCGCATGAAGGACGAGGACTGGGCGTCGATCATCGACACCAACCTGACCAGCGTGTTCCGTACCAGCAAGGCGGTGATGCGCGGCATGATGAAGGCGCGCAAGGGCCGCATCATCAACATCGCATCGGTGGTGGGCGTGACCGGCAATGCCGGGCAGGCCAACTACGCGGCCGCCAAGGCCGGCATCATCGGCTTCAGCAAGTCGCTGGCCAAGGAAATCGGCTCGCGCGGCGTCACCGTCAATGTTGTCGCACCCGGCTTCATCGACACCGACATGACCAAGGCGTTGCCGGAAGAAGCGCGTACCGCGCTGATCAACGACATCGCCCTCGAACGCCTGGGTTCGCCGGAGGACATCGCCCATGCGGTGGCGTTCCTGGCCAGCCCGGCTGCCGGTTACATCACCGGCGAAACCCTCCATGTGAACGGCGGCATGTACATGCCGTAAGCAAGGGGCGCAGGGATTGCGCCGCAAGTGGTTGATCTGCTGAGGTTTTTGCTGCAATGCAAGGCCGCGCCGGTTTCCACTACACTATCCCACGGCCATCGCCCTTGATGGCGACCACTTTTGAACCACAACTCCATCTGGAGCGAGATCCCATGAGCACCATCGAAGAACGCGTCAAGAAAATCGTCGTCGAACAGCTTGGCGTCAAGGAAGATGAAGTCACCAACAGCGCATCGTTCGTCGATGACCTGGGCGCTGACTCGCTGGACACCGTCGAGCTGGTGATGGCCCTGGAAGAAGAATTCGAGTGCGAGATCCCGGACGAAGAAGCCGAGAAGATCAGCACCGTGCAGGCCGCCATCGACTACATCACGGCGCACGTCAAGGCCTGATGTCAGACGGCAGTGCGCGCGGGTCTCCGCTCGCCGCGCACCGCACCCCATGGGGCCGCAGTTGCGGCCCCGTGTGTTTGAGCATCACACCGAAGCAAACCGTGTTACCCGATTGAACCTTCGGGTCAGGAGAATCAGCAATGAAGCGTCGCGTCGTCGTAACCGGCCTGGGTATCGTCTCGCCGTTGGGCAATGATCTGGCCAGCAGCTGGGAAGGCATCACCCAGGGTCGTTCGGGCATCGGTCCGCTGACCAACGTTTCTGATGCCTACCTGGACCGGTTCACCACCAAGATTGCAGGTGAGGTCAAGGGCTTTGACATCACCGCCGACAACGAACTGTTCGGCAAGTACCGGGTCAGCGGCAAGGATGCCAAGAAGATGGACCCGTTCATCCATTATGGCCTCGGTGCCTCGTTCATGGCCCTGCACGACTCGGGCCTGGAGATCACCGACGCCAATGCCGAGCGCATCGGCGCCATTGTCGGCGCCGGCATTGGCGGCCTGCTCGGTATCGAAGAGCAGACCATCGAGTTCCATGAGGGCAAGAAGATCTCGCCCTTCTACGTGCCCAAGACCATCATCAACATGCTGCCGGGCCAGCTGAGCATCATCGCCGGCCTGAAGGGGCCGTCGTTCTCGGCGGTGTCGGCGTGCGCGACCTCGAACCATTCGATCGGCACCGCGATGCGTATGATCCAGTACGGCGACGCCGACGTGATGGTGGTGGGTGGTGCCGAACGTGGCTCGTCGCCGACCGCCGTGGGTGGCTTCTGCGCGATGAAGGCGATGAGCACCCGCAACGACGCCCCGGAACAGGCCTCGCGCCCGTGGGACAAGGACCGTGACGGCTTCGTGCTGGGCGACGGCGCCGGCATCCTGATCCTGGAAGAGTACGAGCACGCCAAGGCCCGTGGCGCGAAGATCTACTGCGAACTGGCCGGCTTCGGCGCCAGCTCCGACGCGTACCACATGACCGCCCCGAGCGAGAACGGCGAAGGTGCCGCGCGCTGCATGGTCATGGCGATGAAAGACGCCGGCGTGACCCCCGAACAGGTGGGTTACCTCAACGCGCATGGCACGTCCACGCCGCTGGGTGACCTGGGCGAGACCATGGCGATGAAGACCGCTTTCGGCGACCACGCCTACAAGATGATGGTCAGCTCCACCAAGTCGATGACCGGCCACCTGCTGGGCGCGGCCGGCGGCGTGGAAGCGATCTTCTCGGTGATGGCGCTGCAGGACAACGTCATTCCGCCGACCATCAACCTGCAGCAGCCGGGCGAAGGCTGCGACCTGGACTACGTGCCCAACGAAGCACGCCAGGCCAAGGTTGACGTGGTGATGTCCAATGGCTTCGGCTTCGGCGGCACCAACGGCACGCTGATCTTCAAGCGCGTCTGACCGGGTTGTAGCGTCGGGCCATGCTCGACTGAACGTGCATTACGCACGAGGAGGCCGCCGCAAGGCGGCTTCCGTGCATCTGAATCCCTGAACTGGCCATCATGACCCACGCACCGCTGATCCACCCGCTGCCGCACCCGATCGATCTGCTGGCCCTGCAGCAGCACGACCCGGCACGCTTCCCGCTGCTGATGGAATCCACCGCCTCGGGCACCGCCCAGGGCCGCTGGAGCCTGCTGCTGGCCGCGCAGGGCGATTGCCTGCGGCTGGATGCCGATGGCCAGGTGCGCGACCTGCAGGGTGCCGCGCAGCCCGGCACGTTCCTGCAGGCGCTGGATCGCGCCTGGCAGCACGAACGCCTGCCGCACGACGGCAGCCACAGCCTGCCGTTCCGTGGCGGCTGGGCGTTGATGCTGGACTACGAAGTGGCCAGCCAGATCGAACCGGTGCTGCCGGCGCGCGCGCGCGAGGACGGCCGCCCGACCGCGCTGGCGCTGCGCTGCCCGGCCGCCGTGCTGCATGACCACCAGAACGACGCCAGTTTCATCATCGCCGAAGCCGGTGAGCAGGCCCTGCTGGAGGCGCTGGTGACCTTGGCGTCGCAGGCGCTGCCGGAGGCCGGGCAGGGCTGGCAGCCGCCGCAGTCGGTGGGCGAGGATGCGCCGCAGCGCTTCACCGACGGCGTGCGCCGGGTGATCGACTACCTGCGTGCCGGCGATGTGTTCCAGGTGAACCTGTCGCGGCGCTGGAGCGCGCAGTTCGCCGCGCCGGTCAGCCCGCAGGCGCTGTACGCGCAGCTGCGCCGTGCCAACCCGGCACCGTTCGCCGGTTTGTTCAGCGCGCACGGCCGCCACGTGGTCAGCTCCTCGCCGGAGCGGCTGGTGTCGGTGCATGCCGGCCACGCGCAGACGCGTCCGATTGCCGGCACGCGTCCGCGCTTCGAGGGCGACGATGATGCCGCGCGCATCCAGGAGCTGGTCGGCCACCCGAAGGAGCGTGCCGAGCACGTGATGCTGATCGACCTGGAGCGCAACGACCTGGGCCGTATCTGTCTGCCCGGCACCGTGGTGGTCGATGAGCTGATGACCGTGGAGAGCTACGCGCATGTGCACCACATCGTCAGCAACGTCAGCGGCCACCTGCGTCCGGAGGTCACGCCCGGCGAGGTGATCGCCGCCACGTTCCCGGGCGGCACCATCACCGGCTGCCCCAAGGTGCGCTGCATGCAGATCATCAGCGAGCTGGAGCAGGTGCCGCGCGGTGCCTACACCGGCGCGTTCGGCTGGCTGAACCGCGATGGCGACCTGGACCTGAACATCCTGATCCGTACCGCCGAAGTGGATGGCCACGAGGTGAGCTTCCGCACCGGTGCCGGCATCGTGGTTGATTCGGACCCGGACAAGGAACTGGACGAGACCCGCGCGAAGGCCCGCGGCCTGCTGCGCGCGCTCGGCCAGCAGGGGTAGTGCCGGGCGCTGGCCGGCAACGCCATTCCCCCACGGTGGGTGCCGACCGTTGGTCGGCACGGAGTCCTCCATGGCCATTCATCCACGCATGGCGTGGATCTACTGATCGCCGCGCCAGGCATGGATTGTGGTGGGTGCCGACCGTTGGTCGGCACGGCGACGCCACCCCGGTCATGACCCCAATCCACCGGCACGGTATCCTGCACGACGGAATCGAGTTCAGAGGTAGTCCATGGCGGGAGCCAAGCGCGGGTGTCTGTTCGTGGTAACGCTGGTGGTGGTGCTGGCCGCCGTCGTGGCCGGCGCGGGCGCGTGGTTCTTCTACCAGCAGACCCGCTTCGCCGATGCCCCGATCACCCCGTCCGCCGAGAGCGTGGTCATCGCCAGCGGCGATGGCATGAACAGCGTGCTGCGCAAGCTGCGCGATGCCGGCGTGGACGAGGGCCAGGACGCCCAGTGGCAGCTGCTGGCGCGCCAGCTCGATGCCGCCGGCAAGCTGAAGGTGGGCGAGTATGCGCTCAGTGGCGAGCTGACCCCGCGCGAGCTGCTGCTGCGCATGCGCGCCGGCAAGGTGCTGCAGCACCGCGTCACGATTGTCGAGGGCTGGAACATCCGCCAGCTGCGTGCCGCACTCAAGCGTGCCGAACCGCTGCTGCACACCACTGACACGCTTGATGACGCCGCGTTGATGCAGCGCCTCGGCTTCGGTGGCCAGCATCCGGAAGGCCGCTTCCTGCCGGAGACCTACGTCTACCAGCGCGGCGACAGCGATCTGGACGTGCTCAAGCGCGCCCACGCCGCAATGGAAAAGGCGCTGGACGAGGCCTGGGAAAGCCGCGCGCCGGACCTGCCGATCAACACGCCCTACGAACTGCTGACGCTGGCCTCGATCATCGAAAAGGAAACCGCGCTGGCCAGCGAGCGCCCGCAGATTGCCGGGGTGTTCATGCGCCGCCTGAAGATCGGCATGCGCCTGCAGACCGACCCGACCGTGATCTACGGCCTCGGTGCTGCGTATGACGGCAACATCCGCCGTCGCGACCTGACCACCGACACCCCCTACAACACCTACACCCGTGCCGGCCTGACCCCGACCCCGATCGCCATGCCCAGCCGTGACGCGCTGATGGCGGCCGCACAGCCGGCGCCGGGCGACGCGCTGTACTTCGTCGCCGTGGGCGATGGCAGCGGCGCGCACGTGTTCTCGCCCAGCCTGGACCAGCACAACGCCGCCGTGGCGCGCTACCTGCAGCAGCTGCGCCAGCAACGTACCCAGGAGACCCCGGCGCAATGAGTCCCGCGCTGCTTCGCCACCCGCGTTTCGTCAGCCTGGAAGGCGGCGAGGGCGCGGGCAAGACCACCGCCATCAATGCCATCCGTGAGTGCCTGCGCGGCCACGGCCACGAGGTGGTGCTGACCCGTGAACCCGGCGGCACGCCACTGGCCGAGCGCATCCGCGGCCTGGTGCTGAAACCCGATGCCGAGATCGCCGCCGAACCGCTCAGCGCCGAAGCCGAGCTGCTGCTGGTATTCGCCGCGCGCGCGCAGCACGTGCGCCAGGTGATCCAGCCAGCACTGCAGCGCGGCGCCTATGTGCTGAGCGATCGTTTCACCGATTCCAGCTATGCCTACCAGGGCGGTGGCCGTGGCCTGGATCCGCAGTGGATTGCCGATCTGGAGCGTCGCGCGGTCGGCCTGTTGCCGGGGCTGACCCTGCTGCTGGACGTGGACGTGGCCATAGGCCGCGCGCGCGCCAACGGCCGTGACCTGTGGCCGGACCGCATCGAGAGCGAGCAGGACGATTTCTTCCAGCGCGTGCGCGAAGTGTTCCGCAGCCGCGCACAGCAGGACCCGCAGCGCTTTGCGTTGATCGACGCCGGCCAGGTGCAGGAACGCGTGGCCGCCGACGTGGTTGCGCGTGTCGAGCGCTGGCTGCAGGGCGGGGAGGGCGCATGAGTACCTTTTCACCGTGGCAGCAGCGCGCGTTCGAGCAGACGGTGGCCGCGCTCGACGCCGGTCGCCTCGGTCATGGCCTGCTGATCTGCGGTCCGGCCGGGTTGGGCAAGCATGAGGTGGCGCTGGCGTTGGCCGACCACGTGCTGGCGCAGGGCGATGCAGCCCACGCCACGCGCACGCGCCAGCTGATCGCAGCGGGTACACACCCGGACCTGCAGCTGGTCAGCTTCATTCCGAACAAGAGCGGCGACAAGCTGCGCACCGAGATCGTGATCGAGCAGGTGCGCGAGATCACCGACAAGCTGGCGCTGACCCCACAGTACGGCGTGGCGCAGGTGGTGATCGTCGACCCGGCCGATGCGATCAACCGCTCGGCGGCCAACGCACTGCTGAAGACGCTGGAAGAGCCGCAGCCCGGCCGCTACCTGTGGCTGATCAGCAGCGACCCGGCACGCTTGCCGCAGACCATCCGCAGCCGCTGCCAGCGCCTGGAATTCAAGTTGCCGCCGCCGCACGAAGCACTGGCCTGGCTGCAGCAGCAGGGCCATAGCGAGGCATCGGCGCGCGAAGCGCTGGACGCCGCCCGCGGCCATCCCGGCCAGGCCGACAACTGGCTGCGCGAAGACGGCCTGAGCCTGCGCCGCGAAGTCGGTCGAGATCTGGAACAGCTGGTCACCGGCAAGACCGGCGCGGTGGAGCTGGCGCAGAAGTGGTGCGGTGACGACAACGCGGCGCTGCGCCTGCGCTTTGCCGCCGACCTGGCACTGGCCCAGGCCAGCACCGATGCCTTGACCACGCCGGAGCGATTGCACAAGCTTGCAGCCTGGTTCGATGCGGCCAACCGCACCCGCGACCTGCTGCGCACCACGGTGCGTGCAGACCTTGCGGTGGTCGAGTTGCTGCTGGCCTGGAACAAGGTGAACGAGCGGCCTGCCGCAAGGGGAAATCGATGAGTGCCAGCAACGCCCGCCAGGGCATCCTGTCCCTGGCCGTGAAGGACAAAGCCGCGCTGTACAGCGCGTACATGCCGTTCGTGAAGAATGGCGGCATCTTCGTGCCCACGCCCAAGCGCTACTTCCTGGGCGACGAGGTGTTCCTGCTGCTGACCCTGCCCGATTCCAGCGAGCGCCTGCCGGTGGCCGGCAAGGTGATCTGGGTGACCCCGGCAGGCGCGCAGGGCAACCGCACCGCCGGCATCGGCGTGCAGCTGGCCGATGGTGCCGAAGGCGAGGGCGTGCGCCACAAGATCGAGACCCTGCTGGCCGGGCTTACCGGCTCGGACAAGCCGACCCATACGATGTGATTCCGGTAGCGCCGGGCCATGCTCGGCGGAACCACCGAAACACGCGTACCCCGCTGTTCTGTAGAGCCGAGCCATGCTCGGCTGCACATCCCGAGACACCCGTGAACACGAATGTGAAAAAGTGTTGACGGCCTCTGAAAAGCCCCTATAATGAGCGGCTCAGCAACACACCGGGCGGTTAGCTCAGCGGTAGAGCATTGCCTTCACACGGCAAGGGTCACAGGTTCGATCCCTGTACCGCCCACCATGTTGCAGAACGAAAGAAGCCTCCAGAAATGGGGGCTTTTTTGTTACCAGCGATCCAGCAGGATCAGCTGGAAGCACACGCCCTTTCAGCCGTGCCGCTCCAGCAGCTCGCGCGCGATCATCGCAGTGGCATCCAGCAGGTCATGGCCGCTACCCGCCTGCACCACCACCGCCAATAGGCTACGGCCCACCTCGGCATTGCCGCTGGTCAGTTCCATCTCGCCCTCAAAGCACAGATCGGCCAACCATTCATGGGCCTGCTGCAGCCCGCGCTTGCGGACGCGGCGGAACTCCGCGAGCAGCTTCGCCTGGCCGGCCTCCTGCTCACCGTCGGCCAGCAGGCCGATGGCACCGCCGTGCGCCGCGCGCCAGAGGGCCGGTAGCGGGCGACCGTTCGCGTCCACCACGTCCGGCGAGAACTGCGCGCAGTACATTTCGTAGCGCTTGCCCGCTGTGCTGCGGGGCACGATGCCGGCTTCGGCCAGCAGGCGTTCGGCTTCATCCAGTGTGCTGAACTTCAAGCGCAGCAGTGCAGGGCGGCTCAGCTGTTGTGCCAGCGCGTGCTGGTTGGCGGCGAACCAGACGTTCCAGCCCACGGTTGCGCGGCCTTCCAGTGCGGCCTTGAAGTATTCCAGGTGTTCGGCGTCCATTGCGGTCTCCTGCGCTCACTGCGCGATTGTAGCGGGAGCGTACCCGGGCCGGTCAGGCGTCGCCGCCGGAGAGGCAATGATGTGCCTCGCGCACCAGTTGTCGGGCGGCCACGATCAGTCCGTCGATATGGAAGGCGCCCAACTGTTCGTCCGGGCCACCTTCGTTGCGCGCATGGTCGGCGGCCTGCAGCAGGTCGAGCAATGCGCCGAGGCCAGATAGCGAGCGGCGCAACGAAGCGTGATTGCTGGCGCCGAGGGTGAGGCTGATGCACGGCTGTCCGTCATCACCGTCGGCCTGGTTGATCGCATTGAGACGGGCGAAGAAAGTGGGCAGCTGCGCGGACAAATTCTGCGCGTCCAGGGCGCACTCGATCTCGCGTGCGAGGTCCCCGGGCACGTCGGCTGCGACGTCGCCGATAAGCGCGTGCAGGCGGGGATGGACGGCGGTGCGGTTGGTCATGGTGAAACCCTCACTGGCGTAAGGCCACCTTCCCGAGTGAAGGTGGCGGACGGTGCGGGTTGGCGTACCAAGGCAAACGAACTCCCATCGAGAAGAAGGCCTGGCGGACCTGTCGATCCCCACGCACCGGCCGCCATTGAAGGCAATCGGTGCATTCTCTCTGCTGCGACGTAAACCGCAGCGATGGGTGTTCATTCGTTTATTCGAGACGCCAATCCCGGCCAAGGCGTCTTGCCTCGGCGCGGGGATCTTCAAGCCGGGCAATCACATCGGTCTGTAAGGAAAATTCTCAACTGTCCCTAGGCAGGCCAGACGTTCTCCGATGTGTGTCGTTCGACACGCGCGAGTAGTGCGGCCCATCACTGATGGCGCGCATCGCCGCCCCTACCGACCGTGCACAAGACGACTCCAGAGCGGCGCCGCCATGGCAATCGCGTCACCCCGCGCGGCGGAGGCGGGACCATGCCACGCATGGAGCCAGAGGGTTCCATCCCTGCGCTGTCCCGCGGCCCCGGGCAGGCGTAGTCTCAGCCTGTCGTCGTACCCATCCACTCTGGAGTGCCACCATGCCGCTTGCCCGCATCGATCTCCGCAAAGGTAAATCCGCCGACTACCTGCAACGCGTCGGCGAAACCATCTACCAGGCCATGCGCGCGGTGGGCGTTCCGGAAAACGACCGCTTCCAGATCTTCCAGGAACACGCGCCCGGCACGCTGATCTACGACCCCGGCTACTTGGGCGTGGATCGCACCGACGACTTCATCTGCATCCAGATCACCTGGAACGAAGGGCGCACGCTCGAGCAGAAAAAGGCGTTGTACGCCGGCATCGCCGATGGACTGCATGCGGCGGTGGGCATCCGCCGCGAGGATGTGTTCATCAATCTGGTGGAAGTGAAGAAGGAGAACTGGTCGTTCGGGAACGGTCAGGCGCAGTACGTGAGTTGATGCGGGAACGGTGTCAGCGCCTGATGCGGCTGGGTCAGGCCATGCGCGGCGACGCCTGCTGTTGTGCCTGTTGCTCGTCCTGCGCCAGCCGACTTGCGTCGCGGGATTGCTGCTGCACATTGGCCTGCTGATACAGCGTATCCGCGTCGCCCTGCTGCGTATCGAGCAGGGACAGGCGCTGGCGATTGGCGGCTGGGTCCGGCGAGGCGGTGTCGCCGCTGCGATGCAGGAATACGTAGCCGGGTGCCTCGGCGGTGCTGTTTGAACTGAATGCCACCTGCAGCGTGTCCTTTTCGCTGAAGCCGGCCTGCACCGCCGCGTGGGTCAGATGGCCGGCCAGTCGTTCGTGCTCCTGTCCGGGGGGCAGTCCCTGCTGTTCGCTGGCCTGGGCGAGTGCGGTACGCACTTTCTGGTCCAAGGCATGAAGGCTGTGCCCCGGTGCGCGCGCGTCCGCAGCCAGACGCTCGCCCAAGGGGCCATCAATGCCATCGGTTTCGCTGAGCAGACGCTGCTTCAAGCTGCGCTCGGGCAGGGGATGAGTGGTGGTGCGGTTGAGTTCGCTGTTGGGGAAAGGCGGCTCAATGCTGTCCACGCCATGGATGTTGCGCAGCGGACGATAGCCGTCCTTGCCCTGTGACTGGACGCCCAGCGGAATGCGGACGTCTGGCAGCAATTGGCCAACAGGGCCGCCGATGCTGTTCACGTCCAGGCTGTGCTTGCGCTGGATGCCGGCATGATTCAATGCGCCCCAGGCGAAGTCCACACAGTTGTGGCGCACGTCGGCATAGTGCTTGCTGAAGCCGTGCGCCACTGGATCGTCGCCGAACGCCTTGAGCTTGTTGTACTGGGCTTCGGTGATTTCCAGAGAGCGCGTGTAATGCGGGTTCTTGTAGGTCTTTGCATCGCTGTCCACGATGTCGCCCGGTCCGTTCATGCTGCCGTGCTCGATCGGTGCAAAGCCGTAGCTCGCCGGATCTTTTCCCGGTGCTCGCAGGACGTAGAACATGTGCCCCGGCCCGGATGTCTGCGGGGAACCATCCGGATTACGCAGCGGCTGCTGCGTTACCGGGTCGAGAAGCGGTGTTCCCGGCGCCGCAATGACGATATCGACGATGTAGCGTGGCTTGTCCATGTGCGTGTGATCCTCCTGGAAGGTGTACGAAGGCGCTGCGCTACTTGGCGAGCGGACGCGATTCGTGAATCAGTATCCTGGCGCTTGCGCCACGAAGCGGTGCGATGTCTTCAACCGTGCTGATCTGGACCCGATAGCGGCTACGCGCCTGCAACGGCAGCAACGCGACATGGAGTCGATAGGCCCCGTCGCTGCCTCGTTGGGTCTGAGCGTAGTTCAGTCCCGCATCGCGGTGCCAGTCTGGCAGTGGCTGGCCAGATTGCGACTGTGCGATCTGGTAGGCGTCGGGGCTTGCCAGCGACTGCCACGTGCCGCCGGACCATTGCTGAAGTCCAACGCGTAAAGGAATGTGCAGGTCGCGCGGAGAAGCAGCATCTGGCGACGGGGAGACGTGCTGCAGATCCAGCTCCACCGCATATGTACGGTAGCTGGCAAAATTGCGCGTCGTGGTTTCGAACTCGAACTGCACCTGCTGGCCGGGCGTGTCCACGGCAATCGGCTGTGAGAGTTCCAGCGGCTCTGGCGGTGGGGGCGGCCCCTTGTCGGCGCAGGCGGCAAGCAGCGCGGTCAGGCCGAGCAGGCTGATGCGCTGCCAGTGTGTGATGCGGGTGGTCATGCGGATTCCTGTGGCTCCTTGCCGTGGCCAATTGAACCCTAACGTTGGCGAGGCAGAGCCCGCAAGCGCAGAGACCGCGGTGCGGTCCATTCACATGTCGCCGCGCGAGGCGAGCCCCTGCGTCACCGTGTCGCAGGGGGCAAACCCTGAACGCGGTCCAAGGTTGACCGTGGCCCCGTAGAATGGCGGCGTGCGTCATTCTGTCCTCCACCGCCGGTTTCAGGCCCTGGCATGGCTCGCCATGCTGCTGGTGCTGCTCGCCCCGCTGGTGAGCCGCTGGCTGGCGCATGGTCACGTGGCTGCCGCGGCACCGGTGGCGGCCATGGACCACGCAATGCACGCAGAGCACGCGCAGCACGCGATGGAAGGCCATCACGACCATCACGCGATGGCGATGCCGCACGGCGAGACCGCAAAGAAGCCGCCCGCCGATCCACATGCCGATCATGAGATGGGTGTGGACTGCGATTACTGCCTGATCGCTGCACGGCTGATCACCCTGCTGGTGGCGGCCGTGCTGCTGTTGGCGCCGATGGCACCGGTGTGCCGCGCACTGCGCGGCGCGGTGCGGGCGTTGCCGCAACGGATCAGCGGCACATTGGGCGCGCGTGGGCCGCCGGCACTGATGGCTGCCTGAGCCGCACGCGCGCTGCATTGAACGTTCCCCCATGAGGTTGCCGGCCACGGCCGGTGCCCGCACGCGCGTGTCTGTCCCTTTCTGATTGCTGCCCTGCCATTGCGGGGTGGCCTTGCATGCCGTGAACAAATGAAAACGAACCCCAACTCCGCGCGCCTGCGCCGGGCGACGCTGCCTGTCGCTTGCGCGCTGCTGCTGCACTCCGCTTCTGCCCTTGCTGCCGACGTGGCACCCCCGACCACGCTGGATGCCGTACGCGTGATCGATACCCGCAGAGGCGAGCTGTCCTCCACCGCCAGCGCCGGCTCTGCATTGGGCCTGAGCGTGCTGCAGACACCTGCCAGCCTGACGGTGATTTCGCGCGAACAACTGGAGCAGCGCGGCGACAGCAACCTCAACGATGCGATCAGCCGGGCGGGTGCGATCAGTGCCATGCCGCACCCGGGCAACGGCTTGAGCGCGCTTTCCAGCCGTGGCTTCACCGACGGTGCTTCGGTGATGCGGCTGTACGACGGGCTGCGCCAGTACGGCGGCGTGGGCATCACCTTCCCGTTCGATACCTGGTCGATCGAGCGCATCGAAGTGCTGCGCGGGCCGGCCTCGGTGATCCATGGCGATGGTGCGATCGGCGGGGTGATCAACATCGTGCCGAAGAAGCCCTCGCGCGGTGCCATCGAGAACGAGATCAGCGTGACCGTGGGCAGCGAGGACACCGCGCGGCTGGGCTTCGGCAGTGGTGGCGCGCTGGCGTCCGGGCTGGCCTACCGGCTGGATGTGAGTGGCAACTACAGCGGTGGCTGGGTCGACCGTGGCCGCAACAACGATGCGACGTTCTCCGGTGCGTTGCTGTGGCAGGCTCGCCCGGACCTGCAGCTGACGCTCACCCATGCGCAGGGCTACCAGCAACCGATGCGCTACTTCGGCACGCCGCTGGTCGAGGGCCGCCAGCTGGAGGCGCTGCGCCACCGCAACTACAACGTGGACGACAGCGAAATCCGCTTCCGCGACCGCTGGACGCAGCTCGATGCGCAGTGGACGCCGAACGCGAACGTTGACTGGCGCACGCGCCTCTACCAGATCGACAGCCAGCGCGATTGGCGCAACGCCGAGGCCTATGTCTACAACCCGCGAACCGGGTTGGTCGACCGCTCGGGTAACACCCAGATCACCCACAACCAGGACCAGACGGGGCTGACCTCGACGCTGCGCGCGCAGGGCAATGTGGGCGCTTGGGCGAACAGCTTCACGGTGGGCCTGGACGCCAACCGCGCGCACTTCAAGCACACCAATAACACCTATGCCGGCAGCTCGGGCCCGGTCGATCCGTTCGATCCTGTCCCGGGGCAGTTCGCCAGCGATGCGCCGAACCTGCCGCGCTATCGCAACCGTGCCGAGCAGTACGCGCTGTTCGTGGAAGACCGGTTGGCGCTGAGCGAGCGCTGGTCGGTGCTGGCTGGCCTGCGCCACGATCGCGCGCGCATCGATCGCACCGATCTGATCAGTGGCCAGAACGCGTTCTCGAAAACCTACAGCAGCACCGGCTGGCGCGCCGGCACGGTATTTGCGCTGCAGCCGACGCTGAGCCTGTATGCGCAGTACTCGCAGGCGGCAGATCCGGTCAGCGGGCTGCTGATGATCAGCCCGGCCAATGGAGCGTTCGATCTGGCCAAGGGGCGGCAGATCGAGGTGGGCCTGAAGCAGGCCTTCGACGGTGGCGAGTGGACGCTGGCGGCGTACCGCATCCGCAAGACTGGGCTGCTCAGCCGTGATCCGCTGGTGCCGGATCGCCGGGTGCAGGTGGGCGCGCAGACGTCACGCGGCATCGAGGCATCGTTAAACTGGGCGTTCGCGCCGCGGTGGTCGCTCGATGCCAATGCGACGGTGCTGAAGGCCGAGTTCGAGGAATTCCTGGAAACCACGGGTTCGCCGCCGATGCTGGTCTCGCGTGATGGCAACGTGCCGCCGAACGTAGCCGAGCGCCTGGCCAGTGCGTGGCTCAGCTGGCAATTCGCACCGGAATGGAGTGCGGCGGGTGGCGTTCGCTACGTCGGCAAGCGCTACGCTGACAACGCCAATACACTGGAGCTGCCCGGCTACAGCACCACCGATCTGGCACTGACCTGGCAGGCGGCACCGCGCACGCGGCTGTCCGCGCGGTTGTTCAACGTGTTCGACAAGGCGTACTACGCCACCGCGTACTACACCAGCACCCAGTGGCTGCTGGGGGCGGACCGGCGCGTCGAATTCACCGTCGACCATCGCTTCTGAGGGCGCTGGCGATGTCGCTGCGATCCACCGCCAAGCGCTGGACCTACCTGGTGCATCGTTGGCTGGGCATCGGCGGATGCCTGCTGATGCTGCTGTGGTTCGTCAGCGGCATGGTGATGCTGTTCATTGGTTACCCGAAGCTGACGCCCGGCGAGCGGCTGGCGGCATTGCCAGTGCTGGGTGAGGCCCGCGACCTGCAGGGGCTGTCTGTACTGCCGGCTGCTCTGCAGGCCGAGCCGGAGGCCGTGGCGCTGACCACGCTGCGTGGCGAGCCCGCCTATGTGGTGCGTAGTGGCAGCCACATGGGGGCCTGGTCTGCATACACCGGTCAGGCGCTGCCGCCGGTGTCGGCACAGCGCGCCGAAGCATCCGCTGCACAGTTCGCCGTAGGCCCGGCCTTCGTGGGAGCGATGCGCGTGGAGGAGGACCGCTGGACGCATTCGCGCGCATTGGATGTGCATCGACCGCTCTATCGCGTCGAGGTGGGCGGCGCGCAGCCGGGCGACCTGTATGTGTCCTCGCGTACCGGTGAAGTGGTGCTGGACGCCCCGCATGTGCAGCAGCGCTGGAACTATGTGGGCGCCTGGCTGCACTGGCTGTACTTCCTGCGCATGCAGTCGGTCGACCCGGTGTGGACGTGGGTGGTGATCGTGCTGTCCGCAATGTGCACGGTGGCGGTGATCAGCGGCATCGTGGTGGGAGTGTGGCGCTGGCGTTTCCGTGGGCACTATCGTTCCGGTGCGAAGACGCCGTACGTGGAGTCGTGGATGCGCTGGCACCATCTGATCGGATTGTGTGCTGCGGCCTTCGTGTTCACCTGGATCTTCAGCGGCCTGATGTCGATGAATCCATTGGGCGTCTTCAGCAGCACGCGGGAGGCGATCGATGTTGAGCACTACCGTGGCGGCGCGGTGGCGGTGGACGGTGCGCTGGGTGATCCTGACACGCTTCTGGCAGTGGCCGAAGCCGCGCGCTTTCAGCCGGTGGAGATTCAGTGGCGACGGATCAGTGGTGAACTGTTTGCGGTGCTGCTGGACGGGCAGGGTCATACTCGCATCGTGTCCGGCAGCAATGGGCATCTGCAGGTTACGCGGTTGCTGCCGGCAGCTTGGCTGCAGCAGAAGGTGCGTGCGTTGTCCGATGCACCGATGCAGGGCTTCGTGGTGCAGCATGCAGCGGATGCGTACTTCTATCCGCGTGCGCCCGAGGCCATGAATGGTGCAGCGGTACGCCGCTTCCCGGTGGCCGTGGTGGACTTTGGTGATGCCGAGGCGACGTGCGTCTATCTCGACCTGGCTACGGGCGATCCGTTGCTGACGATGGGTCATCGCGAGCGGGTGGGGCGCTGGTTGTTCTACTTCCTGCACAGCTGGGATCTGCCTGCGATGCTGCGCCAGGAAGGTGTCCGGTTGGCGGTGTTGCTGCTGCTGAGCGCTGCTGGCACCGCGCTGTGCGCCACGGCGACGGTGATCGGCTATCGGCGCGTGCGGATGAAGCTGCGCCGTAGGCGGCGTTGATGCGCCGCGCTACACCTGCAGCCAACGCGTGGACACGGCCACCAGCAACAAGGCCGTGGCCACGCCGATGAACGCGGCGATCAGGCCGAAATGATCTGCGGCGAAGCCGATCAGCGCCGGGCCGGCAAGGATGCCGGCAAAGCCGAGCGTGGACACGGCAGTGATCGCCAGTGCGCCGGGCATGCGGGTCTGGTGGCCGGCCATCGAGAACAGTGCGGGGGCGATGTTGGCGCAACCGAGGCCGACCAGCACATAGCCCGCCAGCGACGCCTGCCACGGCGTGACCAGGGTCAGCACCAGTACGCCCGCGGCGGCGAGCAACGCGCCGAACACGATCGCGCGCTGGCGGCCCACGCGTGCCACCAGTGCATCGCCGAACAGGCGCGCGACGGTCATCGTCAGGGTGAAGGTCACATAGCCGATGCCGGCGAGGCTGGCATCGACGCGGCGCACGTCGCTGAGAAATACCGCGCTCCAGTCGAGCATCGCACCTTCGCCGAGGAAGGCGACGAACGCCAGCACGCCGATGAACAGCACGATGCCGTGCGGCAGGACCAGCATGGGCGTGTCATGCGGCATGCGTTCGCTGTGCCAGTACGCCGCTGACAGCAGCATCACCAGCAGCATGGCACCAACGCCGACCAGCACGGATACCAAGGGAGGCAGATGGGCAGACAGCAGCACGGTCATGGTGGCCGCGCCGAGGAAGCCGCCGATGCTGAAGAAGGCATGGAAGCCGGACATCATCACGCGCCGTGCTTCGCGCTCGACAATGACCGCCTGCACGTTCATCGTGCAGTCCATCGCGCCCACGGCGGCGCCGAACACGAACAGAACCAGCCCGAGTGTCCAGGCCGAAGCGGCCAGGGCCAGGCTGGGCACGGTCAGGCAGATCAGCAGACTGCTGGCCACCATCACCCGGCGGCAACCGAGGCGCGCGGCCAGCACACCGGACAACGGCATCGCCAGCAGCGAACCGGCACCGAGGCAGAGCAGCACCAGCCCCAGCGTGGCGTCATTGATCCCGGTGCGTGCCTTGGCGAACGGCACCAGGGTGGCCCACAGCGCGGTGGCGAAGCCGGGAATGAAGAACGCAGCGCGGGTCGCGTGCTGTTCGGCACGCGCGCGGTTGGCAACGGACATGAGCGGTACGGTCAGGGCGGAGTGGGGTGTACCGCGATGCCTGCGGCGCGGAAGCGTGCCGCCAGCGCCGGCGGGGCCGAGGTGGTGAGCACCAGGTCGTCGATCTCGTCGAGGCTGGCAATCTGCCAGTTGCCGCGTGCACCGAGCTTTTCAGTAGTGGCGGCGACGATGACGCGGCTGCTGCACGCGACCATCGCGCGCTTCAGCTTGGCCTCTTCTGCATCCATTGCCCATACACCAGTATCGCCGTCCACCGCGCAGGGGCCGGGCAGGTACACGTCGGCGCGCAGGCGCTGCACCTGGCCCAGTGCTTCTGCGCCGACCGCACCGCCGCCGCTGGCCAAGCGGCCGCCGATCAGCTGCACCAGGGTGCCTTCAAGCGTACTGGCGGCGGTGGCGATCTGCGGGGCATTGGTGATCACGGTCAGCCCGAGAGCGGGCGGCAGCTGCTGGGCGATCGCCAGGTTGGTTGAACCGGCATCGAGCAGTACAACCTGATTGGGTTGCAGCAACGCGCACACGCGTGCGGCCAGCTCGGCCTTGTCGCCGCGGTCGCGGGTCAGGCGCTCGCGCAGCGGGCGTTCCTTGGGCGGCGGCAGCACGGCGCCGCCGTAGACACGCTGGCACAGGCCCTGTGCGGCCAGCTCGCGCAGGTCGCGGCGGATCGAATCTTCGGAGACGGCATAGCGGCGCGCCAGTTCGGCAGCGACCACGCGGCCCTGCTGGCGCAGCTCCTCAAGGATCTGCCGGGTGCGCTGGGCGGGGAGGGGGCTGGGGTCTGAGCTCATGCCATAAGTCTGCACGTTCGTGCATTAACGTGCAACACCGTGCATCCGGTATTGGGGGGCACGGGGCGGCTGGACTGCCGGTGAATCCGCCCGCGCCCACGTCTATGGATCGCCCTCGCGGCCCGGCATGATGGCGGGACTCCTGGCATGGAATCCCTGATGTCCCACACCGTTCACCGCAAGCTGCGCATCGGCGCGGACCAGTACACCGGCCAGAAAGTGGTCGATCAGCAGTTCCACGAGTGCGATTTTTCCGGCGTGGACCTAACCGGCACCGAGTTCATCAACTGCAGTTTCTACGATGCCGACAGCCGTACCGGCTGCCGCTTCAATGGCGCCACGCTGAAGGAAGCCAGCTTCCGCAGCTGCGACATCAGCATGTGCCACTTCAATTTCGTCAAGGCATTGGGCCTGGAAATCAGCGAGTGCCGCGCGCAGGGCGCGGATTTCAGCAGCGCCAGCTTCATGAACCAGATCACCCCGCGCAGCGGGTTCTGCAGCGCCTTCATCAAGAAGTCGAACCTGCGCTACGCCAATTTTTCGCGGGTGACGCTGGAAAAGTGCGAGCTATGGGAAAACCGCTGGGACGGTGCAAACGTGAGCGGCGCCAGCTTCGCTGGCTCGGACCTGTCCGGTGGCCAGTTCGAGGGTGTCGATTGGAACAGCGCCAACTTCACCGACTGTGACCTGACCCACTCGGAGCTGGGTGAGCTGGACCTGCGCAGCACCAACCTGCGTGGCGCCACGCTGGATCTGCAGCAGGTGGCGCTGTTGATGCAGCGCATCGGCATCACCGTGGTGCCGTAGGCTTCACCCGGCGTACGCCACCCAGCCCCTGAAGCTGAAGCCTGCATAGAACAGCTCCACGCGGTCGAAGCCGGCCTCCTGCAGCAGCGCCACTTCCTGTTCGGGCGCCAGCAGTGGCAGTCGCTCGGCAATGGCGTCGATCGCGCGCTGTGCATCGGCGTGGGCAACACCCGAGGCTTCGGCGAACGCGGCGTAGCGCTGCAACCAGCGCAGCTTGCCGTCCGGATCCTGCGGCACGCTGTGGTGGGCCACCACCAGCGGCGCGCCGGGCTGCAGGCGCCTGTGCAGCTCGCGCAGCGTGTGCAGGCGCTGCGCGGCATCGAGGAAGTGCAGGGTCAGCAGGCAGCTGGCACCATCGAAGCGCACGTCCGGGGCATCGTCGATGTAGCCTTCCAGCAGCTCAACGCGTGCGTTCAACGGGCCCAGTGTCTGCTCGGCCAGCGCGAGCATCGGCGCGGCCGGATCCACGCCCAGCAGCTGCCAGCCCGGTTGCGCCTCGGCAAAGGCCTTCAGCTCCAGCCCACCCCCGGCACCGAGTACCAGCACGCGGCCCTGCGCGGGAACGCGTTCGGCCAGCAGCAGGCGGCTCATCTGCTGCAGGGCGAGGAAACCGGGCACCTGGCGCAGCGGTGCTTCGGCATAGCGGGCCACCGCCTGCGGATCGGAGAACGTGGACATGCGCGGATTCCTGCAGCAGGGGACATACCACCGTAGCGCGGCGCGCAAGAGGCATTGCGCGCCGCTGCCGCACAGGCAGGGCAGGACTCAGGCCGCCGCGGCCTCAAGCACGTCTTCCAGCCGCACCTCGCCGAGGAAGCCACCGCTGCTGGTAGCCGGCCGCTGTGCTTCGACGGCGTGGGCGAACTGCACGCCGGCGTCGTCCTGCAGGCGCTCGAACAGCTGCTGCACCCTGGGGAACTCGCGGCGGTCGACCACCTGGTGGTAATCGTTCCAGCGGGCGATGCCGACGAAGTAGGCGTCGGCGAAGCTGCGCTGCTCGCCCAGCAGCCACGGGCCTGTGCTGAGCATCTGCTCCAGCGCCTGGTGGGCCTGGCGCACCTTGGTGGTGCCATAGGCACGCAGCGCCTTGCCGTCATCGCCCTCGGCGTGTTCCAGCGCGTGCCAGAGCGGGGCGTAGGCACCGAAGAAGCTGGTGTTGAGATAGGCCAGCCGGTGGTTGAGGCGGTCGAAGCCGGAGGTGCCCTGTGCGAAGCCCAGCCCCTGCGCGACGCCCTGGGCGGCCAGGTGGTTGAGGATGGCCAGGCTCTCGCTGAGCAGTTCGCCCTGCGCGGTGCGCAGAGTGGGGGTTTCGCCCAGTGGATTGAGGCGGCGATAGTCTTCGCCCTGCACCTGGCCGGGCATGTCGATACGGCACAGGTGATACGGCTGGCGCAGCCATTCCAGCGCAACGATGGAGCCGAACGAGCAGCCCGAGGGCACGCCGTAGAAGAGGACAGGGGTCATGGCAGGTTTCCGGTTCAAGCCGCGATGCGGCGGGTGAGGAAAGCGTGCCTGCGTGGACATTGCCCCGGAAGCGGTTCGAATGGCATCCTGAAGTCCATACCTGTGGACGTTGCGCATGCTCAACCTCAACGATCTGGCCCTGTTCGTGGCCGCAGTGGAGCAGGGCGGTTTTGCAGCAGGCGGACGCCATCTGGGCCTGCCGCGCTCGACGTTGAGCAAGCGCGTGGCGCTGCTGGAAGAACACCTCGAGGTACGGCTGCTGCAACGCAGTTCGCGGCGCTTCGCGCTGACCGAAGTCGGCCAGGCGTTCTTTGATCGCGCACGCGCGGCGTTGTCCGAGGTGGAGTCCGCCGAGGCCATCGTCCGTGACCGCCAGGCCGAACCGAGTGGCACCGTGCGCATCAGCGCTTCGATTCCGGTGGTGCAGGGCGAGCTCGCCGTGTGCCTGCCCCCGTTGGCCCGCCGCTATCCGCGGCTGCGCATCGAAGTTGAAGTGAGTGATCGTTTCGTCGACCTGGCGCAGGAAGGCATCGACATTGCCTTGCGCAGCCACTTCGGTCCGCTGCCGGATTCCGGTCTGGTGCAGCGCTCGCTGAGTAGAGAACGCATCGTGCTGGTGGCGTCGCCTGGCTATCTGGCAGGCGCGCCAGCAGTGGATACGCCCGAGCAGCTAAGCGCGCATGCCGGCCTGCTGACGGCGCGCCACGCAACGCGCTGGACACTGCACGGCACCGACGCCCGCACCGTGCAGGTGGAACCGCAGGTGGCGCTGGTCGGCAATGAGTCGCAGCTTCTGGTCGCGGCGGCCGAAGCGGGCCTTGGCATCACGGTGTTGCCGCACAGCCTGTGTGCCGCAGCGATTGCGGCCGGCCGCCTGCAGCAGGTCCTGCCGGCGTGGCATGCCGGCGAAGTGACCACCAGCGTGCTGCTGCCGCATCGTCGTGGACAGTTGCCGGGCGTGCGCGCGGTGGTGGATGCGCTGGTCGCGCATTACCAGCTCAACGCAGCGCCAGCGCCCAGGGAGAAAGGCGACGGAGGGGATTAAGTCGTTTCGGGCACAGTAGGGCCGATTACGACTTAATCCCCTCCGTCCCCTTTTTATGAGGCGTTCTGGAACAGGTTCGCGACGGCATAGTCGATGAACACCCGCAGGCGTGCACTGGGATGGCGCCCACCGGGCCATAGCAGCGAGAACTGGCCCTGGCGCGTAGGTAGTGTGGGCAACACCTGTTGCAGGCGGCCGTCGGCCAGCGCGTCGGCGGCGAGGAAGTCGGGCATCCAGGCCAGGCCCATGCAACCGATCGCAGCGGCCAGCACGGCTTCCATGTTGTTGCAGGTCATCGCCGTGGAAAGGCGCGCCCCGGCGTCGCCTTCGATGCCCGGCAGCTGCCACGGATGCAGTTTTCCGGTGGTGGGGTAACGGAAGCGCAGCGCGGTGTGCAGGCGCAGGTCGCCTACATCGCCGGGAATGCCGTGCGCCTTCAGATACCCCGGTGCCGCACAGAGGATGAAACGAAAGTCGCCCAGTCGCCGTGCGGTCAGGCTGGAATCGGCCAGCTCGCCGCTGCGTATCACCGCGTCCAGCCCTTCGCTGACCACATCGACGATGCGGTCATTGAACTCCAGTTCCAATTGCACCTGCGGATAGCGTTGCTGGAAGCCGGGCAACACCGGCAGCAGGAAGCGGTAGCCGATGGTGGGCAGGCCGATGCGCAGCAGCCCACTTGGAGCGTGCTGTCGTTGCGCCAGGTCCGCCTGCGCTTCGGAAAGTTCATCCAGTGCGCGGCGGCAGCGCTGCAGCAGCAGTTCGCCTTCGTCGGTGAGGTGCACGCGGCGGGTGGTGCGCTGGAACAAACGGGTGCCCAGGTTCTGTTCAAGGCGGGCGATGCGCTTGCCTACCGCCGAGGCGGACAGGCCGAGTACGCGGGCGGCGCCGACGATGCTGCCCGCCTCTGCGGTTCGGACGAAGGCGAGCAGAGCAGAGATGGAGTCCATGACCGACATGATTGCGGAACATATGGCCGCAATCAACGTCCATAGAGCCTGTTTTTCAGGAATAACGGCCCGCTCATCATCAATGCCCCTGATGGAAGGAGGCCCGCATGGCCCCGGATTCGACGTTCCCTGTACCTGCCCAGACGCCGCAACGCTGGACGCTGCTTGCGGTTTGCCTGGCCGCGCTGGCGCTGCCGTTGTCCTTCACCGCCGGTGCCGTCGCGGTGCCGGTGCTGGCCCGCTCCGCAGTGGCATCGCCCACTGCGCTGGCCTGGGTGACCAACGCCTTCATGCTCACCTTCGGCAGCCTGCTGCTCGCTGCCGGTGGCCTGGCTGATCGCCATGGCCGACGGCGGATGTTCCTGCTGGGCACGGCCGGCTTCACCGTCGCGACGGCCGCTGTATGCCTGGCGCCTACGCTGCTGTGGCTGGATCTTGCGCGCGGCCTGCAGGGCGTGGCCGCCGCCGCAGCGCTGGCCTCGGGCACCGCTGCGCTGGCGCAGGGCTGGCAGGGACCGAGGCGTGCCCGTGTCTTCGCCCTGCTGGGCACGACATTCGGTGCGGGCTTGGCGCTGGGGCCGCTGCTCGCGGGCCTGCTGCTGCAGGCGCTGGGCTGGCGCAGCGTGTTCGCTGCGGGCGGTGTGCTGACGTTGGCGGCGTTCGCCCTGGCCGCGCGCGCGTTGCCCGAAAGCCGGGGCGAGCGCGGACGGCTGGACATCGCCGGCATGCTGGGCTTCAGCCTGATGCTGGCGGCATTGACCCTGGCCCTGCTGTGGCTGGGAGAGTACGGCCTGCACGCCGGTCGCGTGCAGCTGGCGCTGTTGGCGACGCTGCTGTTGGGCGGCGCGTTCGTCTGTACCGAACGGCTGCATCCTTCCCCGTTGCTGGACCTCTCACTGTTCTGGCAACCGGCGTTTCTCGGCGTCCAGCTGCTGCCGGTGGCGACCTGCCTGGGCTACGTGGTGCTGCTGGTCGTGTTGCCTCTGCAACTGCTGGGCGTGCATGGCCAGAGCACGACGCTGGTGGGACTGCAGATGCTGGCGCTGTCCGCGCCGATGCTGATGCTGCCGATGCTGGCCGCGCGTTGGGCGGAGCGCGTTGGAAGCGCACGGCTGTGCACGCTGGGGCTGCTGGTGTGCGCCTCTGGCCTGTACCTGCTGTCGCGCCATGCGACGCATCCGTCGCCCTCGCAGTGGGTGCCGTTGCTGATGTGGGTCGGTGCAGGCACGGCCTTGCCGTGGGGGCTGATGGATGGGCTGTCGGTGAGCGTGGTGCCTGTACAGCGTGCGGGCATGGCCGCCGGCATCTTCGGAACCGTGCGGGTAGCAGGCGAAGGTATCGCCCTGGCCGCAGTGACGGCGCTGCTGGCGATGGTGGTCGACCAGCAGCTGCATGGGGCATCGCCCGCGTCGTTGGCGCGTGCCGGTGCCTATCTGGCGAGCGGGTCCCGCGACCAGGCGGCGGCACTGCTGCCGGCGATGAGCGCTGAGCAGCTGCAGCAGGTCAGCGCCAAGGCGCTGGCAACACTGCTGCGTGTACTGGCGCTGCTGACGGCTGTGTGTGCTGTGTTGTTGCACCTGTTGCTGCGGAAACGCAAAGGCATGTTGGCCGAGCATACGGCGTAGCAGGCTCATCGCCCCCTCCGCCGTCATCCCGTTGTCGTCTTCCGCTCACACCGCCCATGCCCACCCAGGTCTAATGTCGATCGTCCCCGTCCCCCACGGAGACCCGCCATGTGGCTGCTCGACCATCTCTGGCCCAGCCGTCGACCGCTTCCTCCCCCAGTCGCGGATGCGCCGCAGGCGCCGCCACGCCGGCCTTGGCTGAAACGACCCGCGCGGGCGGGGCGCAGCGGCATGGCGCCCTGGCAGAAGATCGCCACGCCGCCGCGGCGCACGCGCCACTAGTCGCTGCGGTCTGACGGGTGATTGATCCCGTCGCTGACCGGAATGACCCCCAGCGCGAACGGGTCGATGCCTTCCAGGCAGGCCACGTTGTAGCCGTACTCGTCCGGGTTGGAGCGGCGCCGGTGATGGGTGTAGATGCCGCACACGCCGCAGAAGTAGTGCTCCGCCACATGGGTGTTGAACTGGTACTTCTGCAGGTGATGCTGCCCGCGCACCACCTGCAGGCCCTGACGGGGGACGCTGGCGGCGATGGCGCCACGGCGGCGGCACATCGAGCAGTCGCAGCGGCGGGGATCGACGATCCCGTCCGGCAGGTCCAGCAGCAGCTCGACCGTGCCGCAGTGACAGGTTGCGCGGTGCCGGGGTTGGACCGGAACGCCGGCCACGGAAGTGATGCCCATCGTTGCTCCTGTGTGATTCATCTGGCCGCGGGGCCGCCGCAGACGGTGCGCCGGCGTGCCTGAACGGGCCGTAGATGCCACGGTGAACCCGCTTGTGGCTAACTATGCGGCTTCGGGACCGCGACAGGATGCCAGTGAGAGCCGCAGGACGTTGGATGACAGGAAGTGCCATGGCGCTGGCAGCGTTGTGGGTGACCGGGCTGCTGGCTTACCAGATGCCCGGGCCGGGCTGGCTGGCGAACGGTATTGCCGTGCTGTGGCTGCTGGCTGCGCTGTGGGCCTCGTGGCGGGTCGCGCGTGGCCGCAGCAGCCGTCGCCTGGGCCTGGCGTTCGGCGCTTCGCTGGCGCTGGCTGGCCTCTGGTGGCTGCTGCTGACCCCGCGCCAGGACCGCGTATGGGCCGACGACGTGGCCCAGCGCCTGCATGTGGTGTCCTTCGACGGGCGCCACGTGGTGTTCGACAGCGTGCGTGATTTCACCTGGCGCAGCGAAACCGACTACGACGCGCACTGGGTGCGCCGCGCGTACGATCTTGACCAGCTGCGCTCGGCCGACCTGGTGCTGTCGTACTGGATGGGCCCGGCGATCGCCCACACCCTCATCTCGTTTGGCTTCGAGGATGGGCGCCAAGTGGTGTTCTCGCTGGAGATCCGCAAGGAGCGCGGCGAATCGTTCTCGGCACTGGGCGGCTTCTTCCGCAGGTTCGAGATGACCCTGGTGGCCGCGGAGGAAACCGACATCATCCGCACCCGCACCAATGCGCGCGGTGAGGACGTCTACCTGTACCGCCTGCATGGCATGGACCGCGCGCAGTTGAAGGAGCTGTTTGCCGCGTACATCGCACAGGCACGCGAACTGGATGCCAAGCCGGGCTTCTACAACACGCTCACCAGCAACTGCACCACCATCGTCTTCGACCTGGCCCGCCATATCGCGCCGCGCCTGCCGCTGGACTACCGCCTGCTGCTGTCCGGGTACCTGGCCGAGTACGCACAGGAAGTGGGTGCGTTGACCCCGGGTGTGCCGTACGCCGAGCTGCACGACAAGGGCCGCATCACCCAGCGTGCGTTGGACCTGGGCAGCGGCAAACACTTCTCCACCGTGATCCGCCAGGGCGTGCCTGGCACCGAGCAGGACCCGCAGTAATGACTCGACTCCTCCTGATCCGCTGGCAGCGTGCGCTGCCGGTGTTGTTCGCCGCCTTCCTGCTGCTGGGCAGCAGCGGTTGCGCGATGGTCACCGTCAAGCAGGTCAAATCCAGCGATTCGCTGGTCAACAAGCGTGCCGACGTGCTCAATACCGGCAAGCTCAGCCCCGCCGCGCGCGAGACGCTCAGCGCGGCAGGCCTGGACGAATCGCAGTGCGAGAAGGACTTCCTGGTCTGCCGCAGCACGCTGCTGATGACCGACGATCTCAATGTCGAGCAGCGGCTGTCGGCGCTGTCCGAACTGTGGGTGAAGGCCGCGCTGGCGCTGACGCCGAAGAAGACCGCAGCCGGTGATCCGCCGATGAGCGACGCAGCGCTGGACGCCTGGCTGGAAGCCGCGCGCTACGCCTATGCCTACCTGTTCTACAGCGGCCGATCGCCGTCCGACCGTGCCTTCGAGGACCGGCAGACACAGGTGCGCGACTACTACAACTACGCCGCCGAGAAGGCAGCGGTGGTGCTGTTCGTCCGCGCGCGCGCCGCTGCGTTGGCTGGCGAGGACTACACGAAGCCGATCGCGGTTGGCAGCTGGTCGCTGGCCTCCAACTACCAGCAGCTGAACCTGAAGAGCATTCCCGCACAGCTGGTGCCGGCCGGCACGGTCAGCTTCGTCGGGCTGCGCAGTACTTATCGCCGTGATGGCTTCGGTGCCGAGCTGGTGATGGTGATGGACCCGCCGAAGCTGGTCGCACCGGTGATCGCGCCTGAGGGCCCGAAGGCCGAGACACCGCAGGATGACGAAGAGGGCGCACGCCGTGGCCGTCGCCACCGGCATGACGATTCGGTGCCCGAGTTCAGCGAGATGTCCTCGATCAACGTCACCGCGTTGCTGCGTTTCGAAGGCAGCAGCCTGGACGATGTGATGCGGACGCGCCGGGTTGAACTGGATGCCTATTCGCCGGAAGCCACCGAGCGCATCACCCTGCACGGCGAGCAGGTGCCGCTGGCCGGCAATTTCACCGCAGCCTACGGCCTGTGGCTTGCCCAGAGCGGCTTCGCCCGGCAGTCACTGCGCACCCTGTTCGGCATGAGCGAGGGCATCGGCGAGCCACACATCTACCTGATGCAACCGTGGGACCCGAACCGCCGCATCATCTTCATGCTGCACGGCCTGGCCAGCAGCCCGGAAGCCTGGGTGAACCTGGCCAACGAGATCATGGGCGACCCCGAGCTGCGCCAGCAGTTCCAGGTGTGGCAGGTCTATTACCCGACCAACGCACCGATCGCGCTGAACCGCTACGAGATCGCCAACGCGTTCAACGACACGCTGAAGCACTTCGATCCCAATGGCAGCACTCGTGCATCGAAGGATATGGTCTACATCGGCCACAGCATGGGCGGCGTGCTCGCGCGGCTGCTGGTGAGCGATTCCGGTGACGTGCTGTGGAACGACCTGCTGGCCAACTATGACCTGAAGGGCGAGCGTCTGAAGCGCGTGCAGAACAAGCTGGGGCCGTTGCTGCATTTCAAGGCACAGCCGAACGTGGAGCGTGCGATCTTCATCGCCGCTCCCCACCAGGGCACGGACATCGCCGGCAACAAGGTCGGGCGCCTGCTGGGCCGGCTGGTGCGCCTGCCGCTGACCATTCTCGGCAAGTTCGAGGACGTGTTCATGGCGCTGGCGCAGGCCGAGCAGCAGGTCGATGGCACGGCCAAGCCGAAGATTCCCAACAGCATCGACAACCTCAAGGCCAGCGATCCGTTCGTCAAGGCCGCAGCGCAGCTGCCGATCGAAGCGGGACTGAAGTACCACTCGATCATCGCCCAGCGCAAGCCGGAGCTGCCGGTGGACAAGTCCGATGACGGACTGGTGCCGTACTGGAGTGCGCACCTGCCGGGTGCACAGTCGGAGAAGGTGATCATTTCCGGCCACAGCGTGCAGGAGACCCCGCAAGCGGTGCTGGAAGTGCGGCGCATCCTGCACCGGGATATCGATGACGTGGGGACGGGGACCCGGTAGTGCCGGCCGCTGGCCGGCACTCTCCGCGCACGCGGGAATCCCGTGATGGTGCCGGCCAGCGGCCGACACTGCCGAAACCGGGCGACGCTACACCCGCCGCGCGATCACCGCGGCCAGCACCGCCAGGCCGAAGGTGATCGCCAGGCACAGCAGGTAGCCGGTGTGCGGCGCGCTTTCCACGAACAGCGCGAACAACGCACCGGAGACCGCCAGCGCGGTGGTCACCGACAGGGCCTCGCTCAGCTGCAGGGCCGACGTGTTGGCACCCTGCTCATGCGCTGCTGACAGCGAAAGCGTGAGTACCGAGAGGCTGGCGTAGATCATGCCCATGCCGAAACCGGTGACCGTCCAGCCCACCAGGGCCACCGGCAATGGCACTGCATTGAACAACACCGCAAGCGTTGCGGCGATGCCGACCGTCATCATCGCCGTGCCGACGCGCAGCAGCTGCTGGCGTGACCAGCCGCGCTGCTGGTGACCCTGCAGCCAGGAGCCAGCGAACCAACCGAGTGCGCCGAGGCTGAGCACCGCGCCGGCCCAGCTGGGCGGGAGCCCGCGTTCGCGCTGAAGCAGCAGCGGCAGGTAGGCTTCGCAGGCGAAGAATGCGGCGGCGGCGATGCCGCGCAGTGCGATCACGCTGGGCAGGCCCCTGCGCAGGATCAGCGTTCCGGCCGGCAGCAGGCGATGCACGCATAGCAGCTGCGCCAGCATCGCCACGCTGATGCAGAGCAGGGCGGTCGGACCGTGCTGCTGGCCGCCGAAGTACAGCAGCAGCGCCGCCAGCGATGCACCACTGGCCCAACGTACGACGTTGCCGCGCCCCTCGTCGTCGTTGCTGTCGGCGGAGGGTTGCATGCGCGCCAGCGCAGGCCGCAGCAACAGGGCAGCAGGGACTGCCAGCAGCGGCACCGCCAGGAACACCCAGCGCCAGCCGAGATGCTGGACGATCAGGCCGCTCAGCGCCGGGCCGACCATCGAGGGCACCACCCAGCCCGCCGAGAATGCCGCGAACACCTTCGGCCGCAGGTGCTCGGGGTAGCTGCGGCCGACCATCACGTACAGCGAGACCGAAATCGCGCCCGCACCCAGGCCCTGCAGCAGGCGCCCGGCCACCAGCATGCCCATGCGCACGGCGAAGCCGGCCAGCAGCAGGCCCAGCACGAAGCAGGCCAGGCCGTACCACAGCGGCCGTGCCGGGCCCTGGCGGTCGGCCCAGCGTCCGGCCAGGGTCATGCCGATCACGCTGGTGGCCAGTGTGCCACCGAAGGCCAGCGCATACAGGCGCAGGCCGCTGAGTGCTTCGGCCACCGTGGGCATCGCGGCCGCGACGGCCAATGCTTCGAAGGCGTGCAGCGCGACCAGCGCGACCATGCCGAGGGTGGTGGCGCGGTAGCGCGCGGACAGGATCGATGTGTCAGCCGGCAGGCGGGTGTCGGCGGGAGAGAGGGTCGGGGTCATACCGGTCAGGGGCGGGCCGCGCTTGTCAACGGGCGGCGAAGATAGCAGCATGCCACCTCAACTATAGTTGAGGTCAAGCAATGGCATCCCAGGAACTCAGCGTTGGCGAGGTTTCCCAGCGCAGTGGCGTGGCCGTTTCCGCACTGCATTTCTACGAGCGCAAGGGGCTGATCAGCAGCCTGCGCACCTCGGGCAACCAACGCCGTTACAGCCGCGACGTGCTGCGCCGGCTGGCGGTGATCCGCGTTGCGCAGCGGGTGGGCATGCCACTGGAAGCGGTCGGCCGCGCCTTCGAGAGCCTGCCTGAAGGCCGTGCACCGACCAAGGCTGACTGGGCCAAGCTGTCCGCGCGCTGGCGCACCGAGCTGGAAGAGCGCATCCACATGCTGCAGCTGCTGCGCGATGAACTGACCGGCTGCATCGGCTGTGGCTGCCTGTCACTGCAGCATTGCCGCCTGGCCAACCCTGGCGACGTTCTCGGCGAACGCGGCGATGGCCCGATGCGCTGGGAATGAAAAAGGGGACGCGCTCCCGGTAGCGCCGGGCCATGCCCGGCGGACGAAAACGACTTGATCCCCTCCGTCCCCTTTTTCTTACCAGACCGTGATCGTCTCGCCGCTCTGGATGCCTTCCACTGCACGCTGGAAGGCCAGTGCGGCGCGTTGTGCGCTTACCGCTTCGAAGCCCGGGAAGTAGGGGCCGTAGGCCGCCATTGATTCGATCAGTACGTTCGGGCTGACCACGTTGATGCGCAGGCCGCGCGGCAGCAGCTCCAGTGCGGCGGCGCGCACGAAGCCTTCCAGTGCGGCATTCACTGCGGTGGCGTTGACGCCGTCGCGGATCGGCTGCGCGCTGATGATGCCGCTGGTCAGGGTGATCGAGCCACCGGCATTGAGGTGGTGCTGCGCGGCCAGTGCCAGCCGCACCTGTCCCAGCAGCTTGTCCTGCAGGCCGATAGTGAACTGCTCGGGCGTCATCTCCTGCAGCGGTCCGAAATGCACCGAGCCGGTGGTGGAGATCACCGCATCGACTGCACCGGTGCGGGCGAACAGTTCGGCGACGCTGGCGTCGTCAGTCAGGTCCACACGCAGTTCGCCACTGCGGCGGCCGGCGGCGAGAATCTGATGCTGTTGGCCGAGCTGACGGGCGACTGCCTGGCCGAGGGTGCCGCTGGCACCGACGAGGAGGATCTTCATGGCCGTTCCTTGCGTGTGGGAGTGAGCGCAGTCTGCGCCGTCACAGCGTGGTTAGGTAAGCGGCGTATGATTCGCAGATTCCTAACTCTGGATTAGCAATGGATGCCCTTCGCTGCATGCAGGCCTTCGTGGCAGTGGCCGAGCGCGGCAGCTTCGCCGGCGCCGCCGAACAGCTGCAGGTGTCGGCGGTGATGGTGGGCAAGTACATCCAGCAGTTGGAAGCACATCTGGGCACCGCGTTGCTGCAACGGAACACCCGCCGCCAGCGCTTGACCGAAGCCGGCAGCGCCTACCTGGCCGGGTGCCGGCAGGTGCTGGAGCAGGTGCAGCAGGCCGAGGCCGATGTGGCCGGCCTGCAGGTACAGCCGCGTGGCCTGTTGCGGATAAGCGCGCCCACCACCTGGGGCAGCTGCGTGCTGGCGCCGCAGCTGGCCGGCCTGCTGCGCGCGCAGCCGCAGTTGAATATCGAGCTGGACCTGAGCAACCGCCGCGTGGACCTGATCGAAGATGGCTTCGACGCGGCGATCCGGGTCGGGCCGTTGCCATCGCAGGAGGTGGTGGCGCGGCCGCTGCCGCCGTATGCGATGAGCCTGTGCGCGGCGCCGTCTTACCTGCGCAGGCGCGGCACGCCGCGAACACCGGATGACCTGCAGGGGCACGACTGCCTGAGCCATCTGGCCTGGCGCGGCGGGCATGGCTGGCAGTTGGCCAACGGCGAACAGGTCGACTGGGAGGCACGGCTGAGCAGCAACGATGGCTTCGCATTGCGCGAAGCCGCCGTAGCCGGGGCCGGGCTGGTACTGCAGCCCACCGCACTGCTGGCGGCGGAGATCGCGGCAGGGCGGTTGAAACCACTGCTGCGCGACTACCTGCCGGAACCGCGGCCGATGCACCTGATCTACCTGCCCGATCGACGCCCGCGCCCCCGTTTGCAGTGCTTCGTCGATTTCGTCATGACCACGTTGGGGCAATGATCATCGGGTTAGATCGGGTCAGACCCCTTTGCCTCGGCAAAGGGGTCTGACCCCAGGGGATCAATCATTCGCAGCAGACAATTCCTGTCCACGCACCTGCGCGGCGCGCAGTGCTTTGTCCACCAGTGCCTCGAAGCCGCCAGCCTGGAAGCTCTCGATCGCGGCCTGGGTAGTGCCGTTGGGTGACGTCACGCGTCGGCGCAGCTCTGCGGGGCTCTCACCGGCCTCATCCAGCATGCGCGAGGCGCCCAGCAGGGTCTGCACCACCAGCGTGCGCGCGGCCTCGGCCGGCAGGCCCTGGGCAATGCCCGCCGCTTCCATCGCTTCGGCCAGCAGGAACACATAGGCCGGCCCGCTGCCAGACACGGCGGTGACCGAATCCATCAGTGCCTCGCGTTCGATCCACACCGTGCGCCCAGCGCTGGCCAGCACCTGTTCGGCCTGCGCGTGCTGCTGCGGATTCACCGAGGGCGTGGCATACAGGCCGGTCACGCCGGCGCCGAGCAGAGCGGGGGTATTGGGCATTGCGCGCACCACCGGCAGGTTGCCACCCAGCCAGCGCTCCAGCTGTGCGCTGGTGATGCCGGCAGCGATCGACACCACCAGCGGCCGGTTTGCCTGGGCCAGTGCCTGCAGCGACTGGCAGACCTCACGCAGCACCTGCGGCTTCACCGCCAGCAGCCAGGTGCTGCCTTGTGCGCCGGCATCGGTGGCGTTGTCGTGTACCTGCACGCCGAAGTCGGCAGCCAGCGACTCGCGCAGCGCTGCAACCGGTTCGGCCACATGGATGTGCGCGGCGGGCACGCCCTGGCGGATCAGGCCGGCGATCAGGCTGCGGGCCATGTTGCCGCCGCCGATGAAGGTGATGGAATCAGCTGCCATGGAAGTCTCCTTGGAAAATCAGGCCGGGCGCGCGCGCGCGCCGAACAGGGCGGTGCCGATGCGCACCAGGGTGGCGCCCTCGGCGATGGCTTCGGCGTAGTCGCTGCTCATGCCCATCGACAGCGTGTCGACCTGCGCGCGCTGGGCGGCCAGCGACTGGAAAAGTGTGCGCATGCGCACGAACGCATCCCGACGGCGCTCCACCTCGGGCCACGGCGCAGGAATCGCCATCAGGCCACGCAGGCACAGCGAGGGCTCGGCGGCAATCGCTGCGGCCAGCCCCTCGACATCCTCCGGTGCACAGCCGTGCTTGCTCGATTCATCGTCGATGTTGACCTGGATCAGCACATTCAGCGGGCCGCGTGCGGCCGGGCGATGGCGCGCCAGCGCCGTTACCAGCTTGGGCCGGTCCACGCTCTGCACCCAGTCGAAATGGGTGGCCACCGCCTCGGCCTTGTTCGACTGCAGGTGGCCGATCAGGTGCCACTCCAGCGCCAGGTGCTGCAGTGCCTGCATCTTGGCCAGCGCTTCCTGCACATAGTTCTCGCCGAAGGCCTGCTGGCCCTGTGCGGCCAGCGCGGCCACGGCCTCGGCCGGTTGGGTCTTGGACACGGCCAGCAGGCGCGGATCGGGCCGGCCGGCCGCCTCGGCGGCGGCATGCAGGTTGCTCAGGATCTGGGGCAGGGGAGTGGCCACGTAACGCGTTCCGTTGAATCAGGAGGCTATACTGCCGCCCGGGGAAAGATCCTTCCAGTCGAAGCCGTTATTGGGGAGTAGCCGCTCATGGATATCGCCGAACTGCTGGCGTTTTCCGTAAAGAACAAAGCGTCCGACCTGCACCTGTCTGCAGGCCTGCCGCCGATGATCCGCGTGGACGGCGACGTTCGCCGGATCAACATCCCGGCCCTGGACCACAAGCAGGTCCACGCGCTGGTGTACGACATCATGTCCGACAAGCAGCGCCGCGATTACGAGGAATTCCTCGAAGTGGACTTCTCCTTCGAGATCCCGTCGCTGGCGCGCTTCCGTGTGAACGCGTTCAACCAGAACCGCGGCGCCGGTGCGGTGTTCCGTACCATTCCGTCCGAGGTGCTCACCCTCGAGGACCTGGCCTGCCCGCCGCTGTTCCGCGAGGTAATCCAGCAACCGCAGGGCCTGATCCTGGTGACCGGCCCGACCGGCTCGGGCAAGTCGACCACGCTGGCGGCGATGATCGACTACATCAACAAGAACGAATACGGCCACATCCTCACCGTCGAGGATCCGATCGAATTCGTGCACACCTCGCAGAAGTGCCTGATCAACCAGCGCGAAGTGCACCGTGACACGCATGGCTTCAACGAAGCACTGCGCTCGGCACTGCGTGAGGACCCGGACATCATCCTGGTCGGCGAACTCCGCGACCTGGAAACCATCCGCCTGGCACTGACCGCCGCGGAAACCGGCCACCTGGTGTTCGGCACCCTGCACACCAGTTCGGCGGCCAAGACCATCGACCGTATCATCGACGTGTTCCCGGCCGGCGAAAAGCCGATGGTGCGTTCGATGTTGTCCGAGTCGCTGCGTGCGGTGATCTCGCAGGCACTGCTGAAGAAGGTCGGCGGCGGCCGTACCGCGGCGTGGGAAATCATGGTCGGCACCCCGGCCATCCGCAACCTGATCCGCGAGGACAAGGTGGCGCAGATGTACTCGGCCATCCAGACCGGCCAGCAGTACGGCATGATGACCCTGGACCAGCACCTGCAGGACCTGGTCAAGCGCAGCCTGATCACCCGCAACCAGGCCCGCGAGTACGCCAAGGACAAGCGCCTGTTCGAGTAAGGCGGGACAGCGACGGGCGGCGCGCGCAATGGCGCGGCCGCTCCGTGTTGTTTCCTCCACCGACCGTTACCTGGTAAACCGCTTTCCGGGAGCCCGCCGTGAACACCACCGCGACCACCATCGATTTCACTTCGTTCCTCAAGCTGATGGCGCACCAGCGCGCCTCTGACCTGTTCATCACTGCGGGTATGCCACCGGCGATGAAGGTCAACGGCAAGATCTCGCCGATCACGCAGACGCCACTAACGCCGCAGCAGAGCCGCGACCTGGTCCTCAACGTGATGACCCCGGCACAGCGCGAGGAATTCGAGAAGACCCACGAATGCAACTTCGCCATCGGCCTGTCCGGTGTCGGCCGTTTCCGCGTGAGCTGCTTCTACCAGCGCAACCAGGTCGGCATGGTGCTGCGTCGCATCGAGACGCGCATTCCGACCGTGGAAGAGCTGAGCCTGCCGCCGATCATCAAGACGCTGGCGATGACCAAGCGCGGCATCATCCTGTTCGTCGGTGCCACCGGTACCGGTAAATCGACTTCGCTGGCGGCGATGATCGGTTACCGCAACCAGAATTCGACCGGCCACATCATCACCATCGAAGACCCGATCGAATTCGTGCACAAGCACGAGGGCTGCATCATCACCCAGCGCGAAGTCGGCATCGATACCGACAGCTGGGAAGCTGCGCTGAAGAACACCCTGCGCCAGGCGCCGGACGTGATCATGATCGGCGAGGTGCGTACCCGCGAAGGCATGGACCACGCCATCGCGTTCGCCGAAACCGGCCACCTGGTGCTGGCCACGTTGCATGCCAACAATGCCAACCAGGCGATGGACCGCATCGTCAACTTCTTCCCGGAAGACCGCCGCAACCAGCTGTTGATGGACCTGTCGCTGAACCTCAAGGGCGTGGTCGCGCAGCAGCTGGTGCCGTCGCCCGATGGCCGCTCGCGCAAGGTGGCGATGGAGATCCTGCTGGGCACGCCACTGGTACAGGACTACATCCGCGACGGCGAGATCCACAAGCTGAAGGAAGTGATGAAGGACTCGGTCCAGCTGGGCATGAAGACCTTCGACCAGAGCCTGTTCGAGCTGTACCAGGCCGGCGAGATCAGCTACGAGGACGCGCTGCGTTACGCCGATTCGCAGAACGAGGTGCGCCTGCGCATCAAGCTCAGCCAGGGCGGCGACGCGCGCACCCTGTCGCAGGGGCTGGATGGGGTGGAGATCTCCGAAATCCGCTGACCTGGCCGGCAACGGTCATGACCGGATTGATGAATTCCAGTCATGACCGACTGCCGTCCAGCCGGCTCAATCCATCGCCGCCGCAGGCGTATCGTCAGCACTCCCCCTCTGGAGTACGACGATGCAGACACGTGAACTCGGCCGCAGCGGCCTGAAGGTTTCCGCCCTGGGCCTGGGTTGCATGGGCCTGACCCATGCCTACGGCCAGCCGGTCGAACCGAGCCAGGGCATCGCCCTGCTGCACGCTGCCGTCGAGCGCGGCGTGACCTTCTTCGACACCGCCGAGGTGTACGGCCCGTACACCAACGAAGACCTGCTCGGCCAGGCCTTGGCGCCCTACCGCGACAGGCTGGTGATCGCCACCAAGTTCGGCTTCAAGGACGCGCGCACCGATGCCGGCCTGGACAGCCGCCCGGAGAACATCCGTGCCGTGGCCGAAGCCAGCCTCAAGCGCCTGCGTACCGACCATATCGATCTGTTCTACCAGCACCGCGTCGACCCGAACGTGCCGATCGAGGATGTGGCCGGCACCGTGCGCGACCTGATCGCCGAGGGCAAGGTCGGCCACTTCGGCCTGTCCGAGGCGAGCGCTGCCACCGTGCGTCGCGCGCATGCGGTGCAGCCGGTCACCGCCGTGCAGAGCGAGTACTCGCTGTGGTGGCGCGAACCGGAGCGTGAGCTGCTGCCGACGCTGCAGGAGCTGGGCATCGGCTTCGTGCCGTTCAGCCCGCTGGGTCGCGGCTTCCTGACCGGTGCGATCAACGCCGATACCACCTTCGACGCCAACGACTTCCGTAACAGCGTGCCGCGTTTCGAAGTGGAGGCGCGCCGCGCCAATCAGGCGCTGGTGGATCGCATCAGCACGATTGCGGCAGCGCGCGGTGCGACGCCTGCGCAGGTCGCACTGGCCTGGCTGCTCGCGCAGGCACCGTGGATCGTGCCGATTCCGGGCACCACCAAGGTTCATCGCCTGGAAGAAAACCTGGGCGCGGCCGACCTGCAGCTGGCGCCGGAAGAACTGCAACGCATCGCGCAGGCGCTGGACGAAGTGTCGATCGTTGGCGAGCGCTACAACCCGCAGCGTGCGGCGCAGGCGAAGGGTTGATCACCAGGTGGGTGCGGACCGTTGGTGGTGGGTGCGGACCGTTGGTCCGCACTCCTCAACGTCCCATCGGCCCGCGCAGCGCATCAAGCACCGTCCGCATCGCCACGGTCACGTGGCGGCGCGAAGGGTAGTACGCGTAGTAGCCATCGAAGTGCGGGCACCAGTCGTCCAGCACTGATTGCAGCCGGCCATCGTCCAGCATCGGCTGCACCTGGTCTTCCGGCAGCCAGGCCAATCCGCTGCCTGCCAGCGCAGCGGTGCGGGTCATGCCCATGGTGTTGAACGTCCACTGGCCGCTCACGCGCACGCTCAGTTCATTGCCGTCCTGGCCGAAATCCCACGGCATCAGCCCACCATGCGTGGGCAGCCGCAGGGTCACGCAGTTGTGCCCGGCCAGGTCGTCCGGATGCCGCGGCACCGCGTGCTGGCGGAAGTAGCTGGGCGCCCCGACCACGCGCATGCGCAGCGGCGGGCTGATCGGTACGGCGATCATGTCGCGCGCCAGCCGCTCGCCCAAGCGGATGCCGATGTCGTAGCGCTCGGCCACGATGTCGGCCAACCCGTAGTCGGCCGCCAGTTCCACCTTCAAATCCGGATACTGCTGCAGCAGCGGCGCCAGCCTGGGCCAGGCGATGTACTCGGCAGCGTGGCCGGTGGCATTGATACGGATGGTGCCGGCCGGGCGTTCACGGTACTCGGCCAGCGCGGCCAGCCCGTCCTCGATCTCGGCCAGGCGCGGGGCCAGGGTATCGAGCAGGCGGGCACCGGCTTCGGTGGTCGAGACGCTGCGGGTGGTGCGGGTCAGCAGGCGCACGCCCAGGCGCTGCTCCAGTCCGCGCATGGCATGGCTGAGCGCGGACTGGGACACGCCCAGCTGGGCGGCAGCCTTGGTGAAGCTGCCCTCGCGGGCAACGTGGACGAAGGCCTGCAGGTCGTTGAGATTTTCGCGGGGCATGCGGGAATGATACGGCCGGGCTGCGCCCGGCACCTGCTTCGAGCCAAGGCAACGTCAACGTCAAATGCGTACATTCCGTGGGATGGCGTGGTGGGTCCGGCTGAGGGGGACGCCGTCCGTGTGGCTCGGTCGCGCTTGCTCGTGTGCGCTGTCCTGCGCACACGGCAAGACCGGGGTTGGGCGTCCTGCCCAACCCGCCCGAGGCATGCCTCGGGCCCATGGCGCTCACGCCCCCGCAACCTGAGCCAGCCCGCCTTCGACAGTTTCCCGCGAGCTGTTGGAACGGCATTCTGCTTTGGTGGGTGCCGACCGTTGGTCGGCACCGGGTCAAACGTGTGGGTATGTCGATTTCAGGGACTGTGGTTCGTCGAATGAATGACTTCAACGGGAGCTGCAGATGAGCACTGACACCAAGCCGAAAGGCCCGGCCTCGTATTTCCCCTCCATCGAGAAGACCTACGGGCAGCCGGTGGCGCACTGGTTCGGGCTTCTGGCGGGGAAGAAGGGCCTGAAACACATGGAACTGGTCAGCTTCCTGAAGAGCGAGCACGGCTTGGGCCATGGCCACGCCAACGCGCTGGTGGCGCACCATCTGGCCGGCAAGGGGTGACCGGCGGCCGGCGGAGCGGGCTGGGGCGCATTCAGCTGAACGATTTCATCTGCAACTGTCATGCAGATCGTGTCTAATACCGCTCCCCACCTGCTGTTCCCCCACCCGCATGTCCCTTCCCTCCCATGGCCCCGCGCCGTGCGACGACGCTGACGGCCACCTGGTCACCGCCGGTCCGCTGACCCCGCCGCCCGACAGCGCCGGCACCACCGCCGACGACAAAGCGCTGCGTCACTCGATCGCCGAGGACGTGCAGGGCATGGTGCTGGCCACGATGGTGGCCTCGCTGGGCCTGGCCATCTTCGCCAAGGGCGGGCTGATGATCGGCGGCATGGCGGGCATGGCCTTCCTGCTGCACTACGCGATGGGCTGGAACTTCGGCCTGGTGTTCGTGCTGGTCAACCTGCCGTTCTACTGGGTGGCGCTGCGGCGCATGGGCTGGGAATTCACCCTGAAGACCTTCGCTGCGGTCACCGCCTGTGGCGTGCTGACCGACCTGCTGCCGCGCTGGATCGACTTCTCGCACATCAACCCGCTGTACTCGGCGATCGTAGGTGGTGCGTTGTCCGGCCTGGGCATCCTGTTCTTCATCCGCCACCGTGCAAGCCTTGGTGGCATCGGCATCCTGGCGGTGTACCTGCAGCGCACCCGTGGCTGGAGCGCGGGCAAGGTGCAGATGTCCTACGACGCCTGCCTGATGGTGGCCGCGTTCTTCGTGTTGTCGCCATCGAAGGTGCTGTACTCGGCCATCGGCGCGGTGGTGCTCAGCCTGGTGCTGATGTTCAACCACCGCCCCGGCCGCTACATGGGCGTGTGACGTTCAACGGTGTTGCCGGCCAGCGGCCGGCACTACCTGAACCCATGCATGGCAGCGCCGGGCCATGCCCGGCGGATATCCATCAGCGGGCGGCGGCCTTCAACCACGGCGGCGACAGCATCAGCAGCCGCGCATGCACCGGGCAATCCTCGGCGTGCGCACCGGGCAGGTAGCCCAGGCTCATCAGGAATTCGCCGGTGATCTCGCCGCCGGTGAAGCGGAACGTCTTCTTGAACAGCTTCACCCAGTCGGCCTTGCTGCGCGGGTGGTGTGCATCCAGCCACGCCGCGAAGCTGCCATGGCTGGCCCGCAGCTGCTGGATCACCTGCGCGTTGTGGATCGCCGCCAGCACCTTCAGCCGGTTGCGGATGATGCCCGCGTCCGACAGCAGGCGCTCGATGTCCTGCTCGGCATACGCGGCCACGCGGTCGACATCGAAGCCGTCGTAGGCCGCGCGGAAGCCCTCGCGCTTCTTCAGGATCGTTTCCCAGCTCAGGCCGGCCTGGTTGATTTCCAGCACCAGCCGCTCGAACAGCTCGCGCTCGTCACGCTGCGGGAAGCCGTACTCGTTGGCGTGGTAATAGTCGTGCACCGGATGGCCCGGGGCGATGAGGCAGTAGCCGCTCATGGGGAAGGCTCGTTGGAATCGGATTCGGATTCGGGATCGATGGCCACCGCAGGGTGCCCGCCGATGGACAGCATCGGCCAGCGCGGTGGAATGAGCGTGAGCCTGCCGTCACGCAGGGCCTGGTTGATCGTCTCGGCCTGGCCGCTGACGGTGCCGAACAGCGCACCGGCCCGGCGCCACTGCGAATCCTTGCCACGTGCGTAGAGTACGCAGTCCGGTCCACGGTGGGTGTTCAGCTCGCACAGCAGCACCTCGCCGGTACCATCGCCGTCCAGGTCGCGATGCACGATCAGGCAGTCGCGCTCGCTCTGGGCGCAGGATTCGCCATTGATCGATCGGGTGGCCAGAGCTTTCCACCAGTCGTCCGGTGGCGAACTGGATCCCTTGGCCAGCTTCAGCGCGCGCTGAAGCGCGGCGACGTCCTGCGGCCCCTTGTCGAGGCGATGGCCGTCGTCCCAGCGTGAGGTGCGTGCCAGTGCTGCAGCGATCACCTGTGGCGCGTTGGCATCAGCGGTGATGGCCGGATCGCGCTGCAGTTCGCGCAGCGCCTGCACGCCACGGCGCCCCAGATCGAAGCGCAGCACGTTGACGTCGCTGCTGGTGATCGCCGGCGGGTCCGCGCGCAGCCGCTCCAGTTGGCTGGACAGGGTCAGCCGCACCGGGTCCAGCAGGGGCGAGTTGCCCAGCAGGGCCAGTGCCAGCACCGCCCAGCACATCCAGCGGTTGACCGGCTCCAGCATCTGCAGCCAGCGGCGCTGCCGGCGCAGCACCGCCAGCGCGTAGCCCACGGCATAGCCGGCCGTGGCCAATGCGACGAGTACCGCCCAGAAGCGATCCAGGGTCCAGCCGTACTGCGCCACGCGCAGGCCCAATGCATACAGTGCCAGCGCGGCGTAGACCGGCAGCGTCAGCAGGCTGGCTTCGACCAGCCTGCGCAGCACCAGAGGGTAGGAGACACTGTCTTCCCCCTGCTGGTAGACCGCATTGGTGAACGTCACCAGCAGCAGCGACACCACCACCAGCAGGCTGGCGGCCGAACGGGTCTTCCACAGCGGTTCCAGCCCGGTAAGCGGCAGGCTCAGCACGAACAATACGGCGATGAACGACAGCAGCGGCAGCAGCCCACGGCAGATCGCGAACAGCACCTGGCGGGTGATCTGGATCGCACGGTGCTGGGTGCGCCCGATCAGCACGCCGAACCCGGCCAGGCTGCCGGTGGCCAGTGCGATGAAAGCGTCCTGCCGGAACAGGTCGCGGAAGACATTCACGTCCAGCAGTTGGAACAGCGCTGCCCACAGCCACAGCAGCAGCCAGGTCAGCCCGGTGAACAGCGCCGCCAAAGCGAGGGTCAAACCGTTCTGCCAGGCGCGCTCGAACAACTCGGGGTAGCTGGCGCGCCAGTGCCCATGCTGCAGCTGGAACTGCCACCAGGGCAGGGCCACGAACACCGCCACGCCCATGCCCAGGGTCAACGGAAACTGCAGCGCGCCCGATTCCAGTGCGGTCTCGCCATTGAGGTTCCAGCCGATCCAGGCGGCCAGCGCCAGCACCACCGCCGAGCCGAGCGCGGCCTGCAGCCACAGGCGGCGCTGGCCCAGCTCGACCAGGCTCAGCGCCACCGCGCTGGGAATGGCCAGCACCCAGGCGTACCAGCAGTAGCGCCAGCCGATATCGCGGAACGGCCAGGCATCGGACAGCTCCTGCGCGGCGTACAGCATCAGGCCCTGCAGCAGGGCGATCAGGACGATGGCGCTGCGTGCCGGCAGGGTCAGGGGCGATGAAGATGGCATCAATGACCTTCCGTGGCAAAGCACCATCCTAGCCCATCGCGGTTCGGCGCCATCGCGCGACCATCCCGCCCCCAGCAGGTAGAATGGGCCCATGCCTGTAATGCCGACCTCCCTTGCCGATCACCTGCTCGTCGCGCTGCCGTCGCTGCTCGACGCGACCTTTGCCCGCAGCGTCGCGCTGATCTGCCAGCACGACGAGAACGGGGCGATGGGCGTGCTGGTCAACCAGCCTTCCGAATACACGCTGGGTGAAGTGCTCGCGCAGATGGACATCACCACCGGTGATGGCGAGCTGCAGGCGCGCATGGTGCTCAATGGCGGTCCGGTGCATCCCGAACGCGGCTTCGTCATCCATGACGACGCGCGCGCGTGGGATTCCAGCCTGACCGTGGGCCACGGCCTGTACCTGACCACCTCGCGCGACATCCTCGAAGCGATGGCGCGTGGCGAAGGCCCGGCCAATGCGGTGGTCACCCTCGGCTGTGCCGGCTGGGGCGCAGGGCAGCTGGAAAGCGAGCTGTCCGAGAACAGCTGGCTGACCGTGCCGGCCGATGCCGAGCTGGTGTTCCAGCTGCCGCTGGAGCAGCGCTGGCAGGGAGCGGCTTCGCGCATCGGCGTGGACCTGTTCCGGCTGACCGACTACAGCGGCCATGTCTGAGCCCATCACGCCCGCCCCGGTTCCTGCTGCGCCGGCGATCCGCCGTGACGGCACAGTTCTGGGTTTCGATGTTGGCTCGCGACGCATCGGCGTGGCCATCGGCAGTGCTTTCGCCGCCCATGCGCGCGCGGTGGCCGTGGTCGATGTGCACGGCAACGGCCCGGACTGGACCGCGATCGAACGCCTGCTCAAGGAATGGAGGCCCGACGGCCTGGTGGTCGGCGACCCGCTGACCCTGGACGGCCAGGACCAGCCCAACCGCAAGCGTGCGCAGGGCTTTGCCCGCCAGCTGCGGGAACGCTTCAAGCTGCCGGTGGTGATGATCGACGAGCGTTCCAGCTCGGTCGAGGCGGCCCGCCGTTTCGCCGTCGAGCGCGCCGAAGGGCGCAAGCGTCGCCGTGATGCGGCCGCCCTCGACGCCGTGGCCGCGGCGGTGATCATCGACCGCTGGCTGTCGTCCCCCGACGACGCCACCCCCATTCCCTGACTGCACGACTCCCGCCATGACTGCCCAGCAAATCGATGCCTCCGGACGCCTGCGCCACCTGCTGACCCTGGAGGGCCTGCCGCGCGAAACCCTGCTGCAGCTGCTCGATCGGGCAGGGCAGATCCGCGACGCCGCAGTCGGCCGTGTCGGCAACAAGCGCCACGTGCTGGCCGGTTCGGCGGTGTGCACGCTGTTCTTCGAGCCGTCCACGCGCACCCGCAGCTCGTTCCAGCTGGCCGCGCAGCGCCTCGGGGCCGATGTGCTGAACTTCGATGCCTCGACCTCGTCCACGCGCAAGGGCGAAACCGCCTGCGACACGCTGCGCAACCTGGAAGCGATGGGCGTGCGCGGCTTCGTGGTGCGACACCCCGATGACGGCGCCGTGGCCGCGCTGGCCGAGGCGGCGGGCGAGGGCACCGCACTGATCAACGCCGGCGACGGCCGCAGCGCGCACCCGACCCAGGGCCTGCTGGACATGCTGACCCTGCGCCAGGCCAAGGGCCCGGATTTCTCGAAGCTGAAGGTGGTGATCGTCGGCGACGTGAAGCACTCGCGCGTGGCGCGCACCGACCTGCACGCGCTGCGCACGCTGGGCGTGGGCGAGATCCGCGTGTGCGGCCCGCAGTCGCTGCTGCCGGACGACGAGACCCTGAAGGGTTGCGTGGTCGGCGATGATTTCGACGCGATGCTGGAAGGCGTCGACGCGCTGATGATGCTGCGCCTGCAGCGCGAGCGCATGGAAGAAGGCCTGGTGCCGTCGCTGGAGCAGTACCACGCGCAGTATGGCCTGACCCGCGCGCGCCTGGCGCGTGCCGGCAAGGACACTGCGGTACTGCACCCGGGCCCGATCAACCGCGGCGTGGAAGTGACCGACGACGTGGCCGATGGCCCGCAATCGTGGGTGCTGCGCCAGGTCGCCAACGGGGTCGCCGTGCGCATGGCCGTACTGGAAACCTTGCTGGGCTGACCACTTTGGTGGGTACCGACCGTTGGTCGGCACTGAACCATCAGTGCGGTGAAGTGCGGGCCTGGCCATTGAATGGTTTCGGGCCTACCTGTATTGACGTGTTGCCCGATAGAAGAGAGATACCGGCAGGCGCACGCTTGGGCCCATGAACCGCGCACGCCTACGCCTTGGCCGCCATTCCCGGATCGGGCAATCCTACATCCTGACCACCGTCACCCAGGAACGTCGACGCTACTTCGATGATGCCACTGCGGCACAGGAGGTGATGGATGTGTTCCGTCGCGTTGATGATGATGGCCTGACGCACTCACTTGCCTATGTGGTCATGCCGGACCACATCCATTGGCTTGTTGAGATCCGTGCGTTCTCGCTGGACTACATCATGCAACGCTTCAAATCGAGCAGTGCATTGCGGATCAACCGCATGCTGGGCAAGACAGGACCATTTTGGCAATCGAGCTATCACGATCACGCCATTCGTTCTGAAGAATCACTGTTTCGCCATGCGATGTACATCGTCGCCAACCCGGTCAGGGCGAACTTGGCGAGCTGCGTGGGAGAGTATCCGTATGCCTGGTGCCGATGGGAGATTGATGGGAGTTACCAAGCAATGGATTACCCCGAAGCGGAGAGATAGTGCCGACCAACGGTCGGCACCCACCAATACCCAAGCCGACCAACGGTCGGCACCCACCAATACCCAAGCCGACCAACGGTAGGTATCCACCAACAGATGTTTCCCAGCAGAAGCTGCGGTTCAGCGCTTCTGCGCGAACAGCCATGCCCACATTGCCGGGTCCGCGTAGGTGGCGTCCCAGGCATTGTGGTTGCCTTCGGGGTACTCGGTGTAGCGCACGTCACGCGCGTTGGCGTTCTGGAATGCGGCGTGCAGCCGGCGGTCGTCATCCGGCGGCACCACGTTATCCAGCGCACCATGGAAGATCCAGATCGGTGTGTGCCGAAGCCGCTTGGCGATCACGGCATAAGGATCGGATTCCTGGGCCACCTCTTCGACGAACAGGGTCGGACGCACCGCGCGCGGCGCCAGCACTGCGCCGCATACTGGCACGATCGCGGCGAAGCGCCCGGGTTGATCCAGCGCGATGTTCCAGCTGCCATAGCCGCCCATCGACATCCCGGTCAGGTACTGCCGCGAGGGATCGGCACCGAACTCGGCGATGGTGGCGTCCAGGGCGGCCAGCGCAACGCGGTTGTTGCGCCCGCTCCATTCCTGGCGGCCCGGCACCTGCGGGAATACGGCCAACGCGGGGAAGTCGGCCGCGTGCCTGCGCAGGTGCGGCCCCAGCCCGGCATGGGTCTGCTTGACGCCGTCGCCGCCACGCTCGCCGGATCCATGCAGGAACAGCACCACCGGCAGTGCGCCAGGCGTGCGCGCCGCGGCTGCCGGAATGAACACCTGGTAATAGGCGGTACGGCCATCCACTTTCACCGCACGCGATTCGAAGCGGCCACGTGTGCTGTCCGGGTGCGAGGCGCAGCCGGCCATCATCAGGATCGCCAGCATCGGCAGCCAGCGCATCATCGTACGGACCATCGACGTTCCCGGAGCGGTGGGTTCAGCCGCATCCTAGTCCGCCGCAGGTCAACGCGGCATCATGGGCCGCATCACTGCGGGCGCGGGAAGCTGGCGATGATATCCAGCTGTTCCTGGGCTTCGGCATTGCCGCTGGCGGCGGCGGCCTGCACCTGCGCCATGTCCGGGTGCAGCACCACCAGCAACGGGTTTTCGCAGACCGGGCAGTCGTACTCGGTGGCGTCCTCGTCCAGCTCCATCTCCATGGCACGCGAGCTGCCCTTCCATTCGCAGGCTGGGCAGGTGTGCTGCTGGTCGCGCCAGCCGGGCTGGAAATAGTTTTCGATCGTTGTTGCCATGAGGGTCCAGTTGGAATCGGGTCAGAGCCCCGCGCTGCGGGGATCCGACCCTGGGTCTTGGTGTGGGTCGGAGCTCCGCGTTGCGGGGATCCGGCCCGGCAGGGATCAATGCAGCAGCACCAGCGTGGCCAGGCCGAGGAAGGTGAAGAAGCCCATCGAGTCGGTCACGGCAGTCAGGAAGATGCCACTGGCCAGCGCGGGGTCGAAGCCGAAGCGTTTCAGGGTCAGCGGCACCAGCACGCCGGCCAGTGCCGCGAACAGCAGGTTGCAGGTCAGCGCGATGGCGATCACCGCCGACAGCCCGGGCGAGTGGAACCAGACCAGCACGATCAGCCCCAGGATCGAGCCGAGCAGCAGGCCGTTGAGCGCGGCCACCCGCACTTCCTTCCACAGCAGCGTGCGCGCGTTGGAGGCGCCCACCTGGCCCAACGCCAGGCCACGCACCATCAGCGCCAGCACCTGGGTGCCGGCATTGCCGCCCAGGCCGGCCACGATCGGCATCAGCACCGCCAGCGCCACCAGCTTGTCGATCGTGCCCTCGAAGTGGCCGACCACGCTGGAGGCCAGGAAGGCCGTGCACAGGTTGATCGACAGCCACATCAGGCGGCGGCGCATGGCGCGCCAGACCGGGCTGAACAGGTCCTCGTCCTCGTCCAGGCCGGCGGCGCCCAGCGCCTGGTGCTCGGCCTGGCCGCGGATGATGTCGACCACGTCATCGATGGTGATGCGGCCAACGAGGATGTTGTTCTCGTCCACTACCGGCGCGGAGATCCAGTCATGGTCGGAGAACTGCCGTGCCACTTCCTGGTCGCTCTCGCCGACGTCGATGGCCGGCTGCTCGTCGTCGATCAGGCGGTTGATCGGGGTGGTGTCCTCATGGGTCACCAGTGCCGCCAGCGACACCCGGCCGAGATACTGGTGCCGCCGGCTGACCACGAACAGGTGGTCGGTGTGGTCCGGCAATTCGCCGCGCAGGCGCAGGTAGCGCAGCACCACGTCGACGTTGACGTCGGCGCGCACGGTCACCACGTCCGGGTTCATCAGGCGGCCGGCGCTGTCCTCGGGATAGGACAGCACCTGTTCCAGCCGCTCGCGGTTCTCGCGGTCCATCGACTTGAGAACTTCATCGATGACCGTATCCGGCAGGTCTTCGACCAGGTCGGCCAGATCGTCGATGTCCAGGTCTTCGACCGCGGCGATGATCTCGTCCGGGTCCATGTCCGCGAGCAGGCTTTCGCGCACGTCCTCGCCGACGTGGACCAGCACCTCGCCGTCGTCTTCAGGATCGACCAGGCCCCACACCACCTCGCGCTTGCCCGGCGGCAGCGATTCAAGCAGGTTGCCGATCTCGGCCGGGGCCAGGGTGTTGACCAGGCGACGTACCGGGCCCAGCCGGCCGCTGTCCAGTGCATCGGACAGCATCCGCAGTTGGCGCGCAGTCTTGTCGTGGCGTACAGCTTCAGCCATCGCAGCTCCCGCGGGATAAGAAAAGCCGCGATCCCGGCAAGGATGCGGCAACAGGGGTGTTCAGCGCGTCATTATCGCAAGGCGATGTTTCAGCGCATAGCCGCCGGATGGCACCACCCTTGGCGCTCAGGCCGTTTCCGCCACCAGCGCCAGCCAGCGTTCGATGGCGCGGCGGTCGCGCGCGGCCAGCAGTTTCGGTGCACGGGCGCGCAGTGCGCCCAGGTCAGCGTCGCGTATCGCGCGGCGTACCTCCAGCAACGTACCGGGGTGCAGGCTGAACTCGCTCAGGCCCAGCGCCAGCAGCAGCGGGGTCATCCGGGCATCACCGGCCATCTCGCCGCAGACCGCCACCGGGACGCGGTGACGCGCGCCGGTCTCCATCACCATCTGCAGCAGCCGCAGCACGGCCGGGTGCAACGGTGAATACAACTCGCCCAGCGCCTCGTTGTTGCGGTCGGCAGCCAGCAGGTACTGCACCAGATCGTTGGTGCCGATCGACAGGAAATCGACCAGGTCGATGAAGCTCTCCAGCGCCAGCGCAGCGGCGGGGACTTCGATCATCGCGCCCAGCGGTACATGGTCGGACACCATGTGGCCTTCGCCGCGCAGCTGTTCGGTCAGTTTGAGCATGCGCCGGCGCACGGCCAGCAGCTCCTCGCGGGTGCTGACCATTGGCACCAGCACGCGCAGCTTGCCGTACGCAGACGCGCGCAGGATCGCGCGCAGCTGGGTGTCGGCCACCTTCGGCCGTGCCAGCGACAGGCGCACTCCGCGCAGGCCGAGTGCAGGGTTCTCTTCGTTGCTCAGGGTCAGGCCGGTACGGTCGGCCTTGTCCGCGCCCAGGTCCAGCGTGCGTATGGTGACCGGCCGCCCGCTCATGCCCAGCGCGGCATCGCGGTAGGTCTGGAACTGCTCTTCTTCGTCCGGCAGCTCATTGCGCTGCAGGAACAGGAATTCGGTGCGGTACAGGCCGAGCCCCTGCGCGCCCAGTGCATGTGCCTGGGTCACGTCTTCCAGTGATTCGGCATTGGCCAGCAGGGCAATGTCGACCTGGTCGCGGGTACGACTGGGCTTGCTGCGCAGGCGGCCGAGCTCGCGCTGCTCGCGCGCGTGCTCCTTCAGCCGGACGCGGTAGTCCCGCAGGTTGTCGGCCTGCGGGTTGACGGTGATGCTGCCGTCGGCGCCATCGATGATCAGCACATCGCCATCGGCGATGCGGCTGAGCAGCTGCGGCACGTTGACGATCAGGGGCAGGTGCAGGCTGCGCGCCAGGATCGCGCTGTGCGACAGCGCGCTGCCGGCGGCCGTGACGATGCCGACCACGCCCTGTGCCTGCAGCTGCGCCAGCTCGGAGGGCGCGATGTTGTCGCAGACCAGGATCTCGCCGGCCAGGCCTTTCACCGCCGACGGCCGTTCGGGTTGCAGGAAGGCGTGGATGCGCCCGATCACATGGTCGAGATCGTCCATGCGGCTCTTCAGATAGGCATCGTCCATGCCATCGAAGACCTTGGCCAGGCGGTCGCGCTGCAGGCGCAAGGCATAGCCGGCGCTGTACGGGCCGCTGCGGATCAGCTCGTCCAGGCCGTGCAGCAGCTCGGGGTCGTCCAGCAGCAGCGCGTGCAGGTCGAGGAACTCGCCCACTTCCTGGTTCAGGGCGCCATGCAGGCGCTGGCGCAGCTCGTGCATTTCCGTACGCGCGGCATCCAGCGCCCGGTGCAGGCGCGCCAGTTCGGCCTCGACCTGGTGGGCGGCCACGCGCTGCTCGGCCACCTCCAGCGCATGCGGGAGCCGCACGCGTGCCCGGCCCATCGCCGTTCCGCGCGCGGCGCCGTGGCCGGCCAGCAGCTGTACCGGCCGTTGGCCGGAAGGGACCTGGCTGGCGCGTGCGCGCGGCACGCTCAGCTGTCCTCGTCGAAGCGGCGTTCGAACAGGCCGACCACCGCTTCCATCGCGGCGGCTTCGTCCTCGCCGTTGATGCGCACGGTGACCGGGGTGCCCTGGCCGGCGGCCAGCAGCATCACGCCCATGATGCTCTTGGCGTTGATCTCACGGCCCTTGGCGGCCATGGTCACGTTGCAGCGGAACGGTGCCAGGGTCTGCACCAGCTTGGCGGTGGCCCGGGCATGCAGGCCCAGGCGGTTGCTGACGGTGAGTTCTCGTTCAAGCATCGTCGACTATCGCTCCATTACGGGTACCCGCCGCGGCTGTGGCGGGCAGTTGATCCAGTCCCTGTTCCGGATAATTCATCACCCGCAGCAACATCGGCAGGCTCAGCGCCGATACCCGGCGAACCGGGGTCCCCAGCCGGGCCAGCTGCCCGGCAAGGTTGGCGGGGCTGGCGCCGTACAGGTCGGTCAGGATCAGCACGCCGTCACTTCCATCGACCCGCCGCAAAGCGGCCGAGGCGAGCGGGAGCAGGGCGTCCAGGTCTGCGTCGAACGGTACTTCGAAAGCTTCGGTTTTCAGCGGCAACTGCCGCAGGAGCCGGGTCGCCACGTCAAGCAGGGCGGTCCCGACCCCGGGATGTGTTACGAGGAGAATGCCACAGGTCATTACTGCACGTTAACAGGTCAAGGTGAATCGGCGATAGCAGCAGATGAGGGGTACTGTGTCCCGTATTCAGTGTTGCTCGGGTCGGGGCCCTTTTTCATTGAAAAAGGGATCCGACCCCATGCGTTTTTCGATGCCTGGCAGCGATTCATCCACGCATGGCGTGGATCTACCGTGTCGACCAAGGTCGACACCTACCCACACCGCCCCGCCATCCCACGGAATGCCGCTTTTGCTTTTGCTGTTGCTGTTGCCGGCCAGCGGCCGGCACTACCAACGGGTGCCGGGCGCAGCCCGGCCGACCACCCTCAATCCTGTTCGCGGTGGTAGGTGGCCACGTCCTGCCAGCCCATCTCGCGGGCGTGCCGGGCCATGCGCTCGGCCAGAAACACCGAGCGGTGCTTGCCGCCGGTGCAGCCGAACGCCACGGTCACGTAGCTGCGGGTGCCATCCCCCAGTTTCGGCAGCCAGGTATCCAGGAAATCCATCAGCTGGGCCAGGTAACGCTGCACGTCGGGCTGCGCTTCCAGATAGTCGCGCACGCCCGGCTCGCGGCCGCTCAGCGCGCGCAGGTCCGGGTCCCAGTGTGGATTGGGCAGCACCCGCGCATCGAACACGAAGTCCGCCTCGGCCGGTACGCCGCGCTTGTAGGCGAATGATTCGAACAGCAGCGACAGGCCGGTGGCATGGTCCATCGCGAACTCGGTGATGATCCGCCGCCGCAGCTGGTGCACGTTGAGGGTACTGGTATCGATCACCGCATCGGCCTCGCGGCGCAACGGTGCGGTCAGCTCGCGCTCGCGGGCGATCGCTTCGGGCAGCGACAGGCCCAGCTGGCTCAGCGGATGGCGACGGCGGGTGTCGGCGTAGCGCTTGAGCACCGTTTCGTCGCTGGCCTCGAAGAACAGTACCTTCACTTCCACGCCGGCGTCGGTGGCCAGCTGCCGCCAGTCGCCCAGCTGGCTCAGGTCGGCCTGGCCGCGGACATCGATGCCTACGGCCAGGCGGCGCGGTGCGCTGCCGTCGTGGTTGGCCAGCAGGCTGCGCACGAAGTCCGGCAGCAGGTGGATCGGCAGGTTGTCCGAGCAGTAGTAGTCCTGGTCCTCGAAGGTCTTCAGGGCGACGGATTTACCCGAGCCGGACAGGCCGCTGACGATGATCAGGGTCGGGGCGGTGGGGATTGCGGTGCTCATGGACAGGCTCTTCGAGGGGCAGGAGGATCAGGGTGTTCGCCGTTCCAGCAGGTTGCTGTGGCGGGCGATGAACATGGCCGCCGGATCAATGCCCTTGGTGCGCAGGATGTGCAGGCGGGTGGCGGCTTCGGTGAGCACGGCCAGGTTGCGGCCAGGCATCACCGGCAGGGTGATCAGCGGAACGTCCAGGTCCAGCACATGGCGGGTGCCCGAGTCGCCGGTCAGACGCTCGTAGCCATGCGGGGTGGGTTCGGTCATCGGCTTGGTCAGGTGGACGATCAGCCGAAGGTACTTGTTCTTCTTTACAGCCGTGTCGCCGAACATCTCGCGCACGTTCAGCACGCCCAGGCCGCGCACTTCCAGCAGGTCCTGCAGCAGTTCGGGGCAGGTGCCGTCGAGTACATCCGGGGCGATCTGGGTGAACTCGGGGGCGTCGTCGGCGACCAGGCGGTGACCACGGCTGAGCAGCTCCAGTGCCAGTTCGCTCTTGCCCGACCCGGCCTCGCCGGTGATCAGCACGCCAATGGAATAGATCTCCATGAACACGCCGTGCAGGATCACCCTCGGTGCGAGCGTGCGCGCCAGGTGGTAGGACAGGTGGTTGAGCAGTTCGTGGCCGCGCTTGGGCGACAGCCACAGCGGCGTGCCGGATTCATCGGCGGCGGCGCGCAGGTCTTCCGGGCAGGCCTGGTTGCGGGTCAGCACCAGCGCAAGCGGGTGCGACTGCATGATCTTTTCGATGGTCTCCCAGCGCTGGCGCGGTTCCAGCGCATCCAGCCAGGACAGTTCCTCGGTGCCCAGGATCTGCACCTTGTTGGGATAGATGGCGTTGAGGTAGCCGGCCAGCGAGGGACGCCGCGAGACGGTATTGCCGGCCTCCAGCTCGCGCTTCTCACCGGATTTTCCTGCGGCCCAGCGCAGCCCCAGCCGCTCGCGCTGCTGTTCGAACAGTTCACGGGCGGTGATGCTGGTATTCATGCGGCGCTCGCAGGTGGGGTCATGTCCAGCGCCTCGCGCAGGGCCCGGGCATCGCCGGCCTCACGCAGGGCCTGGCGGATATCCGGCGCGGAAAACAGCTCGGCCAGCTCGGACAGCAGCATCAGGTGCTGGTGGGTGTAGTGGGCGGGGACGGCCATCGCGAACACCAGGTCCACCGGCTCATCGCCGCCGAAGTCGACCGGGCTCGCCAGACGCAGCAGGGCGCCACGGGGGCGGTCCAGGGTCGGCGCGCGGCCGTGGGGGATGGCGATACCGTGGCCGATCGCGGTGCTGCCCAGGGCTTCGCGCTGGCACAGGTTCAGATAGATCTGTTCGGCATTGGCCTGGCGGCAGGCCAGCAACCCGGCGGCGGCCTGCAGGACGCTGTCGCGGTCGGTGGCCGCGCAGAGCTGGGTCTGCACGGCCGCCAGGAGGTCAGTCAGGGGCATGTCTGCGGGGAACGGTGGCGATCAGCCACCATTGTCACCCACCGGCAGCGGTGCGTGCTGCTGTTTTTTCTCCTTGTGCTTGATGACCAGGCGGTCAAGCTTGTCCGCAAGCAGGTCGATCGCGGCATACATGGTCTGGCCGCCGGCCTCGGCGTGCAGGGTCTGCCCCGGGATGTTGAGGCTGGCGTCGACGTGGTGTTCGGTCTTCTGCAGCTTGAGGGTCACCCGCGCTTCGCAGTGCTGGTCGAAGTGTTTTCCGATCCGGGCCAGCTTCTCCTCCACATAGGACTGCAGGGCCGGGGTGACTTCGACGTCTTTGCCAAACGTTTCGATGCGCATCGGGTTTCTCCTGTGTTCGGATGTGCCAATGAACCTCTCCGCCGGGCGCGGCGGTGCGTCAAGCGATTCTGACCCTTTCGTGCGAGGCGGAGATGTTCATGGCTTCACGATACTTCGCCACGGTGCGTCGCGCTACTGGAATTCCCGACGATTTGAGCAGGTCAGCCAGCTTGGCGTCAGAAAGCGGCTTGCGCGGGTTTTCGTCGTCGATCAGGCGCCGGATCATCGCCTGGATGGCGGTGCTGGACGCCTCGCCACCGCCTTCGGTATCGATGCCCGAGGCGAAGAAGGCACGCAGCGGCAACGTGCCGCGCGGTGTGCGCACATGCTTGCGGGCGATCGCGCGCGACACCGTCGACTCGTGCAGGCCCAGTTCGGCGGCGATCTCGCGCAGGGTCAGCGGACGCAGCGCCTGTTCGCCGAACTCGAGGAAACCGGCCTGCCGCAGAATCAGGCTGCGTACCACCCGCAGCAGGGTTTCACCGCGCTGCTGCAGGCCCTTCAGCAGCCAGCGCGCCTCCTGCAGCTGGCCACGCAGGTAGCCGGCGTCGGCCTCGCCACAGCGGCGGATCAGCTGTTCGTAGCCACGGTGGATCACCACCTTCGGCCCGGCATGGGCGGCCAGCGCCGCGCGCCAGATGCCGTTCTGCCGCCACACCACCACGTCGGGCACCACGTAGGTATCCTGCGAAAGCGGCGCGATCTGGGTCCCCGGACGCGGGTCCAGCGAGCGCAGCAGGGCGACCGCTGTCTCGACCTCGTCCAGCGGCTGTTTCAGTTCATGGGCCAGACCGGCGACGCCACTGCGTGGCAGTCGTTCCAGCGGGCCTGCGGCAATCTGCCGCGCCAGCGCCAGGCCCGCGGTGTCGCCAGGCAACAGATCCAGCTGCAGCTGCAGGCATTCGCCGAGCGTGCGCGCGGCAACGCCGACCGGGTCGAAGCGCTGGATGCGATGCAGCACCGCAAGGATTTCATCCTCATCGGCATGAACCGACGGCAGCAGGGTTTCGGCGATGGTGGCCAGCGGTTCGCGCAGGTAACCGTCGTCGTCCAACGCATCGATCAGCGCAGCGCCGATGCTGCGGTCGTGCATGGAAAGATGCGACAGGTGCAGCTGCCACAGCAGGTGGTCGGCCAGCGTCTCGGTTTCGGCCACGCGCTCGGCGGCGCTGCCGGCGTCATCATCATCGTCGAAGCTGCCGCCACTGCCGGCAGCGCTCCAGTCGAGCTCGGCCGGTGCCCAGTCGTCGCCATTGTCGGTGCGTTCGGCCGGCGTGTCGGCGTCCGTGTTGTCGCCGCCTTCATTGGCGGCACTGCTGTCGTTGCTGTCGGCCCAGTCCAGCAGCGGATTGCTTTCCACGGCCTGGGCAATTTCAAGCTCCAGCTCGGTCGTGGACATCTGCAGCAGCTTGATCGCCTGCTGCAGCTGGGGGGTGAGCACCAGCTGCTGTCCCAACGATGTCTGCAGCCGAGTCTTCATGCCTGTGCCGAATGGAAGGAAAGGGACCCAGCACCTGCGGTCACAGCTTGAAGGAATCCCCAAGGTAGACGCGACGTACGTCAGCGTTGTCCAGGATCGCCTCCGGCGAGCCCTGGGCCAGCACGGTACCCTCGGCGAGGATATACGCGCGGTCGCAGATTCCCAAGGTCTCGCGCACGTTGTGGTCGGTGATCAGCACGCCGATGCCACGCTGCTTGAGATGGGTGACGATGCGCTGGATTTCGCCCACCGAGATCGGGTCGACACCGGCAAACGGTTCGTCGAGCAGGATCAGGCGCGGCTGCGCGGCCAGTGCGCGGGCGATCTCGCAGCGACGACGTTCGCCACCGGACAGGCTGGCACCGAGCTGGTCGGCGACATGGCCCAGCTGCAGCTCGTCGAGCAGGCTGTTCAATTCGCGCTCGCGGCCGGCCGAATCCAGGTCTTCGCGCAGTTCAAGCACCAGGCGGAGGTTGTCGGCCACGGTCAGCTTGCGGAACACCGACGGCTCCTGCGGCAGGTAGCCCACGCCCTGCTTGGCACGGGTGTACATCGGGTCGCTGGTGATGTCCTTGCCGTCGAGCACGATGCTGCCTGCATCGGCGGCGACCAGGCCGACGATCATGTAGAAGCAGGTGGTCTTGCCGGCACCGTTGGGGCCGAGCAGGCCGACCACTTCACCGGCGTCGAGGGTCAGCCCGAAGTCCTTGACGACTTCGCGCTGCTTGTAGCGCTTGCGCAGGCCCTTGGCGACGAGCATTACTTCTTGCTCCCCGCCGGCTTGGCCGGCGTGCTGGCCGGAGCCGCCGCCTTGGGTGCGGCGGCCGGCTGTGCCGCCGCGTTCTTGTTCTTCGGCGGAATGACAGTGCGCACGCGGCTGCCATCGCCACCGGAGTTCATCTCCCCGGTGCGGGTGTTGTAGACCATGCGCTGGCCGGCATTGGTGCCGCGCGCGCTGGTGACCTTGTAGCTGCCGGTCAGGGTGATGATCTCGGTCTTGATGTCGTAGTCGATGCGATCAGCCACCGCGTCCATCCAGGTGCCGTCGTCGAGCTGCTGCTTCATCGTGGCCTGCTTGCCGGTGAATACCGCACGCACGGCCTCGCCGTCCTTGAGGTAGATCTCCGCTTCGGACGCGCGGATGTCCAGCGTGCCCTGGGTAACGGTTACGCCCTGCGAGAGCACGGTCTTGCCATCGCCGGTGAGCACGCCCGACTGAGCGCCCGAGTCGATGGTCATGTTCTCGTTGCGGTCGGTGGACTTGGCAAAGCCAACGCTGGGAACAAGGAGACCGAGCGCGAGTACGGCTGCAAAGGGAATCTTCATCGGGGTCCGTTCTACCGGTGGGGCCGTCCGGGAAACCGGCGGCGGGTGGGTGGGCCGCCTTCCTTGCGCCGGTCCGGGGACGTCGCAGGAGGGTGGCGGAATCAGCGTCGGGGCGTGTATCGGCCCTTGGACTGGCTGAGGAAATGATACGTGTTGTTCTTCGAATCCACCTCGAAGCCCACGCCGGACTGTTCCATGCCGGGACGGGTCATGGTGACCCGCGCATCGGTGCGGGCACGGTTCTCCTTCGGGAACACGTCCAGGTGGTCGGTGCGGAACGTGGTCGGCACCACGCCCGGATCGGCCGGACTGTCGCCAGCGACATTGCCGCGCAGCTTCATCTCGTCGCCCTTGGCGCTGAGCCAGCCGGTCTCGGCGCGCAGGGTCCAGTGCTTGCCATCCTTGTCCGGCATCTCGAACAGTGGGGTGGCGATGTTGATGGTCTGGTCGCCGCGCTGCCGTTCCAGCCGCGGTGCGCGCAGGGTGGTCGATTCCTTGCCCTGCTCATCCAGTGCGACGATCTGGAAGTCGTGCAGGATGTAGTCCACGCCGGCGTCCTGGCCGGCAGTGGCCGGGCCCTTGTCACGGTTGCGCAGGGCGGCCCAGCTGCTGAGCAGGGCCGCCAGCAGCAGGCCGATGCCGAGCACGGTGCGCCAGTTCAGGGTGGGCAGGTTCATGCGCCGAACCTCGCCAGGACCGCGTCCACATGGCCCTGGGCGGCCAGCAGGATGTCGCACAGTTCACGGGCGGCGCCACGTCCGCCATCGGCGCGGGTCTGCCAGTGCACGCGCTCGGCGATCCACGGGTGGGCGTTGGCTGGCGCCACCGCCAGGCCGACCGCGCCCAGCGGCGCCAGGTCCGGCAGGTCGTCGCCCATGAAGGCCACCTGCTCCAGGCCGATGCCATGCTGCGCACACAGCGCCTGCACGCTGGCCAGCTTGTCGCCCACGGCGATCTGGGTGTCGATGCCGAGGTCGGCGCCGCGCTTGAGCGCGGACTGGCTGTTGCGCGCGGTGATCAGCACGGGATGGATGCCGTGCTGCTGCAGCAGTTTCAGGCCCAGACCGTCCTGCACGAAGTACGCCTTGCTCTCGTTGCCGTCCTTGTCGTAGTACAGCCGACCGTCGGTGAGGGTACCGTCCACGTCGAAGCAGGCCAGGCGGACGCGGGCCGCAGCGGCATGCAGGTGGGCGGGGAACGCGGGCAGCGGGGACCAGGGCATCAGGCGATCAGGCTCGGTGGGGGCGTGTGGGGCATTACAGACTGAATGGGGTCTACGGACTGTCGGTTAAACCACCCGGGCCCGCAACAGGTCATGAATGTTCAGGGCGCCGACCGCACGGCCCTGGCCATCGACCACGATCAGGCCGTTGATTTTCTGGGTCTCCATCTGCCGCGCGGCCTCTACGGCCAGCTGGTCGGCACCGATGGTGCGCGGGTTGCGGGTCATCACATCGGCGATCTTCGCGGTGCGCACGTCCAGCGCGCTGTCCAGCGCCCGGCGCAGGTCGCCGTCGGTGAACAGGCCGATCAGCACGCCATCGGCGTCGACCACGGCGGTCATGCCGAGCCGCTTGCGGCTCATTTCCACCAGCGCCTCGCTGAGGCTGGCATCGGCGCTCACGCTGGGCAGGTCCTCGCCGGTATGCATGACATCGGTGATGTGCAGCAGCAGGCGACGGCCGAGGCTGCCGGCCGGGTGCGAGCGGGCGAAGTCGTCGGCGGTGAAGCCGCGTGCGTCAAGCAGGGCTACGGCCAGCGCATCGCCCATCGCCAGCGAGGCGGTGGTGCTGGAGGTCGGCGCCAGCGCCAGCGGGCAGGCCTCGGCCGGCACGCTTACATCCAGGTGGATGTCGGCGGCGGTGGCCAGGCTCGACTGCGGGCGGCCGGTCATGGAAATCAGCACGTTGCCCTGGCGCTTGAGCACCGGCAGCAGCATCAGCACCTCATCGGACTCGCCCGAATAGGACAGGGCCAGCACCACGTCGGCTTCGGTGATCATGCCCAGGTCGCCGTGGCCGGCTTCGCCGGGATGCACGTAGAACGCCGGTGTGCCGGTGGAGGCCAGGGTGGCGGCGATCTTGCGGGCAATGTGGCCGGACTTGCCCATGCCGGTGGCGACCACCCGGCCGCGGCTGGCCAGGATCGCCTCGCAGGCCTGCTGGAAGGCCTCGCCAAGGCGGTCGGCGACGGCATCCAGCGCCTGCCGCTCGATCTCGAACACGCGGCGGCCACTGGCGACCAGGCCGGCAGGGTCGACGGAACGGGGGGGCAACAGGGATTCGGCCATGCGGACGCCACGCAGCGGAAGTAGAATGGAGGCACATTTTATTAGGAAAGCCCGTTGGACGCCGACACCATCCGCAATCTGATCGAAACCGGCCTGCCTGGCGCCCGCGCCGATGTGCAGGGCGATGATGGCGTGCATTTCGAAGCGACCGTGGTCTGCGAGGCCTTCGCCGGCAAGATGCCGCTGGCCCGCCACCGCATGGTCTATGCCACGCTGGGCGACCTGATGGGCGGCGCGATCCACGCGCTGGCACTGAAAACCGTGACCCCGGCCGAAGCCGGCTGAACCGCAGAAGATCCCGAATACATGGCCAAGATCGTTGTGACCGGCGGCGCTGCGCTGCACGGTGAAGTGAGCATCTCCGGCGCCAAGAACGCCGTCCTCCCCATCCTCTGCGCGACCCTGCTGGCCGATGAGCCGGTGGAGATCACCAACGTGCCGCACCTGCACGACGTGGTCACCACGGTGAAGCTGCTGGGCGAGCTGGGTGCCAAGGTCACCATCGACCAGGGCACGCTGTCGCGTGGCAGTGCGATCGTGGTCGACCCGCGTTCGGTCAACCAGCACGTTGCGCCGTACGAGCTGGTCAAGACCATGCGCGCCTCGATCCTGGTGCTGGGCCCGCTGCTGGCCCGCTTCGGCGCGGCCGAAGTGTCGCTGCCCGGCGGCTGCGCGATCGGTTCGCGTCCGGTCGACCAGCACATCAAGGGCCTGCAGGCGCTGGGTGCCGAGATCGTGGTCGAGAACGGCTTCATCAAGGCCAGCGCCAAGCGCCTGAAGGGCGGCCATTTCACCTTCGACATGGTCAGCGTCACCGGCACCGAGAACGTGCTGATGGGCGCGGTGCTGGCCGAAGGTACCACCATCCTCGACAACTGCGCGATGGAACCGGAAGTGACCGATCTGGCGCATTGCCTGATCGCGCTGGGCGCGAAGATCGAAGGCCTGGGCACTGCCCGCCTGGTCATCGAAGGCGTCGAGCGCCTGTCCGGCGGCCGCCACGAAGTGCTGCCCGACCGCATCGAAACCGGTACCTTCCTGGTCGCTGCGGCGATGACCGGCGGCAAGGTCACGGTCAACCGTGCGCGCCCGAACACCATGGACGCGGTGCTGTCCAAGCTGGTCGAGGCCGGCGCGAAGATCGAGACCACCGAAGACACCATCACCCTGGACATGCAGGGCAAGCGGCCGAAGGCGGTCAACCTGACCACCGCGCCGTACCCGGCGTTCCCGACCGACATGCAGGCGCAGTTCATGGCACTCAACTGCGTGGCCGACGGGGTGGGCGTGATCAACGAAACGATCTTCGAGAACCGTTTCATGCACGTCAATGAACTGCTGCGCCTGGGCGCGGACATCCAGGTTGAAGGCCACACCGCCATCGTGCGTGGCAGCGAGCACCTGAGTGGCGCACCGGTAATGGCCACCGACCTGCGTGCGTCGGCGTCGCTGATCCTGGCCGGCCTGATGGCCAGCGGCGAGACCACCATCGACCGCATCTACCACCTTGATCGTGGCTACGAGAACATCGAAGAGAAGCTGTCTTCGCTCGGTGCCACCATCCGGCGCGTGCCATGATCCTGCGCGGCAAGTTCAGCCCGCGCCGCAAGGCGCTGCTGGCTCTGGTGCTGATCGTGCTGGCGTGGCTGGGCTATGCCTGGTACGCCAACATCGCCATCACCCAGGGCATCGAGCAGAAGGACATGGACTGGAATGGCGACGGCACGGTCTCGCGTGACGAGATCATCGAATCGTTCTACGCGGTCGCGGTGAACGACAGCCAGGACGGCAACCGCCATTGCCGTACCTTCGTCTGGCGCAGCACCGGCGAACAGATCCGCGTGGACTGCCGCACCGAGTTCAAGCCGGCCGCGGCCGAGGAAAAGAAGTAAGAACAACGCCCGCGAAAGCGGGCGTCTTCTTTTGGCAGTGCCGGCCGCTGGCCGGCAATCCCGTCAATCTCGTGGAGCACTACACAAATGCCGGCCAGCGGCCGGCACTACCGGTTCGCCGGTCAGTTCATCGCCTTGATGGTCAGGTCCAGCGCATCGCGGCCGCTCTCACGCTGCAGCATGCGCGCCGGCACCGGGAATTCCGGCACGATCCAGGCGATCAGCTCCTTGTTGCCGTCGGCACGCGAGACCTTGGTGGCCTCGTAGCTCTTGCCGCCCACGGTGATCGATTCCTTGCCGATCACGCGGTAGGTCATGTTCTTGATGCGGCCTTCGTCGACCATGCGATAGGTCAGCGGCTTGCCGGCGGCCAGGTCGCGGGCGATCGCCAGATTGATCAGCAGCGCGTCCATGTCGCCCGTCTTCAACGCGATGGGGCCCGCACGGTCCGGCTTGATGTCGCCGGTCCAGGTGGCCTGGTTGCTGGTCCAGTTGTAGTTGGCCTGCACATTGCGCTTCTTCACCAGCAGTGCCGAACGGTCCTGGCTGCTGAGCGGGCGCAGCTGGCCACGCACCTCTTCGAACACGGTGCTCTGGCTCAGGTCGGCCAGCTGGTTCTTCACCTGCAGCGTGTAGCGCCACTTGTTGGCTCCCTCGCTGCTCAGCGTCATGCTGCCATTGGCCTGCATGCCCATGTAGCTGGCCAGGTAATCGGCCTTGAATGGCTGCAGGGCCATGGCCGGCAGGCTGGCCACCGACAGTGCGGCTGCAGCGATCCAGGTGAGGGGGCGGGTCAGGGTGCTCATGCTCAGACTCCTTGGTACTCGATCAGGCGCAGATCGACGCGGTCTTCGCCGTCTTCGCGTTGCAGGATGCGCACCGGGGTGGGGACACCGTTGGCGATCCAGAGGATGGTTTCGTTGTTGCCGCCGTTGGTCCGGTAGACCCGCAGCGCGTTGTAGGACAGGTCGCCGACCTCGACATTCTCGGTCTGCGGCGCGGCCTGGTAGTCGTGCTGGCGGACCTTGCCCATGTCCACGTAGCGATAGTGCATGGTGGCGCCCGGGCGGGCATCACGCATGATCGCCAGATTGATCAGCAGCGCGCTCTGGTCGCCCGGCTGCAGCGCGATCGGTTGCGCACGTTCCTTCTTGACGTCGCCGCTCCACTGCGCGGTGCCGGCCTGCCAGTTGTACGTGCCGACCGCTTTCTTGCCCAGGAACAGGCCCTTGCGCACCGTGCTCTGGCTGAGCGGCGCATAGACGCCGCTGCGCTCTTCGAACACCGTGCTCTGCTCGATGTTCAGGCCCAGCACGCTGGCGAAGCCGCGGCGGCCGACCACCTGCATGTCCACCCGCCACTGGTTGCCGCCGGTGTGGGTGACCTGCATGCTGGCGTCGCCGGCCTCCTTGCCTTTGTAGAAGGCCTGGTAGGTCGCGGTGAACGGCTGCAGCGGCGGCGGCTCCCAGGCCAGCGCCGGCGGCATCGGCACGGCCGGTTCTGCGGGCGGCTGTACTACGGGCGCCGGCTGCGCAGGGGCCGCAGGCGCTTGCACCTGGCCCCAACCCACGCCGGGAAGCACGACAAGCGACAGCAGCAATGAAGTGGACAGCAGGGTCGTGGTCTTCATGGAGGACAGGAGCTGCAGGAGGGGGGCAGGATGCCAGCCCCGCAGTCAGCGGGGCGTGTGCGTGGGCGTTACCGGTTCAGGTTCCCGGCGGAATCTAGGGCCAGTGGGCTAAACAGGGGGTGACCGTCCAGGTGCGGCTGCCCCTCCCGTTCAGTCAGGCGGCCGGCGCACAGCAGCTGGAGGGTGGCGATCAACAGGGGATGCTCCACCGCCAGCACGCGCGCGGCCAGGCTGTCGGCGTCATCGCCGGGCATCACCGGTACCCGTACCTGGGCCAGCACGGCGCCGGCATCCAGTTCGGGAACGACCAGATGCACGCTGGCCCCGTGCTCGGCATCGCCGGCGTGCAGCGCTCGCGCATGCGTATCCAGCCCTTTGTGCAGTGGCAGCAGGGAGGGGTGGATGTTGACCAGGCGGCCATTGAAGCGCTGCACGAAGGCTGCGCCGAGAATGCGCATGTAGCCGGCGCAGACGATCCAGTCCGGCGCGACCGCGGCCAGTGCATCGCCCAGGGCCTGCTCGTAGGCGGCGCGGTCGTCGAATTCCTTCGGCGCATGTGCCCAGCGCAGGCGTGCACCGACCCGTTGCAGCGCGGCGGCGGCTGGGCGGTCGGAGAACACGCCGACGATCTCGGCGGGCAGGCGGCCCGCTGCGATGGCATCGAGGATGGCCTGCAGGTTGCTGCCGCGGCCGGAGGCGAGCACGGCAATGCGGGTGGGCGTGGTCATTGCCGGGCACTCCGGCGGATCAACGGCCAGGTCAGCAGGCTGCCCACGGTCGCCAGCAGCATGTCGGCGTGCGCGTCCCACATGTCGCCCTGCTGCCCGTTGTAGGCCTCGGCGGCGTCGGGCGAAAGGGCCAGTGCGATGGCCCACTCGAACCACTCGTAGACCAGGCTGGCGCACATCACTGCCATCACCGCCAGGGTGAAAGCCTGGCCGCGGCGCAGCGCCGGCCAGGCATGGCGTGCCAGCTGCAGCAGCGCAGGCGTGAAGCAGACGCCGAACAGGAAGTGGATAAGCCGGTCGAAATGATTACGCTGCCAGCCAAACGCCACATTCGGCGACCAGCCGGTCAGCGCCTGCGCCCATGCGTCGTAGGGCACGTTCGAGTACAGCCAGCGCGCAGCCACGCAGTGCAGTGCAATGAAGCCGCAGATCGCGATGAAGGCACCGTTGCCCAGCCAGCCACCCCGGCGGTCGACCCATAGCAGTGCGGCCAGCCCGATCACGGTCAGGGTGCTGTGCAGGGCCTGCTCGGTGGGCCACAGCGGGTGGATCCAGCTGATCGCGAACACCGCCAGCACGGCGGCGAAGGCCAGCTTCTTGGGGCCCGTGAAACGGGAAGCGGCAGGCGAGGCGGTCGTGGAGAGGGCAGGCGCGGACATGGGGAGTCGATCAGGGGAGGGGGACGTCTGCCGGCAAGCTCAGACGCTGAGATGGTCGCCACGGTCGAACAGTGCGGCCATGTCAGGCTTGGACAGGAACACCCAGGCATAGGCGGTCAGGGCCATGCCCAGCGGGCCAGCCAGTACCGCCAGCCAGGCCGCGCGCTGGCACCAGGCCAGCCCGGTGCGGCGCGACAGCAGGCGTGCGGTGTGCAGCTGCACGACGCCAAGCGCGGCAGCCAGCAGCGAAATGACCCCGTACACCGTGGCCAGTACCGCGCCATCGGCCAGCCCGCGTGAGCTGGCGACCAGGCCGATGAAACCGAGGAACGCCAGCGCGGCCATCCAGTGGAAAACAGCCAGCGCGTAGAACAGCACCTTCAGCGTCTGCAGGTGGCTGGCCAGCTGCAGCTGCGCCAGGGTCTGCTGCGGCAGCGGCGGTGGTGCGCCGGGTGTCGTCATGTCGTTGCACCCCTTGCATCGAAGGCGGCCTTGACCTGCGGGCGCAGCAGCGTAACCAGGGTGAATACCCCCAGAACGGTGCCCAGCGGCGCGCACAGGCAGAGCAGGCCGGCCACGATCAGGCACAGCAGGTGGCGACGACGCTGGGCCAGGCAGCGTCCGGCCTGGATGACGAATGCGGCCATGCCCAGGCCACCGGCGACGAACACGGTCCCCAGCACCGTGAACACCCAGCCGAACAGGCGCTGTTCGGCCGGCGACGAGGGCTGGCCCCCGGAGTTCATCGGCAGATGGCCGCTCAGCGCACTGATGCCGAGCACGATGTACAGAATGAAAAACAGCGAGAGCAGCGCGATCAGGCCGCCGAACACGTAGTGCGCGATGGACAGCGCGCGCAGGTGGTCAGCGTCCTGCCTGCTGAAGACCGGCACGGCCGCCAACGGCGGCGGTACCGGGATGGGTGCCAGGGGGGGCGTTGCGTCCATGCGGGCTCCTCGGGGTCGGGTTCAGCCGATGCGGACGCGCTCGGCGCCTTCGGCGGTGACCACCTGGCCGATGGTCCAGTGCTCCAGGCCCTGCGCCTTGACCGCCTCGGACACCGCAGCCACCTGGTCCGGCGCGACGATCAGCACGAAGCCGATGCCGCAGTTGAAAGTGCGCCACATCTCGCTGTCGGCCACCGCGCCTTGCTTCTGCAGCCACTGGAATACCGGCGGCAGGGTCCAGGACGAGGCCTGGATGTCCAGGCCGAGGCCGTCGGGCACCACGCGGATGATGTTCTCGGTCAGGCCGCCACCGGTGATGTGGGCCATGCCGTGGATGGCGTCGCCGTGCGACTTCAGCAGCGACAGGATCGGCTTCACGTACAGGCGGGTCGGTGCCATCAGCGCATCGACCAGCTTCACGCCACCTTCCAGTTCCAGGTCGGCCGGGCGGCCGGCGCGGTCGTAGATGCGGCGCACCAGCGAGTAGCCATTGGAATGCGGGCCGGACGAGGCGATGCCGATCAGCACGTCGCCGGCGGCCACGCTGGCGCCGTCCTTCAGCTCGCTCTTCTCGACCGCAGCGACCGTGAAGCCGGCCAGGTCGTACTCGCCCGGGGCGTACATGTCGGGCATTTCAGCGGTTTCACCGCCGATCAGCGCGCAGCCGGCCTCGGTGCAGCCGTTGGCGATGCCGCCCACCACCGCTGCGGCGGTGTCGATGTCCAGCTTGCCGGTGGCGAAGTAGTCCAGGAAGAACAGCGGCTCAGCGCCCTGCACCAGCACGTCGTTCACGCACATCGCGACCAGGTCGATGCCGATCGTATCGTGGCGGTTCAGCTGGTGGGCCAGCTTCAGCTTGGTGCCCACGCCGTCGGTACCCGACACCAGCACCGGCTCGCGGTATTTGTTGGACAGGTCGAACAGGGCGCCGAAGCCGCCCAGGCCGCCCATCACTTCCGGGCGGAAGCTGCGCTTGACCAGGGGCTTGATCCGCTCGACCAGCGCGTTGCCGGCGTCGATGTCGACACCCGCGTCACGGTAGGTGAGGGGGGAGGGGGCGGAAGACGGGGTGTTGGTCACGGGCGTCGGCGCTGGCAGGGGTTGAACGAGCGATTTTAACAGGCCGCATTGGCGCAAAGGCCGTATTCGGGCAACAATTCCCCCGGATTCGTCGAGCCAATGGATGTCCTGATGCGCCGCAGCCTGATTCTGACCCTGCTCCTTGCACTGAGCCTGCCGGTGGCCACGATGGCCCAGAGCGGCCTGCGCACCGAGGGAGATGTTGCCACCGCCTCGGGTGCGTACGAGGCCGAAGTGCCCGTCAACAGCCAGGCCGAAGCCGATCGCAACGGCGCCCTGGCCCGTGCCCTGAGCGTGGTGCTGGGCAAACTGTCGGGCGACCGCAACGTGATGTCCCGCCCCGGCGTGGTGCAGGCGCTGCGCAACGCCAAGGACTACGTGGCCAGCTACGACTACAAGCAGGACCAGAGCGTGGGCGCCAGCGGCGCGCCGAGCTTCAGGACCCTGCTGGTGGCCCGCTTCCGCGAGGATGACGTTGACTCGCTGGTCTCGGCGCTGGGTCTGCCGCTGTGGCCGCAGCCGCGGCCGAAGCCGGTGGTGTGGTTGGCCGTCGACGACGGCAGTGGCCCGCGCCTGGTCAGCGTGCAGCAGGCCAACGCCGCCCGCCCGCTGCTGAACCGCGCCATCGAGCGGGGTTACAAGCTCGGCCTGCCCAGCGGCGGTGCCGCCGAACAGGCGCTGGCCGGTGCCATCTGGCGCCAGGACAGTGCCGCCGTGGCCCGCGCCTCGTCGCGCTACGCGCCGCCGATGCAGCTGATCGGCAAGCTCTACCGCGCCAACGGCGGCTGGCAGGCGGACTGGGTGTTCGTCGACAACGGCCGTGAGCTGAACAAGTGGACCAGCAAGGACGCCAACGCCATGCGCGCGATGGCCGCCGGTGCCGACGGCGCCGCCGACGCGCTGGTCAGGCGCTATGCCAAGGCGGGTGCCGCCGTCGGCCAGGCCGGGACCTACCGCGTGGTGGTCACCGGCATCAACAGTGCCGACGACTACCTGCGCCTTGCCGCCGGGCTGCGCGAGGTGCCGGTGGTGCGCAATGTCACCCCGCTGCACGCCTCGGCCGGCCAGCTGGAGCTGAGCCTGGAGATGACCACCGGCCTGGCCGGCTTCAACCGCATGCTGGGCGACAACGGCGTGCTGGTGCCCAGCGCGACGCTGCCGGCCCTGCCGATCCCGATCGATGACACCACCGGTGCCCCGGTGGCCGCGCCGGTCAGCAACGAGTACCGTTTGCGATGACCCTGACCCCGGAAGCCGAAATCGCGCAGTTCCTGCGCCGCCTGAAGTACATCCTGTTCGCCGGCCTGGTCGGCTGGGTGGTGTGGCTGCTGGCACCGATCCTGACCCCGTTCGTGCTGGCGCTGGCGCTGGCGTGGCTGGGCGACCCGCTGGTGGACCGCATCGAGGCCACCGGCCGTTCGCGCATGACCGGCGTGGTGCTGGTGTTCGCGGCGATGGTGCTGGTGATCGTGGCGCTGCTGCTGGTGCTGGTGCCGATGATCGAGCGCCAGATCACCACCCTGATCGCGGTCGCGCCGCAGGCACAGGCGTGGCTGATGGAGAAGGGGATCCCCTGGTTCGAGCAGAAGACCGGCCTGGAAGTGATGCAGTGGCTGGATCCGGACCGCCTGATCGAATGGGTGCGCAGCCACTGGCAGCAGGCCGGCGGCTTCGCCACCACATTCATGGGCTACGTCTCGCGTTCGGGCTTTGCGATGGTGACCTGGGTGGTCAACATCCTGCTGCTGCCGATCCTGGCGTTCTATTTCCTGCGCGACTGGGACAAGCTGGTCGAGCGGGTGGCGTCGGTCATTCCGCGCAACCAGATCGGCACCATCAGCGCGTTGGCGCGCGAGTCCAACGAGGTGCTGGGCGCGTTCATCCGCGGACAGTTCCTGGTGATGCTGGCATTGGGCGTGATCTATGCCGGCGGCCTGTCGCTGGTCGGCCTCAAGCTGGGCTTGCTGATTGGCCTGATTGCCGGCCTGATCAGCTTCATACCGTACCTGGGCGCGACCACTGGCGTGCTGATGGCGGTGATCGCGGCACTGGTGCAGGCGCAGGGCTTCGACCTGAAGCTGCTGATCCTGGTGGGCGTGGTGTTCACCGTGGGCCAGCTGCTGGAAAGCTACGTGCTGACACCGCGTATCGTCGGCGACAAGATCGGCCTGCACCCGGTGGCAGTGATCTTTGCGGTGATGGCCGGCGGCCAGCTGTTCGGCTTCCTCGGCATGCTGCTGGCGCTGCCGGTGGCGGCGGTGACCAATGTTCTGCTGCGCTATGCGCATCAGCGCTACCGACAGAGCGAGCTGTACGTGGGCGAGAAGCCGGCGATCGTGCTTGATGGCGTAGTGGACGCCCCCCATATCATCGTTCCGAACGACAAGGGCCCCGACCTGAAGTGATGGGTGTGCCGCAACTGCCGCTGGCCCTGCATTACCCGCGGGACCAGCGCCTGGAGACCTTCATCGGCGCGCCGGATGGCGCGCTGGCGCAGCTGCGCGCGATCGCGGTTGGCGCCAGCCACGACTGGGTCTACCTGGAAGGTGCGGCGGGAACCGGCAAGACCCACCAGGCGCTGGCGATGTGCTCCAGCGCCGAGCAGGCCGGGCGCTTGCCGACGTACGTGCCACTGGCCAGCGCCGCCGGCCGCGTTCGTGCAGCGCTGGATGGGCTGGACGCACGCGAACTGGTGGCGCTGGACGGGCTGGACGAGGTTGCCGGCAATCGCGAGGACGAGATCGCGCTGTTTGATTTCCACAACCGCGCGCGCGCTGCAGGTGTAACCGTGCTGTACACGGCGCAGAAGGCGCCGGGCGAGCTGGGCCTGGTGCTGCCGGACCTGCGTTCGCGCCTGGGCCAGTGCGTGCGCGTGCTGCTGCAGCCGCTGGATGAGGAAGGTCGTGCTGCGGTGCTGCGCGAGCGTGCACTGCGACGCGGCCTGGCCATCGACGAAGCGGCCATCGAATGGCTGCTGTCGCACACCGGCCGTGAGCTGGGTGGATTGATCACCCTGCTGGACTGGCTGGACCGCGAATCGCTGGCGGCGAAGCGGCGGATCACCGTGCCGTTCCTGCGCCAGGTGCTGGAAGAAGGCCGGCCTCGTTACTGAGGGTGGGGTTTGTTGGCAGGGCTGCGCCCTGCACCCGCAGAAGCAACGTCAACGTCAAAGGCTGGCTTCCTGAGGGGAGGCGGGGTGGCTCAGGTTGCGGGGGCGTGAGCGCCATGGATGGCGCGATCGAGGCTACATGGACGTACTTGCGCCGTCCCCCGCAACCTGAGCCACCCCGCCTTCGACAGGTTCCCGCGATCTGCCGGGACTGCGTACTGCACTGCTGACGGCTGTTGGTGGGTATCGACCTTGGTCGACACGTGTCTTGCTTGTGGTGGGTGACGACTGTTGGTCGTCACCGGAGCAAGCGCAGCGAAGCGACCCGCTTTTGCTTTTCTTTCCTTTCTTCCGTGGCTGGACGCCCACGGAAACTGTCAGAGGCCGGGCGGGTGGGCCATGCAGGGGCGTTGGCGCCATG
>NZ_LXXZ01000029.1 GCF_003244875.1 Stenotrophomonas sepilia
TGGAGATGCCCAGGATTCTCGTTGGCTCGTAGAGTGGTATAAGAGACACCCACCAACAGCCGCAGTTACCAACAGCCGCGTGAACCTGTCGAAGGCGGGGCGGTGTCGGAGTGCGGGGTGTCAGCCGCATGGATGCGGCTGCCAAGCCTACACGGACGTACTTGCGGCGTCCCCGCATTCCGACACCGCCCCGCTACCCCACGGATAGCTCGCTTTTGCCGTTGCCGTTACTTGCAGCTTCGGCATGTGCAGGGCTGCAAGCCCTGCCGAAAACCCCCTTGGGCGTAGAATGCGACCATGAGCGAATCCCTTGATAACCACCTGGTCCACGGCCGCCGCCAGCGGCCCGACGGCCCGTCGCCGATCGATGTCATCTCGGTCCAGTCGCAACTTGTCTACGGCCACGCCGGCAACAGCGCTGCCGTACCGCCGATGCGCGCGCTGGGCGTGCGCGTGGCAAGCATTCCGACGGTGCTTCTCAGCAACGCGCCGTTCTACGACACCACGCGTGGCCGCGTGCTGCCGGCTGACTGGTTCGCCGACCTGCTGCTGGGCACCCACGAACGCGGCCTGCCGCAGCGGGCGAAGATGCTGGTCTCCGGCTACTTCGGCAGCACCGCCAACGGTGCCGCCTTCGCAGACTGGCTGGACGACATCCTGCCGGGCTGCCCGCAGCTGCGCTATTGCCTGGACCCGGTGATTGGCGACACGCACACCGGCCCCTACGTGGAACCCGGGCTGGAAGCGATCTTCGCCGAGCGCCTGCTGCCGCATGCCTGGCTGGTGACGCCCAACGCTTTCGAACTGAATCGCCTGACCGGCATGCCGGCGCTGGCCGAGGCCGATGCCCTCGCCGCCGCGCGCACGCTGCTGGATCGCGGCCCGCATTGGGTGATCGCGCACAGCGTGGGCGGCACCCCGGGTGAACTGGTGACCCTGGCCGTCGGCCGCGAGGAAACCTGGCGCTGGACCTCGCCGCTGCTGCCGGTGGACGTGGCCGGTACCGGCGATGTGCTGATGTCGCTGGTGGTGTCGTTCCTGCTGCGCGGCGAATCGATGCAGCAGGCGATTTCGCGTGCGATTGCCGGCACCCATGCGGCGCTGGAGGCGACCCTGGACAACGGCTTCGAGGAATTCGACGTGGTCGCCGCCGCGCCGGCGGCGCTGGCCGAAGGAATGCGCTTCCGCGCCGAACGCGTGGCATGAGCGGCCTGGACCCACGCACGCCGCGCACGGTCGGCATCATCGGCAGCGCTGGCGCCTACGGGCGCTGGCTGACCCGCTTCTTCCAGCAGCACCTGCAGCTGCAGGTGATCGGCCACGATCCGGCCGACCCAGGTTCGCACACGCCGGAACACCTGCTGGCGCAGGCCGATGTGCTGGTGTTCTCGGCACCGATCCGGCACACGCCGGCGTTGATCGCCGAGTACGTGCGGCAATCGGCGGGCCGCGAGCAGGGCAGGCTGTGGCTGGATGTGACCTCGGTAAAGGAGGCGCCGGTGCAGGCGATGCTGGCCTCGCAGGCCGAAGTGGTCGGCCTGCACCCGATGACCGCGCCACCCAAGGCGCCGACCCTGAAGGGGCGGGTGATGGTGGTCTGCGAAGCGCGGCTGCAGCTCTGGCAGGCGTGGGTCGATACGCTGTGCGCCGCGCTGCAGGCCGAGTGCGTGCGGGCCACGCCGCAGCACCACGACCAGATGATGGCGCTGGTGCAGGCGATGGTGCATGCCACCCATCTGGCCCAGGCCGGCGTGTTGCGCCAGTACCAACCGCAGCTGGGCGATCTGGCTGCGATGATGCCGTACCGTTCGGCATCGTTCGAGCTGGATACGGCGATCATTTCGCGCATCCTGTCGCTCAACCCGGCGATCTACGAAGACATCCAGTTCGGCAACCCATATGTGGCGCCGATGCTGGAGCGGCTGGTGGGCCAGCTGCAGGCCCTGCAGGCGCAGGTCGGGCAGGGGGACGACGGTGCACGTGATGCCTTCCGCGAGCAGCTCCTGTCGGCCAATCGCAGTGCTTTCGGTGAGCAGGCGCTGGCGGACGGCAACTATACGTTCGAACGCGTGGGCTATCTGCTGGCTGACCTGACCGAGCGCAATGCGCTGTCGGTGCACCTGCCGGAAGACCGGCCGGGGTCGCTGCGTGAGCTGCTGAATGTATTCGAGCAGCATCGCATCAGCCTGGCCTCGATCCATTCCTCACGTACGCCCGGCGGCGAAGTGCACTTCCGCATCGGGTTCATCGCCGGCAGTGATCCGGCCGCGATCACCCGGGCGGCCGCGGAAGTGGATGCCAGCGGCATCGGGCGGGTGCTCGGCTGACCAGATTCATCCACAGGTGGTGTGGATGGATCCAGAGCAAATGTGTGGATAACCTCGCTCAGCCCTTGCTGGCAAAGGCTGTCAAGATGCCTGGCGAAAAATTGGCCACGCTTCTTTGTAGGGTCGAGCCATGCTCGACTCCTTTTGGCGACAAGCGTGTCGACCCAGTTCGACACCTACCAGAGCGGAGGATGGAGATCCGGTAGCGCGAGCGCGGAGCAGCACGAATGTGGTAGCGCCGGGCCATGCCCGGCGAACCTCAAATCGTCAACCGCAGTTCACCACCACTGGTGGTGAACTCGCGTCCATTGCGCACCAGCTGGCGCCCGTCATCCAGCTCATAGCGCGGCGTGGCTTCGGAGTGGTGCCCGCTGCCGTTCGCCTCGGGCTTGAATTCGATGATGATGTGGCTTTCGCCATTACTGTCGACGGCGGGGAACTGACGGAACGACATCGCGTACCTCCTTCAGCGGATGCTGCGGGTGCGCGGCCAGCTTGGTCTTGCCGATGTTAGCCGGCCGTCATCAATCGATGAACTGCAGTCGTGCCAGTTCAGCGTACAGTCCGCCTTCGGCCAGCAGCTGCGCATGGGTACCTTCGGCGACGATACGGCCCTGGTCCATCACCACGATGCGGTCGGCCTTGAGCACGGTGGCCAGGCGGTGGGCGATGACCAGCGTGGTGCGACCGGCCATCAGCCGCTCAAGTGCCTGCTGCACGCCATGCTCGCTCTGCGCATCCAGCGCGCTGGTGGCTTCGTCCAGCAGCAGGATCGGCGCATTCTTCAGCAACGCGCGGGCGATCGCCACGCGCTGTTGCTGACCACCGGACAGGCGCGCACCGCGTTCGCCCAGCTCACTGTCGTAGCCTTGCGGCAATGCCCGCAGGAAGCCATCGGCCTCTGCTGCACGTGCGGCGTCCTCGACCTCGGCGTCGCTGGCCTGCAGCCTGCCGTAGCGGATGTTGTCGCGTGCACTGGCTGCGAACAGCGTCGGCTGCTGCGGTACCAGTGCCAGCTGCGCGCGCAGCTCGGCCGGATCGACCTGGCGCACGTCGATGCCATCCACGCAGATGCGGCCGCTGGCCGGATCGTGGAAGCGCAGCAGCATCGACAGCACCGTGCTCTTGCCTGCGCCCGACGGGCCGACCAGGGCCACGGTCTCACCCGGGCGCACATGCAGATTGAAGTGGTCCAGCGCGGCCTGGTCCGGGCGCTGCGGGTAGTGGAACACCACGTCGTCGAACTGGATTTCGCCGCGTAGCGGTTGCGGCAGTGCATGTGGCTGCGCGGGCGCACGGATCTCGATGTCTTCCTGCAGCAGCTCGCTGATACGGCCCATGCCACCGGCCGCACGCTGCAGCTCGTTCCACACTTCGGCCAGGGCGCCCACCGAGCCGCCGCCGATCAGCGCGTACAACACGAACTGGCCCAGCGTGCCGGCACTGAGGCGGCCGTCGATGACATCGTGCGCGCCCAGCCACAGCACGCCAACGATGGCGCCAAATACCAGCAGGATGGCGCTGGCGGTAACCAGTGATTGCGCACCGATGCGCCGGCGTGCGGCACCGATGGCATCGCCCAGCGCCTTGTCAAAGCGCCCGCGCTCATAGGGCTCGCGCGCATGCGCCTGCACCGTGCGCACGGCGCCCAGCGTCTCGCTGGCCAGGCTGTTGGCATCGGCGATGCGGTCCTGGCTGCTGCGCGCAACCGTGCGCAGCTTGCGCGCGCCGATGATGATCGGCAGCACCGCCAGCGGGATGCCGAGCAGTGACCACGCGGCCAGCCGCGGGCTGGTGACGAACAGCATCGCCAGGCTGCCGACCACGGTGACGCTGCTGCGCAGGGCGACCGACATGGTCGAACCGACCACGCTGCGCAGCAGTTCGCTGTCGGCGGTCAGGCGCGAGACCAGTTCGCCGCTGCGGCTGCGGTCGTGGAAACCGGCGCCGAGCTGGATCAGGTGTGCGTACAGGCGGCTGCGCAGGTCGGCGACGACCTTCTCGCCCAGCAGCGACACGAAGAAGAACCGTGCGGCCGTCGCCAGTGCCAGCACCACCGCCACCAGCATCAGCAGGGCGAAGGCACGGTTGATCTGGCCACCGCTGGTGAAGCCGTGGTCGATCATCTGCTTCACGGCGGGGGGCAGGCTCAGCGTGGCGGCCGAAGAGACCGCCAGGGCCAGCAGCCAGGCGGTGAACAACCCGCTATGGCGGCGCACGAACGGCCACAACGTCCGCAGGCTGCCGAGGCGGCGCAGCGGCGGGGTCGAGGCAGGGGCGTCGTCCTTGTCAGTCATCCTGGGTGTCGTCTTGTATGCGGATACGGTCACGGGTGGCGTCGCGCAGGCGGATTTTCAATGCATTGACCTGATCGGCCGGCAATTCGGCCCGCAGGCACACGCCGTTGGCATCGAACCGTTCATCGAGCTTCCCGGCGCCGAAGGCGGGCAGGGTGGCGTGCAGGGTGCCCAGGTCCTCGAAGCCGGCCAGCAGCTGCAGCCGGGCCATCGCCACCAGGGGCAGGCGGGGGGCGGTGCGCAGGCACTCGGCGGCAGCGCCACCGTAGGCGCGCACCAGTCCACCGGCGCCCAACTTGATGCCGCCGAACCAGCGCGTCACCACCACCATCACGCGGTCGAACCCCTGGCCATCGATCGCCGCCAGGATCGGTCGTCCGGCCGTTCCGGCGGGCTCGCCATCGTCGCTGGAGCGGTAGTCCTGGCCGTACCGGTAGGCCCAGCAGTTGTGGGTCGCGTCGGCTGCTGCAACCTGCTGCAGGATCGCCATGGCCGCTGCGGCGCTGTCGATCGGCGCAGCATGGGCGATGAAACGACTGTGTTTGACTTCCAGCGTGTGGCTGACAGGCTGGGCGAGGGTATCGAGCATTCCCGTCATTCTACGGGGTCGCCGGAGATCACGTTCTGCTTCAGTCGTCCAGCAACGGGCGCAGGTCGCGCGGCAGGCGTGCTTCCGGATACTGTTGCACGTAGCGCTCCAGGCTGGCGCGGGCCAGATCGCGCTGGCCATCGTCGCGACGCGCGCGGATTTTCTGCAGCCACTGCCGGCGCGGCAGTCGCGCGTCGGCGTCCACCTCGGCCTGCACGGCATCCGCGCTCAGGCCCGCATCGCTGCCGCGGCGCATGACGCCCGGTGCGGAACGGCTGGGCGCCTCACGCTTCATCGAGGTGATCTCCACCCGATCCAGCGCCTGCGCCCGCTCGGCCTCGGTGGCATTGGCTGCCGGTGCCGCCGCCGTGCGTGCTTTCATTGCCCCGGACGCTGCTGGCGCGAATGCCGGTGCGGGTGCCGAGTAGGCGGTCGGTGCAGGTGGCGCGGGCGGTGCTGCAGCCGGAGCGGACGGGAGCGTCGCAAAGGAGGTGTCGGCGGCCGCATCCGCAGCCATGGATCGTGCGGCCTGGGCCGGCACTTCAGCGGTCTTGGCCGGCGCAGGCTTGTGCGCACGCGCGATGGCCGGCGCTGGGGCAGCGGAAACAGGGGCGGACTCGGGTGCTGCCGGCGCAGCGGCTGGTTCCGCAACCGCCACTGCGCTGTGGGCCGAACCACTTCCAGCGGCCTGATCGGCAGTCGCGACGTCTTCTGCCGCAGCCGGTGCTGCGGCAACAGCAGTCTCGCCCGCCGGAACCGGCGGCGGTTCAGGACGCAGCTGCCAGGCGATGCCGATGGCGAACACCATCGAAGCGGCGATGCCGAACACCGCTGGCCAACGCGGGCCTGTGCGCTGCTTGCGCGGCGCCTCGGGAGAGGCGGCAACATCTGTACCCGGAGCGTCCACGGCGGCACGCGCCGCAGCCAGGATGGCGGCGTCCAGTGCGGCCGGTGGTGCCTGCTCGGCGCGACGGCCGAGCAGCCGGGCCAGCTCGCGTTCTTCCGGCGTCAGCGGTTCGTCTCGGTTCATGCGTTCAATCCCGCACGCAGCTTGTCCATCGCATAGCGCAGCCGCGATTTCACGGTTTCCCGGCCTACGCCGGTGATCTGGCCGATCTCCTCCAGGCTCAGTTCCTGATCCAGCCGCAGTTGCAGCACTTCGCGCTGCTCCGGCGGCAATTGCTCCATCGCCAGCTGGATGCGGCGACGTTGTTCGAATTCGGAAAGTTCGGCTTCCGGGGTCTGCCCGTCCTCGATCGCGGCCAGGCGCAGGTCGGCGTCGGCCGGCGCGGCAGGGCGATGGCGGGCGGCGCGCCAATGGTCGTTCAGGCGGTTGTGGGCGATGCGGAACAGCCAGGTGCTGAACGCCGCTTCGGGCTGCCACCCGGCACGGGCGCTGATCACCCGCTGCCAGACGTCCTGGAAGATCTCCTCGGCCAGCGCGTTGTCGCGCAGTTGGCGCAGCAGGAAGCCGAACAGTCGTTTGCGATGGCGCGCATACAGGCTTTCGAACGCGTGCAGGTCGCCGCCGGCCCAGGCCAGCATCAAGGCTTCATCGGTTGGCAGTGCGCTGGCTTCCACGGCGTACAGGGTAAGGCCTGCAGGCGATGGCGCATAGCCGGTGGCAGGGGCGGGCAGGGCGAGGGTCATGGCTCGGAAGGGGCTGCGGACAGCAGGAAAAACGTACGGGCGCACGATTCGGGGTTTACGGGCTTCCATTGCCCCCCGGGTGGCGCGCTATGCTCGTCGGCTCAGGGGAGGCGACGCATAGACGGCGCCAAGAGATTGTCATTTGTCCACGCATGCTGAACCGGCGGAAGAGCCACCACACGAGGCCGTGCTGAGCACGGCGCTGGTGCGCGCGTTGCATGCGCTTTTGCCGGAAACGGCTGTGGTCCGCGTCGGCTGGGACGACCCGCAGCTCGGGCGGGGTCAGGACGGGTGGCCGGCCGATGGGGCGGCAGGCGCGTTCACTGCGCCGGGCATCGGCGACGGCTGCCATGGCTGGGAACATGACGGTGCACGCCTGCAGCTGTCGGTGGAAGGCGCCGTGCCTTCCGCGGCGTGGTGGGGGCTGGCCCGTCAGGCCATGGAACTGGCACTGCAGCGTGGCCGCCAGGCCGGGCAGATCAAGGCGCTGGAAGAGGCTGAACGGTTGCAGCAGGCGCTGTTCCAGATCGCCGATCTGGCCGGCGCCGATCTGGAGATGTCGGAGATGCTGCGTCACGTGCACGGCGTGCTCGGCACGCTGATGTATGCGGAGAACTGCTACATCGTTGAATACGATGATGTGCGTGACCAGATCCGCTTCCTGTACTTCGCCGACCAGGTCGACGATTTCGTCGCCGACCCGTCGCAGAGCCATGACGCCGCCGAGATGCCGCGCAGCCTGACCGTCGCGCTGCTGCGCCACGGCAAGCCGCTCAGCGGACCCTCGCGCGAACTTCTGGCACGCGTGGTCGAGCAGGAGCACGACCCGCAGCGTGGCCCCGAGAGCCTGGACTGGCTGGGTGTGCCGATGCTGCGCGATGGCCGGGTATGCGGCGCAATCGTGGTGCAGAGCTATGAGCTGGCGGCCCGTTATGGCGAGGCCGAGCGGGCGTTGCTGGGCTTTGTCGCGCAGCACGTGCAGACTGCGATGGATCGGCGCCAGGCGCAGGTCCGGCTGGAGCAACAGGTGGAGCGGCGCACGCTGGAACTGCAGCGTGCCAACCGCAGCCTGCAGGATGAAGTGGCGGAGCGCCGGCGCGCCGAGCAACTGCAGACCGCGCTGTACAACATTGCCGAAATGGCGATGTCGGCCGACAGCCTGGCCCAGTTCTACGGGCAGGTGCATGGCGTGGTCGGGCGCCTGCTCGATGCGCGCAACTTCTATATCGCGCTGGTGAACGGAAGCGGCAACGGCCTGGACTTCGTCTATTCGGTGGACGAGCACAATGCCAGCCGTGCACCTCGTCCGTTCAGTCGCGGCCTGACCGAATACGTGGTGCGCAACCGGCGGCCCCTACTGGCCTCACGCGCCCAGATCGATGCGCTGCTGGCCAGTGGCGAGGTGCGTGAATCCGGCGCGCGCTCGCATTGCTGGCTGGGCGTGCCGCTGCTGCGCGATGACGAGGTGGTCGGTGCGATCGTGGTGCAGAGTTACAGCGAGAACAGTACGTTCAGCGTGCACGATCAGCGGCTGCTGACGTTCGTTGCGCAGAACATCGGAACCGGGTTGGCGCGCCAGCGCGACCAGCAACGGCTGCGTTTGGCGCATGCCGAACTTGAAAAGCGCGTGGATGAACGCACGCGTGAGCTGGCCGAGGTCAACGAGAAGTTGCTCGGCCAGATCGGCGAGCGCCTGCGGGCCGAGCAACGCCTGACCCATCAGGCCATGCACGATGCGCTGACCGGCCTGCCCAACCGGCTGCACCTGCTCGATCGCCTGCAGGATGCGCTGGCGCTGGCCAAGCGCGAGGGTGGGCCGGTGTTCGCCGTGCTGTTCCTCGACCTGGATCGCTTCAAGCTGGTCAACGACAGCATCGGCCACGCCGCGGGTGACCGCATGCTGGTGGAGGTCGCCAAGCGCATCGTATCGATGGCCGGCGCCGATGACGTGGTGGCACGGCTGGGCGGTGATGAATTCGCGGTGCTGCTGCAATGCCCGCAGGGCCTGGCACAGGCGCTGGATTTCGGCCAGCGCTTGTTGCTGGCATTGCAGGAATCGATATGGATCGCCGGCCGCGAGCTGTTCCCGTCCGGCAGCCTGGGTATCGCGTTGTGGAATCCGCGCTACCGTACCGGCGAGGAACTGCTGCGTGATGCGGATGCGGCGATGTACCGGGCCAAGGCACAGGGCCATGACCGCTGCGCGATCTTCGACGAGGACATGCGTGAACAGGCCATGCGCAGCCTCGACCTGGAAGCCGATCTGCGCCGCGCGATCAACAACCGTGATTTCGTTCCGTTCTTCCAGCCGATCGTGCGCCTGTCCGATGGCGAAGTGGTGGGACATGAGGCATTGCTCCGCTGGCAGCACGAGCGTCGTGGCCTGCTGTTGCCCGGCGCGTTCCTGGAGCTGGGAGAAGAAAGTGGCCTGATCGAACAGGTCGACTGGCTGATCTACGAGCAGGTCATCGCGCGCCTGGCCGAAGGTGGGCAGAGCTATGTCTCGGTGAACGTTTCGCCGCGCCATTTCCGCTCGGCCGAGTTCAGCGACCGCCTGTTCGGCCTGCTCGACGCGTGTGGCGCCGATCCGCGCCGGCTGCGGCTGGAGATTACCGAGGTCGCGCTGCTGGACGATGCGCCGCACACGCTGCGCATCCTGCAGGGCCTGCGCGAGCGTGGCATCCAGGTGCAGCTGGACGACTTTGGTACCGGCTTCTCTGCGCTGTCCTACCTGCACCGATTCCCGATCAGTACATTGAAGATCGACCAGAGTTTCATCGCCGGCCTGCACGGGCCGGAAGTGCAGAGCACGCGCGCGCTGGTCGAAGGCGTGCTGTCACTGGCCCGCACTCTGGGCATCGAAACCATTGGCGAAGGCATCGAGACCGAGGCGCAGCGGCAGACACTGCGCGAACTCGGTTGCGACTATGGCCAGGGCTACCTGCTGGGCCGTCCCGCACCGTGGGCGCGGACGCTGGCGTGAGCCACCGCGACGGTTCACTTCAGCGCAGAGCCGAGCGACGTTTCTCGTCGATCCACTTCGAGGCCTGCGCCGGCTGGTAGTTCTGCATCCACACCAGCATTTCCTCGATGTCCGAGCCGTACCAGAGGTCCTGGCGCTGGTCCGGATGCAGGAAACGCTCTTCCACCATGCGGTCGATCATGCCGATCAGCGGCGCGTAGAAACCTTCCACATCGAGGAACGCGCACGGCTTGTTGCCGATGCCCAGCTGGCGCCAGGTCAGCATCTCGAAGATCTCTTCCATGGTGCCGAAGCCACCGGGCAGGGCAACGAAGCCATCGGCGAGGTCGAACATGCGCGACTTGCGCTCATGCATCGAGCCGACGATCTCCAGTTCGGTCAGGCCGCGGTGGGCCACTTCCCAGTCGGCCAGCTGGCGCGGGATCACGCCGGTCACCTCGCCGCCAGCGGCGAGCACGGCGTTGGCCACGGTGCCCATCAGGCCAACGTTGCCGCCGCCATACACCAGGCGCAGGCCATCGCGGGCGATGCGATCACCCAGGGCAATGGCGCGTTCGGTGTAGGCCGGCTTGCTGCCAGCGTTGGAACCACAGTACACACAGATCGATTTCATGGATCTTCTGTCTCTTGACCGGAAACGAAAACGCCCGTCACCGACCGCAAGGCGGTCAGAGACGGGGTGCCCTTGGATTATGAGCCCTTCTGTAGAGCCGAGCCATGCTCGGCTGCTCTTCGTTCAGATCGCGGCAAAGGCCAGCCGAGCAAGGGCTATGCCGGTCGTCCTGGCCGGCACCCTTCGGGCCGTCGCCAGCGACGTTGGCAGCGGCTCCTGCCGCTGCCTTTGGCTCTACGCAAGCGGCGGCTTACGCCGCCGCAGCCTGCTCGCGGCGCGGGCCTTCACGCAGGGCACGTCCCACCATGCCGACCAGCAGGTCCAGCTCCTGGCTGTCCATGCCGAAGTGCGGGGTGAAGCGCAGCGAGTTCTCACCACCGTGAATCACGTTGATGCCGTGCTGGCGCAGCCATTCCTCGGTGGAGTTGGCGCCGTAACACTTGAACTGCGGGGCCAGCTCGCACGAGAACAGCAGCCCGGTGCCCTGCACCTTGGTGATCAGGCCACCCAGCTCGCTCTTGAGCTGTTCCAGCTTGCGCACGGCCTCGGCACCGCGCTCGGCGATGTTGGCGCGCACCTGCGGGGTCAGCTGCGCCAGGGTGGCGCAGGCCACGTCCAGCGCACGCGGGTTGCTGGTCATGGTGTTGCCGTAGATGCCCTTGCGGTACAGCTGCGCGGCATGCTCGGTCACCGCCAGCACCGACAGCGGGTACTGCGCGGCATTGAGCGCCTTGGAATAGGTCTCCATGTCCGGCGGGTCAAGGCCTTCAAAGCCCGGGTAATCGACCACCGACAGCACGCCATGCGCGCGCAGGCCTGCCTGGATCGAGTCGAGCAGCAGCAGGCTGCCGTGTGCACGGGTCAGCTCACGGGCCACGGCATAGAACGACGGCGGCACCGAACGGCCCGGGTCACCTTCGCCCATCACCGGTTCGAGGAACACCGCTTCGATGAACCACTGGTTGCGCGCGGCATCCTCGAACACCTTGCGCAGGCCGGCCTCATCGTACGGCGCCACGGTGATCACCGAGTCCTCGCCCCGGTAGCTGGCCAGGTGCTGAATGTAGCTCTTGCGGCTGGAATCCGAATAGAGGGCAGGGCGGTCGGTACGGCCATGGAAGCTGCCCTTGACCACCACGCGCTTGATCGCAGCGCCGGCGTGACGTGCACCCGGATCGGTCTGCAGCTTGGCGTTGACGTCGGCGATGCGCGCGGCCAGGCCGACGGCTTCGGAGCCGGAATTCAGGCACATGAAACGGGCGAACGGGCAGCCGCCACGGCGGTGGCCGATCTCGGCGCGCAGGGCGGTGATGAAGCGCTGCTGCGACAGGCTGGGGGTCATGATGTTGGCCATCACCTGTGGGCGCGCCATGGCTTCCAGCACGGCGTCCGGGGTGTGCCCGAAGCCGAGCATGCCGTAGCCGCCGGCGTCGTACAGCACGGCGCCCTTCAGGGTGACCACCCATGGGCCGCGCGCGGCCAGCGCCACGTAGGGGGTTACCGCGTCATCGGCATAGAAATTGACGAATCCGTCCTGCATCGCGTCGATCTGTGCCTGTTCGTCCTGCGCCAGCAGCGGCCCCAGGTCGGCCTGCACGCGCGCGAATTCCTCGGCGGCGGCGTCCACTGCGGCGATCAGCTGCGGGTGGTTGGCGGACAGGGCGGTCAGGGTGGCATCGTCCAGGCCGGTGGTGAGGCGGGTGCCGGGCTGGTTGCGCAGGGGGGCGAGGCGTTCGATGAAGCTCATTGCAGATCTCCTGAAACAATGGGTCGCACGGGCCATCAAAAGCAAAACGCGCGTCATCACGCGCGCTTGGGGCAGGCTCGTGCAGCGGACTTCCGGTTCGATGCTAGCACTTGTTTTTTTGCGCGATAACCCCGCAGAAACCTGCTGCATAGCAGCATTTTGCGCGACGTTCGCCGCGAAGTGCGCCGGCTCGCAGACGCTGGACGTACAATGCGCGCCATTGTCGACCTGTTGCCGCCCACCGCCTTGAAGAAGTCCGATTTCCATTACGACCTGCCGGCTGAACTGATCGCGCAGGCTCCCCTGGCCGAACGTTCCGCCAGCCGCCTGCTGGTGGTACCGCCGGCGCCCGGTGCCTTCACCGACCTGCAGGTGCGCGACCTGCCGTCGCTGCTGCAGCCGGGCGACCTGCTGGTGTTCAACGACACCCGCGTGATTCCGGCGCGCCTGTTCGGGCAGAAGGCCAGCGGCGGCCGCGTGGAGATCCTGATCGAGCGCCTGCTCGGCGCTCAGCAGGCGCGTGCGCAGGTCGGCGCCAGCAAGTCGCCGAAGGCCGGCAGCCGCATCGCGCTGGATGCCGGTGGCGAAGCCGAGGTGCTGGGCCGCGATGGCGAGTTCTACGTGCTGCAGTTCCATGTGCCGGAGTCGCTGGAGCAGTGGCTGCTGCATGCCGGCCGCCTGCCGTTGCCGCCCTACATCCAGCGCGAACCGGGCGTGGACGACCGCGAGCGCTACCAGACCGTGTTCGCGCGCGAAGTGGGCGCGGTGGCGGCACCGACCGCCGGCCTGCATTTCGACGAACCGCTGCTGGCGGCGCTGAAGGACAAGGGCGTGGAGTTCGGCCACGTCACCCTGCACGTGGGCGCGGGCACCTTCCAGCCGGTGCGCGCCGATGACCTGAAGGACCACGTGATGCACCGCGAGTGGCTGAACGTCGGCGCCGAGCTGGTGCAGCAGGTGCGGCGCACGCGCGCGGCCGGTGGCCGGGTGATCGGCGTCGGCACCACCGTGGTGCGCGCGCTGGAAAGCGCGATGCGCGATGGCGAACTGCTGCCGTTCGCCGGCGAGACCCAGATCTTCATCACCCCGGGCTACCGCATACGCAGCGTCGACGCGATGGTGACCAATTTCCACCTGCCCGAAAGCACGCTGCTGATGATGATCTCGGCGTTTGCAGGCAAGGACCGCGTGTTCGAGGCCTACCGGCACGCGATCGAGCAGCGCTACCGCTTCTTCAGCTACGGCGACGCGATGCTGCTGTTCCCGCAGGCGGAGTAGGGGCTGACCTCTGCTTGCTTGTGGTGGGTGCGCACCGTTGGTGCGCACTTGCAGGTGCCTGGAGACCAGGAAAGCCACGCATGGCGTGGCTCTACTGCCGTGCCGTTCAGGCCTGAATGGGCGGTCGAGCCGGTTTTGGGAGACAATGAGCAACTATTTGCCCGAATGACCGCTCCATGTCCCGACTGCAGTTCCAGCTCCAGACCCGCGACGGCCGTGCCCGCCGTGGCCGCCTGACCTTCCCGCGTGGCACGGTGGAAACGCCGGCCTTCATGCCGGTGGGGACCTATGGCTCGGTCAAGGGCATCCTGCCGGACCAGGTGCGGGCGCTGGGCGCCGAGATCATCCTCGGCAACACCTTCCACCTGTACCTGCGCCCGGGCCTGGACATCATCGCCGACCACGGCGGGCTGCACGGCTTCTGCCGCTGGGATGGCCCGATCCTGACCGACTCCGGTGGTTTCCAGGTGTTCTCGCTGGCCCATCGACGCAAGATCACCGAGCAGGGCGTGACCTTTGCCTCGCCCACCGACGGCGCCCGCGTGTTCCTCGGTCCCGAGGAGAGCATGAAGATCCAGAAGGTGCTCGATTCGGACATCGTGATGATCTTTGACGAGTGCACCCCGTACCCCGCCACCGAAGACGTTGCCCGCCGTTCCATGGAGCTGAGCCTGCGCTGGGCCCAGCGCAGCCGCAACGCGCATGACGAGCTGGGCAACGACGCGGCCTTGTTCGGCATCGTCCAGGGGGGCGTGCACACCGACCTGCGCAGCCGCTCGGCCGACGCCCTGCAGGCGATCGGCTTCGACGGCTACGCCATCGGCGGCCTGGCCGTGGGCGAGCCGGAGCACGAGCGCAATGCCATGCTCGACCACCTGGATCCGGAGCTGCCGGGCGACCGGCCGCGTTACCTGATGGGCGTGGGCCGGCCGGAGGACCTGGTCGAGGGCGTGGCGCGCGGCGTGGACATGTTCGACTGCGTGATGCCGACCCGTAATGCGCGCAACGGCCACTATTTCACCTCGTTCGGCACCGTTCGCATCCGCAATTCCCAGTACGCGCGGGACATGGACCCGATCGAGCCGGGCTGCGGCTGCGTGGCCTGCACCGGCGGTTACACCCGGTCCTACCTGCGCCACCTGGACCGCTGCAACGAGATGCTGGCGCCGATGCTGGGCACCCTGCACAACCTGTTCTATTACGAAAAGCTCATGGCCGACATCCGTGCCGCGATCGAGGCGGGAACCTTCCTGGCCTTCCGCGAGTCCTTCTACGCGGCACGCGGAGCGGTGGCCCCGCCGCTGTAACCCCGACGCCCCCCCTGCCGAACGGCCCAAGGACGAACGCCCGGGGCCGTGGCATACTTCAAGGCTGACCCAGATCCGCGGTCGACACCCCCGCCCCCTCAAGGGACGGGAGCGCCGCCCAACCAAAGGACCAACGATGAACCTGCTTGCTTTCCTGATTCCCGCCGCCCACGCCCAGGCCGCCGGCGGCCAACCGCAGGGCATGGGCCTGACCACGCTGCTGTTCCCGATCATCCTGATCGCCATCATGTACTTCCTGATGATCCGCCCGCAGATGAAGCGGCAGAAGGAGCACAAGGCCATGCTGGAGAAGATCAAGCGCGGCGATGAAGTGCTGACCAACGGCGGCATCGCCGGCAAGGTCACCGACATTGGCGACCACTTCATCACCGTCGAAGTGGCCGACAACGTGCGCATCCGCGTGCAGAAGGGCGCTGTCGGCAGCGTGCTGCCGACCGGCACCCTGGATTCGGCCAAGTAAGCCACTCCCTTTCCGAAGCACAACCGCGGCGCCGGGGATGGCGCCGCGCGGGACCCAAGCAATGCTCGAATTTCCACGCTGGAAGTACGTCGTCATCCTGATCGTACTGGCGCTCAGCGCGCTGTATGCGCTGCCCAACATCTACCAGAAGGACCCGGCCATCCAGATCACCGCCAACCGTGGCGGGCAGATCGACGATGCACTGCGCGACCGTGTGCTGGCCGACCTGAAAAAGGCCGGCATCGCCACCATCGGTGCCGAAAAGGAAGGGGAAAGCCTGATCGTCCGCCTGTCGGACCTGAAGTCGCAGTCCGCTGCCAGCGACGTCCTGCGTGACACCGTCGGCGAGAAGTACACCGTGGCGCTGAACCTGGCTTCGACCGTGCCCGACTGGCTGGCCAACCTCGGCGGTCGCCCGATGGTGCTGGGCCTGGACCTGCAGGGCGGCGTGCATTTCGTGCTGCAGGTCGACCAGAAGGCTGCCCTCGACAAGCGCCTGGATGCCTATACCGAAGACGTGCGCAGCACCCTGCGTGACGCGCGCATCGCCTACCAGTCGGTGGAACGCCGCGCCGATAACAGCATCGTGGCCAACCTGAGCCCATCCGCCGGCGATGACGCCGCGCAGCGCGCCCGCGCCGCGCTGGTCAAGGCGCAGCCGACCCTCGGCTATGACGTCAGCGGCAACCGCATCACGGTCACCGTGCCGGAGACCGAGATCACGCAGATCGCCAACGGCGCCATCGAGCAGAACATCAACACCCTGCGCAACCGCGTGAACCAGCTCGGCGTGGCCGAGCCGATCATCCAGCGCCAGGGTGCCGACCGTGTGGTCGTGCAGCTGCCGGGCGTGCAGGACACCGCCGAAGCCAAGCGCATGATCGGTGCCACCGCCACCCTGGAGTACCGTGCGGTGGTTGAAGGCAATGCGCAGGACGCCATCAACTCCGGCCGCATTCCGCCGGAAGCGAAGGTCTACCAGCAGCGTGACGGCCGCGGCCCGATCCTGCTGAACAAGCGCGTGATCGTCACCGGCGACCAGATGGTCGGTGCGCAGGCGGTGACCGATTCGAACAGCGGCTCGCCGGCCGTCAGCGTGACGCTGAACAACGTCGGTGGCCAGCGCATGTTCGACTTCACCAGCGCCAACGTGAACAAGCCGATGGCGGTGGTCTACACCGAGCGCGTGCCAACCGTAACCGTCGTCGACGGCCAGGAAGTGCGTGGCTTCAAGGTCAACGAGGAAGTGATCTCGGTGGCCAACATCAACGGCGTGTTCGGCAAGAACTTCCAGACCACCGGCCTGCAGAAGAAGGAAGCCGAAGACCTGGCCAAGCTGCTGAAGTCGGGTTCGCTGGCTGCGCCGATGGACTTCGTCGAGGAGCGCGTGGTCGGCCCGAGCCTCGGCGCCGAGAACGTCAAGAACGGCATGCGCGCGGTGGTGTTCGCGTTCCTGTTCACCCTGGTGTTCTTCAGCGTGTACTACCGCATGTTCGGTGTGATCACCTCGGCAGCGATGCTGTTCAACCTGCTGATCGTAGTGGCGGTGATGTCGCTGTTCGGTGCCACCATGACCCTGCCGGGCTTTGCCGGCCTGGCGTTGTCGGTCGGCCTGTCGGTGGACGCCAACGTGCTGATCAACGAGCGTATCCGTGAAGAGCTGCGAGCCGGCGTGCCGGGCAAGACGGCGATCGTGACCGGTTACGAGCGTGCCTCGGGCACCATCCTCGACGCCAACCTGACCGGCCTGATCGTCGGTGTGGCGCTGTTTGCATTCGGTACCGGTCCGCTGAAGGGCTTCGCGCTGACCATGATCATCGGTATTTTCGCCTCCATGTTCACCGCGATCACCGTGTCGCGTGCGCTGGCGACGCTGATCTACGGCCGCCGCAAGAAGCTCCAGAACGTGGCCATCTGACGGGACGACACGCACAATGAAACTGTTTCCGCTGCACATCCTCCCGAACGACACCAAGATCGACTTCATGCGCTGGCGCCATGTCGCCATGGCAGTCACCATCGTGGTGTTCCTGGCCTCGGTCGCCATCATCGGCATCAAAGGCTTCAACTACGCACTGGACTTCACCGGCGGCACCCTGATCGAAGCCCGCTTCGACAAGGCGGTGGATGTTGAGCAGGTCCGCACCAAGCTCGAGCAGAGTGGCTTCGAAGGCGCCCAGGTGCAGAGCGTCGGCGGCAACACCGACCTGCTGATCCGCCTGGCCCCGCACGGCGAGCATGCTCCGGGTACCGGCGATGCCGCCCACGAGGACAAGGCCACGGCCGCTGCCGTGGTGAAGGCGTTGTCCACTGCCGACAATCAGGCCACCGTGCTCCGCAACGAGTTCGTGGGCCCGCAGATCGGCAAGGACCTGGCGATGAATGGCCTGTATGCCACCATCTTCATGCTGGCCGGCTTCCTGATCTACATCGCGGTGCGCTTCGAGTGGAAGTTCGCGGTCACCGCCAGCATCGTGGCGATGTTCGACCTGATCGTGACGGTCGCTTACGTGTCCCTGCTGGGCCGTGAGTTTGACCTGACCGTGCTGGCCGGCCTGCTGTCGGTGATGGGCTTTGCGATCAACGACATCATCGTGGTCTTCGACCGCGTTCGTGAGAACTTCCGCAGCCTGCGCGTGGACTCGATGGAAGTGCTGAACCGTTCAATCAACCAGACGCTGTCGCGTACGGTGATCACTGCCGTGATGTTCTTCCTGTCGGCGCTTGCCCTGTACCTGTACGGTGGCAGCTCGATGGAAGGGCTGGCCGAGACGCACATGATCGGCGCGGTGATCGTGGTGCTGTCCTCGATCCTGGTGGCGGTGCCGATGCTGACGATTGGTGTGCTGCGCGTGAGCAAGCAGGACCTGCTGCCGAAGGCGAAGGACGTCGAGGCCCTGGCCCGTCGCCCGTAAGCGTTCGCGCTGCACGCAACACACAGAGAACCCCGCGCAAGCGGGGTTTTTTGTTTGCAGGGCTTGCAGCCCTGCACCCGCGGTAGTGCCGGCCGCTGGCCGGCAACAGCAACAGCGTGTATTCCATGGGTGGGCGGGACGGTGTCGGAGTGCGGGGACGCCGCAAGTA
>NZ_LXXZ01000030.1 GCF_003244875.1 Stenotrophomonas sepilia
CCCTCCGTCCCCTTTTTCTTCAGCCTTCGAGTGCGTCGAGGTAGCTGCGGCGCCAGTGGTTGATGTCGTAGGTGCGCAGATGTTCCATCATCGCGTGCCAGCGTTCCTTGCGCCTGCTCAGCGACATCGTCGCTGCGGTGGCGATCGCATCGGCCACGCCGTCGAGGTCGTGCGGGTTCACCAGCAGTGCCTGCTTCAGTTCGTCGGCGGCGCCGGCCAATAGTGACAGCACCAGCACGCCGGGATCCTCCGGGTCCTGCGAGGCCACGTATTCCTTGGCCACCAGGTTCATGCCATCGCGCAGCGGCGTGACCAGGCCGACCGCCGCCGCTCGGTAGAAGCCGGTGAGCGTGGCATGGGTGAAGTTCTGGTTGACGTAGCGCAGCGGCGTCCAGTCCGGCTCGGCGTGGCCACCGTTGATGTGGCCGGCGATCTGTTCCAGTTGGCTGCGCAGCTGCCGGTACTCGGTGACATCGCCGCGCGAGACCGGCGCGATCTGCAGGTAGGTGAGCGAGCCGCGCTGGTCGGGGTGGCGCTGCAGGTAGCGCTCGAAGCCGAGGAAGCGTTCGGGCAGGCCCTTGGAGTAGTCCAGGCGATCCACGCCGATCGCCAGCTGGCGGTCCCGCAGGCTGCTGCGCAGGTTCTTCACTGCGGTCTTGGTCGCGGCGGTGCCGGCCTGGCGCGCGATCAGTTCGGTGTCGATGCCGATCGGGAAGGCCGCCGCGCGGAATCGGCGCCCACCGGGCGCTTCCAGCTCACCGTTGTCGAGCACGCGGCCACCACCGAACAGGCGCAGGTAGGTCTGGAAGCGATCGGCATCGCGCTGGGTCTGGAAGCCGACCAGGTCGTAGGCGTACAGCGCGGAGAACAACCGCAGATGATCGGGCATGGCCTGCAGCAGGTCGGCCGACGGCATCGGGATGTGCAGGAAGAAACCGATGCGGCAGCCGATGCCGCGCTCGCGCAGCAGTGCGCCGAGCGGGATCAGGTGGTAGTCGTGGATCCAGACGATGTCGTCCTCGCGCAGCAATGGCGCGAGCTTGTCGGCGAACAGCGCATTGACCTTGTGGTAGGTCTCGCGGGTGCCGCGGTCGTAGTCGACCAGGTCCAGCCGGAAGTGCAGCAGTGGCCACAGCGTGCGGTTGGCGAAACCATTGTAGTAGCCATCGACTTCGCGCTTGCTCAGGTCCATGGTGACGTAGTCGATGTCACCGTCCTTCTGCCGGTGCAGCGTGCCGCTGCCTTCCTTCACGGTCTTGCCGCTCCAGCCGAACCACAGCCCGCCGCGCTCCTTCAGGGCGGCCAGCAGGCCGACCGCCAGGCCGCCTGCGCGGTTCTCGCCGGGCACGGCCACACGATTTGATACCACGACCAGACGACTCACGATGCCTCCTGCCAGGACCGTGACAGGCGCATCGCGGCGGTGATCAGGCCGACATGCGAATAGGTCTGCGGGAAGTTGCCCCAGGCCTCGCCGGTGTCGAAGGCCAGATCCTCCGACAGCAGGCCCAGGTGATTGCGCTGCCTCAGCAGCAGTTCGAACATCTCGCGCGCCTCGTCCAGGCGCCCGATCGCCGCCAGTGCATCGATGTACCAGAACGTGCAGATGGTGAAGCTGGTTTCCGGTTCACCGAAGTCATCCGGAGCGACATAGCGGTACAGCGAATTGCCATGCTTGAGGTCACGGCCGATGGCTTCGACGGTGGCGATGAAGCGGGCGTCCATCGCGTCGATGAAGCCGATGTCGGCCAGCAGCAGCAGCGAGGCGTCCAGGCGATGGCCACCGAAGGTATCGGTGAAGTGGCCCAGCTCTTCGCTCCAGGATTCGGCCATGATGCGCGCGTGGATGGTGTCGGCACGTGTGCGCCAGTAGTGGGCGCGGTCGTCGCGCTTCAGCCGCACGGCGATCTTGCACAGGCGGTCGCAGGCGGCCCAGCACATCGCGCTGGTGTAGGTGTGTACCTCGGTGCGGCCGCGGAACTCCCACAGGCCGGCATCGGGTACGTCGTGCAGGGCGAAGGCCTGCTCGCCGAGGGGTTCGAGGCGGGCGAAGGTGTGCGCATCACCCGGGTCCTGCAGGCGCCGGTCGAAGAACAGCTGCGTGGACGCCAGCACGACGCTGCCGTAGACATCGTGCTGGCGCTGCACCCAGGCCAGATTGCCGCGTCGTACCGGGCCCATGCCGCGGTAGCCGGACAGGCTGGGGACCTCATCCTCGTCCAGCTTGGCTTCGAAGCCGATGCCGTACAGCGGTTGCAGCGTACCGTCGGTGGTGGCCAGGTTGAAGATGTAGCCGAGGAACTGTTCCATCGTGCGCGTGGCGCCGAGGCGGTTCAGCGCCCGCACCACGAACGCCGCATCACGCAGCCAGCAGTAGCGGTAATCCCAGTTGCGCACGCTGCCGGGGGCTTCAGGAACGGAGGTGGTCATCGCCGCGATGATCGCGCCGCTGTCCTCGTACTGGCACAGCTTCAGCGTGATCGCACTGCGGATCACCGCGTCCTGCCATTCCAGGGGAATGGACAGGTAGCGCACCCATTCGCGCCAGTAATCGCGGGTACGCTGGAAGGCCTCCTGCACATAGCCGCTGATCGAACGGTTGAGCGATTCATCCACGCCCAGGATCAGGTGGATGGGATGGTTGAGCACGAACGGCAGGCCGTCGCGCACGAAGCGCACCGGCACGTCGGTGGTCAGCCGCAGCACGTGTTCGGGCAGCACCCAGCGCACATGGTTGCTGCCCCAGGTGGATTCCGGAACGCGCGCGCCCCAGTCCGCCAGCGGGCGTGCGCGTACGGTGATGCGCGGGCTGCCAGCCAGCGGACGCACCTGGCGGATCAGGCTGACCGGGCGGTAGAAACGGTCGTTCTGGCGCCAGCGTGGGGCGAAGTCGAGGATTTCCAGTTCGCCGCCGTGCGCGTCGCGCAGCACGGTGCGCAGGATCGCCGTGTTGGTCAGGTATTCCTGCTCGCTGCTGGCGAAGTCTTCCAGCTCGATGGCGAAGTCGCCACCGGTCTGCTGGCTGGGGCCGAGCAGCGCACAGAAGGTAGGGTCGCCGTCGAAGGTGGGCAGGCAGCTCCAGACAACGCGGGCACGTTTGTCGACCAGGGCGCCGAAGCTGCCGTTGCCGACCACGCCCAGATCAAGATCGGGTTGGGTCATCACGCGGTACATCTCGGTTGCGGCCGTGGGGGTTGGCCGGGTCAATAGGCATTCTCACGCAGCCAGGCGTGCACGCTGCGTATGTCGGGCAGCGCGAACACCGCCGCGCTGGGTTCACGTTCACCCACCAGCACGCTCCAGCCATGCTGGCCGTTGGCGGCATCGAAGCCGAACTCATCGGTCAGGTCATCGCCGAGGAACACCGGCAGGCGACCGCGGAAGGGCAGGTACTGCATCATCCGAAGCACCGCACGGCCCTTGTCGGTGCCGACGGGCACGAACTCGACCACATGGTCGCCGGGCTGCAGGCGGTAGCTGGCACGGCCCCGCACGTGGCGGTCGGCGAAGGCGCGGACGTCCCTGGCTGCATGCGGCGCGCCGCGCCAGTGCAGGGCCAGGCCGACACCCTTGTCTTCCACCAGCACGCCGGGATGGCCGTGGGCGAAGCGCATCGCCTGCTGGTGCAGTGCGTGCAGCCATTCGGCGGTGTCGTCGTCGTGTTCGTCGCGCAGTACGCGGCCATCCTGCCCACGCAGTTCATGGCCATGCAGGCCCGCAGCAGGCAGTTGCAACGGAGCGAACAGTTGATCCAGCTGTTCGAGCGGGCGACCACTGACCAGTGCCACGGCACCTTCCAGGCGGTCGCTGATGCGGCCGATGGCTTCGCGCACATCCGGCAGCAGCTGCACGGCATCCGGGCGTGCAGCGAATTCGATCAGGGTGCCGTCGACATCGAGGAACAACGCGCAGGCGTCATCCAGCAATGGCGGCGGCGGACGCAGGGGGAGCGGTTCAGCCATGAAGCCCAGCTTGCCAGCGTGGGCGTGTACGTGGGGTCGAGGGCAGGCTACGGATCGGGGTAGTGCCGGCCAACGGTCGGCACCCACCCAGAGCGATCACCTCCGGTGGGTGCCGACCGTTGGTCGGCACGAAGGGGAGGCTTGCATGGAACCCGGGCAGTGCGGACCAACGGTCCGCACCCACCGGGAGTGATTGGTCCAATGCAATCAGAACGTATAGCGGACGCGGCCGTAGTAGTACGCACCGTTGCTGCCGATCGGCGACAGCACGTCGTACGGCAGGTTGCCGAAGTAGTGGATATCGCTGTTGGATCGATCCGGATAGTTGTCGGTCAGGTTCTGCCCGCCGATGGCCACGCTCCACTGCGGGGTGATGCGGTATTCGACTTCCGCATCCAGCTGCCACTCGGCCTGGTAGGTCTGGCGCGGGATGTAGCCGTCTCCGAAGTTGAACACACGGGTGGCGCTGCCATAACGGTTCACGCGGGTGCTCAGCGACCAGTGGTCGTTGCTCCATGCGGCCGAGAAACTGCCACGTGTTCGCGGTGTGGCATCGGTCAGCGTGTTGGTCTCTTCAATCCCGAACAGCACATAATCCGGGTCCAGCGCCTGCAGCTGGGCCGGCGTGGCCAGCACGTTCTTCAGCGTGGTCTTGGTATATGCATAGGTGCCGGTCAGCAGCAGCTGGCCATCGCCCAGCGACTGGCGCCAGTTGCTCACCAGCTCGGCGCCACGGGTGCGGGTGTCGGCGGCGTTGACGAAGAAGCTGGCACTCTGCAGGCCGCTGACGCCGTAGTTGGCGGCCACGTAGTCGGTCAGCGCATCGCCGGTGATGCTCTCCGACAGCGCGATGCGGTCATCGATGTCGATCTGGAAGAAGTCCAGCGACAGGTCGAAATGCTCGCCGATGCGGCTGGTGAAACCGAGCGAGGTGTTCAGCGATTTCTCTGGCTTCAGGTTCTGTGCCCCCAGGCCGCGTGCGATCGGATTGTTGACCGACAGCAGGCGGCCCTGCACCAGCTGGCCAGCTGCGTTGTAGCCGGTGGAGGTGGACTCGTAGCCGATCTGTGCCAGCGACGGCGCGCGGAAGTTGTTGGAGATCGCGCCGCGCAGCGCGAACGCCGGGGTGAACTCATAGCGCAGGCCGAGCTTGCCGGTCAGTTCGCCGCCGAAGTCGTCGTTGTGCTCGTAGCGCGCGGCCAGATCAGTGGAAAACTTCTCGCCGAACTGGCTGGACAGGCTGGCATAGGCGCTGGCCACATCGCGCGACAGGCGCGCCGCATCCTGCGGGGTCAGGCCGCCACCGGCCTGCGAACCGGTCGGGCGGTCGGTGTACGGGCCGGCGGCATAGCTGGCCGGGTCGCCAGGGCGGGTCTGGTAGCGCTCGTGGCGTGCTTCCACGCCCAGGCCCAGGGTGTGGCTGATGCTGTCGTTCTGGGTGAACACGCGGCTCAGATCGAGGTTGCCCACGGTCTGCGCATACTCGTAATCGGCGGTCTTGAAGCGGGTCGGGCTGGTCGGGCCCAGCGAGGCGTTGAGCGAATCACGCAGGCGATAGGTGAAGTCATTCTGGCCGTAGTCCAGGCTGCCGTCGTAGCTCCATTCGCCCCACTGCCCGCGCACGCCGGCCACGGCCTGCACGTCGCGGTTCTCACCTTCGGAGATCGGCCGGTAGCCATTCGGATAGACCTGCTTCCAGTTGGCATCGCCATCGGGATAGCGGAAGTAGTTGGCGCCTTCGGTGTCACGCTGGTTGAAGGTACCGAACGCGTAGAACGTCGAGGTCTGGCCCACCGGAATCTCGGTGTTCAGCCACAGGTTGATGTCCTTGCTCTTGCCATCACCCAGGACATAGTTGCGCTTGCCCCGCAGTGCCAGGTTGCCCGGGGTCTGGTCCCACGGCGGAATCTGGTCGAAGCCGGCGCGGTTGGTGCCGTTGCGGTGCTTGTATTCCAGGCCGACGCGCAGGAAGCCACCGTCTTCGCCCAGCGAGGTGCCGACCTTGGCGCTGATGTTGCCGGTCTGGCCATCGGTGAGGGTGCGGCCGATCGGCTTGAGGTCGGTGTGGTTGGCACCGTAGCTCGCCTCGATCTCGCCGCCGTCACCGCCGTTGTCGAGGATCACGTTGATCACGCCGGCCACGGCGTCCGAGCCGTACAGCGCACCGGCGCCATCGCGCAGCACTTCAATGCGCTTGATCGCACTGACCGGAATCGAATTGAAATCGACCGGGGTGGTGCCCTTGCCGATCTTGCTGTCGGTGTTGACCAGCGCGGTGTGGTGGCGGCGCTTGCCGTTGACCAGCACCAGCACCTGGTCCGGCGACAGGCCACGCAGCTGCGCGGCGCGCACATGGTCGGCGCCACCGGAGTTGGACTGGCGCGGGAAGTTGAACGACGGCAGCAGCGCCTGCAGCGCGCTGCCCAGCTCACCGTTGACCACGCCGGCCTTGCGGATGTCCTCGGCGGTGAGCACATCCACCGGCGAGGTGGATTCGAGCACGGTGCGGTCGGCGGCACGGGTGCCGGTGACGATCACCGTATCCAGGTTGGTGGCGTCCTGGGCCAGGGCCGGGGCGGCGGCGGAGGAAAGCGCGAGGGCGATGGCGAGGCCGAGCGGCGACGCGGGCAGGCGGGCGGACATGGGGACTCCAGCAACAACGACGACGGGGGAAGGGGAGATGGTGTCACTTACATCCATCCGGATGAAGCGATATATTATCTTCGCGTGATGACCGGTGCGGATGCAAGCCCCTGCCGGTCCGGCATGAGCTGATGCCCGGTTGGCATCAGCACGCCGGGCCGGTGGCGCGGTACGCTGCCGGCTCGCCTTGTCCCCCTTCCCCGGAGCTGTACCGATGAAACACCTTGGCCTCGTCTTCGCCGTGCTGCTGGCCACCAGCGGCTGCGCCAGCCTCTCTTCGCAGGCGCCCAGCGCCTATGCCACGGCCACCACCGCCGAACTGAAGGGCGACGCCGCGCGCCCGTCTTCCGCGCACGGCTGGGTGCGCAGCGAGCTGTATTTCGGCGTGGGCGAGGAGCAGGGCGCCGGCAACCGCCCGCAGGCCGACACCATCAGCGAGGCGCAGTGGCGCACCTTCCTGGACAAGGAAGTGACCCCGCGCTTCCCCGATGGCCTGACCGTGTTCGATGCCTATGGCCAGTGGCTGTTCCGCGGCGATACCGCGCCCAACCGCCTGCGCACCAAGGTGCTGGTGGTGCTGCATGAGGACACCCCGCAGCGCCGCGCCGATATCGAAGCGATCCGCCTGGCGTGGAAGCAGCAGACCAGGCATCAGTCGGTGCTGTGGTCGCGGCAGCCGGTCGAGGTATCGTTCTGAGTTGAAGGTGCCGCCGCGGTGCCGCAGGGAGCAACGATGAACTACAGGGAATGCCTGCTGGGCCTGGTGTTGGCCGGCGCGCTGGCACCGACGGCGCAGGCGGAGGACGAGGGCGAAACGCTACGCTTCCAGGTGGGCGCGCATGTGCAGGCGCATGCCGATCCCCTGCAGGACGGCAGCATTGCCGTGCAGCTGTCACCGTCGGGCAAGCGGCAGACGCTGGCCGGCGCGGCGGATGCCGACGGCCATTCGCGCTGGTCGCTCGAAGATGTCGATTTCGATGGTTACCCGGAGCTGGTTGCACGCGCCCCGGTCGGCATGGTCAACGAAGCGGTGGCGGTGTACCGGTTCGATCCCGCCAGTGCCGGGTTCCGCGCGCTGCGGGCTGAAACCCACGGCAGGGAGAGCTGCGGCGAGCTGATGGGCCTGATGGTCGACCACCTGAGCCGCACCCTGACCAGTAGCTGCCGCAGCGGCCCGATGTGGTACACCGACCAGTATCGCTTTGCAGGTGCGACACTCTATCTGTACCGCGCCGAGAGCGTGCTGATGCTGGGCGATACGGTGAACGCCGCGCTGCAGTGGGAACAACGCGAAGAGAACGGGCCGTTGGCGGTCTGGCGCACCTATGATCCCGCCGGCCGTGTGTTGGAAAGTGCCATTGCCGATGGCCTGGGCGCACCGCCGGATGGACCGTTGCGCGGCCAGCAGGCCACCGTGGCATCCGCGCGGCTGTTCCTGTTCGACCGGCCTGGTGCGTCCAGCACCAAGCGTTACCTGGTGCAGGGCGATCGGGTGGAACTGCTGGATGAACAGAACGGCTGGGTGAAGCTGCGCTATCGCAGCCCGAAGCACGGCGACGTGCTGGGCTGGATCAACGTCAACGACTAGAAAGGGGACGGAGGGAATTAAGTCGCTTGCGGCACAAGCGAGTTAATTCCCTCCGTCCCTTTTTTTGCGGAGGCATCACTTCATCGGGTCTAGCCTCGGGAGTTCCCCCGTTCGAGGATGTATCCGATGAGCAAGCGCGTGGCCGAAATCGTGGTGGACGCCCTGCAGCAGGCCGGTGTCCGCCGTTGCTACGGCATCGTGGGCGATACGCTCAACCATGTGACCGATGCGATGCATGGCAGCGAGATCGCCTGGGTGCACGTGCGCCATGAAGAAGTGGCAGCGTTCGCTGCTGGCGCCGATTCGCTGGTGAGCGGCGAGTTGACCGCCTGCGCGGGTTCCTGTGGTCCCGGTGGCCTGCACTTCATCAATGGCGTGTTCGAGAGCAACCGCAACCGTGCGCCGATGGTGCTGATCGCCAGCCAGGTGGTGACCAGCGAGCTGGGCATGGAATTCCCGCAGGAAGTGGATTTCAAGTCGGTCTATGGCAGCTGCACGGTGTTCTGCGAGCAGGTGCACAGCCCGGAGCAGGCGCGACGCGTGGTGGCCCTGGCCTGCCAGGCCGCGATCAGCCGCCGTGGCGTGGCGGTGGTGATCCTGCCGGCCGATATCAGCCAGGCCGAGGTGAAGCACGATGTGCCGTTCTCGGTGCATTACACCCAGCCGGTACTGCGCCCCTCCGACGCCGAACTGCAGCGCATCGCCGAGCTGCTGGGGCAGGGCAAGCGCATCGGCATCTACGCCGGTGCCGGTTGCCAGGGCGCGCACGCACAGCTGTTGGAACTGGCCCGGCGCTTGCAGGCCCCGATCGCGCACACCTCGCGCGCGAAGGATTTCGTCGAGCCGGACAACCCGTACAACATGGGCATGACAGGCATCTTCGGCATCGAGTCCGGCTTCCACACGCTGATGGCCTGCGACACGCTGCTGCTGCTCGGCGCCGACTTCGCCTGGGGCCAGTTCTACCCGGACAAGGCCACCATCATCCAGGTCGACCGCGATGGCAGCCACCTTGGCCGCCGCCACCCGGTGAACCTCGGCGTGGTCGGCGATATCGCACCGACGCTGGATGCGTTGCTGCCGATGCTGCCGCCGCGCGAGGACAGCAGTTTCCTGGACGAGTGCATCGAGCATCGCGACAAGGCGCTGAAGAAGCGCGAACAGGAAGAGCAGCCGGGCGAAGGCGAATTGATCCATCCGCAGCACCTGACCGCGCTGCTCTCGAAGCACGCCACCGAGGATGCACTGTTCACCGCCGACGGCGGCTCGCCGATGGTGTGGGTGCTGCGCCATATCCGCGTCAACGGTCGCCGCCGCACGCTGACCAGCCTGCTGCACGGCACGATGGCCAACGCGATGCCGCAGGCGCTGGGGCTGCAGAAGGCCTTCCCCGGCCGGCAGGTGATCTCGCTGTCCGGCGATGGTGGCCTGGCGATGCTGCTGGGTGATCTGTTGACGGCGGCGCAGGAGAACCTGCCGATCAAGGTGGTGGTGTTCAACAACGGTTCGCTGAACTTCGTCGAGCTGGAGCAGAAGGTGGAAGGCCTTCTGGACAACTACACCGACCTGAAGAACCCGGACTTCGGCCGCTTGGCCGAAGTGATCGGCTTCCATGGCCGCACGGTCACCCGCAGCGAGGATCTGGAGGAAGCGGTGCAGGATTTCCTGTCGCAGCGCGGCCCGGCATTGCTGGACGTGCACACGAGTCGCGCCGAGCTGGTGATGCCGCCGCAGATCGAGGCCAAGCAGGTCGCCGGCACGGCGCTGTATGCGGCCAAGGCGGTGTTGAACGGTCGCTTCGACGACGTGAAGCATCTGCTGGTGGACAACTTCCTGAAGAAGTGAGGGGGGCGATGCAGGGCTGCGCCCTGCACCCGCGGTAGGGCCGGCCGCTGGCCGGCAACATCAGCAGCAACAGCAACAGCTGGTATCCGTGGGATGGCGGGGTGGGTCCGGTTGCAGCGACCCCTGCGCGGCCTACCCGACCGGCCCAACTGGCAATGCCGGTCGACTAACAGTCGACTCTACCCGCGCCCAGCCATGAGGGGCGCCGCCGTTGGCTGGAACCCATCATTCCACCGCGGAATTGGCGCCCAGGCCCCGCTGGGCCTACCATCGGCGCTCCCCACCCCCACCGCCCCTTCCATGTCCGCTCCCGCTTCCGCCGCACCGCGTCGCTGGTTCGTCGCCGGCGACTTCAACGGCTTCTTCGGCCTGGTCGTCGACAACCTCTCCATCCTCGGCTTCATCGCCATGGCCCTGGTCGGGATCTTCCAGTTCCCCGCCGACGTGGTGTTCGGCCGCATGTTCCCCGGCACGGCCTTCGGCGTGCTGATAGGCAACCTGCTGTACACCCTGATGGCACGCCGGCTGGCCGCGCGCAGCGGCCGTGACGACGTCACCGCCATGCCGCTCGGCCTGGATGCCCCCACCAGCATCGGCATGGCCCTGCTGGTGCTTGGCCCGGCCTTCATCGCGTTCAAGCAGCAGGGCATGGACCCGCACGCGGCGGGCATCGCCACCTGGCAGCTGGGCATGGCGGCGCTGGTCATCATGGGCGTGCTCAAGTTCGTGCTGTCGTTCTTCGGTGAAGCAGTCACCCGCGCGTTGCCGCGTGCCGCGCTGCTGGGTTCCATTGCCGGCATCGCGCTGGTGCTGATGGGCCTGCTGCCGCTGCTGGAAACGCTGCGCTCGCCGCTGGTCGGCTTCACCACGCTGGGCCTGCTGCTGTATGTGCTGATCGCCAAGGGCAAGCTGCCGGTGCGTGGCCCGGGCGTGCTGCTGGCCTTCGTGTTCGGCACCGTGCTGTATTACGGCCTGGGCCTGGCCGGGCTGGGTGCGCCGGGCTTCCATGTGCCGGAGTGGGTGCCGCCGCAGGTGGTGCTGCCGCTGCCGACGCTGGGCTTCCTCGACGGCCTGCCCACTGCGATGACCTACCTGCCGCTGCTGCTGCCGTTCGGCCTGCTGATGGTGGTCGGCGGCATCAATGTGTCTGAAAGCGCGCGTGCGGCCGGCGATGACTACCGCACCCGCGACATCCTGCTGGTGGAAGCGGTGGCTACGCTGGTGGCAGGCGTCTGTGGCGGCGTCGCGCAGACCACGCCGTACATCGGCCAGCCGGCGTACAAGCACATGGGCGCGCGCAGCGGCTATACGCTGCTGACCGGCCTGTTCGTCGGCATCGGCGGCATGCTCGGCATCATCTCCGGGCTGGTGCAGTGGCTGCCGCTGGCGGTGCTGGCACCGATCATCGTGTACGTGGCCATCGACATCACCACCCAGGCCTTCCAGGCCACGCCGCGCCACCATACCGGCGCGATGGTGTTCGGTTTCCTGCCTTCGGTGGCCTACCTGCTGGCGATCAAGGCACCCGGCTGGATCGCACCGGATCAGCTGCCCCAGCTGCTGACCAAGCTCGACGGCCACGGCCTGCCGGAGCTGGCGGTGATCTTCACCCTGGGCAATGGCTTCATCATCACCTCGATGCTGTGGATTTCGGCGGTGGCGGCGATGGTCGATGGCCGCCTGCGCCGTGCCTGCGGCTTCCTGCTGGTGGCGGCGGTACTGACCCTGTTCGGGCTGATCCACTCGGTGGATCCGCGCGGCGGCATCTACCTGCCGTGGGAGCTGGAAGGATTGGCGCGCATCATCAGTGTGCAGTTTGCCGGCGCCTACGTGGCCCTGGCGGTGCTGCTGGGCTTGCTGTCGCTGCAGAAGCAGCCGGTGAAGCCGCTGGGTGGGGACAGCTGATCCCACGGTAGTGCCGGCCGTTGGCCGGCATGCTCATGGGTATCCAAGGGCCGGCGCATTGCCGGCCCTTCTGCTTCTGCCGCCTTGTAGAGGCGAGCCTGCGCTCGGCTGCTCTGAGCCGAGCATGGCTCGGCTCTACAGGGGCGTGTTGCAGGCGGCGAATGCTTACAGCGCGCTCTGCCGGCCAGCGGCCGGCACTACCGCTCGGCGTCCAGCTCCGGGTAATGGCGGAAGATGCCATTCGTGTTGAACGCCAGCCGCCGTTCCGAGGCCAGGTAGGCGGCGATGTTCGGCCGCTTCGCCACCCGCGCCTGCAGCGCGCGCAGCAGGGGCAGTGTGGGCGCCAGTGCCTGCATGCGACGCGGGAACATGTAGTCCAGCCCACTCAGCAGCTGGAACAGCGACAGGTCCACATACGAATGCTCGCGCAGTGCATGGCGGCCACCGTTGGCGGCCAGCACCCGTTCGAAGTAGCCCAGGAACTTCGGCAGGCGCTCGCTGCGCAGCGACGCGGCACGTGCCTTGGCCTCGGTCTTCTGCGCTTCGTAGTATTTCGATGCGGCGATCGGATGATGGGTGTCATGCACTTCGGCCACCAGGTCAGCGATGGTCAACTGCAGTTGCAGCGCCTGCATCCGCCGCGATGCGGCCTGCGGCACCAGATCCAGCGCCGGGCCGAGGAAGTCCAGGATCGCGGCAACCTGCGCAATGACCTGGCGACCGGCCTTCAGGAACGGCGGCGCGAAGGGCTGCGGGCCTTCGCTGTGGCCCTCCAGGAACGGCTGCATCACCGCATCGCCGTGCACCCGCGCCATGTCGATGTAGTCGGCGCCGGCATCCTCCAGCGCCAGGCGCACGAACTCGCCGCGGCCCTGGATGCCGGTCCAGTAATACAGCGCGTACTGCATGGCAGTGCCTCCACATGAAAAGACCCACAGCGTCGCGCGGGGCATGCAAAGCAGGCGTGAGCGCGGCTTTGGCGCGGGCCGAAGCCGAACGGCAGCGGAACAGACGGGGAACCGGCTGGAACCGGTGGGGTCACACCTTCTCCATGCGTGTGAAACGAGGTGCTGCATCATGCAGAGTGGAAAGGCGGTATGGCCCTGGGTGTTGGGAGTGGTGGTGATCGGTGGCGCGGGCGGTTGGTTGTTCCGCGATCAGCTGAAGAGCCTGGCAGACGGTGTCTCGGTGCCGGTGCAATCGCCCCCCGCCAGTACCAGCGCACCGCCACAACCGCAGGCGGCCGCGGAACCCGCGCCAGCGCCACCGACGATCAAGCATCCGCTGGATACCGAGGCCGCAGCTGATCCGGCGCTACCGAAGCTGGCTGACAGCGATACGGCTGCCTGGGGGGCATTGAGCCAGCTGTTCCAGGGCGAGGGCCCGATGACCCTGCTGCTGCGCGATCACCTGATCCAGCGCCTGGTCACCCAGGTCGACAACCTGGACAAACCAAGCGTGCCGCCGACGGCGCTGGCCGCACGGCCGCTGCCGGGCAACCTGCAGGTCGAGCCTGGCGAGGGTGGGGAACGCATCGCGGCAAGCAACTCGGTGCGTTACGCGCCCTATGTGCAGGCCTTTACTGCGCTGGATCCAGCGGCAGCGGCTACGGCTTACAAGCGCTTCTATCCGTTGATCCAGCAGGCCTACGTCGACCTGGGCCGGCCCGACGGCTACTTCAACGACCGTCTGGTGGCGGTGATCGACCATCTGCTGGAGACCCCGGAACTGGTGCAGGCGCCATTGGTGCAGCGTGATGAGCGCGGTCGCTACCGCTTCGTCGATTCCACCCTGCAGTCGCGCTCGATAGGCCAGAAGGCGCTGTTGCGCATGGACGCCACGCAGGCGCGGGCGGTCAAGCAGCAGCTGCGGGCGCTCCGCTCTGCGATCATCCGCTGAACCGGTCCACTGCGCCGAACTGATCGGGATCAACGCGCCGACCACACCCGTTCCGGCATGCTGGCCGCAGGCTGACTCGCTACGGGGTGCAGTCGCAGCCACCCTTGAAACGGGGTGGGGCAGCCGCATCTTCCCAGCATCGCCGGCGCGGGCCGGCCCTGATGACCGATGAGGATTCGCAATGCGGATGGACAAGCTCACCTCGCGTTTCCAGCAGGCGCTGGCAGACGCACAGTCGCTGGCCGTGGGCCGCGACAACAGCATCATCGAACCGGTCCACCTGTTCAGCGCGCTGCTGGACCAGCAGGGCGGCAGCACGCGCCCGCTGCTCGCGCAGGCCGGGGTGAACGTGCCGGTCCTGCGCGAGCGCCTGACCGAGGCGTTGGACGCGCTGCCCAAGGTGTCCGGCCAGGCCGGCAACGTCTCGATGGGCAATGACCTGGGGCGCCTGCTGAACCAGACCGACAAGCTGGCCCAGCAGCACGGTGATGCCTTCATCGCCAGCGAGTGGTTCGTGCTGGCGGCGCTGGAGGATGGTGGCACGCTGGGCATGGCGCTGCGCGCCGCCGGTGCCGACAAGACCCGCCTGCAGGCGGCCATCGACAAGCTGCGTGGCGGCGAGAACGTGCAGTCGGAGAATGCCGAGGAGCAGCGGCAGGCGCTGGAGAAGTACACCATTGACCTGACCGCGCGCGCCGAGAGCGGCAAGCTCGACCCGGTGATCGGCCGTGACGAGGAAATCCGCCGCACCATCCAGGTGCTGCAGCGCCGGACCAAGAACAACCCGGTGCTGATCGGCGAACCCGGCGTGGGCAAGACCGCGATCGTGGAAGGGCTCGCCCAGCGCATCATCAACGACGAAGTACCCGAGGGCCTGCGTGGCAAGCGCGTGCTGTCGCTGGACATGGGCGCGCTGATCGCCGGCGCCAAGTTCCGCGGTGAATTCGAGGAGCGCCTGAAGGGCGTGCTCAACGACCTGGCCAAGAACGAAGGCCAGATCATCCTGTTCATCGACGAGCTGCACACCATGGTCGGCGCCGGCAAGGCTGATGGCGCGATGGATGCCGGCAACATGCTGAAGCCGGCCCTGGCGCGTGGCGAGCTGCATTGCATCGGTGCGACCACGCTGGACGAATATCGCAAGTACATCGAGAAGGATGCCGCGCTGGAGCGCCGCTTCCAGAAGGTGTTCGTCGGCGAACCCACGGTGGAGGACACCATCGCGATCCTGCGCGGGCTGAAGGAAAAGTACGCCGTGCACCACGGCGTGGAAATCACCGACCCGGCCATCGTGGCTGCCGCCACGCTGTCCAACCGCTACATCACCGACCGCCAGCTGCCGGACAAGGCCATCGACCTGATGGACGAAGCCGCCTCACGCCTGCGCATGGAGATCGACTCCAAGCCGGAGGAGCTGGATCGCCTGGAACGCCGGGTGATCCAGCTGAAGATCCAGCGCGAGATGCTGAAGAAGGAAAAGGACGAAGCCTCGCGGCAGCGCTTGGCCGACCTGGAGAACGACATCGACGGGCTGGAGCGCGAGTTCTCCGACCTCAATGAAATCTGGAAGTCGGAGAAGGCGGCGCTGCAGGGCGCCACCAAGATCAAGGAACAGGTCGAGCAGGCCAAGCTGGAGCTGGAAGCTGCGCAGCGCCGCCAGGATTTCGCCAAGATGAGCGAAATCCAGTACGGCCTGTTGCCGCAACTGGAAAAGCAGCTGGCCGCCGCGCAGGAAGCCGAGCACAAGGACTTCAAGCTGGTACAGGACCGCGTGACCGATGAGGAGATCGCCGAGGTCGTTTCGCGCTGGACCGGCATCCCGGTCAACAAGATGCTCGAAGGCGAGCGCGACAAGCTGCTGCGCATGGAAGAAGTGCTGCACAACCGTGTGGTCGGCCAGGAAGAGGCGATCAAGGTCGTCTCCGATGCGGTACGCCGCTCGCGTGCCGGCCTGTCCGATCCGAATCGTCCGGCCGGCTCGTTCCTGTTCCTCGGCCCGACCGGCGTCGGCAAGACCGAGCTGTGCAAGTCGCTGGCCGAGTTCCTGTTCGACAGTGCCGACGCGATGATCCGCATCGACATGAGCGAGTTCATGGAGAAGCACAGCGTCGCCCGCCTGATCGGTGCGCCCCCGGGCTACGTCGGCTACGAGGAAGGCGGTTACCTGACCGAGGCCGTGCGTCGTCGCCCGTATTCGCTGATCCTGCTCGATGAGGTGGAGAAGGCGCATCCGGATGTGTTCAACATCCTGCTGCAGGTGCTGGACGATGGCCGCCTGACCGACGGCCAGGGCCGCACGGTGGACTTCCGCAACACCGTCATCGTGATGACCTCGAACCTGGGCTCGCATCAGATCCAGGACATGAGCACCGACGACAGCCCGGAGGCCTACACGCAGATGAAGGCGGCCGTGATGGGCGTGGTGCAGGCGCACTTCCGTCCGGAGTTCATCAACCGCCTGGACGACATCGTCGTGTTCCATCCCCTGGACAAGCAGCAGATCAAGCAGATCGCACGCATCCAGATGCGCGGGCTGGAGAAGCGCCTGGCCGAGCGCGGGCTGAAGCTGGCGGTCACCGATGCGGCGTTCGACCTGCTCGGCAACGTCGGCTTCGATCCGGTGTATGGCGCGCGGCCGCTGAAGCGCGCGATCCAGTCGCAGCTGGAGAATCCGCTGGCGCAGCAGATCCTGTCCGGCGCGTTCGTCAACGGTGACACCATCGAAGTCGGCAATGAGGGTGGGCATTTGGTCTTCGCCAAGGCCTGAACCGGTGGCGCGCCTGCCATGGCTGGCGCGCCACCAAAGCCTCAGCAAGGCACAATGATCCCGTTTCACTTTCGCAAGGACGAGGAGAACCGCATGGACGTTACCCGCAGGGTTTCACTCTGCATGGCGCTGGCGCTCGCTGCTGTTGCTGGACACGCTGCAGCCGTCGAACAGGTCCAGCTGCCGCCGATGAAGGGTTACCAGCAGGCCCACCAGAGCACCGACGCACAAGGCAACCGCATCACCGAGTACGTGCCGCAGGGCCAGACCGTGCAGGACTGGACCGACATGGTCACCGTCAATGATGCGCCGAACAGTGGCCATGTGAGTCCGCGCGAGTTCCTCGGCATCATCGAGGCGGGGTGGCGCATGGCCTGTCCGGCTGCGCAGAGCCACTGGATCCGCGAAGGCGAGGAGGGCGGACGGCCATTCGCGCTGCTGATGCTCAGTTGCCCGCTGAACCCCGGCACCGGCAAACCGGAGTTCACCTGGATCAAGGGCATGCAGGGCAGGCAGGGCTTCCACACCGTGCAGAAGTCGTTCCGCGCCGAGCCGGAGAAGGACGACGTCGTGCAGTGGATCGGCTGGCTGCGCGAGGTCGGCTTGTGCGGCAGCGGCACCGCACAAGCCTGCCACTGATCGAAGCGAAAGAGGGCGCCCAGCGGCGTCCTTCATGCATCAGAAGCGGTGCGTATAGCCGCTCATCACGCCAAACTGGTTGGCCTTCTGCACGATCGGGCTGTCGGCAGCATCGCCAAGCAGGCGCGTGCCTTCGGCCGAGATGTACAAGTTGCCATTACGGCCCACGCGGTGGCTCCACTTCAGGCCCACACCGGCGCTGACCAGGCCGGCCTTCGGTTTGTGCTCGGCAAAGCCGGTGCGCGCGGCTTGTTCCGGACTGACGCCGTACCAGGTCTGCATGTACCCACGGTTGCCGTAGTCGGTGGAGACGCTGCCGCTGACCACGCCACCGGCCAGGTCGAACAGCGGCATGCTCAGGTTCAGGTGGATCTGCTGGGTAGCCAGTCCGTTCTCAGCCTTGTCCTCGTCCTTGCGGGTGAACTGCCAGGAGCCGCTCAGCACGGCTTCGCCCAGCGTATATCCAGCCGAGACACCGACCAGGGGACGGGTATCGATATCGCCCATGCCGCGCAGGAAGTCCGAACCGCCGAGCAGCGAATCCTTGTCCTTGCGGATACCGCTGGCACCGACATAGGCGCGCACGCGGGTGTGCTCGCCGAGGGTCGTGCCCCAGCCGATGCCACTGGTGCCCAGAAACCAGCCCCCTGGCGAGGTGACATCGAAGGACAGCGAAGGCGTCGCACGGTACTCCTCGCTGCCGCTGTAGCGCGGCGCCACGCCACCACCGGCGGCGAGCTCGAAGGTCCAGTGGTCATCCTTGGCGTGGGCGATCGGGGCGGCGAACAGTGGCAACAGGGCCAGGCAGAGCAGGGTGTGGGAACGGCGAAGCTGGGACATGGAAACTCTCGACAATGGGAGGAAAAGCAGCGCGCGCATCCGGCGAGTGCTGCAGGGTCGCTAGCGTGGCGATACGCCGGCGACCGATCCGTCCGCAGTTGTGCGGGAGTTGTAATCAACTGTAATTGCGCCCGTGGGCGTTCAGCTGGCAGCCAGCGGCCAGTGCATTTCCAGGCGTGCGCCGCCGAGGGCGGCGCGACCGATGCGCAGTTCGCCGTGGTGGCGTGCGGCAATGCGGCCGACGATCGCCAGGCCCAGGCCGAAGCCGCCGGTGTCGCGGCTGCGGCTGTCATCCAGGCGGGTGAACGGGCGGACCACCTTTTCGCGGTCAGCCTCGGCGATGCCGGGGCCGTCGTCGTCCACGCGCAGGCAGGCGCGCCCGCCCACACTCACCAGCGACACGTCCACCTGCGAGCGCGCGTGGCGCAGGGCATTGCCGACCAGATTGCTCAGCGCCAGCTGCAGCAGGCGCGGTTCCGCGTCCAGCCGAGGCAGGGCACTGGGCTGCACGCGCAGCACCAGGCCGGCACGTTCGGCATCGCGGCGGGCATCGGCCAGGCAGGCCTGCAGCCAGTCGTTGGCTTCGATCCGCTGCATCGGTTCGCCCTCGCCCGGATGCTCGAGCCGTTCGTAGGCCAGCAGTTCGCTGACCAGCCGGTTGAGCTCGGCCAGGTCGCCATGCAGGCCCTGCGCCAGTCGTTCGCGGCGCTCGCGGTCATCGCTGTCCTGCATCAGGTCCAGGCCAAAGGCCACGCGCGCGATCGGCGTGCGCAGTTCGTGCGAGATCGCATGGGTCAGGTCGCGCTGGCGCTGCACCAGTTCGGCCACGCGTGCGGCCATGCGGTTGGAGTGATCGACGATGACCCGGATCTGCGAGCGTGGCGAAACCTGCGCGCGTGCCTGCAGATCGCCGGCGCCGATGCGGTCGGCATGCACGCGCAGGGCCTCCAGATCGCGCCAGAGCAGGCGAACCCAGGCGTACAGGCTGGCGCCGACCAGCAGCAGGATGCTGAGGTAGGCCGCGATGGTCATGTACGTGGTCATCTGCACCGCGCCAGGCAGGCGCAGGTGCAACCAGCGACCATCGATGCCTTCGATCGGCAGCAGGACCTGCTGGTACTGATCGCGCACGATGAAGCCATCGGCCTGCACGGCTGCCTGTTCCTGCGGGGCCAGCGCGGGAGGCGTGCCGAGCAGGGTCAATGCGATGCCATAGTGCGGTTGCCACTGCTGCAGGCGCTTACGCTGCTGGCTACCGTCCAGGCCGGCCAGGCCGCTGCGCAGGGCGTACACCTGCCCGCGCACCTGCTGGACGAAAACGCGATCCTGCACGGGGGTATAGATGCTGTCGAGCACCCGGTTGAGGAAGAATACCGAGGCCAGGAAACAGGCGCCGGTGATGAACCACAGCCACAGGAACAGCCGCTTCATGCCGTCCAGGCCGACGGATTGAACTGGTAGCCGCGGCCCCACACGGTCTTGATCCGCCGCGGCTCGCGCGCATCGTCGCCGAGCTTGCGACGCAGCTTGCCGATGCAGACGTCAACGCTGCGGTCCAGGCCGTCGAAGCCGATACCGCGCACCGCCTGCAGGATCTGGTCACGGGACAGGATCTGCCCGGGCTGGCTGGCCAGCAGCCACAGGATTTCGAATTCGGTGGTGCCCACGTCCACCGTGGCGCCGTGCAGGTGTACCTCACGCTGCATGCGGTCGATCAGCAGTTCACCGTGCATCAGCCGGCTGGGCGTGCCGGTGTTGCTGCTGCCGTGGCGGCGGCGCAGCAGGGCGCGCAGCCGGGCCAGAAGCAGGCGTGGTTCGATGGGCTTGTGCACATAGTCGTCGGCGCCCGATTCCAGGCCCAGCACCTGTTCGATGTCGTCCTCGCAGGCGGTCAGCATCAGGATCGGCACATCGGAGAAGCTGCGGATCTGCCGGCACACGTCGATGCCGCCCAGGCCGGGCAGCATCAGGTCCAGTACCACCAGCTCCGGCGCGTGCTGGCGGCAGGCGGCGCCGGCGAGGTCGCCGCGTGCGATGTGCTGCACGGCGAAGCCATGCTGGTGAAGGTAGTCGCTCACCAGTTCGGCCAGGCGACGGTCGTCCTCTACCAGCATGACCGACGTAGGCGAACTGCTGGTGGTGGGATGCCAGGGCGATGGCTGCATGGGTGGGGCCTCCGTGCCCGGGCAGGAGCGCCCGGCGGCGCAGCCTAGCAACGCCCCATGACGGCTGCCTGAATCGCGGCCAACCTGATAACCGCCGGTACGGGCGTCATCGCCAGTGGCTTTCAGCGGCGGGTGCCAGCTGGCCTATGGTGGCGGTTTCCCCGGATGGAGCCTGGTGCAATGAGCGAACCGCAGTGGCAACTGGAAACCCTGGCCGTGCACGGTGGCTACCGTCCCGACCCGACCACCCGCGCGGTGGCGGTGCCGATCTACCAGACCGTGGCGTATGCCTTCGATGACACCCAGCACGGTGCCGACCTGTTCGACCTGAAGGTGCCCGGCAACATCTACACGCGCATCATGAACCCCACCACCGACGTGCTGGAGCAGCGCCTGGCTGCACTGGAAGGTGGCATCGGTGCGCTGGCGCTGGCCTCGGGGCAGGCCGCGATCACCTATGCCCTCCAGACCATCGCCGAGGCCGGTGACAACATCGTCGCCTCCAGCGCGCTGTATGGCGGCAGCCTCAACCTGCTGGCACACACGCTGCCGCAGTACGGCATCCAGGCGCGCTTCGCCGACCCGGCCGATCGTTCTGCGTTCGCCGCGCTGATCGACGAGCGCACCAAGGCGGTGCTCGTCGAATCGATCGGCAACCCGCGCGGCAACGTCACCGACATCGCCGCCATTGCCGAGGTGGCGCATGCGGCGGGTGTGCCGCTGATCGTCGACAACACCGTGGCCACCCCGTTCCTGCTGCGCCCGTTCGAGCACGGTGCCGACATCGTCGTGCACTCGCTGACCAAGTACCTGGGCGGCCACGGCAACAGCCTCGGCGGTGCCATCATCGACTCCGGCCGCTTCGACTGGGCGGCGCAGCCGAAGCGTTTCGCCCGCCTCAACCAACCCGACCCCAGTTACCACGGCGTGGTCTATACCGAAGCACTGGGGCCGGCGGCCTACATCGGCCGCGCGCGGGTGGTCCCGCTGCGCAATACCGGTGCCGCGTTGTCGCCGTTCAATGCGTTCCTGATCCTGCAGGGCATCGAGACCCTGGCCCTGCGCATGGAGCGCATCAACGCCAATGCACTGGCCGTCGCGCAGTTCCTGAAGGCGCACGACAAGGTCGCCTGGGTGCGTTACGCGGGACTGGCAGACGACCCCGAGCATGCCGCCGCGCAGCGCTACCTGGGCGGGCATGGCTCGGGCGTACTGACCTTCGGCCTGCCGGGCGGGCGCGAGGCTGGCGCGCGCTTTCTCGATGCGCTGAAGCTGTTCACCCGCCTGGTCAACCTGGGCGACGCGAAGTCGCTGGCCACCCATCCGGCCTCGACCACCCATCGCCAGCTGGATGCGGCAGAGCTGGCCAAGGCCGGGGTCAGCGAAGATACCGTGCGGCTGTCGATCGGCATCGAGCACATCGGTGACCTCCGCGCCGACCTGGAGCAGGCCCTGGCCGCCGCCTGATAGCCGCGCGCTTGGTGCATATCGCCACAGGCGATCACCACCGGCGGCGCGATGCGCTAGGGTGGAACTGCCTCTCCAAGGCGTGGCAACGTGGCGATCCAGATCCCCGGTCGATGCGGGTCGACCGGGGATTTTTTTGTTTCCGGGGTCAGATCCGTTTTCCTGTGGAAAACAGATCGGACCCCATGTGCCGACGGTCGGCATCAATCCTGGTAGATCCACGCCATGCGTGGATGGATCACCATCGGAATCGAACATTCCGACAGTTCATCAAACAGCATCCACGCATGGCGTGG
>NZ_LXXZ01000031.1 GCF_003244875.1 Stenotrophomonas sepilia
CCCCGACAGATCGCAGAACTCTGTCGAAGGTGGGGTGGGTCCGGTTGCGGGGGCGTGAGCCGCATGGATGCGGCGACCGAGCTTACATGGATGTACTTGCAGCGTCCCCCTCAACCGGACCCACCCCGCCAACCCACGGAATGCCAGCTTCTGCCGTTGCCGTTGCCGTTGCCGTTGCCTCGGCTTGGCTTGAAGCCTCTGCGGGTGCAGGGCGCAGCCCTGCCGATAACCCCATTCACACAGGTAAGTGCAGGTCACAGGATAAGCAGACGCCTTGTTGCCTCCGCCAATCGGGTCCACATTCCTGTGCAGAAGACGGGCCGCTGCCCGTTGCCGAGACAACAGGAGCCCTGCATGTCCGCTGCCCCCACCACCGCCATTTCCCGCGATCCGGCCACCGGCCAGCAGATCGCCAGCCATCCCTTCGCCACCGATGCCGAGCTGGAAACAATCCTCGATCGCGGCCAGGTCGGCTTTGCGGCCTGGAGCGTCAAGAGCCTCGAACAGCGCGCAGACGTACTGCGTGCGATGGCCGCCGTACTGCGGCGTGACCGCGAAAAGCTGGCCGCGCTGGCTACCGCCGAGATGGGCAAGGTACAGGCCGAATCGCTGGCCGAGATCGAGAAGTGTGCCGTGCTGTGCGACTGGTACGCTGACCACGGCGCGCAGTTCCTGCGCGACGAACCGACCCAGGTGCCCGACGACAAGGCCTACGTGTCCTACCTGCCGCTGGGCGTGGTGCTGGGCATCATGCCGTGGAACTTCCCGTACTGGCAGGTGATGCGTGCGGCGGTGCCGATCCTGATGGGCGGCAACGGCTTCCTGCTGAAGCCGGCCGAGAACATCGTCGGTACCGCGCAGCTGCTCGACGCGGCCTGGCGCGATGCCGGCCTGCCGGAAGGCACCTTCATCGCCGCCAACATCAGCCGCGAGGGCACCAGCCGCGCGATCGCCGATGATCGCATCGCCGCAGTGACCCTGACCGGCAGCGTGGCCGCAGGCCGCAGCATCGCCGCCCAGGCCGGGCAGGCGCTGAAGAGGGTGGTGCTGGAGCTGGGGGGCTCGGATCCGTTCATCGTACTGGCCGACGCCGATCTGGACGCCGCCGTTGATGCGGCGGTAGCCTCGCGCTTCCAGAACACCGGGCAGGTCTGCATCGCCGGAAAGCGCATCATCGTCGAAGACGCGATCTACGATCGTTTCGTGGCGCAGTTCTGCCAGAAGGTGCAGGCACTGACCATCGGCGATGGCCGCGACCCGGCCAACCGTATCGGCCCGATGGCGCGCCAGGACCTGCTGGAGCAGCTCGATGCGCAGGTACGGGCTTCGGTGGAGGCCGGTGCGCGGCTGCTGGTTGGCGGCCACCCGCTGGATCGCCCGGGAGCCTTCTATGCACCCACCGTGCTGGCCGACGTGGAGCCAGGCATGCAGGCCTTCGATACCGAGACCTTCGGGCCGGTGGCCTCGATCAGTCGCGCCCGCGACGCCGACCATGCGGTGGAACTGGCCAACCAGAGCGAATTCGGCCTGAGCGGCAACCTGTGGACCGGCGACCGCGCGCGGGCCATGCAGCTGGCGCGCCGGCTGCAGACCGGCGGCGTGTTCGTCAACGGCTTCTCCGCTTCAGACCCGCGCGTGCCGATCGGCGGCGTAAAAAAGAGCGGCTTCGGTCGTGAGCTCTCGCACTTCGGCATCCGCGAATTCGTCAACGCGCAGACGGTGTGGTTCGACAAGCGTTGACGCGCAGCTTCCCTCCTTCCTGCAACGATCCACCATCAGTCCAGCGAAAAGGACGGCATTCCAATGTCCAAGGGTTCAGATCTGCTTGTCGCCGCGCTTGAGAACGAAGGCGTCGAGCGCATTTTCGGTATCCCCGGCGAGGAAAACCTCGACGTGGTCGAGTCGCTTCGTCATTCCAGCATCGAGCTGGTCATCACCCGCCACGAGCAGGCAGCGGTGTTCATGGCCGCCACCTATGGCCGCCTGACCGGCAAGCCCGGCGTGTGCCTGGCCACGCTCGGTCCGGGCGCGCTCAACTTCACCACCGGCGCCGCCTATGCGCTGCTCGGTGCGTGGCCGGTGATCATGATCACTGGCCAGAAGGGCATCGTCGCCAGCAAGCAGGCGCGCTTCCAGATCGTCGACATCGTCGGCACGATGAAGCCGTTGACCAAGCAGGCACGGCAGATCGTCTCGGCGCGCACGATCCCGACCATCGTCCGCGAGGCGTTCCGTGTCGCCCAGGAAGAGCGGCCGGGCCCAGTGCTGCTGGAGCTGCCCGAAGACATCGCCGCCGATGAGGTCGAAGGCGTGGCGCTGGTTCCGCCGCACGCGGTGGATCGTTCCATCGCCAGTCCGGAAGCGTTGGATCGGGCGGCAGAGACCATCCGCAGTGCAAAGCGACCGCTGCTGATGATCGCTTCGGCGGCGTCGCGGCCGCAGTCCAGCGAGGCGCTGTCGGCGTTCGTGCTGCGCGCCGGCATTCCGTTCTTCACCACGCAGATGGGCAAGGGCGCGGTGGCCGGCGGCTCGGGCCTGTACATGGGCACCGCAGCGCTCACCGAGCGCGATTACGTGCACATGGCGATCGACCAGGCCGACGTGATCGTGACCATCGGCCACGAGGTCACCGAGAAGCCGCCGTTCGTGATGCGCCCGGGCGGGCCGACCGTGATCCATATCGGCTACTCGCAGGCGGCGGTGGAACAGGTGTACTTCCCGCAGGTGGAGGTGATCGGCGACATCGGCCGTTCGCTGACCCAGCTGGCCGACCGCATCGAAGGCGCGGTGCCGAATGCCGCCGCGCTGCTGCCGCTGCGCGCGACCATCCTCGAGCATCTGGCCGACCGTGCCGAGGAGGCCCGTTTTACCCCGCAGCGGCTGGTGCACGACGTGCGCCAGGTGATGCCGCCGGACGGCATCGTGGCGCTGGACAACGGCATGTACAAGATCTGGTTCGCTCGCAACTACCGTACCCAGGTGGCCAACACATTGCTGCTGGACAACGCGCTGGCGACCATGGGCGCGGGCCTGCCATCGGCGATCATGGCCTCGATCCTGTATCCACAGCGCCGGGTGCTGGCGGTGTGTGGCGATGGTGGTTTCATGATGAACAGCCAGGAGCTGGAGACGGCGCGCCGGCTGGGGCTCAACCTGGTGGTGCTGATCCTCAACGACGGCGCCTACGGCATGATCCGCTGGAAGCAGGCGGTGGATGGCTTCACTGACTACGGCATGACCTTCAGCAACCCGGATTTCGTGAAGTACGCCGAGGCCTATGGCTGCAAGGGGCATGAGGTAACCGCCATCGAGCAGTTCATCCCGACCCTGCAGGCGGCATTCAACGAGGGCGGGGTGCACCTGGTGTCCGTACCGGTCGACTACTCGGAGAACCAGCGGGTGCTGGTGGACGAGCTGCGGCAGGCGTTCCCCGGGAACGCGTAGGCGCCGATCCGCTGATGGGGTCAGATCCCTTTGCAGCGCAAAGGGATCTGACCCCTCTCCAGGCCGGGGCAGGGCGGTTTTGGTATGCTGTGGAGCCGGCCGCGCCGGGCGCAAGATCCCCCTCACTAGACGATTCCCGCAGATCCATGAGCGAAGCTACCGATACCCCCCCCGTCGACGAGAACAAGTTGATCGCCGAGCGCCGTGAGAAACTCAAAGCGCTGCGTGGGCAGGGCATCGCGTACCCGAACGATTTCCGTCGTGAGGACTTCGCCGGCCGCCTGCAGGAAGAATTCGCCGATGCCGAGCAGTGGACCGCCGAGGCGCTGGAAGGCAACGGCCGCCAGGTGAAGATGGCCGGCCGCCTGATGGCCAAGCGCATCATGGGCAAGGCGAGCTTCGCGCAGATCCAGGACGAGTCCGGCCGCATCCAGCTGTTCCTGCAGGGGGCCGTGCTGGGCGATGCCTACACCGCGTTCAAGGGCTGGGACGTGGGCGACATCATCGCCGTCGAAGGCGGCCTGACCCGGACCAAGACCGGCGAGCTGTCGGTCAAGGCCGAGTCGATCCGCCTGCTGACCAAGTCGCTGCGTCCGTTGCCGGACAAGTGGCATGGCCTGGCCGACGTCGAGCAGCGTTACCGCCAGCGTTACGTCGACCTGATCGTCACCCCGGAGTCGCGCGCGGTCTTCATCAAGCGCTCGAAGATCATCCGCGCCATGCGTGCGTGGCTGGACAACCGCGACTTCCTGGAAGTCGAAACGCCGATGATGCACTACATCCCCGGCGGCGCGGCGGCCAAGCCGTTCACCACCCACCACAACGCGCTGGACCTGGACCTGTACCTGCGCGTGGCGCCGGAGCTGTACCTCAAGCGCCTGACCGTGGGCGGCCTGGAGCGCGTGTACGAGATCAACCGCAACTTCCGCAACGAAGGCGTCAGCACCCGCCACAATCCGGAATTCACCATGATGGAGCTGTACGAGGCCTATGCCACGTACAACGAGATCATGGACCTGACCGAAGGCGTGATCCGTGACGTGGCCAGGACGGTCAACGGCAGCACCGAGGTCGAGTGGGACGGGGCGAAGATCGACCTGGGCCCGGCGTTCCGCCGCTGGCGCATGGACGAAGCCGTGCGCCACCACAACCCGGAAATCTCGGTTGCCGACTGCACCGACCGTGACGCGCTGCTGCGCCATTGCGAGCGCTTGAACATCCGCGTCAAGCCGTCCTACGGCTGGGGCAAGCTGCTGCTTGAGATCTTCGAGGCCACCGTCGAGCACACCCTGATCCAGCCGACCTTCATCACCGACCATCCGGTGGAAGTCTCGCCGCTGGCCCGTGCCAACGACAATGATCCGGGCTACACCGACCGCTTCGAGCTGTTCGTCAACGGCAAGGAGCTGGCCAATGGCTTCTCCGAGTTGAACGACCCGGAAGACCAGGCCCAGCGCTTCCAGGCCCAGGTGGCCGCGAAGGAAGGTGGCGACGATGAGGCCATGCACTACGACGCCGACTACATCCGTGCGCTGGAGTACGGCATGGCCCCGACCGGCGGCCTCGGCATCGGCGTCGATCGTCTGGTGATGCTGCTGACCGGCAGCAGCTCGATCCGCGATGTGCTGCTGTTCCCGTACATGCGTCCGGAGCAGTAAGTCGCGTTTTTGACTCCCGATTGTGCGCGCCGTCCCGAAACGAGACGGCGCGATTGACGCGTCCCGCACTCGGCGTATCGTAATTGCACTATCTTGACGCCTGTTATGGCTTGATCGGCGTCAGGGGAGGGCACGGTGTGGGGAGTCCGCTTCACATTGTGATGACGATCATGAATCGGGACGCATGACACGGGAGTCAGGCCGATGCAGGGTGCGAGCGTTCGCAGCGGCAGAGTATCCTCGCCTGCTGATGATCCAGCGTGGTCGAAAAACCAGGCAGAGTACGCGTTGAATATCGTCATCGTTGATGACCAGACTTCCGCCCGGACGATGCTGCGTCACGTCATCGAAGACATCGCGCCGGAACTGAGCGTGTATGACTTCGGCGATCCGCTGACCGCATTGGCCTGGTGCGAAGCCCATCCGGTCGACCTGCTGCTGCTCGATTACCGTATGCCGGAGATGGATGGGCTGGAGTTCGCCCGTCGTTTCCGTCGCCTGCCCAAGCACCGCGACATTCCGGTGATCCTGATCACCGTGGTCGGTGACGAGCCGATCCGCCAGGCGGCACTGGAAGCCGGCGTCATCGACTTCCTGGTCAAGCCGATCCGCCCGCGCGAACTGCGTGCTCGCTGCTACAACCTGCTGCAGCTGCGCCAGCAGACCGAGAACGTGAAGCAACGGGCGCTGTCGCTGGAGCAGCGCCTGCTGGCCAGCATGCATGAGGTCGAAGAGCGGGAGCGCGAAACGCTGTCGCGGCTGGCGCGCGCGATCGAGTTCCGTGATGCCGGCACCAGCGCCTACCTGGAGCGCATGGCACGTGTGGCCGGCCTGATTGCCGAACAGCTCGGGCTGCCCGAGGAGGAGGTGCGCCTGATCGAAATGGCTGCGCCGCTGCATGACATGGGCAAGATCGCCATTCCCGATGCGGTGCTGCTCAAGCAGGGCAAGCTCAACGAGGAGGAGCTGGCGATCATGCGCCGGCACCCGCGGATTGGCCATGAACTGCTGAGCGGCAGCCAGAATCGTTTCATCCAGGTTGGCGCGTTGATCGCACTGCGTCATCATGAGCGCTACGACGGCAGCGGCTATCCTGATGGGCTGGTCGGCGATGCGATTCCGCTGGAAGCGCGCATCGTGGCTGTCGCCGATGTCTTCGACGCCCTGATTTCGCCCCGTCCGTACAAGGAAGCATGGACCATGGAAGCCACCCTGGCTTATCTCTACGCCCAGCGTGGCCGGCTGTTCGATCCCCGATGCGTGGACGCGCTGCTGCGCGGCCGCGAACAGCTGGACCAGATCTGCGCCGAGCATTCGATGGCGTCCGCGCGCCCGGGGCTGGGCGCGTGAAACGGCTGTTGTCGCAGCTGCGGCTGCGCCTGTCCCAGCGCCAGGACAGCGAACACGGCCAGCAGATCGTCCGTATTGTCCTGATCAGCTTGATCCTGGCCTACGTGCTGTTGCCGGCGCCGCGCCACGACCTGCCGCACACGCAGTACGTGGGCGTGCTGGCGATCGTATTGACCGGCCTGAGCCTGTCGCTGCTGTTGTTCGGCTGGCTGCTGTGGCGGCCGGCGCGTTCCGATCCCCGCCGCGTGCTGGGCATGCTCGCCGACTATGGCCTGATCGCTGCCGGCATGGTGCAGATGGGCGAGCCCCTGGCCTGGGTCTACATCGTGGTGATGTGGGTGACGGTCGGCAACGGCATGCGCTTCGGCCACCACTACCTGTACGTGGCGGTGGCGATGGCGATGGTGAGCTTCGGTTGCACGGTGCTGCTGACGCCTTACTGGCAACAGAATTTCCGTCTGGCCATCGGCCTCTGGCTCGGCCTGGCGGCGGTGCCGCTGTACTTCTCGACGCTGCTGCGGCAGCTGACCGAAGCGATGGCCGAGGCGCGCCGTGCCAGCGAGGCCAAGAGCCGTTTCCTGGCCAACATGAGCCACGAGTTCCGCACGCCGTTGAACGGCCTCAACGGCATGACCGAAGTACTGGCGACCACGCGCCTGGACGATGAGCAGCGCGAGTGCCTCAACACCATCCAGGCGTCTTCGCGCAGCCTGCTGGCGCTGGTGGAGGAAGTGCTGGACATCTCGGCCATCGAGGCCGGCAAGCTGCGCGTGGTGGCCGAAGACTTCGCCGTGGCCGACGTGATCCAGGCGATCGGGCTGATCCTGTTGCCGCAGGCCAAGGCCAAGCGCTTGGATTACCGGGTGAAGGTCGCCGATGGTGTGCCGCCACGCGTGCGCGGAGACGTCGGGCACCTGCGGCAGATCCTGCTGAACCTGGCCGGCAACGCGGTCAAGTTCACCGATCACGGCCGGGTCGAAATCCGTGTCAGCGTGGTGCAGGCCGATACCAGTGGCGCGGTGCGGCTGCGCTTCGACATCCTCGACACCGGCATCGGCGTGGCCCCGGCCATGCGTGCGCGGCTGTTCGACGCCTTCGAGCAGGCTGACGTCAGCATGGCGCGTCGCCATGAGGGCACCGGGCTGGGCACAACCATCGCCAAGGGCCTGGTCGAGGCGATGGACGGTGACATCGGCTATCTGGAAAACCCGCCGCGCGGCAGCCACTTCTGGGTCGAGCTGCCGTTCGCGCCGCCGCAGCCGCAGGTGCCGGGTGCGGTGCCGAGCCTGACCGGCGACGACGACGTGGGGCCGGGCGGCAACGTGATCGCATTTGCCGACCCGTTCCTGCGCCATCGCGCCCGCGTGCGGAGCATGCAGATCCTGGTGGCCGACGACCACGAGGCCAACCGCATGGTCCTGCAGCGCCTGCTGCAGAAGGCCGGGCATCGCGTGCTGTGCGTGGATGGCGGTGAGGCGGTGCTGGATGCGCTGGCCGACAGTGAGTTCGACGCGGTCATCGTCGACCTGCACATGCCGGGCATGAGCGGGCTGGACATGCTGAAGGAGTTGCGGGTGATGCAGGCCGGCGGCGGACCGCGCACGCCGGTGCTGGTGCTCAGCGCCGATGTTACCCCCGAGGCGATCCAGCGCTGTACCCAGGCTGGGGCGCATGCGTTCCTGGCCAAGCCCGTGGTGGCGGTGCGCCTGCTCGATACCCTGGCCGAGATCGCCAGCAATGCCCAGCTGAAGACCATGGCCGCACCGGTGGTGCGACCGATGGCGCTGCAGGATGGGGTGCTCGACAGCAGCGTGCTGGACGAGCTGGCCTCGCTGGGCATGGGCGAGGGCTTCGAACGTGAGTTCATCCGCCAATGCCTGGAGGACGTGGCGGGCTGCATGGGCAAGGCCGAGCAGGCCGGTGAGGCCACGCAGTGGGATGTGTTCCGCGAACAATCCCACGCGATCAAGGGCGTGGCCAGCAACCTTGGCCTGATGCGCGCGTCCAACCGTGCCGGCGAGCTGATGCGGATGGCCGACTGGCAGCTGAAGACCGAATGGCGCCAGCGCCTGGGCATCCTGCAGGAGGCGATCAAGGAAGGCCGGCGCGCGCTGGAGGCACGGGCCGAACGCCGGCTGCGCGGCGCTGCCGACGATGGCGAGGCGCGTTGAACCACGGCAGGGTGCATAAAAAAAGCCCGGTGGCCAACCGGGCTTGAACCCATCCTGGGGGAGGGATGAATCAGGCCGCGTCGAGGCTGGCGCGACGGGTCTGGGCCTTGATCAGGCGGTCCATGGTGCGCAGCGAACGGTCGCCGAGGGCCAGGGCGGAATCGACCCAAACCTTGGTGATCTCCAGCAGTTCGTCGTAGCTGACCGGCTGGGCGATGGCGCGTGCGGCGTTCATCGCCAGATAGGACTGCGGTGTGCGCTGCTGCTGGCGGATCAGTTCTTCCACCGCCGCCCGGCCTTCGCCCTTCTTCACCAGCACGTCGACCACGCCCATCGCGTGCATCTCCTCGGCGCTGTAGACCCGGCCGTCGAGGATGATCTTCTCGGCCAGGTGGGGGGACACGCGCCGGCACAGGAAGGAGTACGCACCCATGCCCGGGAACAGGCCGAACAGCACCTCCGGCAGGCCCAGTCCGCTGCCTTCCTCGGCGACGATGGTGTGGCAGGCCAGGGCCATTTCCAGCCCGCCGCCGAGGGCGTCACCCTGGATCAGCGCGATCGAACGGACGTCGCCGCCGAACCCGGTGTGCAGGTGGTGCACGCCCTCCACGCAGCGCTGGGCATAGTTCAGCAGGAGGTCGCGGTTGCCTTCGCGGATCAGGCGTGTGAACAGGTCCAGGTCGCCGCCCAGATTGTAGGCGACGGCATCGGAGGCCAGCACGAAATGCCGCAATGTTCCGCTGTGGCGTTCGGCAGGGCTGCGGGTGATGGCCGCCATGTAGCTCCACATCTCGTCGAGCATGTCCTTGCGGCAGCAGGGGCGGATCCCGGTGGCGGCATCGGCGTGCATGAACAGCCAGTGGGCAGCGCCGCCGGCGCTGTCTTCGGTGCGGATGGTGGCGAACGGTGAGCCGCTTGAAGGCAGCTTTTCGATGGTACTCATGGAAGGGTCCTCGGCATGCGGCCCGCAGTGTCAGGTGGGTGGCCGGCGGGCCGAACGGTCCACACACGCGGCGATGCTACACCGCCCCAGGGGCGTCGCATGCGAAAGGGCCCGGGACGTTTCCGCCCCGGGCCCTGCATCGTTCAAATTGCCGCAAACCCTTACTGGGCGGGCGTATCGCGGAGTTCGCGGCGGAGGATCTTGCCGACATTGGTCTTCGGCAGCTCCTTTCGGAATTCAACGATTTTGGGGTGCTTGTAGCCGGTCAGGTTGGCCCGGGCATGCTCCTTGACCATTTCGGCGGTCAGGTTCGGGTCCTTCTTCACGATGACCACCTTGACCACTTCCCCGGACTTTTCGTCCGGCACGCCGACCGCGGCCACTTCCAGCACGCCCGGCATCATCGCGATCACGTCCTCGACTTCATTCGGGTACACGTTGAAGCCGGACACCAGGATCATGTCCTTCTTGCGGTCGACGATGTAGAAGAAGCCGTGTTCGTCCATCTTCGCCATGTCGCCGGTATGCAGCCAGCCGTCGGCATCGATCGCCTTGGCGGTTTCCTCCGGGCGCTGCCAGTAGCCCTTCATCACCTGCGGGCCCTTGATGCAGAGCTCGCCGACCTCGCCCAGCGGCAGGATGGCGCTGTTGTCGTCCTTGATGCAGGCATCGGTGGACGGGATCGGCAAGCCGATCGAGCCGTTGTATTCGGTCAGGGTGAGCGGGTTGATGCAGGCCGCCGGCGAGGTCTCGGTCAGGCCATACGCCTCGACCAGGGTCACCCCGGTGACCTTCTTCCAACGCTCGGCCACGGCGCGTTGCACCGCCATGCCGCCGCCCAGGGTGACCTTCAGCGAGGAAAAGTCGACCGTGTCGAAGCCGGGGGTGTTGAGCAGGCCATTGAACAGCGTGTTGACGCCGGTGATGGCGGTGAAGCGCACCGACTTGAGCTCCTTGACGAAGCCCTTCATGTCACGCGGATTGGTGATCAGGTGGTTGCAGCCACCGAACTTCATGAAGACCAGCCCGTTCGCGGTCAGTGCGAAGATGTGGTACAGCGGCAGGGCGGTGATGATCCACTCCTTGCCCATCTCGATGCCCGACGCACTGATCCAGGCCGAGGCCTGCTGCATGTTGGCGATCAGGTTGCGGTTGGTCAGCATCGCGCCCTTGGCCACGCCGGTGGTGCCGCCGGTGTACTGCAGGAACGCAATGTCGTCGTGGTCGATCTCGACCTGGGGCAGGCTGTGGCGGCTGCCGATCTTCAGCGCCTGGCGGAAGCGCACCGCGCCCTTGAGATGGTAGTTGGGCACCATCTTCTTGATGTACTTCAGCACGAAGTTGACGATCACGCCCTTGGCGCCAAGCAGGTCGCCCAGGCCGGTGGTGATCACGTGCTTGACCGGCGTATCGGCGATGACCTGCTCGACGGTGTCGCCGAAGTTGTCGACCACCACCAGTGCGGTCACGCCGGCATCGATCAGCTGGTGCTTGAGCTCGCGCGCGGTGTACAACGGATTGACATTGACCACGGTCAGGCCGGCGCGCAGCACGCCGAAGGTGGCCACCGGGTACTGCAGGCAGTTGGGCATCATCAGGGCGACGCGGTCACCCTTCTTGAGCTTGAGCTCTCCCAGCAGGTAGGCCGCGAACTGATTGACCAGCGCGTCGGTCTCGCCATAGGTGAGGACCTTGCCGAAGCTGGAGTAGGCGGGACGGTCGCGGAATTTCGCGACGGAAGCGTCGAAGACCGAAGCTACCGAATGGAACTCGTTGACGTCGATCTCGGCGGGAACGCCTTTCGGATAGCTCTGCAGCCAGGGACGATCCAGACTCATATTCCCCCTCCAGGAATCGTGATGTATTAGGTTCCGGCCCTGAGCGTATCGACAACGGCCGGTCATTGCAGCATACCCCGCCGTAGGGAAAACGCGAAGAGGCCCCGAAGGGCCTCTTTGCTGGGTAGTGCCGGCCGCTGGCCGGCATCTGTGCTCGATCGGGATTCCGGTTGGTGCCGGCCAGCGGCCGGCACTACCGTGGCGCCAACCGGGCCGCTTGCGTCAGCCCTGCTTGCGCACCGGTGCGCCGTTGGCCTTGTAGTACGGCGCAGTGCTGCGGGCCAGCGGGGTGCGGCCGCGGATCACGTCGGCCAGCTTCTCGGCCATCATGATGGTCGGCGCGTTGAGGTTGCCGGTCACCACCTGCGGCATGATCGAGGCATCGACGATGCGGAGGCCTTCCAGGCCGTGCACGCGACCCTGGCCATCGACCACCGCCATCGGGTCATCGGCATGGCCCATCTTGTTCGAGCACGACGGGTGGTAGGCGGTCTCGGCATGCTCGCGCACGAATGCATCGATCTGCGCGTCGGTCTGCAGTGCACTGCCCGGCGAGATCTCGCGGCCGCTGTACGGGGCCAGCGCCGGCTGCGCGAAGATCTCGCGGGTGATGCGGATCGCCGCGCGGAATTCGCGCCAGTCCTGCTCGTGCGACATGTAGTTGAACAGGATGCTCGGATGTTCGCGCGGGTCCTTCGAGCGCACATGGATGCGGCCACGGCTGGGCGAGCGCATCGAGCCGACGTGCATCTGGAAGCTGTGCGCCTTGATCGGGTTGGAGCCGTTGTAGTTGATCGCCACCGGCAGGAAGTGGTACTGCAGGTTCGGCCAGTCGAACTCGGCGTCGCTGCGGATGAAGCCACCGGCCTCGAACTGGTTGCTGGCGCCGATGCCGGTGCCCAGGAACAGCCACTCGGCACCGATCGCCGGCTGGTTGTACAGCTTCAGCGCCGGCGCCAGCGACACCGGCTTCTTGCATTCGTACTGCAGGTACATCTCAAGGTGATCCTGCAGGTTGGCGCCGACGCCCGGCAGGTGGTGCACCAGGTCGATGTCGAGGCTGCGCAGCAGGTCGGCCGGGCCGACGCCCGAGCGCTGCAGGATCTGCGGCGAGGCGATGGCGCCGCCGCACAGCAGCACCTCGCGGCGGGCGGTGGCACGCTGCGGCTGGTCGTGGTGCAGCCACTGCACGCCCACCGCGCGCTTGCCCGAGAAGAGGATGCGGTCGGTCAGCGCGTGGGTGACGATGGTCAGGTTCGGGCGTGGCTTGGCCAGGTCCAGGTAGCCGCGGGCGGTGCTGGAACGACGGCCGTTCGGGGTCACCGTGCGGTCCATCGGGCCGAAGCCTTCCTGCTGGTAGCCGTTGAGGTCGTCGGTGCGCGGGTAGCCGGCCTGCACGCCGGCTTCGACCATCGCAGCGAACAGTTCGTTGTTGCCGGCCTTCGGCGTGGTCACGCGCAGCGGGCCGTCACCGCCGTGGTAGTCATTAGGGCCGATGTCGCGGGTTTCGGCCTTGCGGAAGTAGGGCAGGCAGTCCAGGTAGGTCCAGTCTTCCAGGCCCGGCATGCTGGCCCAGTTGTCGTAGTCCATCGCGTTGCCGCGGATGTAGCACATGCCGTTGATCAGCGACGAGCCACCCAGGCCCTTGCCGCGGCCGCAGTCCATGCGGCGGTTGTTCATGAAGGGCTCCGGATCGGTCTTGTACGCCCAGTTGTAGCGCTTGCCCTGCAGCGGGAAGGCCAGCGCCGCCGGCATCTGGGTACGGAAGTCGAGCCGGTAGTCCGGGCCACCGGCTTCCAGCAGCAGCACGCTGACATCGGCATCCTCGGTGAGGCGGGTCGCCAGCACGTTGCCGGCTGAACCGGCGCCGATGATGATGTAGTCGTACTCGTTATGGGTGCTCATGGGTGTCTCCTGCAGGCCGGGGCGCGCTGCATGCAGGCGTCCCGGTGGAATGTCGGATCGGCGCGGAGGCCGGACGATGGGGCGTGCTCGGGGCGCGCCGGTCAGAACACGCTGGCGTAGTCGCCCAGCTCGACCTGCACCGACTTGATGCGGGTGTAGTGGCCGAGGGTGGAGATACCGTTCTCGCGGCCGACGCCGGATTCCTTGTAGCCACCGACCGGCATTTCGGCCGGCGATTCACCCCAGGTGTTGATCCAGCAGATGCCGGCTTCCAGGCGATGGATGATGCGGTGGGCGCGGCTGATGTCCTTGCTGACCACGCCGGCGGCGAGGCCGAAGGTGGTGTCGTTGGCACGACGTACCACTTCGTCTTCGTCGTCATAGGCGAGGATGCTCATCACCGGCCCGAAGATCTCTTCCTTGACGATGGTCATGTCATCGCGGCAGTCGGAGAACACGGTCGGCAGCACGTAGGCGCCGTTGGCCAGCGCGCCTTCGGTGGCACGGCCGCCGCCGGTCAGCAGGCGGGCACCTTCGGCCTTGCCACTCTCGATGTAGCGCAGCACGTTTTCCATGTGCGGGAAGCTGGTCAGCGGGCCGAAGTTGGTCTCGGCGGCCATCGGGTCGCCGATGCGGATGCGCTTGACGCGCTCGACGACGGCCGCCTCGAATGCGGCCAGCATGCTGCGCGGCACGAACACGCGGGTGCCGTTGGTGCAGACCTGGCCGGAGCTGAAGAAGTTGGCCATCACCGCAATGTCGGCGGCGCGGTCCAGGTCGGCGTCGTCGCAGATCACCAGCGGCGACTTGCCGCCCAGTTCCATGGTCACTTCCTTCAGCGACGAGGACGCCGCGCTGGCCATGACCTTCTTGCCAGTGGCGACGCCACCGGTGAAGGAGATCTTTTCGATCACCGGGTGCTCGGTCAGCCACTGGCCGATCTCGCGGCCCGGGCCCTGCACGACGTTGAACACGCCGGCCGGCACGCCGGCTTCGGTGTAGATTTCGGCCAGCCGGATCGCGGTCAGCGGGGTCACTTCGGACGGCTTGAACACCATCGCGTTGCCCGCGGCCAGCGCCGGTGCCGACTTCCACATGGCGATCTGGATGGGGTAGTTCCAGGCACCGATGCCGGCGACCACGCCCAGCGGCTCGCGACGGGTGTAGAAGAAGCTCGATTCGCGCAGCGGCAACTGGATGCCTTCGATGGCGGTGGCCAGGCCGGCGTAGTACTCGACCACGTCGGCACCGGTGACGATGTCCACGGTGGTGGTCTCGGCCAGCGCCTTGCCGGTGTCCAGGGTTTCCAGGTGGGCCAGTTCGTCGTTGCGCTCGCGCAGGAGCTCGACGGCGCGGCGCAGGATGCGCGAGCGCTCCATGGCGGTCATCGCGGCCCACACCTTCTGGCCTTCGGCTGCGCTCTGCACGGCGCGTTCGACGTCGGCCTGGCTGGCGACCTGCACCTCGGCGATCACCTCGCCGGTGGCCGGGTTGATGGTCTTGAAGGTCTTGCCGCTGGTGGCATCGACGCGCTGGCCGTGGATGTAGAGCTGTTGGACGGGCAGGGTGGACATGGGGCGTACTCCTTGGAAGGGGGCGGGTGCTGAAGCGCTTATAGCGCGGCAGCCTGCAACTGGAAGTCGATGTAGCCGTAAGCGATGCGCCGGGACTTCTCGGCGTTGAACTGGCCGCCGACCAGGCTGCCGCGCAGCCATAGGCCATCAATCATCGCGGCCAGGCCGCGGGCGGCCAGGCGGGCCTGCGGATGGGGCAGCAGGCGGTTGAACTGGTGGCACAGGTTGGAGAACAGGCGCTGGTCGTTGGCGCGCTGCAGCCGGGCCAGTTCCGGCTGGTGCATGCTGGCGGCCCAGAAGGTGAGCCAGACGCGCATCGCGGTGCCGTTGATCTGGCTGTCGTCGAAGTTGCCATCGACGATGGCGCGCAGCTGCTCGCGCGGGTTGTCGCTGGCGTCGGCGCGGTAGCGGGCGACGGCGTCCTTCAGTTCGCGCAGGATCTGCCGCATTGCAGCATTGAGCAGGCCGTCCTTGTCGCCGAAGTAGTGGGCGACGATGCCGCTGGACAACCCCGCCTTCTTCGCGATGGTGGCGACGGTGGCATCGGCCATGCCGATCTCGTCGATGGTCTGGAAAGTGGCCCGGATCAGCTGTTCGCGCCGTACCGGTTCCACGCCTTTCTTCGGCATTGTCTCTCCACGGTTTGCGACCCGAAGGATCGGGCTGCCCGCCATTATGCTTTTTATTGATTGAACGTTCAATCAATAAACCCTAGGATGCGCTCGCGCCCCACGCCATGGGCCCGGTTTACCGGTCCGGCCCCGCCCATGTGCTCCCTCGGACTTGATGAGACGACCCCATGTCTTCCCTGGCTCATCCCAAGCGTTCGCCCCTGCGCTTGAACCGTTTTGTCTTCCTCAGCTCCTCGGTGTCGATCGGCATCCTCGGGCTGCTCACCGTTCTCTATCCCGAAGGCAGCGAGCACTGGCTGCAATGGGCGCAGGCCGAGGTCTCGGCCGCGTTCGGCTGGTGGTACATGCTGCTGATCGTGCTGTGCCTGGGCTTCGTGTTGTGGCTGGCGTTCTCGCCGTACGGCCGCATCCGCCTGGGCCACAACGAGGAATCACCGGCCTTCGGCTACGTGGCCTGGGTCTCGATGCTGTTCTCGGCCGGCATCGGCATCGCGCTGCTGTACTACGGCGCCTACGAGCCGCTGGATCATTTCCTCAATCCGCCCGGGCAGCCCGGCGGCACCGTGGCCGCCGGCCGCGAGGCGATGGTGCTGACCTTCCTGCACTGGGGCCTGCATGGCTGGGCGCTGTATGCGCTGGTCGGCGTGGCACTGGGCTATTTCGCCTATCGCCGGGACCTGCCGCTGGCGCTGCGCTCTGCGTTGTACCCGGTCTTCGGTGAGCGCATTCATGGCCGCATCGGCGACATGGTCGATGGCTTCGGCATCCTGGCCACGCTGATCTCGATGGTGACCAACCTCGGCATCGGCGCGCTGGTGGTGCAGTCCGGCCTGGTCTACCTGTTCCACATCCCGGATACGCCGCAGGTGCTGGTGGCGATCGTGCTGGTGATGATGGTGGTGGCCACCATCGGCGTGGTCGCCGGCGTGGAAAAAGGCATTGCCTGGCTGTCCAACCTCAACGTGCGCCTGCTGTGCGGCCTGCTGCTGTTCGTGCTGGTCACCGGCCCGACCCTGCACCTGTTCGACGGCCTGATCCAGAACACCGGCGACTACCTCGGCGCGTTCGTGCGCAAGAGCTTCGACATGTACCTCAACGACCCCAAGGGTCGCGAGTGGATGGGGTCGTGGACGCTGTTCTACTGGGCGTGGTGGATCGCCTGGGCGCCGTTCGTCGGCCTTTTCGTGGCGCGCATCTCGCGCGGCCGCACCATCCGCGAAGTGATCTTGGGCGTGTTGCTGATCCCGCTCGGCTTCACCCTGGCCTGGCTGTCGATCTTCGGCAACACCGCCATCGACCTGGTGCTCAACCATGGCCAGGCGATCCTGGGTGACGTGGCCCAGCACGATGCAGCGATGACCTTGTTCAAGCTGCTGGAATACCTGCCTGCGGCGCCGTACGTGGCCGGTGCTGCGGTGGTGATCGGCTTCGTGCTGTTCCTGACCCCGGTCGACTCGGGCACGCTGATGATCGCCAACCTGTGCACGCGTCGCGTTGACGATGGCGTGGAAGATGGCCATGACGCGCCGATCTGGCTGCGCGTGTTCTGGGCCGCCGGCATCACTGTGGCCAGCGTCGGCCTACTGCTGGCTGGCAATTTCAGCGCGATGCAGACCGCGGTGGTGCTGTGCGGCCTGCCGTTCTCGTTCACCCTGGCGTTCTACATGTGGGGCCTGTTGAAGGCCCTGCGCACCGACCCGGATGCGCCGCGCCGGTGATCGCTTCTGTAGAGCCGAGCCCATGCTCGGCTGCTGTTGGCGCAGAAGCAGCCGAGCGCAGGCTCGGCTCTACAAGGGCATCGCAAACGCAAAGGGCCGGATCCGCAAGGATCCGGCCCTTTCCTCAATCGGGCGCAGCCGCGCCGTTACTTGGCTGCCAGCTGGCGCAGCACGTACTGCAGCAAGCCACCATGGCGGAAGTACTCGACTTCCTTCGGGGTCAGCAGCATCACCGAGACCTCAAAGGTCTTCTTCGTGCCATCGGCCTTGGTCGCGGTGACCGTGGCGCGCTTGCTGGCACCGTCCTGCAGGCCGGTGATGTCGATCACTTCCGAGCCGTCCAGGCCCAGCGTCTGTGCGTTCTCGCCGTTGCGGAACTGCAGCGGCAGCACGCCCATGCCGACCAGGTTGGAGCGGTGGATGCGCTCGAAGCTCTCGGCGATGACCGCCTTCACCCCCAGCAGCAGGGTGCCCTTGGCCGCCCAGTCACGCGACGAGCCGGTGCCGTATTCCTTGCCGGCCAGCACCACCAGCGGCACCTTGTCGGCCTTGTACTTCATGGCCGCATCGTAGATCGCCAGCTTCTCCGGCTGGCCACCACCGGCCGGGTAGTACAGGGTGTTGCCGCCTTCCTCGCCACCGAACATCAGGTTCTTGATGCGGATGTTGGCGAAGGTGCCGCGGACCATCACGTCATCGTTGCCGCGACGGCTGCCGTAGCTGTTGAAGTCGGCCGGCTGCACGCCGCGCTCCTGCAGGAAGCGGCCTGCCGGCGAGTCCTTCTTGATGTTGCCGGCCGGGGAAATGTGGTCGGTGGTAATCGAGTCGCCGAACAGGCCCATCACGCGTGCGCCGTGCACGTCGTCGATGCTGCCGGTCTGCATGGTCATGCCATCGAAGTAGGGCGGGTTCTTGATGTAGGTGGAGGCGTCGCTCCACGCGTACAGGTTGCCGTCCGGCGAGGCGATGGTGTTCCAGCGGGTATCGCCCTTGAACACATCGGCGTAGTTCTGCTTGAACATCTCCGGGCCAATGGTGGCGGCGATGACGTCGCCGATTTCCTTGTTGCTCGGCCAGATGTCGCGCAGGAACACGGGCTGGCCGTCGCTGCCGGTGCCGAGCGGCTGGGTGGTCAGGTCGATGTCGGTGGTGCCGGCGATGGCATAGGCCACCACCAGCGGCGGGCTGGCCAGGTAGTTCATCTTCACTTCGGGGTGCACGCGGCCCTCGAAGTTGCGGTTGCCTGACAGCACCGAGGTCACCACCAGGTCGCCGGCGGCGATGCCGGCGCTGACTTCGGTCGGCAGCGGGCCGGAGTTGCCGATGCAGGTGGTGCAGCCGTAGCCGACCACGTAGAAGCCGATCTTCTCCAGCTCCTTCAGCACACCGGCCTTTTCCAGGTAGTCGGTGACCACGCGCGAGCCCGGGCCGAGCGAGGTCTTGACCCACGGCTGGCGGTTCAGGCCCTTGGCGGCCGCATTGCGGGCCAGCAGGCCGGCACCGATCATCACCGCCGGGTTGGAGGTGTTGGTGCACGAGGTGATGGCCGCGATCACCACCGCGCCATCCTTCAGCCGCACCTTGCGGCCTTCGATCTCGATGTCGGCGAAGCCTTTGGCCAGCTGCTCGTTGCCGACGGCGGCGCCGCCGCCTTCGTTGACGAAGGTGGCAACGTCCTCGCTGCGCTTGTCACGGTTGGCGGTCATGCCGACCAGCGCTTCGCGGTAGTTCTTCTGCACGTCTTCCAGCAGGACGCGGTCCTGCGGGCGCTTCGGGCCGGCCAGCGACGGCTTCACCGTGCCCATGTCCAGTTCCAGCGTGCTGCTGTACTGGGCGTGCGGGCTGCCCGGTTCGTGCCACAGGCCCTGCGCCTTGGCATAGGCCTCGACCAGGTTGATCTGCTCTTCGCTGCGACCGGACAGGCGCAGGTAGTTCAGCGATTCGGCGTCGATCGGGAAGATGCCGCAGGTGGCGCCGTATTCCGGGGCCATGTTGCCGATGGTGGCGCGGTCGGCCAGTGGCAGGTGCTGCAGGCCGTCACCGTAGAACTCGACGAACTTGCCGACCACGCCCAGCTTGCGCAGCATCTGGGTGACGGTCAGCACCAGGTCGGTGGCGGTGGCGCCTTCGGGCAGCTTGCCGGTCAGCTTGAAGCCGACGACCTGCGGAATCAGCATCGACGATGGCTGGCCGAGCATGGCGGCCTCGGCTTCGATGCCACCCACGCCCCAGCCGAGCACGCCGATGCCGTTGATCATGGTGGTATGGCTGTCGGTACCGAACACGGTGTCGGGGTAGGCAATGTCCTTGCCATCCTTCTGCGCGGTCATCACCACGCGGGCCAGGTTCTCCAGGTTCACCTGGTGGACGATGCCGGTGTTGGGCGGCACCACCTTGAAGTTGTCGAAGGCCTTCTGTCCCCAGCGCAGGAAGCCGTAGCGTTCCTGGTTGCGCTGGAACTCGATCTTGCCGTTGAGGTCCAGCGCGTCGGGCTTTCCGAACACATCGACCTGCACCGAGTGGTCGATGACCAGTTCGGAGGGAATCTGCGGGTTGATCTGCTCCGGCTTGCCGCCGAGCTTGACGACGGCGTCGCGCATCGCGGCCAGGTCGACCACGCAGGGCACGCCAGTGAAGTCCTGCAGGACCACGCGCGCCGGCATGAAGGCGATCTCGGTGTCCGGCTCGGCCGCCGGGTTCCAGCGGGCCACGGCTTCGATGTGGTCCTTGCCGACGGTGATGCCGCCGTCCTCGTGCCGGAGCAGGTTCTCCAGCAGGATCTTCATCGAGTAGGGCAGGTGGGAGATATCGAAGCGCTGGCCCAGCGTGGGCAGGCTGAAGTAGTCGTAGGTCTTGCCACCGACATTCAGCTGGCTGCGGGTGGAGAACGAATCGCTCATGCGGGTTAACTCCTTCTTGCGGATGGCTTGCAGTGGCCCGCGCATGGGCAGGCCTGCTTGCGGTGGCCGGCAGTCCGTGCCGCCGGGCAGAAGGCCAGTATCGCCGATGCCGTCGGGGCCGCAGAACTGCGGGCTCAGAACGCAAGGTTATAAATTCGTATGTAGTTTTCGTGTCATGGCGCCGCCGGACTTAGTGCGGGCTGACAGGCTCGAGGCAGTGCCGTATGGCGCCGGGGGACAGGTGGAGGGCAGCATGGGGGGGGCTGCAGGCGCTGGGGGCGGAGCCGTGCTGAGCGATGGTCATCGTGGCGGTCGAGGCGTTCTTGACCGGGCACGGGGGGCGCGCCGCCGACGGGCAGCGCGCCAGTCAGTGGCGATCAGCCACCCAGGAACGGATTGCCGGTCTTGGCGGGAGCCGCGCCCTTGGATTTCACCTTGAGTACGTTGTCCTTGCCGAACTCAAAGACGGTCGATTCCTGCACGTTCTTTCCGAAGTGCTTGATCTTGGCGTAGTCGTAGTACCAGACCTGGGTGTCGCCAAGCTGCTCACGACGCGTCGGCGCTCCAAACTTCTCGCGGACCTGGTCCTGGGTCGCCTTGCCCACCTCCAGCTCGTCCAGTTGCTTCTGGGTGATCTCAGTGCCGGTGGTGTGGGCCGCGAACGGATTGGCGTGGGCCGGGCCTGCGGCCAGGGCCAGGGGGGTGGCCAGAGCCAGGGTCAGAATGAATGCGCGCATTGAACGTCCTTTTATGAGAGAGGGGGCGTGCGGTGCCGGAGTGTCCCGGCCCGGTACAGCGAGGGCTGCCCGGCCAGTCTAGCGGTCGAATGCGACTGGTTCTGGTTCAAGGTCACAATTCGCCCGATTTGAGGTGTTTACGTCAGGTATGTATAATTCATACATACTTTTTGAGGCCTACCTATGGAAGCCACCGTTGCAGAACGCGGACAGATCACCCTGCCCAAGGCGGTGCGCGATGCCCTCGGCCTGACCAAGGGCACGCTGCTGAAGGTCGAGCTGGACGGCAGCCGCATCATCCTGCGCAAGAGTGTTGACGATGCCATTTCACGGGCGCGCGGCAAGTTCGCGCTGGACGGCTTCGAGTCGTCCGATGCGGCAGTACGCGCGGTGCGCGACGAGGAATAAGCCGTGATGATCGCCGTCGATTCACCGGTACTGGTCGAGCTGCTCAGCAATGGCCCGCAGGCCGATGCCGTGGAAGCCATCCTCCGGCAGAGCCTGGTCGGTGGCCGCGTGGTGGTCTGTGGCGCAACCCTCGCCGAAGTGTGCGCATCGCTGCGCGGTGGTGCCGAGGTGCTCGAAGCACTGGAAGAGATGGGCGTGCACTTCAACCCGATGGAGGCCAAGTCGGCGCTGCGCGCCGGCGAGATGCACCGCCGTCACCGTCAGCGCGGCGGCAGCCGTCGCAGCCTGGACGAATTCATGGTCGGCGCCCACGCACTGCTGCAGTGCGATGGCCTGATCACCTGGAACGACACGTTTTACCGCGACTACTTCAAGGGCCTGAAGCTGATCGTGCCGCACGCCTGAGCCCACTTTTGATTTTTCAACCTACGCATTACCCGGGAGTTGTCATGTTGGAAGCCTACCGCCACCACGTCGCCGAGCGCGCTGCGCTTGGCATCCCGCCGCTGCCGCTGAGCGCGCAGCAGACGGCCGATGTCATCGAACTGCTGAAGAACCCGTCGCAGGGCGAGGCCGAGTTCCTGCTCGACCTGCTGACCCACCGCGTGCCGGCCGGCGTCGATGACGCGGCCAAGGTCAAGGCCTCGTACCTGGCGGCGATCGCCCTGGGCAGCGAGCAGAACCCGCTGATCAGCCGCGAGCGCGCCACCGAACTGCTGGGCACCATGCTCGGCGGCTACAACGTTGCGCCGCTGATCCAGCTGCTGGACGACGCCAGCGTTGGCGCTATCGCTGCCAATGGCCTGAAGAAGACCCTGCTGGTGTTCGATGCGTTCCATGACGTGCAGGAGAAGGCGAAGGCCGGCAACGCCAACGCCCAGGCCGTGCTGCAGAGCTGGGCCGAGGCTGAGTGGTTCACCAGCAACCCGGAAGTGCCGCAGAGCCTGACCGTCACCGTGTTCAAGGTGCCGGGCGAAACCAACACCGATGACCTGTCGCCAGCACCGGACGCGACCACCCGCCCGGACATTCCGATGCACGCCCTGGCGATGCTGAAGAACAAGCGCGACGACGCGCCGTTCACCCCGGAAGAAGACGGCAAGCGCGGCCCGATCCAGCAGATCCTGTCGCTGAAGGACAAGGGCCACCTGGTCGCCTACGTCGGCGACGTGGTCGGCACCGGCTCCTCGCGCAAGTCGGCCACCAACAGCGTGCTGTGGTGGACCGGCGATGACATTCCGTACATCCCGAACAAGCGCGCCGGTGGCGTGTGCCTGGGCGGCAAGATCGCCCCGATCTTCTACAACACCATGGAAGATGCCGGTGCGCTGCCGATCGAGCTGGACGTGTCGAAGATGGAGCACGGCGATGTCATCGAGCTGCGTCCGTACGAAGGCAAGGCGCTGAAGAACGGCGAAGTGATCGCCGAGTTCCAGGTCAAGTCCGACGTGCTGTTCGACGAGGTGCGTGCCGGTGGCCGCATCCCGCTGATCATCGGTCGTGGCCTGACCGGCAAGGCGCGCGAAGCGCTGGGCCTGGCCCCGACCGACCTGTTCCGCCTGCCGGTGCAGCCGGCCGATACCGGCAAGGGCTTCTCGCTGGCGCAGAAGATGGTCGGCCGCGCCTGTGGCCTGCCGGAAGGCCAGGGCATGCGCCCGGGCACCTACTGCGAACCGAAGATGACCTCGGTCGGCTCGCAGGACACTACCGGCCCGATGACCCGTGACGAGCTGAAGGACCTGGCCTGCCTGGGCTTCTCGGCCGACCTGGTGATGCAGTCGTTCTGCCACACTGCCGCTTACCCGAAGCCGGTGGACGTCAAGACCCACCACACCCTGCCGGAGTTCATCTCCACCCGTGGCGGCGTTTCGCTGCGCCCGGGCGACGGCGTGATCCACAGCTGGCTCAACCGCATGCTGCTGCCGGACACCGTCGGTACCGGTGGTGATTCGCACACCCGTTTCCCGGTGGGTATTTCGTTCCCGGCCGGCTCGGGCCTGGTCGCCTTCGCTGCCGCCACCGGCGTGATGCCGCTGGACATGCCGGAGTCGGTGCTGGTGCGCTTCAAGGGCAAGATGCAGCCGGGCGTGACCCTGCGTGACCTGGTCAACGCGATCCCGCTGTACGCGATCAAGTCGGGCCTGCTGACCGTGGCCAAGGCGGGCAAGAAGAACATCTTCTCCGGCCGTATCCTGGAAATCGAAGGCCTGCCGGATCTGAAGGTCGAACAGGCGTTCGAACTGTCCGACGCCTCGGCCGAGCGTTCGGCGGCCGGTTGCTCGGTGCGCCTGAACAAGGAGCCGATCATCGAGTACCTGACCAGCAACATCACCCTGCTGAAGTGGATGATTGCCGAGGGTTACCAGGATCCGCGCTCGCTGCAGCGCCGTATCGAGAAGATGGAAGCGTGGCTGGCCAACCCGCAGCTGCTGGAGCCGGATGCGGACGCCGAATACGCCGCCGTCATCGAGATCGACCTGGCCGACATCCACGAGCCGATCGTGGCCTGCCCGAACGACCCGGACGACGTGAAGACCCTGTCCGAAGTGGCCGGTGCCAAGATCGACGAGGTGTTCATCGGTTCGTGCATGACCAACATCGGCCACTTCCGCGCCGCTGCCAAGCTGCTGGAAGGCAAGCGTGACCTGCCGACCCGCCTGTGGGTGGCCCCGCCGACCAAGATGGACGCCTCGGAACTGACCAAGGAAGGCGTGTACGGCACCTTCGGTGCTACCGGCGCTCGTATGGAAATGCCGGGCTGCTCGCTGTGCATGGGCAACCAGGCGCAGATCCGCGAAGGTTCCACCGCGATGTCGACCTCGACCCGCAACTTCCCGAACCGTCTGGGCCGCAACACCAACGTGTACCTGGGTTCGGCGGAACTGGCGGCGATCTGCTCGCGTCTGGGCCGCATCCCGACCAAGGAGGAGTACATGGCGGACATCGGCGTGATCAACGCCAATGGTGCGGAGATCTACCGCTACATGAACTTCGACCAGATCGAGGAATACCAGGACGTGGCCAGCACGGTCGCTGCCTGATGCGGTAACGGAAAACCCCCGGCTCGCGCCGGGGGTTTTTTGTGAGCGGACGACGCATGGTAGTGCCGGCCGCTGGCCGGCATCCCGTTGAAATGAAAAATCCCCGGTGAGAGCCGGGTTTTTCATTGTGCCCGGCCAGGTGGCCTAGCCCATCCGTCTCGCGGTGAGGACCTGCTCGTGGGCGAGGTCCTGCTGGGCGACCTGCTGTGCCTGCGAAATCTGCTCGGCCTTGGCGAGCGACTGTTCTACGGGCGTATTGACGGCCTCACTGATTGGAACCGACGCCCGCAGGTGTGCTGGATTGTCGAGCGCTCCCTGCACAACGAACATGCGAGAGACTGAGCCATCGCTGGGTGAATTGCCCAGTACAACATGATCGACGTGTTCCAGGCCGCTGCCCTTGGCCGCCGCAAGCAGGCCGGCCGTCACGCGCTCACTGGTTTCATCGAAGCTGCGCCCGTGCCTGGCATCCACGGTGGATACACCCTCGCGAATCTGCCGGTAGAGCGCATGGTCTGGATGGCCTTCCTTCCTGGGATCCAGGCCTGCCTTGTCCAAGGTTGATTCAATGCTCTCCTGTAAAGGGTTCTTGGGAGAGAAAGCGGGATTGCTGAGAGAGGGCGAGCCCTTGCCGGTTGCATCCGGGATCAGTTGCTCCCCCGGCTTGAGCGCATTCTGGGCCCGCTGCTCCGCTTCAGCCTCGCGGCGGGCGTATGCACCGGCTTCCTCGACACCGCGCAGGAAATTGATACCGTCGCGCAGCAGACCGGGCCCGCCGCCGACAAGCACGGTCGCACCCGCACGCAGTTGATGAACATCACTGCGGTAGTCGGCAATCCGGCGCAGGTCCTCAGGATCCCTGACCCGCGCCTGTGGGTTGTCCAGTACAGATTGCACCGGACCCTTGTCGGTCATGCGATCAAGGAAATGAACCAATCGATGGGAATCGCCCAACTGGACCGCCACCGCGGCGGACATGACATGGCCGCTCTTCATCCCGGGTGTTCCGATCGAGGCGATGCGCTGGCCGTGCTCGGCGTTGCGCAGGATCTCCAGTTCCCTGGGCAGCGCATACATCTCGACCTTGCCGTAATGGGGACCGCCGGCACTGACCAGGTCGCCTGCCATCACATGGTTGGTGAAGGGTGCCGCGTTGGCTGGCTGGCCTTCAGGAAGGCGATATGCCAGCCCGGCGGCACCGTAGGGATTGAACGCGTCGCCGGGGAGGTTGTAGTGGTGTGCAGTGATCTGCGCGAGCGCGCCGCCCAAGGAGTGGCCGGTGACGTGTACTGGCCCGGCTCCCCTTTCTTCGGCCAGCCTGAGGGCTTGCTTTGTCAGCGCCAGCGCGTCAGTCAGTTGCGCGTTGAATCTGGCGGTGACCATCGCGGCGTCGATGCCGCCATCAAGCATGGGCTGACGATCAAACTCGGTACCGCGATGGGCGACGATGACTTCCTTTGTATTGATGTTGAGGTAGACAATACCCTGATATCCGCTCCCAGAGTCACGACAAGCGAGGACCTCATACTTTGTTCCGCCGACGGTGATGTCGGAACTGACGGGCGGAAGCGGGTCCTTATAGACATCGTCCGAAAGCGCCGCGCTTTCTTTAGGATTCATTGCGATGCTCCTTCAATCCGTGTGGAGACTTCGATTGGAAAGTATTCCTCGCGCTTCTCTGGGGGCATCTTTTCGTACCAACTTGAAGGCTCGGTTGGCGTCCGCTCTGTCGACTGTCCTGTGGTCAAGGGCGGCAATGCGCGCTTTACGTAAGCAGTGAAGGTTCTCCCGCCCTCAATTTCCGTGAATAGTGCTGCGACGGACGCTCGTATTGGGCGATCATCGATGATGAAGGGGAATGAAGCTTCCACAAGCACGGGTGTCCAAGTGCACGGGCCACGACCGTAATAGTCGGCAACTTCCATACCGTCGTTGAAAACAGCACTGCTGAATTCAGTTGCACTGAGGCGCTGTGCCTGAACCTCAACCTTGTGCTGGTTCGGCTCGTACTGCACCCCCTCCCAATTGTTGACCGGAGGCAGACAGAGTGGGTCTATCTCATACGTGACGAAGACCGAAGGAACGGGGACATCCACGGGTGCATCGTGGACCCGAATCACAATCGGCAGCGCATCCCTGGGCGCGGGATTCTCGCGATAGACCGGGAACGAGCGTTCCTTGTTGCAGCCTGCAACAACCAGTGTGATCAAGGCGATCAACGCAACATGAGCAAGGCTGGGGACGGATTTCAGCATGAGCGGTCCACGTCGCTGCAGGATTGTCCTTGATCCTTGGAACATGCGGTCTCATCACGAACGACGGCGCCACATCCGGGCAAATGCGACAGGTTGCGCAGTGGGTATTGTCCGTTACCCGGACTTCCCACCCTGTGTACCCGAGCAGCGCGGCCTTGCGGGGTAACGTTCATCGGCGTTCCATTGCTGTGCGATACCTGACTATACGACCCGCTCCAGCCGCGCTCCAGTCGGTGTCCTGCGGGCCTCCCGTTTGCCGCGCATGGCTTGCGGCAGGATCAGATCTCGATCAGCGCCGTTGAAACATCAATGGTCGAAAGTGCTGGCGGCGGATCGGCAATTGAGCCTGACGTCTCTTGGAGGTGTTCAGCAGGGAGCGGAGCCGAGCGTGGGCTCGGCTCTACAGGGGCCTGTCAGCCGCGGGCGAGGGCGAGCAACCGCTCGGCGACCCGCTCCAGCGGCACCTGTTCCTCGGCAGCGCCCAGCTTGAACGCGGCGCCGGGCATGCCCCAGACCACGCTGGTGGCCTCGTCCTGCACCAGTGTGGGCGCGCCGGCCTGGCGCATCTCCAGCAGGCCGCGCGCGCCGTCGTCACCCATCCCGGTGAGGATGGCACCGATGGCATTGCCACCGGCGCTCTGCGCGACCGAGCGGAACAGCACGTCCACCGCGGGCTTGTGCCGGTTCACCGCCGGGCCGTCGTCGATGCGGCAGCGCCAGCGCGCACCGTCGCGGATGATGCGCAGGTGCTTGCCGCCGGGCGGCAGGTAGGCGTGGCCGGGCAGTACTGCTTCGCCGTCGCTGGCCTCGCGCACGGCCATCGCCGAATGGCGGTCCAGTCGCTCGGCGAAGGCGCTGCTGAAGCTGGCCGGCAGGTGTTGGGTCATCACCACGGCGGGTGCATCGGCAGGCATGCCTTCCAGCACCACGCGCAGCGCTTCGGTGCCACCGGCTGACGAGCCGATCGCGATCAGGCGGTCGGTGGTGCGGAACTGCGGCGAGGCAGCACGCATCGCCGGCGTTGCGTCCAGCGTGAGCTTGGGGGCGCTGGCACGCACCAGCGGGCGCACGCGCGAGCGCGCCGCCATCTTGACCTTGGCGATGATCTCCTCGGCATAGCCCTGCAGGCCACGGGCCACGTCCAGCTTGGGCTTGGAGACGAAATCCACGGCGCCCAGCGCCAGTGCCTGCAGGGTGGTGTCGGCGCCTCGCTCGGTCAGCGAGGAAATCATCACCACCGGCAGCGGATGCAGGCGCATCAGGTTTTCCAGGAACGCCAGCCCGTCCATGCGCGGCATTTCCACGTCCAGGGTGATCACGTCCGGAAGCAGGCGCTTGATCTTCTCGCGCGCCAGCAGCGGGTCAGCCGCGGTGCCGACCACGTCGATGGCCGGGTCGCTGGACAGGATTTCCGTGAGCATCTGCCGCACGACGGCGGAGTCGTCGACGATCAGGACCCGGCAGGGGGCGTTGCCGGTGAAGGTCATTCGAACAGCTCCACGCCACCGGTGACCGGCGCCTTGGACAGGCGCGCACGCACCGCCGATTCGGTGGCGGCCACCTCGGCCTCATGCGCATGCGGCAGGCGCTGCACCACCACGCGGCCGGTATCGGCGAAGAACCAGATCTTGCGCGGATGGATGCCGCACAGGTCCTCGGCAATGATCGGAATGTGCTCGGCCTGAAGGTACTGGCGGACGAACTCGGCGTTGCGGGTGCCAACCGGGTTGCTGGTGAAGCCCTTCAGCACGTTGGCGCCACCGAACACCTTGGCCTCGATGCGCTTGCGGTGGGCACCACGCTTGAGCATGTCGTTGATCAGCAGTTCCATCGCGTAGCTGCCGTAGCGCGCGGGCGCGCCGTCACCGGCGTTGCCCTCGGGCAGCAGGAAGTGGTTCATGCCGCCGATCTTCAGCACCGGGTCGCGCAGGCAGGCGGCTACGCACGAGCCCAGCGTGGTGGTCAGCGCGGTGGTGTCATCGACCACCAGGTACTGGGTGGGCAGCAGCTTGGCGGCGATGGTCTGGAAGCGCGCATCCTGGTAGCGCATCACATCGTCGGTACGCAGCGAAGCATTCATGCGCCGGCCTTCGCCGCACGGCGGTACAGGGTGCGGCCGCAGGGCTGGATCAGGTCGGCGGCGTGCAGATAGTTCTCCGAATGGCCGGTGTAGAGCAGGCCGTCATCGGCCAGGTGCTGCACCAGACGGCCGAGGATCGCGCGCTGGGTCGGCTTGTCGAAGTAGATCATCACGTTGCGGCAGAACAGTGCGTCGAACGGGCCACCGACGTCGTAGCGCGGGGCGAGCAGGTTCAACGGGCGGAATTCGATCAGCTCGCGCAGCGCAGGCAGTACGCGGCACTGGCCCTCGTTGGGGCCGCTGCCACGCTGGAAGTAGCGGCGGCGCAGGTCCGGATCGAGGCTGGCGACGCGATCGATGTTGTAGACGCCGCGGCCGGCGGTGGCCAGCACCTGGGTGTCGACGTCGGTGGCGATGATGCGCACCGGCGGCTTCAGGGTGCCAAAGGCCTCGCACGCGGTGATCGCCATCGAGTAGGGCTCTTCGCCGGTGGACGCTGCGCACGACCACAGCAGCAACGGCGTGCGGCTGGAGCGCTGCTGCAGTTCTTCGCGCAGCTTGTCGAAGTGGTGCGGTTCGCGGAAGAACGAGGTCAGATTGGTGGTCAAGGCGTTGGTGAACGCCTGCCACTCGTCACCATCTTCCTGTTCCAGATGGTCCAGGTACTGCTGGAAGCTGCGCATGCCCAGCGTGCGCAGGCGGCGCGACAGGCGGCCGTAGACCATGTCGCGCTTTGCCGGCGCAAGCGCAATGCCCACGCGCTGGTAGATCAGGTCGCAGACGCGGCGGAAATCACGGTCGGCGAACTCGAATTCGCGTGGGCCGGTAACGATGGGAGTAGGACTTTGCACGGGGGACGTGTCCATCGGCGGGGGCGGCGGCCGAAGCCGCCACGGGTGGGTCTCAGAATTCCTGCCAGTCGCTGTCGCTGGCGGCGAAGGTGCTGGCGTTGCTGCTGCGACGTACCGGCGCGGGGGTGCTGGTCGGCTGCGGACGTGCCACGGTGGTGATGCGCGCCGGTTCCACGCGCTCGGCGACAGCCTTCACTGCGGCCGAGACCTGGTTGTCGAGCCGGAAGATCGCCACGGCATCTGCAAGCTGTGCGGCCTGGTCTTCCATCGCACGTGCGGCAGCGGTGGCTTCCTCCACCAGTGCGGCGTTCTGCTGGGTGGTTTCGTCCATCTGCACCACGGTCTGGTTGACCTGCTCGATGCCCGCGCTCTGTTCCTGCGAGGCCGCGGAGATTTCGGCCATGATGTCGGTCACGCGCTGCACCGAGGCGACGATCTCGCCCATGGTGGCGCCGGCCTTGTGCACCAGCGCCGAGCCATCGTTGACCTTGCCGACCGAGTCGTCGATCAGGCCCTTGATCTCCTTGGCGGCAGCGGCTGAGCGCTGGGCGAGGGTGCGCACTTCGCTGGCGACCACGGCGAAGCCGCGGCCCTGTTCACCGGCACGCGCGGCTTCCACGGCGGCATTCAGCGCCAGGATGTTGGTCTGGAACGCAATGCCGTCGATGACGCTGATGATCTCGGCGATCTTCTTCGACGAGGCTTCGATGGCGGACATGGTGGTGACCACCTGGCCGACGACCTCGCCACCCTGCGAGGCGACGCCATGGGCGCCGATGGCGAGCTGGTTGGCCTGGCGGGCGTGCTCGGCGTTCTGGCGCACGGTGGAGGTCAGTTCCTCCATCGAGGCGGCGGTTTCCTCCAGGTTGGCGGCCTGCTGCTCGGTCCGGCGCGACAGGTCGCTGTTGCCTGAGGCGATCTCGCCGGCGGCCAGGGTGATGCTGGAGGCGCTGGCCTGGATCTGGCCGACGATCTGGGTCAGCTGCGCGACCGTGGCGTTGGCATCGTCGCGCATGCGGGCGAACACGCCCTGGTAATCGCCGTGCATGCGCGCGGTCAGGTCGCCCTCGGCGATGGCCGACAGCAGCTGCGACAGCTTGCCGAGGTTGTCATCGCTGACCGCCATCATCGCGTTGAGGTTTTCCAGCATCAGGCGGAAATCGTGGTCGAAGCGCTGCGCATCGCCACGGCGGCTGAAGTCGCCGGCAGCGGCGGCGCTGGCCAACTGCTTGATCTCGGCGTTGATGCGGCCGAGGTTGGCCTTGACGGTGTCGACGGTGGTGGTCATCGCCGCCTTCTCGCCCGGGTAGCGGGCGATGTCGCGGCTCAGGTCACCGACCGCGTACTGCTGCACCACGTCCAGCACATCGTGCAGGGTCTGCACGTGGCTACCCACCAGGGCGTTGGTTTCCTGCACCATCAGCCCGTATTCGCCGGGGAAGGCGCTGGCGTCGATGCGGTAGCTGAGTTCGCCACCGTCGTGGCGGCGGGCCATTTCGCGCTGGCCGGTGATGACCGCATGCAACTGCTGCTGCATGCCGGCCATGGCGTCCAGCAGGCGACCGGTTTCATCGTGCGGCTGCGGTCCGATGTGGCTGTCGAGCTTGCCGGCGGCGATGCCTTCGGCGACGGCTGTGGCCTGCTTCAGCGGTACCGCGATGCGGTTGCCGATGACCCAGCTCAGGGCCAGTACGATCAGCACCAGGACGCCGCCGGAGACTGCCATGATGGCGGTGAACACCAGCGCCTGCTTCTGCACGTCGTCCATGTAGACGCCACTGCTGACCACCCAGTTCCACGGCGCGAACAGGCCGGCGTACGCGACCTTCTCGACCTCGCCCTTGCTGCCCGGCTTGGCCCAGCGGTAGTTGACGAAGCCGCCGCCGGCGCGAGCCGCTTCGACCTGGTCGTAGTAGATCCGTACGCCGTCGTCGGTGTGGAAGTCCTTCATGTCCTTGCCGACCAGGTCCTTGCGGAACGGGTGCATCAGCAGGCGGTAGCCGGTGTCGTAAATGTTGAAGTAGTAGGTATCGTTCCCGGCGCGCATGACCTCCAGCGCCTGCAGCGCGGCGCGCTTGGCGGCCTCTTCGCTGAGTTCGCCGGTGCCGGCCAGGCGGTGGTAGTGCTGGAGGATGCCGTAGCTCAGTTCGACCTGGGTCTTCAGCGCAGCCTTGCGGGTCTCGGTCAGGTCAAGGTACTGCATGCGGGCGGCGATCACCGACAGCGCGATCACGCCGAGCGCGATGAGCAGCGTCAGCAGGTTGAGCTTGCGCCGGACGGAAAGATTGCTGAAGTAGTGTTGCCAGCGATGCAGGAGATTCATCGAGCAGGACCAGGTCGAAGCGGGCGGGCGGCGCCGTGCCGGTCACGGCGGGACAAGCGGTGACAACCCCGTTATCGGCCGTCAGGGCGGGGGATTGAGGTGCGGTGTCCGAACGTATTCAGGTTTCCGTGCAGCGGCGGCTGCGGCGCTGCCTGCGGCAGGCTGGTTTTGAAGCAACAGCAACAGCAACAGCAACAGCAGTTGGTCGGCGCTGGATTGTCAGTAGGTGGCTGGGCCGGGGTGGGCAGCCAGGACACGCCGTAAACCCGTCCATGGGGGCTCGATGGCGCCATCCATGGCGCCAACGGTCCTGCCTACCCACCCCGGCCCAGCCCTCTCGGCATTTCGGTGTCGGACGGAAAGAGCGTTGGGGTTCCAGGTGGAAAGAGGGGTCAGATCCGTTTTCCTGCGGAAAACGGATCTGACCCCGGAAGTGACCTGGCTTTTGTTTTTTGCTCTTCTTTCTTCAATCCGGGGTGGACGCGCACGGAAACTGTCCGTGGCCGGGAGGGTGGGTTGCGCAGGGGTGTCCGCGGCATGGATGCCGCGGCCAAGCCCCCATGGACGGGTTCACGGCGTCTCCCCCCACCGGACCCACCCCGCCCTCCCCCAGGAAAACCCCTTTTTACGTTGAAGTCGCCTTTGGCTCTTCGGGGGGAGGGGGCAGCCCTGCAGAGAGGCCCCCCCTACTGTCTCTTTTAAACATCTCCGAGCCCACGAGA
>NZ_LXXZ01000032.1 GCF_003244875.1 Stenotrophomonas sepilia
CCGTAAATACGTCCCTGTAGGCTCGGTCGCCGCATCCATGCGGCTCACGCCCCCGCAACCGGACCCACCCCGCCTTTGACAGTTCTCCGCGATCTGTCGGAATGGGATGGCCTGCTCTTGGTGGGTGTCGACCTTGGTCGACACGTAGATCCACGCCATGCGTGGATGCTCTTCGTTCCATTGTCGAAATGTTCGATTTCAATGGAGATTCATCCACGCATGGCGTGGATCTACCAGATCGCCGGAATCTGTCAGAGGTGGGGCGATGCCGGAGTGCGGGGTGTTGCTGTTGCTGTTGCCGGCCAGCGGCCGGCACTACCGCAGGTGCAGGGCCGCAGGCCCTGCCGACCCACCCTAATCCTCGACCGGGAAGTCCTCGATGGGCTTCAGCACATCGAAGTGCTCGCGATGCAGCTTGCCCTTCAGCTTCGGCAGCTCCGGCAACGGTGCATCCACCCGCGTATCCGGCAACCGGTCCAGCAGGTTGCGCACCAGGGTCAGCCGCCCCAGCCGCTGGTCGTTGAAGTCCACCAGCGTCCACGGCGCCGCCTCGCGATGCGTCGCGCGCAGCATCGCCTCGCGTGCTTCGGTGTACGCGCTGTACTTGCTGCGCGATTTCAGGTCGACCGGTGAGAGTTTCCAGCCCTTCAGTGGATCGAGATGGCGTTCGGCGAAGCGCTTTTCCTGCTGCTCCTGGTCCACGCACAACCAGTACTTGAACAGCAGGATGCCGTCGTCCACCAGCAGCTGTTCGAACACCGGCGCCTGGCGCAGGAACTGCTGGTACTCGGTTTCGCTGCAATAACCCATCACCCGTTCAACACCGGCACGGTTGTACCAGCTGCGGTCCATCAGCACGATCTCGCCGGCGGCGGGAAGATGCGCGGCGTAACGCTGGAAGTACCACTGTGTGGCTTCACGGTCGGTGGGCTTGGGCAGCGCCACCACCCGGCATTGGCGCGGGTTGAGATGCTGGCTGATGGCCTGGATCGCGCCGCCCTTGCCGGCTGTATCGCGGCCTTCGAACAGCACCAGCAGGCGTTGCCCGCTGTACTGCACCCAGCGCGCCATTGCAGTCAGTTCCAGCTGCAGCGGCAGCAGCAGTTCGTCGTAGTCCTTGCGCTTGAGCTTGGCCATCGTCACACCACGCGGGGAGGAAGCCGGAGCGTAGCGCACGGGTTGCTCAGGGGGTGTCGACGCCCTGCCAGCCCTGCCAGCCCTGCTCGCCCGCCAGCGTCTGCAGCAGGGCGGAAAGGTCATGGGCAAAACCTGCCATGTCGAATACACCACTGTCTTCGCGTGCCTGCGCCAGTTCGGCACGCAACGCTGCCAGCGCCACCGGGTCGTTGCCCAGCGCGCTGGCGGTGGCGATGAACGCCGCATCGTCGGCAACGTTCATCCGCGAAAGACCCAGATGATGGTTGAGGCTGCCGGCCACGCGCGCGGCGAAGGTATCGCCCGGGCAGGTCAGTACCGGGCAGCCGGCCCACAGCGCATCGGAGGCAGTGGTGTGGGCGTTGTAGGGATGCGTGTCGAGGAACAGGTCGGCCAGCTGATAGCGGGCCAGGTACTGCGGATGTGGCAGCTTGGCCATGAACACCAGCCGCGTTGGATCCAGGCCGGCGGCCTGCGCGGCCGCACGCAGGCGGGCATCGGCCTTGCCGGGCCCGGACAGCAGCCACAGCACGCTGCCGGGCACGGCCTGCAGCACCGCGAAGGCGCGGCCCATGCTGCGCGGGTTGAGCTTGTAGCTGTTGTTGAAGCAGCAGAACACCACGCCGTGTTCGGGCAGGCCGCACTCGGCGCGGGACGGTGCCGGTTCCAGTACGCGGGTGTTGTCCGAGGGCTGGAAGGCACGTGGCAGGCGCAGGACGCGTTCGCTGAAGTGAGGTTCCAGCGATGCCGGCAGCACGAATTCGTCGGCGACCACGGCATCCAGCCAGCGCGCACCTGATGTGCCGGGGTAGGCCAGCCAGTTCAGCTGCAACGGGGCCGGGCGCATGGCCAGCACTTCGGGCGTGCCGCCGCCCCCCCAGCCGCGCAGGTCGAACAGCAGGTCGATGTCCTGTGCACGGATGCGGGCCGCGATGTCGGCATGCCGCAGTGCGGCCACGTCATGCAGGCGGGTGGCGGCCTGCAGGCGTTCGCGGATGCGGCTGCCATCGGCGCGGTTCAGCGCGAACAGGTGCAGTTGCAACGCCGGGTCATGGCGCAGGTGTTCGAGCAGGGCCACGGTCAGCAGCCCGGTGGGATGGGCGCCGAAGCCATTGGAGAGGAAGCCGACGCGCAACGCGCCGTGCTCGCGAACCTTCACTGCAGGAAGGGGGCGCACCGCCGACGCAACGACCGCGGCGCGTGCGCGCGCACAGGCCAACTGCTCCGCAGCGCTTACGTCTTCACTGAGGAAGGCGAAGGGTTCCACTGCACCCTGACCCGCGGCGAGCGCGTTGCGCACCTGCGCAGCCAGCGTGTCCACGTCCTGCCAGTCGCACAGGCGGCGCTGCCAGGCCAGGCGCTGGGCGGCGATGTAGGGTTCGCCCGGCATCAGCGCGTGCGCGCGGCGATAGGCCGCTGCTGCGCCTTCGGCATCATCGGCATCTTCCAGCGCGTGGCCCAGCCACAACGCGATGCCCGGGTGCTGCGGGGCCAATGCCGAGGCCTGGCCGAGCAGCTTCGCCGCGTCGGCGTGCGCGCCGGCCATCCACGCCACGCGCCCCAGCCGCGCCAGCGCTTCGGGGTGGTTGGGGCGCAGCTGCAGGGCACGTCGTGCGGCCTGCTCGCCGGCAGCGATGTCGCCGGCTTCCAGTTCCAGGTCGGCCAGCATCACCCAGGCGACGAAGTCGCCGGGCTGGCGTGCGATCGCCTGCTGCAGGTGCTGCCGCTGCTGCCAGGCCTTCATCGTGCTCAGCCCGCCGACAGCTGGGCCAGGGCGTCGACCTGGTGTTCGTGGCTGAGCCGCTGCAGCAGCGGGTCGAGGTCACCGGCCAGGATGTTGGGCAGGTCGTACAACGTCAGGCCTTCCACGCGGTGGTCGGTGATCCGGCCCTGCGGGAAGTTGTAGGTGCGGATGCGCTGGCTGCGATCGCCGCTGCCGACCTGCAGGCGCCGCGACTCGGCCTGTGCCGCGTCCTGGCGCTGGCGCTCGGCATCGAGCAGCTGCGCCTTCAGGCGCTTCATCGCCTTGTCGCGGTTGGCGTGCTGGCTGCGCTCGGTCTGGCACTCCACCACCACGCCGGTCGGCACGTGGGTGATGCGGATCGCGGACTCGGTCTTGTTGACGTGCTGGCCACCGGCGCCGGACGAGCGGAACGTATCCACCTTCAGGTCGGCCGGGTTGATGACGATGTCATCGACTTCGTCGGCCTCGGGAATGATCGCCACGGTCGCGGCCGAGGTATGGATACGGCCCTGCGATTCGGTGGCCGGCACGCGCTGCACGCGATGCGTGCCCGATTCGAACTTCAGGCGCGAGAACGCACCACGGCCGACCACACGCGCCACCACTTCCTTGTAGCCGCCATGCTCGCCGGGGTTGTCCGATTCGATCTCGACCTTCCAGCCCTGGCGCTCGGCATAGCGGGCGTACATGCGGAACAGGTCGCCGGCGAAGATCGCGGCTTCGTCGCCGCCGGTGCCGGCGCGCACTTCCAGGAACAGGTTGCCTTCGTCGCGCGGGTCACGCGGCACCAGCAGCAGCGCAAGCTCCTGCTCCAGTTCCTGCAGGCGCGCCTGCGCGGCGGCGATTTCCTCGTCGGCCAGCTCGCGCAGGTCGGGGTCGGCGCGCATGCCTTCGGCGGCGGCCAGGTCGGCCTTGGCACGGGCTTCATCGGCCAGTGCAGTGGCGACCGGTTCAAGTTGGGCGAATTCGCGCGAAAGGTCGCGGAAACGGGTGTTGTCGGCGACCACGTCGGGTTCGGCGAGCAGGCGTTCCAGTTCTTCGCGGCGCTCGGCCAGCGCTTCCAGCTTACGGCGCAGGGTCGGCGTCATCGGGTCTCACGGGTGGGTGGTGGTAGCCCGGCGTGGCCGGGAACAGGCGCTCGGCGGCGCGGGTCAGGTCGGCATCGCCACTCAGCGCGGCGGCGCGCAGTGCGGCGGTCGGCGGATGCAGCAGGCGGTTGGTCAGGCCGTGGGCCAGCAGTTCCAGCACTTCGTCGGCGGGCTTGCCGTTGGCCAGCTGCTGGCGTGCGCGCTCCAGCAACTCGGCGCGGGTGGCCTCGCCGAACGCACGCAGCTGCCGCAAAGGCGCCTGATGGGCACTGGCCTGCTGGGTCTCGACGTAACGCGATACCTGCAGGTCGATGATCGCCTCGGCTTCGGCGGCGGCCTCGCGGCGGCCACGGCGGTTGTCTTCCACCGCGCGCTCCAGGTCATCGACCGTGTAGAGGAAGGCATCGTTGAGCGTGCCGACCTCGGCTTCGATGTCGCGCGGAACGGCCAGGTCGAACAGCAGCATCGGCTTGTGCCGGCGTGCACGCAGGGCCTTGGCCACCATCTCGCGATGGATCACCGGCTCGCGCGCCGCGGTGGCCGAGAACACCACGTCGGCCTCGCCCAGGTGACGGTCCAGTTCGGTCAGCGGCAGGGCCACGCCGCCATGGCGGCTGGCCAGTTCCTGCGCGTGGGCCAGGGTGCGGTTGGCGATCAGCAGCCGCCGCACCTTGCCTTCGCTCAGGTGCCGTGCAGCCAGCTCGATGGTCTCGCCGGCACCAACCAGCAGCACAGTGGAGTCGTCCAGCCGGGCGAACGCGTTCTGCGCCAGGCGCACCGCCGCCGACGCCACCGATACCGGGTTGGCACCGACCTGGGTATCGGTGCGCGCCCGCTTGGCCACCGAGAAGGTCTGCTGGAACAGGCGGTCCAGGCGCTGGCCGAGCAGGCCATGGTCGCGCGCGGTCGACCAGGCGTCCTTCACCTGGCCGAGGATCTGCGGTTCGCCCAGCACCATCGAGTCCAGCCCGGTGGCGACCCGGAACAGGTGGCGCACAGCCTCGGCATCGGCATGCTGGTACAGATAACCCTGCAGGTCACCGGCCTGGCTGCGCAGCCACTGGTCCAGCGCCTGTGCCGACTCGGCCACGGCGTACAGCTCGGTGCGGTTGCAGGTGGACAGCAGGACCGCCTCGGCGATCTGCGGGGTATCGCGCAGCGAGCCCAGCGCACGCGGCAACGCCTCACCGGCGAAGGCCGCGCGCTCGCGCAGCTCCACCGGTGCGGTCTGGTGATTCAGTCCGAGCACCCACAGGGTCATTGTTCAGTTGCTTGCGATAAGCTGCTGGCCATTGGACGACATTTTAAGGCCCCGATGCCGACGATGCCCGCATTGATTCGCATCCCCAGTGTTCTGCTGCTGTCCCTGGCCTGCGCGCAGGCCCTGGCGGCGGTGCCGCCCAAGGCCCCCGTGCGGGCCGCGGCCACCGGGGAACTGGCGCTGGAGCCGGTGATGGCCGGTGAGTTCGCCCTGCAGGCCGGCAAGCTGGCCGAGGCCGCGCGCTGGTACCTGCAGGCCGCGCAGCAGACTGACGGCGATGCTGGCCTGGCCGAGCGCGCGACCCGTATCTCCATGCTTGCCAACGATGACGCCAGCGCCGCCAAGGGCCTGGCCCTGTGGCAGCAGCGCGCCCCGCGTTCGTTGACCATGCGCAGCGCCGCCGGTGCGCTGGCCATGCGCCAGGGTGATGTGAAGGCCGCCCGCACTGAATTGCGGGCGCTGCTGGCCGACCCCGACGAGCGCGGCTGGAAGTTCGCCCTGGCCGCGCTGATCGGCGGTGGCCGCGACCCGGCGGTGCCGGCGCAGGTGCTCGGCGAGCTGGTCGATGCCAATGCGATTCCGCCGAAGATCGAGGCCTGGCAGGAGTTCGGCCGCCTCGCCCTGCGCATGGACAAGCCCGACCTGGCGCGTCGCATGATCGATGAAGTGGTCAGGCGCTTCCCCGAAGAACCGCGCGTTGCCTTGCTGCGTGCCAGCCAGCTGCAGCAGGCCGGCGAGACCGACAAGGCCTTGTCGCTGCTGCACGACGTCGAGCCGAAGACCCGGCAGGACCCCGAGCTGCGCAATGCGGTGGCCATCGCCTACGACAGCCTGGGGCAACCGGCTGCTGCCGAGCGCGTACTGGCATTCGGCCCGCAGGATGTGCAGACCTGGGGCATGCGCGCTTCACTGTTGGCCAAGCAGGGCGACAAGGCGGCGCTGTCCAACCTCTACAACGAACTGTCGCGGCAGGCGGCCAAGCCGGACCCCGCGCAGCGCCTGTTGCTGGGCAAGATCGCCGAATACCTGAAGCGCTATCCCGAGGCGGTGCAGTGGTACCACAGTGTGCCCGGCGGTGATGAGCTGAGCGAGGCGCGCCTGCGTGCGGCCAACGCCCAGGCGCTGGCCGGACGGCTGCCGCAGGCACTGGATGAAGTGCACGCGATCCAGTCCGACGCGGTGGTCGACGATGATGTGCGCCGTGACGCGTATCTGCTGGAGGCCGAGCTGCGCCAGCGCGGCGATGACAGTGCTGGCGAACTGGATGCGCTGGCCCGCGGCCTGGCCGCCTACCCGGATGACAATGGCCTGCTGTACGCCCGCGCGCTCACCTGGGAGCGTCGGGACGATATTCCGCGCGCCGAGGCCGACCTGCGCAAGATCCTGGTGACCGACCCGGAAAACGTGCCGGCCCTGAACGCCTTGGGCTACACCCTGGCTGACCGTACCGGGCGCCTGCAGGAGGCGCTGGAGCTGATCGACCGCGCCCGCGTCGCCGAGCCGGACAACGCCGCTATCGTCGACAGCTATGGCTGGGTGCTGTATCGCCTGGGCCGCAAGGACGAAGCGCTGGTGCAGCTGCGCCGGGCCTGGACCCTGGCCAAGGACCCGGAGATCGCCGCCCATGTCGGCGAAGTGCTGTGGGTGCTGGGCAAGCATGACGAGGCCCGCCACTTCTTCGACGAAGCGGCCAAGCTCGATCCTGAAAACCGCGCGCTGCTGCGCGCCCGCGAGAAATTCAATCCATGAGTGTTTCCCTGATCCGGCCGCTGCTGTTGGCGGCTGCGACCCTGGCGGTGACCGCCTGTACCAGCGTGGGCACGCAGAAGACCCCGCCACCGGCGGTGGTCGAGACGGTTTCGGCCGAAGCGGCGCAGGCCGAAGCGGCGCGCGTGGCCGCCCTGCATGCACAGCCGGACTGGGCCTTCCAGGGCCGGGTCGCGGTCAGCAAGGGCAAGGACGGCGGCAGCGGTCGCATCGACTGGAAGCAGCAAGGCCGCCGCTACGTGGTGGAGTTGAGCGCGCCGGTGACCCGGCAGAGCTGGAAGCTGACCGGCGATACCCATTCCGAAGCTGGCCGCCTGGAAGGACTGACGGGCGGCTCGCGCGACGGCGAGGACGCCCAGCAGCTGTTGCTGGAGGCGACCGGCTGGGACATTCCGGTCAACCAGTTGCCGGAGTGGATCCGCGGGCTGGTCGCCGGCGACGCCGCCGGCCCCGAGACGGTCGAACGCGACGGTGAAGGCCGGCCGCGCCGCATGCAGCAGATGGGCTGGCAGGTACAGTACCTGGACTGGTACCCGGCCGACGCCGGACGACCGGCGCTGCCGCGCCGGATCGAGGCCAGCAATGGTGACGCCAAGGTGCGCCTGCTGGTGGACGAGTGGGGGCAGGGCACGCCATGAGTGGGGCAGTCGACGACGCGGGCTGGTCCTGGTGGCCGGCCCCGGCCAAGCTGAACCTGTTCCTGCACATCACCGGCCGCCGGGCCGACGGCTACCACGAACTTCAGACCGTGTTCCGCCTGCTGGACTGGGGCGATCGCATCGGCCTGCGCCTGCGTGAAGACGGCCAGGTGCGCCGGCAGGGCGAGGGCCTGGCCGGCGTGGCCGAGGCCGATGATCTGGCGGTGCGCGCCGCGCGTCTGCTCCAGGAAGTGGCGAAGGTCGCGCAAGGTGCGGACATCATCGTCGAAAAGCACGTTCCTGCCGGTGGCGGCTTCGGTGGCGGCTCGTCCGATGCGGCCACGGTACTGGTGGTGCTGAACCGGCTCTGGCAGGCCGGGCTGGACGAAGAGGCGCTGGCCGCGCTGGGCCTGCGCCTGGGCGCCGACGTGCCGGTGTTCGTGCGCGGTCGCAACGCCTGGGCAGAAGGGGTGGGCGAGCGCCTGCAGCCGATCACGCTGGCGCCGGCCTGGTATGTGGTGGTTGAACCGGGCGTTCATGTTCCCACGCCGGCCCTGTTTGCAGACCCGGATTTGACGCGCGACAGCCCAGTGGCGAAAATAGAGGACTTCGCTTCCGGGACCTTGGTCGGGAACGCGTTCGAACCGGTGCTGCGCCGCCGTGAGCCTGCCGTCGAGGCAGCGCTTGCCGCGTTGAGCGACATCGGCACCGCGCGGCTGACCGGTTCGGGAAGTGGTTGTTTCGTCGAATTCGCGTCGCAGTCTGCTGCAGAGCAGGGACGGTCGAAATTGCCGAAGGAGTTGCGGGCAAGGGTGGCAGCGGGCGTTGCGCGTTCGCCACTGCTGGATGCACTCGAGCAACACTGATTTATCAATGCAGGGGCGTCGCCAAGAGGCCCAAGGCACCAGGTTTTGATCCTGGCATTCGTAGGTTCGAATCCTACCGCCCCTGCCAATAGCGGCTGTGTCCGCGCCTTCCAGCGCATCGCCCGCGCGGGACGTGGAAACAACCGCGGTGTTGTCAGCAGCAGGGGTCCATCCGGGTCCTTGCCGCCCCCGGATCCCCGTCACTCGTCCCCGCCCGAGACAATCATGATGCAAGAGTCCCCGAACCTGCTGGTCTTTTCCGGCAACGCCAACAAACGTCTGGCGCAGAACATCTGCAAGGAACTGGGGGTTCGCCCGGGCAAGGCGCTGGTCTCGCACTTCTCCGATGGCGAAGTGCAGGTGGAGATCGAAGAGAACGTCCGCAAGCAGGACGTGTTCGTGATCCAGCCGACCTGCGCGCCGAGCGCGGAAAACCTGATGGAACTGCTGGTGCTGATCGACGCGCTCAAGCGCGCATCGGTGGCCAGCGTGACCGCGGTGGTGCCGTACTTCGGCTACTCGCGCCAGGATCGCCGCATGCGCTCCTCGCGCGTGCCGATCACCGCCAAGCTGGCGGCGAAGATGTTCAGCACCGCGGGCGCTGATCGCGTGCTGACCGTCGACCTGCACGCCGACCAGATCCAGGGCTTCTTCGATATTCCGGTGGACAACGTGTATGCGTCCCCGCTGCTGCTGGCCGACATCTGGCGCGCCTACGGCACCGAGAACCTGATCGTCGTCTCGCCGGACGTGGGCGGCGTGGTCCGCGCCCGTGCGGTGGCCAAGCGCCTGGATGACGCCGACCTGGCCATCATCGACAAGCGCCGTCCGCGCGCCAACGTCTCCACCGTGATGAACATCATCGGTGACGTCGAAGGCAAGACCTGCGTGATGGTCGATGACATCGTCGATACCGCCGGCACCCTGTGCGCCGCTGCCGCTGCCCTGAAGGCGCGCGGTGCGCTCAAGGTCGCCGCCTACTGCACCCACGCGGTGCTGTCGGGCCCGGCGGTGGACAACATCACCAATTCCCAGCTCGACGAGCTGGTGGTGACCGACACCATCCCGCTGAAGGACGCGGCGCGGGTGTGCAGCAAGATCCGCCAGCTGAGCGTGGCGGAAATGCTGGCCGAAACGATGCGCCGCATCGCCTTCGGCGAGTCGGTCAGCTCGCTGTACGTTGACTGAGTTTTTCGCCCCTGCCGGCAACGGCGGGGGCATACCCGGATGCTTCTGGTCGCGGAAGCATCTTCAACCGCCACGCCGCAGGGCGCGGCAACAACCTGAGTAGTCGAAAATGTCCAAGACCCATGAAATCAAGGTCACCAAGCGTGAACTGCAGCGTAAGGGTGCGAGCCGCCGCCTGCGTCACGCCGGTGTGATCCCGGCCATCGTGTACGGCGGCAACGCCGAGCCGGTCGCCATCAGCCTGGACCACAACGAAATCTGGCTGGCCCAGCAGAACGAGTGGTTCTATGCCTCGATCCTGGACCTGAACCTGGATGGCCAGGTGCAGAAGGTCCTGCTGCGTGACATGCAGCGCCACCCGTACAAGCAGCTGATCATGCACCTGGACTTCCAGCGCGTGAACGAGAACGAAGCCCTGACCGCTTCGGTCCCGCTGCACTTCGTCAACGAAGACACCTCGCCGGCCGGCAAGGCTGCCGACGTCGTGGTCACCCACGAACTGAAGGAAGTGACCATCACCTGCCTGCCGAAGGACCTGCCGGAGTCGATCGAAGTCGACCTGGGCGAGCTGAAGGCCGGTGACGTGGTGTACCTGTCCGACATCAAGCTGCCGAAGGGCGTGGAAATCCCGGCCCTGGCGCTGGGCAAGGACCACGACGACGCCATCGTCACCGCCAAGGCCGGCAAGGCCGACGAGGCTGACGAAGAAGCGGCTGCCGCCGAGTAATACCGTTACGGTGCCTGCCTCCGGGCAGGCACCGTACTGGAAGGAACGATGGCAGGACTGCGACTGATCGTCGGTCTGGGCAACCCCGGATCGGAACACGCCCGGACCCGGCACAATGCCGGGTTTCATTTCGTTGAGGCCCTGGCGGAAAAAGCCGGTGCGCGATGGAATGTGGACAGCAAGCTGTTCGGTGAGACCGCCAAGGTCGAGATCGCCGGGCAGACGGTGTGGCTGCTCAAGCCCGCCACCTTCATGAACCTCAGCGGCAAGTCGGTCACCGCCGCGCAGCGGTTCTGGAAGATCGAGCCGGAGGAAACCCTGCTGGCCCACGACGAACTGGACCTGCCGCCCGGTGCGGCGCGGCTGAAGTTCGACGGTGGCCACGGCGGCCAGAACGGCCTGCGCGACACCATGCGCCTGCTGGGCCACGGCAGGTTCCATCGCCTGCGCGTGGGCATCGGCCATCCCGGCCACAAGGACCGCGTGGTGGGTTGGGTGCTCGGCCGCCCGTCGAAGGACGACGACGTGCTGATCGCGCGCGCCATCGACGATGCGATCGACGTGCTGCCGCTGGCGGTGCAGGGCGATTTCAACGAAGCGATGAAGCGGCTGCACACCCCGAAGTAAACCGCTTTGGGTAGGTGCCAACCTTCCCGATTCCGGTGGGTGCCAACCTTGGTTGGCACACAATGATCGACACCGAGATGGATTGGCCAAGCAGCGCGCGCGCTGTTTCACCAATCACTTTCACCCCAGAGAGCTGTCACCCATGGGTATCAAATGCGGCATCGTCGGCCTGCCCAACGTCGGCAAGTCGACCCTGTTCAATGCGCTGACCAAGGCGGGTATCGCCGCGGCGAACTTCCCGTTCTGCACCATCGAGCCGAACGTCGGCATCGTGCCGGTACCGGATCCGCGCCTGAACGAGCTGGCGGGCATCATCAACCCGCAGAAGGTCATCCCGACCGCGGTCGAGTTCGTCGACATCGCCGGCCTGGTGGCCGGTGCCGCCAGCGGTGAAGGCCTGGGCAACAAGTTCCTGGCGCACATCCGCGAAGTCGATGCGATCACCCACGTGGTGCGCTGCTTCGAGCACGGTGACATCGTGCACGTGGCCGGCAAGGTCGACCCGATCTCGGACATCGAAACCATCGACACCGAGCTGGCGCTGGCCGACCTGGACAGCGTCGAGAAGGCGCTGAACCGTGCCGAGCGAGCGGCCAAGGGCGGCGACAAGGATGCCGCGGCGCGCAAGCCGGTGCTGGCCAAGCTGCAGGCGGCGCTGTCGGAGGGCAAGGCCGGCCGCTCGGCCGGCCTGGACGAGGAAGAGAAGGCGCTGGTGCGCGACCTGTTCCTGCTCACCCTGAAGCCGGTGATGTACATCGCCAACGTGCTGGAAGACGGTTTCGAGAACAACCCGCACCTGGAAGCCGTGCGCGCGCATGCCGCCGCCGAGGGCGCGCAGGTGGTGCCGGTGTCGGCCGCGATCGAAGAAGAGCTGTCCCAGCTCGACGACGAGGACCGCGATACCTTCCTGGCCGACCTGGGCCTGAGCGAGCCGGGTTTGAACCGCGTGATCAACGCGGCCTACAGCCTGCTCGGCCTGCAGACCTACTTCACCGCTGGCGTGAAGGAAGTCCGTGCGTGGACCGTGCGCAAGGGCGCTACCGCTCCGCAGGCTGCCGCGGTCATCCACACCGACTTCGAGAAGGGCTTCATCCGCGCCGAAACCATCGCGTATGACGACTTCATCAAGTACAAGGGCGAAGCCGGCGCCAAGGAAGCCGGTCGACTGCGCCTGGAAGGCAAGGAATACCGCGTGCAGGAAGGCGACATCCTGCACTTCCGCTTCAACGTCTGATCCAGCGGCAACGGATCGACCCCGGACGCCCCGCCCTGTGCGGGGCGTTCGCGTTTCTGGCGATGGATAAAAAATCACCACGCTGCGAAACGCTTGCGGCGTGACGTTCGCCGGCACTTGTCCACAGCAAACTCCCATCGCTTTCCACGCCGCATGTGGAAAACCGTGCAGCTCCCCTGTAGCGCCGAGCCCACGCTCGGCTTGGGGGGCATCAGCCGAGCGTGGGCTCGGCTCTGCCAGGCTTGCCTGTGCAATGTGGACAAATTTTCACCACGCTTCGAAATGCTTGCGGTGCAATGCTCGCACCCACTTGTCCACACCAAATCCCAACCACTCTCCACGGCGGATGTGGAAAACCGCGCATGGGCGTGGACAAAAAAACGCCACTCCCTGAAACGCTTGATGCGTGGAGCTCACCGCCACTTGTCCACATCAAACTCCCATCGCTTTCCACGCGGCATGTGGAAAAAGTGCCCGGCACTCCCTTGCCGGACACTTCCCGCATCACCAGGTGTACGACACGCCCAGCTGGGCACCGACGTCGCGGAAGCCCATGCCGCCGCTCTGCCGGCTCACTTCGCCCCAGCCGCGCCAGCCGCCGGACAGATCCACCTGTACACCGGCCTTGGCTTCGTAGATGTCGCGCGGCAACTGCCGCTGCAGCCGTTCACCGTCCATCGCCAAGCCCGCGCCATTGCCGCCGGACCACCAGTTCACTGCCATGTACGGATGCACCTGGCCCTGCGCCGGGCTCAACCCGCGGCTGTAGAGGCGCAGGCCGAGGCGGGTGCTGGTCTCGTCACCACTGCGGTCTTCGACCACCGTGCCGTTGGCCTCGACCACGCGGTCGCTGTCATAGCGGCTGTGCACCACCTGCAGTTGCGGTTGCAGGTAGATGCCGCGCTGCGCGGTGCGCCGCAGGGGCAGCACATAGCCGGCTTCGGCCGATGCACTCCAGTTGCGGGCGTCATAACGTTCCTTCTGCAGGCCATCGCCCTGCACGCTGTTGCGGAAGCGGCCGTACTGCAGCCAACCATCCACATAGGCGCCGCCCTGCATGCGCGCATCCTGCAGCCACGTGGCATAGGCACCCACACTGGTGCCGGTGACCACGCCACGCGCGGTATAGCCGGTCACCTGCGAGCGGCTGTCATTGCGCGCGCGGCCGTGGCCGAGCATCGCACCTGCCTGCAGTTCGCCCGCGCCGCCCACCTCGAAGCGACGGCCGACGCCGACCAGCACGCTGCTGATCTGCCCATCGACCTGGATCTGGCGGCTGCGGTCGTGGCTGTCGGGCTGCGCGCTCCGAAGGTGCATCCAGGCCACGGCATCGCTGCTGGCGCCGGCCTCGGCGGCGGGGTCACCGGCGCGGTCGTGCAGGCTGTGCCGGAACATGCCCAGCGCGGCGCTGCGGTTGGCCAGGTAGGCCGCCGGTTCCGGGCGTTCCACCTGCGGGCGCGGTGGATCGATCGGCGGCTCCGGCGGCAACGGTGGATCGACCGGCGGTTCCGGCGGTGACGGTGGATGGACCGGCGGCTCCGGTGGCTGCGGCGGATCAATCGGCGGTTCCGGCGGATCGACGGGTGGCACGTATTCCGAACGCAGGTACCAGTTGCCATCATCCGGGGTCGACACGCCGCCCTTGAACAGGAAGTAGTCGTAGGCACCGGCGACCGCGCGTCCCTGCAGGCTGAACTGTGCATCGGACTGGCCGCCAACGGTGATCAGGCGGATACCCTCCTGCGTCAGTGCACCGGCACCGCCGGCATTGCGCACGCTCACGCTGGCAGTGCCGCTGCTGTTGCCACTGATGACCAGCTGGTCGCCCAGCGAAGTGTCGTCACCCAGTGCACGGTTGAAGATCCACTGACCACCGTTGCCCACATAGTCGCCGCTGACAGTGACGGTCTTGAAGCCGCTTGCCCCCGGGGCATCGAAGGCGATGGTGCCGGCGTGTTCGAGCGCGCCGACGCTGGAACTGGCACGCACGTTCCACTGGCTGCTGCCATCCAGCGCAAGCTGTGCGACCTGGTAGCCTGAGTTGTTGCGCAGGGCACCGCTGAACGTGGTGCCGTTGCCCAGCACCATGCGTACGTCAGCCGTTGCGCTGTCGACCACCACGTCACCGCGCAGCGTGCTGGCGTCGGCGCTGAAGTCGATGCGGCTGGTCGCCACGCTGCTGCCATCGGTGAACACCGTGTCGCTGACCCGCAGCAGGCGCCCGCTGCCGTCGCCTGCGGTCACGTCGCTGCCATTGACGGTCAACGCATGGTTGCTGCCCTGCAGCCAGAACGCGGCGCCGCTGGCGGTCTCGATGTGGCTGTCATTGAAGGTGGCCCGGTTCCAGTACGGGCCGAACGCGGTCAGGTAGGAGCGGTAGCCACCACTGTTGCTGCCGGTCATGCGGATGTCCAGGCGATCGGCCTGGGTCAGCCGCGCGGTGTTCATGTGCACGATGCCGAACGCGTTCTCGCCGTCGCCGCGGATCGCAACGGTGTCGAGCAGCGCGGTGGCGGTGGAGCCACCGATGAACACGCCGCCACCCCCGTTGCCGCGCACGTCGATCACGTTGCCGGTGGCTTCAATGCGGCTGGCGGTGCTGCCGGTGGAACCGGTCACGCGTACGCCATAGGTCGTATCGCCGTGCGTGGTGATCCGGCCGCCCTGCACGGTGGCGACCCCGCCGGCGATCTCGACACCGTAGCCGTAGGTGTCGGTCCAGGTGTCGATGGTGCTGTCGGTCAGCTGCAGGCGCGACTCATCGCTGGCCAGCCAGAATCCGGAGTAGCCATCACGCACATCGAACGCGGCGTCGCGGGCGGTCAGCTGCCCCCAGCTGTTGATGTTCACGCCATAGCCGCCGACAGTGTAGAAGCTGCCGCCGTTGATCACTGCGCTGGAATAGGTCTTGCTGATGCGGCTGCCGAGCAGGCGCATGCTGCCACCCACCGAGTGCGCTTCCACGTTCTCCAGCAGCACGCTGCCACCACTGTCGATATCGAACCAGCCGCCTTCCATGTAGGTGTCATACAGCTCGGCGCGGCTGCCCGCGCCATCGACGGCAACGCCGGCGAGGATGCCACCGGGAGCGAGGGTGATGCGGCTGTTGCGGATCGTCAGCAGGCCCGCGCTGTCGGCGCGCAGACGGGCACCACCGTCGGCGCTCATCTGCAGATCGGCCAGGTGCAGTTCACTGCCCTTGCCGGACGCACCGGCCAGCGCCGCACCGGTACCTGTCACTGAAAGGCGGCCCCCGGTGTAACGGATCACGCCACCGTTGTAGGCCTGCACGCTGCCGAATCCGCTGCCGTTGCGCGTGGCATCGATATCGACATCGCGCGCATCGATCACGCTGCCGGCACCATTGGCATACAGTGCGTAGAAGCCCACGCCGGTAGCGGGTGCGATCGACAGGGTGGCACCGCGCAGCTGCACCTGGCCGCCACTGGCAGCAGACACGGCGCTGCCATTACCGGTCACGTTGATGCGGCTGCCGTCGATCAGTGCGCTGCTGCCAGCGCCGGTGACGGTCAGTGCGAAGCTGCCCGCGCCATGGGTGAGGACATCATCGGCACCCAGCTGCAGGTTGTTGCCATCGCTGACCTGCAGGGGCCCGGTCAGATCGGCGGCGTGGACTGGCAGTGCCGCCCACAGGGCGGTTGCCAGCAGGCTGGGAAGGAGGGGAGCAGGCGCGAGGCGCGCGCGCCCGGACGCTCGGCGGCGCCGAGTGGGGGAGGCGTACATGCTGTTGGACTTCCTGTGGCAGGGCGCAGCAGGGCTGCGCGGACTGGCGCGGCAGGGCCGCGTCGCTGCGGAAGCCACACGCGATGGCAGCTGCAGGCGCCATCGGGCTTCCGTCCCCCACGGCGACGCGGTTGCTGCCGGCAGGCGCACCATGGCGGGATGCGTCCAGCCTAGAAATCGGCACTGTCCTATGGAATCAGGCGTTTCCTAAAGCCGTCGCAGGCCCTCGTACGGGGCCCGCAGGATTCAGCCTGGAGTGGGCCTCAGGCGAACAACGAGGCCTGCAGGCAGTACTCGATCAGTGCCTGGTCACTGTCCACGCCGAGCTTGCGCATCGCACTGATCTTCTGCGTGCTGACCGTCTTGGCGCTGCGCTGCAGCTGGCGTGCGATGTCGCCCACGCTCATGCCGCCGGTAAACAGCCGGATCACTTCCAGTTCGCGCGGCGACAGGCGTGCACGGACCGCATCGGCATCGGCTGGTTCGCTCGCCGCGACCGGCAGAAGGCCCGGTGGCCGGTAGACGCGGTCGGCCAGCACCACGCGCAGGGCCTGTACCAGGCTGCCCAATCCATGGCTCTTGAGCACGACGCCGCCGGCGCCGGCGGCATACATCGCTGCAACCAACGACGGATTGGACACCATCGTCAGCACCAGCAGGCGCGTCTCCGGGAAGCTGCGGCGCAGGAACGAGATCAGCTTGATGCCGTCACCGAAGCGGTCGCCCCCCGGCATGCTGTAGTCGGTGATCACGACCTGTGGGCGGGTGCGGGTCATCAGTTCGATCAGCGTCGCCGGGTCGGCCGCCTCACCCACCACGTCCAGATCCAGTTCCCCGGCCAATACGTCGCGGATGCCGGCAAGCACGATCGGGTGGTCGTCGGCGATGAGGATCCGTGTGGTCATGGCAGGGTCGGGTCGTCAGGTGGGGAAGGGGAGGCCGCATCAAGCAGCGGATGCAACAGCTGTTCGAGGCGTCGCTGGAAGCGGGCAAGCGACGCCGCCTGGGTGGTCAGGTCATCGCCGCTCGCAAGGCTGTGCTCGATCTGCAGGCCGCTGTCCACCAGGGCGGGTGCGCCCACGATGACTAGTGCGCCACGGATGCGATGCAGTACCTGCACCACGCGCGCGGGATCGGCGCTGGCAATCGACTGGCGCAGGCTGTCCAGGTCGGCCTGCATGGTCTGCACGAACAACGCCTGCATCCTCGCGGGAACCTGCAGCGGGAGATCATCATCGCCCGTATCGGTGGATTCCGGTGCTTGCGATGGCGCGAGAACCGTTGCGTCGCCCCGGGTCATCCCGATCAGCAGGCGTTGCAGCGCTTCCAGCGTGATCGGCTTGACCAGCACGCCCTGCATGCCCGATTCCTGGCAGCGCTGGCGTTCGGCCGGGTCGGCATTGGCGGTGGCGCCGTGGATCGGCACGCTGACACCGCGCGCCCGCAAGGCGCGCGCCAGGCCATAGCCATCCAGCCCGGGCATGTTCAGGTCGGTCAGCACCAGCGCGAACTCGTCCTGATGCCAGTAGCCCAACGCTTCATTGCCGTCGCTGGCGACCACGGCGCGGCAGCCGAGCTGTTCCAGCTGGTCGCGCAGGATCGCCTGGTTGATCGGGTTGTCCTCGGCCACCAGCACCTGCAGGCCGAAACGGCGCGTCGCCGGCAGGCGCCCTTCGGCGCTGGCCGCCAGCGGCTGGCCACTGGCGGCAGCCAACGCGAGCACGATCGCGTCGAACCGGTGCAGGCCAACCTGCCAGGCGCCATCGACCTGCCGTGGCCGCACGCCGCCGTCGCGGCAGGCAACCGCACGCGGTCCATCCACCCACCCGGGCAACGCGTCGCCCAGGACCAGGTCGAGCAGCACGGTGGACGACGGCAAGCCCGCCGCGCTTTCATCGCGGTACACGCTGGCCAGTGCACCGCGCTGCTGCAGGCGGTCGCACAGTGATTGGACCAGCTCGCGCACACCACCCCGCACCTGTACCTGCAGGCCCGCAGGCAACTGCGGCGCAGGAGATTGCTGCGGATCGGCCGGCGCCGGGGGCAGCGGCAGTTCTACGCTGAAGCTGCTGCCCAGGCCGCTCTCGCTGACCACGCGCAGCTGGCCTTCCATCAACGCCACAAGATGCGCGCAGATGGAAAGGCCCAGGCCGGTGCCGCGCATCGCATCGGTGCCCGGGTTGGCCTGGAAGAACGGCTCGAACAGGTGTGCCTGGTGCTCGCTGGCAATGCCGATGCCGGTATCGGCGACCTGCCACTGCAGCCAGCAGCGCTGCTCTTGCCAGCGTGCCGAGACGCGCACCACCACGCGTCCGCTGTCAGTGAACTTCAGCGCGTTGCTGATCAGGTTGTTGAGTATCTGGCGGATCCGTGCCGCATCACCGCACACCACGGACGGCACGTCGGCATCGATGCAGGCGTAGAACTGCAGCCCTTTGCTGGCGGCCGCGGCAGCATACGAGTCGAGCGCATCCTCGGTCAGATGCACTGGATCGAACGGGCTGGGTTCCAGGCTCAGTTGCCCGGCCTCGGCCTTGCTGACATCGAGGATGTCGCTGATCAGTTGCATCAGCGTCGAGGACGAACGCTGGATCGTCCCCAGGTAGTCCCGCTGACGCGCATCCAGTGGCGTGAGTCCGAGCAGTTCGAGGGTGCCGAGCACGCCGTACAGCGGCGTGCGGATCTCGTGGCTCATGGTGGCCAGGAACTGGCTCTTGGCCCGGTTGGCCTGGTCGGCGGCACGGCGCGCCTGCTGCAGCACCTGCTCGGCTTCGTGCTGGCTGCTGAGATCGATGAACAGACACAGCACCGCCGGCTCGCCGCGATAGCGCGCCGGCGTCGCGGTCACCAGCAGGTGGCGGCCTTCGGGCGTGGTGTAGGCCAGCCCATCGCCGAGCGTGGTGCCTCCAGCGGACAGCACGCTGCGCCGCCAAGGGCCATGCCAGCCTCCGCTGTGGTGGTCTTCGCCCAGCCAGCGGCGGGCGAGGGTGTTGTCCAGCAGCACATTGCCATCGGTACGGTGCAGCAGGCACAGCCCGATCGGCGCGTTGTCCAGGATGGTGCGGCTGAAGGCTTCGCTTTCCAGCAGCCGCGCGTGGTTGCTGCGCAGCGGCTCGATGACCGAACGCCGATACGCGCGCAGCACCAGCGTGCCACCCAGTGCCAGCAGCAGGGCCACCACGGTCGCACCGAGCAAGGGCCCCTGTGGGTGCTGGAACACCTGCCGCCAGCTGACGTGGTACACCGCCAGCCAGCCGCGCTCGCTGCGCATGCGGAACTGCAGGCCTGCAAGGCCAGCCTTCCAGGAGGTGCCAGCGTCACTGGCGTCTGCTGCATCGCCCAGCAGGCGCTGGCCATCGGCATCGAACAGCGACAGCCGCTGGAACACCGGAACACCCAGCACCTGCCGGTAGTCATCGACACGTGCCGGATCGAGCAGGCACGCCAGCGCGGCCTGCGAATCCTTGCCGTCCTCACCCCACAGGCGCGCATCCTGCGGGGTGTGGGCGATGGCGAGCAGCCAGGTCTGCCGGTCGCGCCACGGCACGCTTACCCAGGCGATGCCGCCGCGCTGCAGCGTGGGCCGCGTACCCAGTGCGCGGTGGATGTCGGCGATCGCCGGTCGCAGGTGATGCGGGCTGTTCTGGCTTGCATCGGTACCGACGGTCTGTACCGGTGCCAGCAGCCCGCGTGTGCCCTGGCCATCGACCAGCAGGCATTGCGGTGGTGGGTAGCGCGAAGCGGACCAGAACGTGCCGTAGAAGCGCAGGAACCGGTCGCCCAGCTCGGTCGGTGGCGAACGACCGGCCCCCTCGCTCCCGATCACCGCGAAGTTGGCATACAACGGACCGCGTTGCAGTTCCACGCTGGCATCGGCAACCGGCTGGCCTCGTACGCCGACATCATGCAGCCGCCACTGGCGCAGGAAGCGCTCCTGCTCGCGCAACGTACCGTCCAGGCGGCGGAAGTGGTACTCGATCTTGCTGCGCTCTTCGTTCAACAGTTGCGAGCCGGCCGACAGCAGCAGTCCGGCCTGCAGGGTCGCCAGCACCACCACGCCGATCAACAGGGCATGGACGCGGAGCGAGCGGCGAGCGAGTCGGCGTACAGGAGCGGCCTCGGCCGGCATGGCAGGTCTCAGGGCATGGGGCGGACATCGGCACCGGTGGCGGCGCGAAGTCCGCCGCTACTGCATAGACAGGATCATCAATGCCGCTTGATGTTTTTGTGAAGCCGTCGTGGAATCCGCGTCAGCGCAGGGCGGCCCGCGGTCTTTCGTCCAGTTGCGGTGCTTCCTCGTCCAGCAAACGGTTGAATTCGTCCGACGGCAGCGCCTGCGAGATCAGGAACCCCTGCACCTGGCTGCACCCTAACTGCCGCAGTGCGGCCAGGTCGGCATCACTTTCCACGCCCTCAGCCACGATGATCAGGCCCAGCTGGTTGGCCAGTGCGATCACCGTCGACAGGGTCAGGTGCAGGGCCGGGTCTCGGGCGCAGCCACTGACCAGCGCGCGGTCGATCTTGACCTCGGTGAAGGGGGTATTGACCAGGTTGTGGACCGAGCTCAGGCCCTGCCCGAAATCATCCTGGGCCAAGCCGAAGCCCTTCATGCGCAGCCGGCAGGCACCGGCATAGAAGTCGCTGACGTGCCGCGTGGTGCTGTTCTCCATCAGTTCGAAGCACAACTCGCCGGGCGTCCCGCCGTGGGCCAGGGTCAGCGCCAGCAGCTCATCGGGCAGGTCCGACTGCTCCAGCAGATGAGGCGGCAGGTTGATCGACACCGGTACCCGGAAGCCCTGCTTGCGCCAACGCGCCTGTGCGCTGATGCTGGCCTTGAGCATCATCCGCAGCAGGTCGCCCTCCAGCCCGTAGCGGCAGATCGCCGGCAGGAAGCTGCCGGCGGCCAGCGTGCCCAGCTGCGGGTGGCGCCAGCGCACCAGTGCTTCGGCCGCCACCACCCGTCCGGACTGCAGTGACTTCTTGGGTTGGAACCACGCCGTCAGGCTGCCATCGGCCATCGCCTGGCGCAGCTGCGACGCATCCGGTTCGGGGACTGCCGCTGCCGCGAGTGAGGGGGCCTTGTCGGTGGCCGGGCGCGCCTGCGCCAGCGCCTCGAACAGCGCGTCCACGTCGGCGGCCGCCACCGGCTTGGGCAGCAGGCCGATCACATCCAGCCCCAGCGATTCGGCCATCAGCCGTGCCGAGGTCATCATCCGCCGCGGGGCCGCGCTGACCACGGCAAGGCGCGGCGGGCGTGGTTGCGCCGCCAGTGCCTGGATGAACTGGATGCCGTCCTGCCCGGGCATCAGCAGGTCACTGACCACCAGGTCGTAGGGCTGGCAGGCACACAGTGCGATGGCGGCATCCACGTCTTCGCAGGCATCGACCTGGACACCGGCGCGGCTGCCGAACAGATTGGCCAGGAAACCACGCTGGAAGGGCTGGTCTTCCAGGATCAGGACGCGCTGGGTCATGCGGGGTCTCCTTGGCGCAGGGCGGTGAGCGCCTTGCGCAGGCGGGCGATGTCGACGGGTTTGCTGAGGTAGCCCTGCATGCCACTGGCCAGGCAGCGCTCGCGCTCCTCTGCGGTGGCATTGGCGGTGGCGCCGATCACCGGTACCGGGTTGCCGTCATCGCGCAGCTGGCGGGCCAGCGCGTGGCCGTCCATGCGCGGCATGTTGATATCGGTCACCACCAGATCGAAGCACTGCTCACGGCACCGCTGCAACGCTTCCATGCCATCCTGTGCCAGCTCCACGTCGCAGCCGAGGGTGCGCAGCTGCTCGGCCAGGATCACCCGGTTGATCGGGTTGTCCTCGACGGCCAGCACACGCAGGCCCAGAGGCATCGGTGGTGCCGTACGCGTGGCCACCGGCTGCGCTGCACGCTGGTGCTGCACGCTGGCCAGCGCCTTGCCGATCGCGGTCATGCTGTGCAGGGTCACCACCAGGCTGCCATCACCGGCAGTGATCGGCTGGTCACCGCCCTCGATCGAAGCCACCACGCGCGGGCCCGACCAGGCCAGCGGCATCCCGGCTTCGCCATCCATCAGGATCGCACCGTCATGGTCCAGCAACGCCGGGTCGCCAAGCAGGGGCTGCGCGTTGGCGCCCCAGCGACACAGCCAGCCACAGGCACTGTCGACCAGCTCGCGGTCGCGGCCGCGCACCAGGATCGGTGGTTCCGGCAGTAGTGTGGGGCCATCCTCGGCAGCGGCCAGCACCGGCAACGGCAGGCGGACGCTGAAGCTGCTGCCCAGCCCGGGTTCGCTCACCACCTGCAGCTCGCCGCTCATCAGACGTACCAGGCGGTCGCTGATGGACAGGCCCAGGCCGGTGCCCTGCGCGCTGGCTGCGCCGCGGACCTGGCGGAACGGTTCGAACAACCGCGCCTGTTCCTCCGCAGCGATGCCCACGCCGGTATCGGTCACCTGCCAGGCCAGCACGCTCGATTCAGCTTCGCGCTGCACCTGGCGCACGCGCAATACCACCCGGCCATGCTCGGTGAACTTGATTGCATTGCTGAGCAGGTTGCCCAGCACCTGGCGGATGCGGTCGGCATCACCGAGCACCCGTGTCGGCAGGCTCGGATCGGTACAGACCAGGATCTGCAGGCCCTTGCAGGTGGCCGACGCGGCGAAGCTGCGCAGCACGCTCTCGGTCAGCTCGCGCGGCGAGAATGCCGTCGGCTCCAGGCTGAGCTGGCCTGACTCGATCTTGGAAACATCCAGCACATCGCTGATCAACTGCAGCAGGACCGACGAGGAACTCTCGATGGTGCGCAGGTACTGCGACTGCCGGGCGTCCAGCGAGGTGTGCCCCAGCAGCTCCAGCGTGCCCAGCACGCCATACAGCGGGGTGCGGATCTCATGGCTCATGGTGGCCAGGAACGCGCTCTTGGCCTGGTTGGCCGCATCGGCGGCCTGGCGTGCCGACGACAGTGCGGCCTGTGCCTGGCGGTGCCGGGAAATATCATGGAAGACGCATAGCAGCACGTCATCGCCCTGGTAGCGGCAGGCCGCGTGCAGCACCTGCAGCTGGCGCCCATCGCGGGCGGTGAATTCAAGTCCACGCCCGCGTTCGCCGGCATGTCCGCGCCATGGTGCCTGCCAGTCGCTGTGTTCGCCTTCTTCGCCGAGCCAGTCGCGCAGCAGCTGGTTGGAGAGCAGCAACGCGCGGTCGCTGCGGCGCAGGACGCAGATGCCGACCGGCGCCATGTCGATCACCGTCGAACTGAAGTCCAGGTTCTCCAGCAGGCGGCGGTGCTGCTGCAGGGCCGGCTCGATCAGCTGGAGCTCCACGCGATGCCGTATCAGGCGCAGCGCAACACCGGCCAGCAGCAGCAAGAGCACGCAGACCAGCAGGGGCACGGCCAGGTCGCCCAGCAGCAGCTGTGGCGGCAGGTGGTAGACCAACCGCCAGCCGTCATTGCCGACACTTTTCACCAGCGCTACGCCGCGCGGCAGGCCGCCGCTCCACAACGTGCCGAAGCTGTCGTCCTGGCGCTCCCGCAGGGTCTTCCAGCCCGCACCATCCAGCCGCGGTGCCTGGCTGGATAATGCAGGCTGCCCAGCACGGTCGAGCAGCGCATAACCGCCAATGCCCTGGCCGTCGATCATGCTCGCCGCCGCCGCGCCATCGAGCAGCAGCACCAGCCACTGCGCCGGTTGGGGGCCCGCCTGTACCGGCTGCGCCAGCGCAACGCCACTGTCACCCGGCCGCAGCCAGTACACCGGGTCTGCACCCTCGAGGCTGCCGCTGCGTGCCTGCAGCGCACGCAGCGATGGCAGGTGCACCAGGTCGACGTCGACCTCGCCCCCGGCCAGCCAATGCGCGCCGTGTGCATCGATCAGCAGCAGGTGCGTCTGCAGTGCCTGCAGCGTGTGCTCAGCGCGCGCTGACAGCAGCAGCCGCTGGCCCGGCTGGCCACCGGGACCATCCAGCGGCAGCTGTCGCACGCCCTCGCTGTCTGCGGCTGGTGCATCCGGGTTGCCGGCCAGCACCGAATCACCCAGGTAGCGCAGCAGGGCTTCGCGCTGGTCGAAATAGATCTGTGCCTTGTAGGCCGCTGCATTCATCTCGCGGCGATGGGTCGAGATGTCTTCGGTGAATGCCGTGAGCAGGTAGAATCCGGCCGCGGCGGCCAGGCAGATGAAGACGCAGACGGTCAGGCAGCGCAGCAACACCGACGCGGTGGTTGATGGCACGGCCTGCTGCAGCGAAGGGCGGGGAAAGCGGAGCATGCAACGATGCTAGGGAGCGGCGCTGATGGCGCGGAATCAGCTGTTTCCTAAAATCCCCCGCTGGCCGGTCAGGCCGGAGCCTGCGCGTGGGTACCGTTCAGGCGGCGGAAAAGAGAACCCCCGCCAAAGCGGGGGTCCCCTGTATCGGCGCTGGCCAAGCACTTACAGTGCGCTGCCACCGAACTTGTGGGTGTACTGCAGGTTGATCGTGCGGCCGACACTGTCGAACCAGGACACGTCGTAGTATGGGTAAGCGGTGTACGTACGGTCCTTCGGCGGCATCTTGTTGAACACATTGACCACCGACAGCGACAGGCGCGAGTGGTCGTCGAAGCGGTACTGCAGCGAGGCGTTGTAGCGATAGGTCGCCGTCACGTACGGGCTGTCGCCGCTATCCCAGTCGAACACCTGGTCGTAGCTGTCCGAGGTCGGCAGCTTGCCCAGGCGCGAGCCGTACACCGTTGCCGACCACGCATCCTTCTCCCAGGTCACGCTCAGGCTGGTCTTGGTGCGCGGAATGTCGAAGCCACTGTTGACCGCGAACTGGTCTTCGGTGCGGTCGCCGGGGTAGCGCTGGAAATCATGCTTCTTCACCCAGGTGTGCGTGCCGTTGAAGATGAAATCGCCGATGCCCGTCTGCAGGCGATAGCGCAGGCCGACGTCGATGCCGGAGGTGGATTCGCGGGCGACGTTGATCGGCTCCACGTGCACGCCATACAGGCGTCCGTCGTTGCTGCGGGTGATGCGGGCGAGCGCGTCCACGCAGGTCGGCGAATTGATGTCGGCGCTGCCCAGGCGGCAGTTTGCTTCGTTGGCCAGGAGCGTGCGCACGTCCATGTCCTGCACCTGGTTGCGCATGTCGATGTCGAACCAGTCCACCGACAGGTCCAGGCCGATCGCCGGCGACCAGACGATGCCGGCGCTCCACGAGGTGCTGGTTTCCGGGTCGAGCTGGCGGTTGCCGGTGCGACTGCGGATCAGGTTGCGCTCGTAATCGGAACAGTCGCTGGCTTCCTCAAGGCGGCAGGTGTACAGATCCTCGGCGCTGGTCTCGTCGTTGCCCGGTCCGGCAAACACATAGTGCAGGTCCGGTGCACGGAATGCGGTGCCGTAGGAGCCGCGCACCAGCAGGGTATCGATCGGGCGCCATTCCAGGCCGCCGCTCCAGGTCGCCTTGCCGATGCTGTGTCCGGAATAGCGGTACTGGTCGTAGCGGCCCGCCATGCTCAGGTTGACCGTGTCGTGCAGCGGCATGCGCAGCTCCGCAGCCGCCGCCCAGCGGTTGCGCGAACCCTTGCCGTCCGAATCCTTCCAGCTGTAGTAGTAGTACCCGGTCGCCAGCGGATCGGGGTTCAGCGAATAGGCCTGCTGGCCCACTTCCACGGTCGCGGCAAACCCGGCGTCGCCCCCCGGCAGAGCGAACAGGGCCGAGTTGGTCAGGGTGAAGGCGGCGGTCTCCGTGCGCGACTTAGGAGTGTAGGTGGTACGCGCGGCGATCGAGTCGTACTCGGCGCGGGTCATTGGACGGTACAGCCGTGACGGATCGGCGTTGTAGACCGGGAAACCGTCGTCATCCACGCCCAGCTGCGGGCCGAGGAACAGGTCGTTGGCCTTGGCGGCAATGATCTGTGCCCAGCTGATGCGCGACCGGTACTGCGAATGGCTCAACGCCGCTTCGTAATCCCAGTTGCCAATCAGGTTGCCCTTGAAGCCGGTGGTCACGCTGAAGGTCTTCTGAGTGCTGCGCACCATGGCGTTGCGCAGGCCGCCCATTTCCTCGGGCGAGAACTGGCGCTGCCAGAACTCGATCTCGCCAGTGGCTTCGTTGTTGAAGTAGCCCGACTCATCACCGTTGGCATCCATGCGGCCCCACTGGGTGACGTCGCGCATCAGCGACATCGTGTGGTAGCCGAGCTGCACGTCGGCGAACCACTGCTGGCCATTGTCGAAGTCGTAGCTCAGCGACGCGTAGCCGTTGGCGCCGCGGCGCTTGCTGAGGATGGTGCCGTAGCCGATCGAGCTGTCGCTGCCGCAGTAGTAGCCGTACTTCGGGCGGTAGGCACGATAGGTGCTGCCCTGGTTCTGGCCGGACAGCGCTTCGCAGGTGGCGGCGCCCGGGTCCAGGTAGTCATCGTTGTAGTCGGTGCGCAGATAGGCACGGCGCGCGATGCGCGAACCCTCGGTGGGGCCATCCCGGGTCGAGTCCTGGATGTCACGGTCATAGGCCCACAGCGGGGTCTGCGACTGCAGCTCGACGCTGTACACGGCGTTGAAGTTGCCACGGCTGAAACCGCTGGCCAGGCTCATGTCGAACGACTCGCCGCCGCCTTCGCTGGTGGTGCCCATGCGCATGTTGATCGTGGTGCCGTCGGCCTTCTTCTTCAGGATGAAGTTGACCACGCCGGCGATCGCGTCCGAGCCGTAGATGGCCGAGGCGCTGCCGGTCAGTACTTCGATGCGCTCGATCATGCCCAGCGGGATGTTGGAGACATCGGTGAAGTTGCTGCGGCCCTTGAACGGCATCGGGAAATCGGCAATACGCCGACCATTGACCAGCACCAGCGTGTGGTTCGGACCAAGGCCGCGCAGGTCCACCTGCTGGGCGCCCGGCGAGAAGTCGGCGCCACTGGAAGACTGCTGGCTCTGCGTCTCACCGCCGTTCTGGGTCATTGCACGCAGCACGTCCGGCACGCTGGTGAAGCCACTGGAGCGGATCTGCTCGGCATTGATCACCGTGATCGGAGCGGGGCCTTCCACCTGGGCGCGCGGAATGCGCGAGCCGGTGACCTGCACCGCGTCCAGTTGTTGCACCGAAGAGGAAGCCGGTGCCTGGGCCGCCGCAGAAGCAGCCACGCCCACCAACGCCAGCTGGATCGACCACGCCATCGCCTGTCTACGCATGAGGAATTCTCGGAAATGAAGCCGGCCCGCAGAGGAGGGGCCCTGTCCCCCATTCAGACTTCCGGAATGGGCGCGCGCATTTAACGCCTTTTTCATGTCCTTGACTACTGGGCCCCTATCTGTCAAAGAGTGAAAACGCTTGCAAGTCGATTTTGTTCAGGGAGATCAAGATGCGACGCCTCGACCGGACCCTGCCTGGCCCCTTCGCCTGGCTGGCGCTGCTGGTGCTGGCCTGGCCATTGGCCGCGCCCGCGCAGGACCTGCAGGGCCCCGGCTTCGCCTATTACGAAATCGGCGATCTGGAATCCCCGCGTCCCGGTCCGCGCGCGCCCGCCATGATGCTGATGGGCGGTGGCGAGTGGGTGCCGGAGGCCTTCCAGTGGTGGCTGAAGCAGGCCGGCAATGGCCGTGTGCTGATTCTGCGCGCCTCCGGTGGCGACGAACTGCAGGACCGCCTGTACCGCGAGATCGGCGGCACTACCGCAGTGCAGACCCTGGTCTTCGACAGCCGCCGCGGTGCCGATGATCCGGCGGTGCTGCGCGTGGTCGCCGCGGCCGATGCCATCTTCATTGCCGGCGGCGACCAGTCCCGCTATATCCGCTTCTGGAAGGGCACCGCACTCAACCGTGCACTCAACGCCCATGTGCGCGCCGGCAAGCCGATTGCCGGTACCAGCGCTGGCTTGGCCATCCTCGGCGGCTATGCCTATGGCGCCATGGATGGCGGCAGCATCACCTCGGCCGGTGCGCTGGCCGACCCGATGGGCAGTGCCGTGACCCTGGACAGCGGCTTCCTGCAGATGCCCTACCTGCAGCGCGTGGTCACCGACACCCATTTCGACAAGCGGGACCGGCTCGGCCGCCTGATCGTGTTCGTGGCACGTGCCGCCCAGGACAGCGGCGACCCTGACATCGTCGGCATCGGCGTCGATGAGGACACCGCCCTGTGCGTTGAGCCCGATGGCCGGGCCCAGGTCTACAGCGCAGATGGCGAAGGCAAGGTCTGGGTGATCAGCCCCGGCCGCGACGCCGATCGCCTGGTCGAGGGGGAACCGCTGCGCTTCCATGCGGTGCCGGTGACGGTGGTCGCCAGCGGCAGCCGCATGCGGCTGGATGATTTCCAGGCCGAGGCCGATTACCAGGCCGTGGCCGACGTCAGTGACGGCGAGATTGAGTTCACGCTTCGGTAGTGCCGGCCGCTGGCCGGCAATCCACCTTCCCTGATGCCACCGGTGCCGGCCAGCGGCCGGCACTACCGGTGCAATCCTTTCACTACACCTGCTGGAGATGTACCCGATGAAACTGCGCCTGGTGCTGTCCGCGCTGCTGTCCGTGCCGTTGCTTGCCCAGGCCGCCCCGGCCGCCTCGCCGTTGCTGGTCATCCACGGCGGTGCCGGTGTCGAGCGCAAGGACCTGTCGCCGGCTGAAGAGAAGGCTGCGCGCGACGCGTTGCGCGCCGCACTGCTGAAGGGCCATGCCGAACTGGCGGCCGGTCGCCCGGCGCTTGCAGCCGTCACTGCGGCAATCACCGTGCTGGAGGACGATCCGACCTTCAACGCCGGCAAGGGCGCGGTGTTCACCCATGACGGCCACAACGAACTGGATGCCGCAGTGATGGATGGCGCCACCCAGGCTGCAGGTGCGGTGGCCGGCGTGCAGCGGGTGCGCAACCCGATCCTGCTGGCCCAGACCGTGATGCAGAAGTCCAGGCACGTGATGATGGTCGGGCAGGGGGCCGAGGCGTTCGCGGTGGAGCAGGGCATCGGCCTGGTCGATCCATCCTACTTCCGTACCAACAAGCGCTGGCAGCAACTGCAGCGCGCATTGAAGGAAGAGGCCAGTGGCCAGGCGCTCGCCGACCTGGAGACCGCAAGGCACTTCGGCACGGTGGGCGCGGTTGCGCTGGATGCGCAGGGGCAGCTTGCTGCCGGCACCTCCACCGGTGGCATGACCAACAAGCGCTATGGCCGTGTGGGCGATTCGCCGATCATCGGCGCCGGTACCTGGGCCGACGCGGGCTGCGCGGTATCGGGCACCGGGTGGGGCGAGTACTACATCCGGACTGCGGCCGCGCACGAGATCTGTGCGCGCATGCGCTACCAGCGGCAGACGCCGGAGCAGGCCGGCAAGGGCGTGATCAACGAGATGATTCCGAAGATGGGCGGCGACGGCGGCGCGATCGTGCTTGCCGCAGACGGAAAAATGGCCATGCCGTTCAACACCCAGGGCATGTATCGGGGCTGGATCGGCGCCGATGGCGTCCCCCATGTCGCAATTTTCGCCAGCGATACCCTGCCGGTCCCTGGGCAATAACCTTGCGTATCAATGGGTTTGCGACAACGTGTGAAAAAGATGGAAAAAAGCGTTGACAGCCCCCCGCCTGATCAGCAGAATAAGCGGCTCACCACCACACACCGCAACGCTTCGGCGGCAACGGGTTGGGGTGGTAAGGAGGGATACCCAAGCGGCCAACGGGGGCAGACTGTAAATCTGCTGGCTTACGCCTTCGGTGGTTCGAATCCACCTCCCTCCACCAGTTTCACGTTGTGACATTCCCGGCGCGGGAGTAGTTCAATGGTAGAACCTCAGCCTTCCAAGCTGATGGTGCGGGTTCGATTCCCGTCTCCCGCTCCATTGAATGAACTTTGAATATTATCGAGTTCATGTCATAATGCAAAACTCGGCTCACGTAGCTCAGTCGGTAGAGCACTTCCTTGGTAAGGAAGAGGTCGAAGGTTCGATTCCTTTCGTGAGCACCATCTCAAGCATCACCTCTCAGACGAATTCGAGATAAGCAGCCATGGCCAAGGGTAAGTTCGAGCGCACCAAGCCGCACGTCAAC
>NZ_LXXZ01000033.1 GCF_003244875.1 Stenotrophomonas sepilia
GGGTGGAAGAGCGGGAGCGTTGCGTGGGCATGGCGTGGGCGGTGGTCCTGTGGGGGCGAGGGGGCGTAGACCACCAATAGCGCAGTTGGGGCAACACGCAAGGGGCCGCCGAAAAGCAACTGCAAGAGCCCAACGTGGGTGGAAGCAGTGTCGGCAGGGGCAGAGAAGCAGGAGCCCGGACGGTTCCCCAGAGTCGTCATACACATGACGCACTGAAGTGGGAGTGCGCTTTTCGCCCAAAAATCGGCCTCACATCTGCCGGAACCTCAATGCAATCAAGGCCTGACCCTGTCACCACTGAATGGAGACAGTGTCAGTGCTTGTTAGCTCGTTTGGCCCATGTTTTTCAGGCTCCTGACGTGGGGCCTTGCCAACTCCGAGATTCGCGGTATCGGTGGAGTAGTCCAGAAACGGAGTTACTCGACCAATGGCGTTGGTTCGTCAAAACGTAAACCTCGACCGTGGGCAACTGAAACTTGCTCAGCGGCTTGCCCGTGAATCGGGCAGTGGGTTTAGCGCCTACGTGCGAGAGGCGCTGGAGCGACACAACACTTCCATGTCTGTGGCGAGTGTGCTGGAGAACTCTAACGCTCACTTGGAACAGCTCATCGACGAGTTGCGGGAAGAGAACGCGTTGTTCCGGAGTGCGCTCCAGGAAGACCTGCGGCGGCTGCGAGACGAAACGAAGGCGGAACAGGACAGCGCCATCCAGCGCTACGAAGAAGCGCTTCGCAAGGTGGTGACGGCGGCCCTCTCGCAACCCTCTCCCAAAGGTTCTGGTGCGGCCAAGGTGCCCGCAGCCGGTCCCATGACTGCTCCACGCACCTAACTTTCCCCCACAGCAGGAGATCCAACCCATGAAACGTTTTTCCCTTTCTCTCACTCTCTGCCTGGCGGCGTTCATGCCGCTTCACGTTTCCGCCCAGGCCGCCGCTGATGCGGTCCATGCCGCAGAGGACGATGGCAAGCCCAAGGCCGATAAGAGGCGCCTGTTCAAGGCCGGAGGCATCGGTTGCGTGGCCGGCGGAGCCATCGCCTTGCTCACGGGCAAGAAAGACAAGGCCTTGGGCGCTTGCGCCGCGGGTGCTGCAGTGGGTGCTTCCGCGTCCTACGTGAAGCAGCAGCGGGAACACGCCGAGCAGGCCGCCGACGCTGCCCGTGCGGCTGGCATGAAGGCCGAAGTGGTCACCAAGACCGAAACCGTGGAGGGCAAGCAGGAAGCCGTCCTGGATTCGTTGCGCTTGAACTACAACCCCACCGACATGAAGCGGTTGAACAGCGACACCCGGGCCTTCCTCGACAAGTTCGCAGGTCTGTTGAACAAGTCCAGCAACGGGTTGACGGTGGTGTTCCAAGGAGCCGACAAGGCCGCCTGCCAAGTGCCCATCGTTGAGCTGGCCAAGCGTGGCGCGCTGTCCAAGGTCACGGTGGACGACCGCTGCGGCAGCGGTGAGCCCGTGATCGTCGTTACCCCGGTGCCTGACGTCCGGTGATCTCAGTGCCCGGGTGTCGCTCGATGCTCGGGCTTCCTTCCCCCTTCCGAGGAGCCCACATGACCCCAGAAGAAAAGAACCAGAGAATCCTGAAGCGCAAGCGCGAAGAATTGCTGAAGCGTGCCAACGCAACCCCGACCGCATCGCCCACGCAAGAAGAGCGGCTGGTTTCCGACGGCATGAAAGAAAACCTGAAAGCGGCCAGTCACTGGGCTGGAGTGATCAGCAAGCGCACTGCCGAGTTGACCCAGAAGGGCGTTGCTGCCGCTGCAGAGAAGGCAAAGGAAGCCAAGGCACAGCTGGACGCGAAGCGCGCCCGGGAAGCCCAGGAACATCGTGCTGTCGAAGAGAAGCCTCAAGACGCTCCGCTCACCTTGGAGGAGGAAATGTTGGTTAGGCAACTGACGTCCGATGCAGCTGCACCGGTTCTCGTAGGAGCGGGTGATAAGGGAATGTGCACCGTTTGGGAGCTGGTTGATGAATTTGGAGAGCCCGGCGCACAGGTTGCAGATGGATTGGGTGGCCCTTCGGTGGACGCCAAGGCGTTGAGCAATGAAGATACGGCAGCCTTGGTCAAGCTGTCTCAGCAGGACGCGGTGGAAGTCCTGTCCGTTTCCGCGGGGCCTGAAGGGTCCAACCGGCCCCCGGAGGCCGCGTCACCAGAGCAGCCAGTAACTCCAATCCAACCCAGCCCCCGCTCTCGTTTGCCTTGGGTCTTGACCGGTGTGGTGGCGGTGGCATTGGTCGTGGGGGCGATCTACTTCTTGCTTGGGAAGAACAACCAAGTGCCTCCAAGCACACCGGCTCCCATGGCACCGGTTGCCACTCCAGCCGCTCCCGAGCAGTTGCCCGAGGTGGTGGAAGTCCCCGTGGTTGCGCCTGCTCCAGCAGTGCTTTCAGAACAGGCCAAGCCAGAAGCCACGATCGAGAAACCCGCACCTGTCGCCGCTCCCCCGGTATCGACGACAGCGCCAATTGCGCCCCAGCCAATGCCTTCGCCGAAACGTGCAACCGCCCCATTGCCGAGGAAGCCCCCCGCACCCGCCGCCGAACCGCGGAACGACTGGCAGCAAAAAGCCAATGCAGACCTAGACGCTTGGGCGAAGAAGTCGGGGATCGACTGATCCCCCTTGCGCATCCGCGGATTCGATCTAGAAAGAAGTGACCTACTCACGAATAAGGGGGAAGCATGTTCAAGTGGCTGTTCACGCAATACCGGGAGCCCGGAAAACTTCATTTCGGCTCAAAGTGGCTGAACGTGCACGGGCGCTTGTTCCTCGGCAGCCCTGAATCGTTTGGCATGGGCCACCTGAGCGAAGGCGTCCGCCGCACTTTCTACTACTTGCGCGCCGATCGCAGGCCTCCGGTCAGAGACGACGCCGCGTATGACGCATGGACCAAGGATCGGCTCTACGCGAGCAAGGTTGAGCAGGTCGCAGAGCGCTGGGTGGCCAAAGCGGGCTTTCTGGCGTGCGCGCCGCTTTGCTTGGTGCTTGCCGTCTTGGCGCATTGGCTTCGTTGAATTGACAGGGGAGGGAGACAGAGATGGCAGCAATCAGTTTGTTCAACGTGCTTGACTGGACGAGCGGCCTGGGGCGCAAGTTCCGCCGGAAGAGCGGCGAGCCTTGGAACGTGAAGGAAGAAATCATCGTCAGATCCGCCGAGGAGTATGAAAACCTGGTGGGGCGCTTTGACGTGACCGATCGCGTTCGCAGTCGAGAGCTCGATGTGCCAGAGGCTGACCGGGATTTCGCGCTGGAGTGCGGCGCCGTCTGGGACGAGAACGCCCAGGGGTTCAAGGTGCCCGACGGACGCAGTGAGGACGAATTCCAGGAGTGGTGGCCGAAGGTTTCGGAAGATTTGCGCGACACCCAATCGCGGATCATCACGACGAAGCTTGGACGGCGTGCCGAGGGCTTCTTGCAGGGCAACGACATGGGGCAGGGCGGCGACAGCCTGGCCACTCCCTTGATGTATCTCGCCTTCCCCGTGATCGGCGTTCTGGCGACCTTCCTAGTGAGCCTCATCGGCTGGGCAGGCTGGGCCGCGCTGCTGCTGACCATTCCATACTTCATCGCCCTCAAGCAAGGCGAGGGCATGAAGGAGGCCCTGAAAGCCCTGGTGCTGCTGCAATGGGTTCCGATGGCGCTTCAGTTCATGGTCGGCGGCAGCAAGGGCGGCACCGAGGTGGCAATGCAAGCCGGCGGCATGGCTGTGTATGCCCAGATGGCCAAGACCTACCTGTGGTGGGCCTTTGGCTTGGTCGGCATCCTGTTTGTGGTTTGCTTTGTGGCGGCGGCCTCGCACCCGCACCGGGGCGTCATTGGCGGGACAGCCGCGCGCTTCATTCAAGCGATGAAGTGGGTGGGGCTCATCTTTGCCACACTGGTGGTCGCCAAGGTCCTGCCGTTTGGCTTGGGCGAGGCGGCGCCTTACGTGCTGGCATGCATGTATGCGATGCAATACGCCGAAGGCAACTTTGTCCAAAACGCCGCCCGGCTTTACCTGCAGAACAACGACAACAACCTGGCCACCCAGGGGGCGCTGATCAACGCGCACGTCAAGGCGCGTGAACAGCAAGCTGAGGCGGCACTGCGGGACAAGACCCCGCTGATCACCATTGGGCGCGCCACGGGACACCTTTCCGACAAGGGCTATGGCTACTCGCCCGACCTGGGCACCGTGATGATGTTCTCGTGGAGGGATTGTCAGCAGGGCCTGCTCGTGTTCGGAGCCATCGGATCTGGCAAATCCTTCGCCGCGCTCAGACCCATCGCTCGTCGGTTCCGTAGAGCCGCTTTGGCGATGGCATGTGTGGCGCCAGGCCACGCAGATGCAAGGGAGCGCTTGAAGCAGCAGAAGCTTGCCGGCGGTGGCGCGCTCATCGCCGACGGCAAAGACGGGGCGATCATCTCGGACTTGGAAGGTTTGTTCGATATCGTCGTCAAACCCGGGATGCGGGTGGCGCCATACGAGGGGTTGGCGCCCGATCAGGTCGTCCGGGCATTGCGCGGTGCAGCCGGTGGGCGAGTGGACGAGAAATCCAAGCTTTGGACGGACGGCGGTGACGCGTTTCTCTACCACACCGGCATCATCCTTCGTGCGCTCGTGGATCACGAGATGGCTTACAGGTCTTGGTGTTCGGCCAAGCTGGAAGGGCTGGAGCGTGCACAGTTGGACGCGGAGTTTGAGCTGGTCAAACAGCGCAAGCTGGACGAGGACGTGGCCGAGACTGAGGCATTGCTCGAGCGCATCGCCGAGCAGATCGCCATCCATCGAATCCCTGTGAGCGACGACAGACAATGGCAATACACGCCATTCCACCACGCCAAGTTGTTGTCCATTGTGGAACGCGTGATTCCCGCCAGCCCCGCGCCTCGTGCCAATGCAAAGCTGATGGAGGTGGTGAAATACTTGGGCTTGGAAGAGGCGGACACGAGCCATGACGAAGAAGGGCGGCTGGCCTACGCGGCCTACCTGCAACAGCACCGCCTTCGTCAAGAGAGCGCTCCGCAGACCATCCACCCGGATCTCTTCCGTCCCATGTCTCAGCTGCAGAGCTCGCTGGAATGGGCGTTCCTTGAGATTCCCGCGATGCATCCGGAACAGAGGCAATCGTTCACGCTCAACTCACGAGGGCTGCTGGAGAAGCTCTTGCGAGGCGAAAAGCTGCGTGACAGCAGAACGGACATGCCATGGCACTCGATCGAGAAGGGCGAGGTGGACGTGTCCGATGCGCTCTACGGAGCCATGGTAGGCCTCTTCTTGCCCCCGACCCAATTCGGTGAAGCGGGTGAAATGATGATGCGCCTGCTCAAACAGCGGGTCATGAATGGAATCAAAGCGCGTGGTGCATTCGGCGACAAGTGGCGCGAAGTGTTGCCTGGGCAAATTGAAGTGATGTTGATGATGGACGAGGCCCACCTGCTGTTGACGGCCGATGACATCAACCTGTTCTCCGTTTCGCGCTCGCTGGGGTTGATGCCCGTGCTTGCAACGCAAGGGTTTGAGAGCTTGGTCAACGCCTTTGGGTCGGTCAACGAGGCGGAGCTGATGGCCAACACGATGCAGTCGGTGATCGCGCTAAAGTGCTCGCACAACACCCACGAATACCTGGAAAAGCGGTTCGGGCAGGCCACATTGACCACCTTCAAGCAGCGCACCCGGGGCATCGACTACCAAGGCGGTATGAACAACTGGCGCCACTCTGTGCTCAACGACCCAGATCATGCATACGCGTCCGCCTACGACAAGATGCGCATGGAAGGGGCGGGGCGGTTGACGGCTTCGCGCATCGACGCCGTGACGGGTCGCCGCTGGCGGATTGGATCGGAGGACACGCTGGGCCAAGACGAGATCGCGCGCGACATCGACATGCCCACCGGGGGCAAGCGCGAGGTGCAGCCGCTCTTCCTGCAGGAAGAATACTCCGCTCTTCTTGAGCCCCGCGGTCACGCCATCGTGGCGCTGAGCCGTGCCGGCATCAAGCGCTTCGACCTGGCGGAGCTGCTGCCCGACGCGGATTGATGCGGATAGGCGAGGGGGTTTGCCCCCTTGCCAAACCTGCGGATTGATCAACGATGAGCCTATTCACCCCAGCGGAGGAAACAAACATGAGCAACACCCTCTCCCAACCCATCGAAGAAATGACCGAGCTGCGAGCACTCCAGGCGCAGCGCAACGAGCGGCTTCTGGGCGATCGCCCACCGCCCCAGAAGGACAGCGCGGCGCGGGCAGACTTCGAGCAGAACGTGGCCCAAGACCAAGCCGCCATCGAGCAACGCCGACAGCGTGTTCTGGATTGGGCAGAGAAGGCCTCGCCCGATCAGATCGCTGCGCTCCAGGCAAAGATCCAGGAGGCCGACAAAGCCGTTCGTGATGCAAAGCCGGACGACAAGCGCGAGCAGGTGGTTCATGCGACCGTTGCGCAGTGGCGGCAGCAACGCGGGGCCCAGCGGGAGGAGAGTCCTCCCATGTTGACCCGTGAGCAGCGGATGGAGAACGGACCTGGGCGCCTGGGATACGCCGATTACGCCCGCAGTTCGTTGAAGGAGGCGGCTTTCATGAAGGACTACGCTGCAAATTACGATTGGGAGAAGCACCAAAAGCAGGCCCAGCCGAACGTCTTCCGACAGTAATCTTTACCGATGTTCAGATCTGCCCGGTTCTTCGCAGAATCGGGCATTTTTGCGTCTTGACGTCCAGTTTTATGGTGCTTTACTGGTTAAGTAACGAGTAGGTAGACCTACTCATACAAAACCCAGGGAGAGCCACCATGTCCACGTTGTTCAATGCCCTCAAAGACTTCGCTTTCGAGAACGCGGTCCCACTGCTGACCGGCTTGTTCCTGCTGATCGCGGCCTTCGCAACGGCTGTCCTCGCCTACCCTCCGGCCGTTCCGGTTCTGCTCAAGGTAATGGCCATAGCGGCGGTGGGCTTTGTGACCATCGGGGTGGTGGTCCAGAGTTCCTTCCGGTGAGCAGGCGGCGCTGGCTCAAGCTGCGCGCGCGGTGCAGGAAGCGTTGGCGCCGGTTTGACTGGGAGGGGTTTGATCTCTGGTTCTATCCCGCGCTGATTTTCTACATGTTGGGTTGGGTCGTCTTTGGCCCGCCCGACAGCGTTTAACCCGTTAGCCCACTAATTCACCAGCGATCGAGCTGGACCTTTCCGATGAGGCACATCGGCTTACCACTGCAGGAGGACCCGATGAATATCAACAACACCAACTTCCACCGTTTTCCCGACGTTGCTCCCGAGCATTTGAGTTCTTTCGCCTTGGTCGGCGGGTATGTGGATTCCCAGGTTCTGGCTGGAAGGAGCTTGGACGGTGTGCTTCAGGAACTGGACAGCAGTAGCCCAGGGCAGAAGCTCTGGCATGACACAGAGATTCTTCGGCATTTCAGTGTTGCGGTGGCTACTCGCCTCAACAGCTAACACGTTCTCTTGACGGTCGCGGATTCGGCTTTACAACAATGGAGATGGACATCCAAGAATCTCTGTTGCGCCTCTTGCGTCCCCTGGGCCTCCAACGAGCGGAGGCCTTGGCGGGCGCGCTCGCGCGCGAAGCCGGCGCGTCCAAAGGCCTTCACGATTCGCAAGTGTTGGCGCGTGCCCACGCCCTGAGCGTTGCCCCTGTCGAGGGTCGATTGGGCGATCTGGTTTGGCAGGTGCGCCAGCGGGAGCACGATGGGGCACCGCAAGTGGACCTGCGTTGGGGCTTGCATCGGCTGGGGTTGGACGCACCCTCACGGGCCTCCACCCGGGACCTGGTGCGTGCTTACGAGAGGCGCTTGGCAGACCGTAACGAACCGATGGTTTACAGCACCCTGGCAGAGAGGGTGGCTGGGTCCATGGCTGAGCACACCTCGCTCTTCCAAGGCATGGCGATGGCGGTAGAGGAGGCGCGGGCTCGGCGGTCGGACGCAAACCGGTTGCGGGAGAACGCACCGTGGCAGGGCTGGCTCGTGGGGGCGTCCCGGGCGGGCCACGAAGCAGCACTGCTGGCCTGCATCGGCATGGGCGCAGACGCCCGGCTGCCCGATGCCAGCGGCAACACACCACTGCATCATGCGGCCCGGTTTGGTCACTTCTCGCTGGTCACGCCTCTGGTCGAAGCCGGCGCCGACGTGGCGGCCCTCAACGCCCACGGGTGGGCGCCGCTCCACCTTGCCGCCCTCCACAAGCACGCCCGGGCCTGCCTCCACCTGATGGCCCACGGCGCCAATCCTGAGCAGCCAGGGTGGCGGGGGCGGACCCCAACGCGCATGCACCGACATGAGCAAACCCAAGCCCTTTGACGCGCTGGGCGACGTGCCCGGCAGCGTTGCGCCTTCCCAGCCGGTCCGATACTGGCACCGCGCCGTTCTTGCCGGTGCATTCGTTTTTGGCTTGGCCTACGTGGGGAGCATGGGCGTTGCCTGGCTCATCCCGAATCCCGATGGCTCGCTCATCCGCTTCGCCGATGCTTTGAAAGGCGGTCTGGTGACCGCCTACCACTTCCTGACCGTCGGCATCTCGGCTCGCGCCCCGGCACGGGAGTTCATCGAACTGGTGTCCTACCATCACCCAGTGGCGACGTGGTCCCGGATCGGGGTGTCGCTTCTGCTGGCGGCGGGCCTCGGTCTGCGGGTGTTCCTCAAGGCGACCGAGCCGGTGAGCAACACCTGGCACCTGTCCGGACCGCGGTTGTTGGAAGGAAAGGAGGCCGTGGACGAAGCCCGGCACCGCTCGGTAACCCCTAAAGACGCCGAGGCGGATCCCTTCGCCCTGTCCCTCCACCCCGATCTGTTGCTGTCTAAAAAGCATTGGGCGCGCCACGTCCTGATCACCGGCTCGGTGGGGTCGGGCAAGAGCGTCATCCTCAAGCACATCCTGGAACAACTGACGCGAAAGAGGGACGCAAAGCTGTTCCTTTACGACATCAAGGGTGATTTCACGTCGATTTTCAAAAGGCCCATCATCGTGTCGCCCTTCGATGCGCGCTCCCACGTGTGGGACGTCGCCGCCGACGTGCGGACCCCGACCCAAGCGGCGGCGTTCGCCGCCTCTCTCATCCCAGAGGGCGACGGGAACGCCAAATTTTGGAGCATGGCCGCCCAGGACTTGTTGATTGGGTGCGTGCGCGAGCTCCAAAACACCCGGCCTGGCGAGTGGGAATGGCCCGATCTGGCGGCCTTGGTGCGCCGCCCGGCCGCGGAGATGGCCGCAGGCATGCGCCCGCATTACCCCCGCGGTGCCGCACTGGTGCGTGACCCGGAGAGCCAAACCACGTCCAGCGTGCTGTCTTCCCTGGGGGGCTTCACCCGCCTTATCGACGATCTGGCCACCGCATGGCCCAAGGTTGGCAAGCGCCGTTTCTCGATGACCGAGTGGATACGGGACGACTACAACGGGCGCAAGCAGGTCATTGTTCAATCCGGACCGGACCCAACCCTGACGAAGGCCTACATCGCCGCCATGATCAACGTGGCCGTCCCGGATCTCATTGGGCCGGGCTTGCCGGACGACGAGGGCGGGCGTGGGCTCTACTTCGTGTTCGACGAGCTGACCAGCGCCGGGCGCTTGAACATCGATCCCTTGCTGGCGTTGGGGCGCAGCAAAGGCGTGGTGGCCATCATGGCGGTCCAGGATCACTCCCAGGTTGAGCTGGTCTACGGGGACAAGACCGCGCAGGCCCTCTCGTCCCTGGTGGGCACCCACGTGGTGTGCCAAGTGCAGATGGGAGCCACCAGGGACAAGCTGGCCAGCCAGCTCGGCAAGCGGAAAATCGCGTGGCGCGGGCACGAGAACAAGGCCCAGGTCCACGAAGAAAGCCGCGCGTTGGTTTCCAGCGGTGAGCTCACCGACCGGCTGGGTTTCCGCAAAGGCAATCGCTACGGTCCCGAGAAGTGGGGCATCGAGGCGATCGTGCAGATGGGCGGGGACGTGCTGTTGCTGACATGGCCCGGGAAGAGCCATCCAACGGTTCGCGAGGGGCAGGTGGCCGCTGCGTGGACCACCAAGCCAGCCGGACCTGAAGGGCCGTCGCCGGCAACGTCCCCTTCAAACGCTGGCGCGTCGGCCTTCCCAACCACCGCCGAAGGCATCGATGCGGTGCAGCGGGTGTTGACCATGACACCCGAGGAAGTCGACGCGCTATTCTCCCGTTGAACACCATGTAGGGAAGCAAGTATGGCAACGATCACCGTGCCGATTTGGAAGCCAGTCGCCAAATACGCTGTGAAGGCAGCCTTGACCTCGCGTTTTCGGGAGGAGCTGGACGAGGTGGCCAACAATCGAAAGGGCTCCACCAGTCGGATTTTTACTTTGGTCGTCCTGTATCCCGATAACACCAACACGGCGGACCAAAACGCGGTGGCCGTCATGACACAACAGGCGCCACCCAGGATGCTTGGGTATTTGCCACGGGAGGTGGCCGCAGAATATCGGCAGCGCATGGCTCAGGCCGGCTACGAACACATGGTGTCTGCGTGTGAGGCGGTTCTGTCCGGCGGGCTGGTGACCACGGACAAGGTTTACGACTACATCTTGGAAGTGGACCTGGACATGTCCATCGACCCGCATCCGGATCACCTCGTCACTCATCCCGAGATGGTCCGCCATACCGCTGACCCGGAGTTCAAGAAGGACACCGATGGGGCATATCGCTTCAAGTGCTGGATCCCGCACGATGCGGTGGGCCACCTCCATCCGAACAGCGCACCAAGGGTTGGACCACGGACTCCTGGACCACGGTCAACTACTACCTTAGCAACGCGCAGAGCATCGGCTTGGGTTTCAAGGTGCTTTCGGTGCCCAAGTCCAAGCACGCGGGAGTCTTCGGCGAAGAGCCAGTAACCGCCGTCGTGGAGGAGATAAAACGCCGTTGGGTCACGCTGCGCCTGGAGAAGTAAACCCCCCTTGCGCATTGGTGGTTTTCTGGGACCTTGGTTCAATCAACGTTCCAGGAGGTCCCTGTGATCAATTGCACCCGCATCGATGCCCGCGGCCACAACAAGCGCAACGGCAACATGTTCGACTACATGCTGGCCACCGAGCGCCTATCCATCGACAGCGCCGTGGCTTACTACGCGGGCAGCGGTCCTGATCCGAGGCAGACGCTCAATTGGGGCGGCAGCCTTGCCGCCGAGCTCTGCCTGGAAGGGCAGCCGGTCACCCGCGAGGTGATGGAAAAGCTGGGGAAGGGCTTTTCACCCACCGGAAGGCCGTTGTGCAAAAACGCGGGCAAGGAGGCCCGATTGGTCATCAAGACGGATCGCTGGGGAAACGTGCGGTTGGACGACGACGGCAAGCCGATGGAGAAGTGGGAGGGCGGCCACCGGGTGGGGTTCGATCTGACCATTTCCGCCCCCGGGGACGTGAGCGTGGCGTTTGCCCTTGCGGATGAACGCGAGAAGCTGGCCATCTTGGAAGCGCACCGCCAGGCCTGCGCCGTGGCGATGCGCTACATCGAGAGCAAGGTAGAGACCCGGCGCGGAAGAGCGGGGAAAGACGTTATAGACACCCAGGGGTTGGTGTGGGCAGCCGCCGATCACACAAGCAACCGGAACGTGCAGTGCGATTTGCACACCCACCATCTTGTCTTTGGTGTTTCGAAGGGGGAGGACGGCCGTTGGGGCACGTTTGATGCCATCGAGATCTACCGCCACCGCCATGCGGCCGATCACCTCTACAAGGCCGAGCTCTACAGCGCGATGAAAGCGCTGGGCTATGGGATTCAGCGGGAGCGCGAGGTGGACGTGATAGGGCGCGAGACGGGCCAGATTCTCACCACGATTGCCGGCATCGACCGTGAGCTGGTGCTTCAGACGAAGACCCGCCGCCAGGAAATCCTGGACTACGTCAAAGAACACCCCAACGCCAGCCACGACGAGGCCTGCAAGGCCACCCGCAAAAAGAAGGAAGAACCGCCCTTCGAGCAGGTGGTCAAGGACTGGCAGCAAACCTTCGCCAACATTGCCCGAGAAAGGCCAGACCTGGTTCCCACCACCCAGTCGCTCAAGCAGACCCAAGGCCAGCACCTGGACCCGCATACCTTTGACGAGGTCTTGCAGCGCATGCACGAGAACGAGGCGATGTTCTGCGAGCATGACCTGGTCCGGGAGCTGGGGATGGAGTTCGCCGGGCAAAAGAACGCGGAGGAGATCCTCAAAATGGTGAAGGAGTTCACCGAACAGGACGACCTGGTGCGCGTTAAAGCCGAACACCTCCACAAAGACGACCGTGGCACTCGTTTGGCACGCAAGCACCGGGAGGATCGCTTCTGCGCCACCTGGATGGTCGAATGGGAAGCCGAGATCATCCGTCGTTCGAAGGAGCGGGAGAACGAGACGGACCTGAAGCTGTTCCGCTCCACCGTAGACCGGGAAATCGCCGCCTATGAGAAGCGAAAGGGGTTCACCCTTACCGAAGAGCAGAAGGCTGCCATTGGTCATTTGACCCATGGAACGGCAGGTGTCGGCGTTATGTCAGGGTTGGCCGGGACCGGCAAGACCACCGTGGCCGAGGTCTACAAGCAGTGCTTCGAAGCCGAAGGAAAGCAGTTGATGGGCTTGGCCGTGTCGGGTAAAGCCGCGGCTAAGCTGGAAGAAGAGTCCGGCATGCTCTGCATGTCGGTTGCAAAGTTCTTTTCCCAGCTCCGGCAGGGCAAGGTTGCTCTGACGAAGAATGTTGTGGTGGTGCTCGATGAAGCCGGCATGGTGGCTACCGATGACACCTTGAAGCTCATGACCTACTGCCAGGGGGTCGGTGCCAAGCTTGTCATGCAGGGAGACAGTGACCAGCTTCAGCCCATCGCTGCGGGCAACGGCTTTGAGCTGGCGAAGATTGCCTTGGGCGACACGAAGCTGACCGAAATCCGCCGGCAGAAGAACGCCGGTGACCTGATCACTGCCAACAGCTTCTACGAGCGGGACCACCAGGGGAAGGTCAAGGACATGCGCCGCGGGCACCGCAGCCGCCAAGGCACCCTCGATATGGGTGCGCAGACCCTTCGCAATCTCAAGGAGAGAAATTGCATCGACGACTTCGGCACGGAAAAGCAGGCCATCAAGGCGTTGGTGGACGACTACCTGAAAGACCCCACCCCGATGGACGAGAAGTTGGTTCTGGCCCACACGCGCTCTGAAGTCAAAGCCCTCACCACGGGCATCCGAAAGGGGCTCCAGGAGCAAGGCGTGCTGGACAAAGAGGAGTTCACCTTCCGCTCGATCGTAAAAGGGCAGTGGGAGGACCTGACGCTCTCCCGCCGCGACCGTGTGATGTTCACGGCGACCAACAACGACTTGGGCGTCATCAACGGCACCGAGGGCACGGTTGAGAGCATTCGGAAGGACAAATCCGGTGGCTACGACCTGGTGGTGCGCATCGACTCTTCGAACCCGAAAGAGGACGGGCGCATCTTGAAGTTCAACACCAGCGAGCACAACGCCTTGGCCCACCGGTATGCCATGACCGTTCACAAGGCGCAGGGGCAGGGGAAATCCGAGGTTTACCACCTGGCCACGAACATGGGCATGCTCGACCAGCAGTCGGCCTTGGTGGCGTTCACCCGCCTCACCAAGGGCAGCTACCGCATGTATACGACCGACGAGATGATGGAGCGCATGGCCGAACGGCTGGGAACCGAACGGCACAAGGAAATGGCGCTGAGCGTCGGCTTGTCCGAGACCCAGGCTGCTCCGGTGCGCAACCTGGTCCAGGACGTGGAAGAGCTGTTGGCAGGATTGAAACCGCAAACCCAGGTGCCAATCACAAACGCGGAACGGCGCGAGATGAGGCTTACCCGGTGACGCATCGGGCCAGTGTCAATACGCTGATCACCACCACTACCCACGGCCACCACCCCACGCGTTCGGAAGGCGCTTTGACCGGTGTTCCCAGCTGCCACCGCCGTTGGTGGGCCAACCCGCGCACGTGGGCCGTGGCCCGCCGGTGGGGGTTGACCACGATCCCCGGTGGCTTGGCGTAGATGCGCCATCCCTCCCGGGAGGCCTTCACCCGCCACGCCTGCTCATACGCCTCGGTTTCCGCCCGGGTGGCTGTCACCACCTCCAGCGCATGGAACCGGAAGGGACGGTGCCAGCCGCCTTTGGGGGAGCGGTGCTGCTTCTCCCGCTGCTGGGGGTTTGAGCTTTGGCCGATGTAACAGCCCCCGTCGTCGAACAGCAGGGCGTAAAGGGTGCGGGGCAGGGCGTGATACTTCTCGCTGCGTCCCAGGTTGTGGCGGTGGGTCATGGTCTCTCCGTGAGTAAAACGACCCACTCACGAATAGATCAGAATTTGAAGTTGGCAAGCCTGCTGCGAAGGACGTGAGAGGCCACACGTCGCTTGCGTGTAATCTCTTCGCAGTTCATGGCGAGCATGGGGCGGGCGAGTGACCTTTAAGTTCCCGGTTGGACCTTCCAAGGGGCGTTGCAACATATGCGGGCAGGAAACCGACCTGACCGAAAACCACGTGCCACCCAAGGCGTGGGCTCAAGGCATCGCTCTGAGGGTGTCCAGCGTCGCCGACGCAATCAGTGGAGAGAAGAAGCCGCGGTCCCACAAGATGCCCAATGGTGTTTGCTTCAGGAGCATCTGCAGGACCTGCAACGGCTCGGTGCTTTCTCGATACGACAAGGCACTTGTATCGATGAGCCGGCAGGTGACGGAGATCTTGCGTGATCGAAGCAAGGTCACCTACAACCAGAGCATCCGCATCCAGCCGCAGCTTGTGGCAAGGGGAGTTCTGGGCCACTTGTCATCGGTGGGCTTGAATCGCTACGACGAACGCCACAGCCAGCACCTGTTCGATGACCGGTCAGATCTTCTACGCCAGGTTCGGCTTCACTACTGGGTGTATCCCTACAGTGGTCGAACGGTTCTTCGCGACTTCGGGCTGGGCATCTTGGGCGGGAAAGGCAGTTCGGCGATCTATGTCCTGAAGGCCTATCCGCTGGCCTTTGCAATGGTCTGGAACAGGGACTTTCAGTTCGAGGACTGGCAGCCGCAGAGCTTTGACCCGTTCGCTGGGTTCGAGCCAGACCAAGAGGCGAACCTCCCGCTGGAGTTCGTGGGCCTGCCGGGACAGGTTTGGCCAGAGCACGTCCAGGGGAACACGTTCGCGCTCCTTCATTCCGATGGTGCGTTCGTGGCAACGGAGAAAGGACGGGGCTAGGTTTGGGCGGTTTCGGCTCTTCCGGAGCGGAGGCGCTGCGGATAGCAGCAGCGTTCCAAAGAAAAAGCCCGGGCTGGGCCCGGGCTTTTCATATCGGTCAACGGGGAGCATGGCTCACCGCGCGTTGACCTGTGTAATGTAAGGAGCGCGCTTGCTCCTACAGCAATTGTCGTGTCGTAAATCACCTTGAAGCCCACGCCAAGGGCTCTGCAAAGCGGGTGTTTCTTGAAGCGTGTTGCGAGCGTGTTGCTGTTAGTTGTTTCTTTATTCATTGAAGTGTTCCTGTAATTGTTAGTGCTGCATGTGTCATCTTCCTTTGCGTCGTGGTTGGTCAACCATTCCCTGACGGCTTCTAGGGCAATGGCAAGCATTGGCGTGAGTAGTGCTACGACAGCGGTAATCACTGCAGGCGGGATTGTCAGTCCGGCTCCTACACTGCTTAGCGGTGCAGATGCTACCAGCTTCCAATGCCTTGGTAAATCGTAAGTTATTGTATATAGATACAATTTCAATAAATTGACGCCACGAACAAGGGCCCCGAAGGGCCCTTGCCGAGACACGATCACCTCCTTTTCGCTGCTGATATTCGTTACCAACCGATGGCCCAGGCTGCGCCCACGGCCGTGTCCTGCCCGCTGCGGGAAACCCCGATCGAGAAGGCCGATGGGGATCCGCGTGGGGTGGTCACGTCGCGGGTGTAGCCGATGGAAATGGCGGCTTGGCCGCTGCAGCCACCTACGCCTACGGCCAAGCGGTTGCGGTTCTCCCCATGGATGGCCGACGTCGAGGTGGCCATCTGGGCGTTGGCTTGGGCCATGGCGCAGATACCGCTCACCCGCTTGTCGAGCTGGCGGAAACGGCGGTCCGTCAGGTTCCAGCGGTCGTCTTGCTGCCGCTGGTAATCCCACAATTGGCCACCGTTGATCGCGTCCGAGGACCCTGCGGCGATCGCCCCCGCTGCCACCCCGGTTACCCGCTGGTTGCCGGCGTTGATCCCGGATCTGGTGACCGATGGACCGCCCTGGACAGTGAAGCCGTCGCTGTTGTGGATGGCCTTGGCCACCTGGACCGAGCCCTTTTCGGACAGTCCAACGTTGTCTTTCAAGCCAACGGTTTGGGTGCCGTCCCCGTTGTCAGTGACCTCGATGTTGGCCCCGGCCACCGTGGTGCTGCTTCCTCCGTCCTTACCGTCCTTGCCTGCTGGGCCTTGCGGACCGGTGGGGCCCTGTGGACCGGGGGTGCCACCACCGCCGCCAGGGTTTTGTTCCAGCTGGTGAACGCGCCCATCGAGATCGTAGATGGCACCGGCCACGGTGGTGTAGTTGTTACCGCTGCTCAGCTGGTAGTTCGGCGCCACGATCAAGCCGTTCACCATGGAGGCGCCAGCGCCCAAGGTTTCCACGGCGGTCCGCAGTTGGCTGACGGCCACGGCGTCGTCGTCCGCTTTGCCCAAGGCAACTTGGGTCAAGCGGCGGTTGCCAAAGGCTGCAGTGTCTTCTTCATCGCACGTGGTGTTGGCGCCCACGGCCACGCATCCCCATGCGTTGGCCACGGCACGGGGCCCCAATGCCACACTTTCTGTGGCGTTGGCCGTGGCAGACGCGCCGAAGGCGGCAGAGTAGGGCGCAAACGCCTGTGCCCATGGACCCACGGCGGTGCCGGCCTCGCCGGCAACGCCAGCGCTGTAACCGTAGGCGCCGGCAAAGTCGGCGGTTGCGTTGGCACCGGGCCCCACGGCGGATGCACCTTCGCCCTCGGTCTGGGATGCGGCGCCCAACGCGAGGTTGCGATCGCCTTGAGCATTCGCCCCGGCCCCGAAAGCCGCCGCGCCGTTTCCATCGGCTCTTGCGGTTGAGCCTACAGCGGTCCCGCCATCCCCGAGCGCGCGGGCACTAGAGCCGATGGCCACACCGGTGATCCCGCTGGCCAGGCTGTGCCCGCCAATGGCCACCGCGGAATCGCCGGTGGCTTGGGCTTGGGCTCCGACGGCGACGGCGTAAACCGCAAATGCCTGTGCGCGAGAGCCAATGGCGAGCGCATTTGAGCCCTGCGCTTCGCTCGAGAACCCCAGAGCGGTTGTATGGCATCCGCGAGCGGTGGCGCGATTGCCCACCGCAGTGGCCCCCAGGCACTCACCCGGAACGCCATTTTCATCCACCATTATCCCGCCGTCGGCGAGGGCGTCCGCCCCGATGGTCGTGGCCCCAACGGTCAACGATTGGGCGCGGTCGCCTACCGCAGTGGTCTCGGGTTTGGTGGCAACGGCACCGTTGCCCACTTGAACCTGGGCTTGCGCCGTGCCAGCAACAAGGCCTGCCAGCAAAGCGCAGTGGATGAGGGAGCGTTTCATGGGGTGGCCTCCTGGGTCTGAAATGAGTGAGCGTGTGCACTCACGAATAGATCAGATCCTGGAATGCGCAAGCCCCCCCCCCAACGAAACTTCCCGGCGCAACGGCAGGAGGGGCCGTTGCGCCAGGAAGCGGTGGGGCCGACTTTTCCCCACCCCTGTTCTTCTACGACAGGGAAAAAATTCCGCAAGCCCCCTTGCGCGTTTTCGATTCTCCGCTTGCATGGGTGTATCGCTCATGTGAGTAAGGAGGCCTACTCATGTTTCAACGCTTGTTGCTCGCGCTCGCACTGGCCAGCGCACCCGTCTTGGTCCACGCGCACGCGGCAGCCACCGATTCCGTTGAGGTCCACGGGAAGAAGCCTGGGTTTTTCAAACGCCTGTTCCACCGCCACAAAGACGCCCCGCAGTGGGACGGTGTCCAGCCCGAGCTTCGCTCAGCGCTGGAACGCATCGCCTTGCAGATGAAGGACGAGGGCTACGACCTGCGGCTGATGGAGGGCTACCGTTCTAAACAGCGCCAGGCCGAGCTGCTCGCCAGCCAAAAGGGCGTGACCCAGGTGGGGCCAGGCAGCAGCTGCCACAACCACGGTTGGGCCGCGGACATGGTCATCTACAAGCGCGGGCGCCCTTCTTGGGACCTGAAGGACGAGCAGGTGCGGCAGGGCTACCAACGCTTCGGTGAGCTCGCCCAGCAGGCGGGATTGAGGTGGGGCGGGGCTTGGAAGAGCTTCAAGGACATGCCCCACGTCGAGATGCGCAGCGAGTGCCTGGTAGCCATTCGTGGCGGATCTGCCCCCCGCCGATCGCTGCAAACAGTGATTGCCAAGGCCGAGTCAGTGTCTGACGCACCGAAAGCACCCCGTTGGGCCTGGAGCGTCGATTCCGAGCTGGCGCCGGACTGGGCGTGCGAATCCGTGCTTTGCAGTGTGTCGTGGGCGACGGTGAGCCGGCCATGGAGCTATGGCGTAAGGCCGCCGTTGAAAGGACTCCGTCCAGAACCGTTTGCTGAGGCGTCCTGTCCCATGGCCCCAATTGCCCTGAGGCACACATGAGGAAGCGGTCCACCGGATTGCTTCCCTTTTCGGCGGAGAGTGGGGGCGAACGGGTCATCTGCCCTGATCGCGCCGGTTTGGAGAAGATCGAGATTGGCGATCCCAAGGGCGGCAAAAACGGCTGGATCCGTTGCACCGCAAGGGGTATGCTCATCGCGGGCACATTCAAGGGCACCTCCCAGATTCGTGAAACCCAAGCCGTCCAAGGGGTGAGGGCACTTCTCAAGGAAGTCCCACTCTCTCCGCCAGTCTTTGCAAAAAGCTCCTGGAAATAGGGGCTTTTTCGCTTCTACAGCCTTAGCTGCCCGCCCGCTTACCCTTCCACCTGCAAAGGTCGATTCTGCGCGATCTGCTGCCGAACCCAGCCTTGCACCCCGGATTCTATCCAGAGGAAGTTGTCGCCTCGGCCAACAACAGGCGCAGCGCAATCTTCTCCCTGCAGCGACGGAGGCTGCGCCGAACCTTCTGCTCTACGAATTGACCGTCTGACGAAACAGGGCACCGCCCGGGCGTCGGCAAGCATCCGGGCAGTGCCCCAAAACAGGTGATCTCAGCACCTGACATGGCCGTCGCCCCTCGCCAGAGCGTCGGGATTGTCGTCAGGGTCTACGGTAATGGGGAACAGCAAGTGTCTACTCTGCGTTGGGTTGCTCAGCTGCTGCGCCTGTACGTACCAACGAATACTGATCTGAATGTGGATTCAGGGAGACTGCACAGCGCTGAGGGAACCTCTACCAGTAGCACACCGCTGCGGTATGCATCCTTCCATCGACGTGTTCACAGTTCGGGCATCACTTATCAGACACGCCACTTGCGCTGTGTGTGTGCCTTCGAATGGTGAGCTATATGGCTCGGTCACCGACGTTGTACATCTTCCATCATCGATGGAGAGCGTTGCCTTCATGTCTCCCGCGACTACACTCTTAAAAGCAACAGCGCCAGTGGATGTAAAATTTTTGCTACAGGATAGTACCCTTCGGGGGCGACAGCGTACAGATAGTCCGAGCTCCTGGCGGAGATTGGAGCATTGCTCGAAGAGGGGACATCAGCTTTGCTGTTTGTGCAGGACCAACTCCACACTGCCTCTCCGGAGATTGTGGTTGCCCCTCTTGAGGGGACAGAGTCTTTTGCTTCACACAGGGCCTGGTGATAGATCTTGGTTGCTTGACTTTGGTCGTCAAACCGATAGACAAGCCCGCCCTTTCCATCTCTGAACAGACGTTGCTCAACCATCACCGTACCGCCTTGGAAATCGGACGTCGGGATGGTTCGAACGATCCACTTCTTTCCATCGGAAGATTCAAGCTGGCGTTCATGAATCGCCGAGCTTTCACTGGCAATCGGATTGGCGGCCGCTAGTCCTGGCGCGACCGCAACGAGAATGGCGAGGGCGATCAAGGCCTTTCCAATCGGCTTCGATGATTTCTTTACAGTGTCCATACTTTTCCCTTGTTCGATTTGGCGCATCAGTCGAGCTGTTTTCGCAGCTGGCCAGTGACCTCCTGGACTCAAATGCCGAGAGACTTGGAGACACTGCCTACACCATATGCGATGCAGGGCTCGCTTGTGCGAGGTTGCTCGCATTTTGTGAAATTGGTTGGCATTTTAACTTTCCCGCGCTGATCGTAATCTTCGCTGGGTCGTGCCTATATTCTTGGCCCTAGTTTCATGGCGATACTGGGAGACAGCCGGCTGGGTGCGGTCACTCTCATCGCCATGCGCGAATGCCCAGGGAGAGGCATTTGTGTTTCTGACAGACGACGACCCCTGGATACTTGAACTGCTGGCTCGCTGGTGAGGTCACGTGTTCACCCACGACGCCCACCCTTCGGCTTGTTATGGCACAACGGATAACTCGAGCACGACCGGAACGCCCCATGCGGCCCATTGCGGTCCACGAACACGCCCACCTTGCACACCGGGCAGCGCTCTTCTTGGATGGCTGTGCCTGAAATCGCGGTCACTTCCACGGCGCCATCCTTCACCAGCTCATCCAGGAATGGCGAGTGCTTGCCCTGCAGGGTGAACATCGCAACCGATCGTCGCGCCCGCGTCAGCGCGACATAGAACAGGCGCCGTTCTTCGCTCAGCGGATAGGTATCGCCGTCCGGCATTGCCAGCGAAAGCACCGGGTCATCCGCGCGCAGGCTCGGGAAGCTGCGGTTGATCATGCCCGGCAGGATCACGTAGTCCGCCTCGCGCCCCTTCGATCGATGGGCGGTCAGGAACTCGACGTCCATCGTGCTGCCAAAGGCCGCCTTCCAATCCGAAGGCATCGCGCTGCGGTCCGCGCGATACCGCCCCAGAACAAAGACCGTCACGCGCCCGTTGCGTCCCTGCGGCACCGTGCCTGACAACAGTTGCTGGTGCAGCTTCGCAAGGTATTGGCGAACGCCATCCTGCACCTCCTCACGCTGGTTCATCTGGAACGCCTGCAGCACCGGCCCCACTGCCGGCGTAGCCGAGCGCACGGTCTTGGCGATCTGCTCGGGGTTGCGGCTGATGAAGCGACTGGATACATCACACAGTGCCTGCGGGCAGCGGAACGTCTGCTTCAGTTTCAGCACCTGGCCATGGCCCATCCATTCGCGGAATCCGGTCATCACCGAAACGTCGGCGCCAGCGAAGCGATTGATCGATTGCCAGTCATCGCCCACCGCAAACAGATGGCGGCCCGGTTGGCTGACCAGGGCACGGCAGAGGCGCGCACGGGCGCGCGAGGCATCCTGGAATTCGTCGGCCATCACCAGATCGTAGGGTGATTCATAGTGGCCCTGTTCCAGCAGCCCGGCGGCCATGTTGAGCATGTCCTCGAAGTCGATGCTGCGCTCGTCAGCCAGCGCGTTGTCCCAGGCCTGGAAAACCGGCCCGGCGATCTCCAGGAAGCGCCGGTAGCGTTCCTTGAACTGATCCTCGGGCATCTGCCGCAGGCGCGCCGCCATGTCATCCAGCGTCAGGCAGTTGCTCTTGGCATGCGCAATGAAGGTGCGCATCAGGCCGATCAGGTCTGCATCCGGCATCGGCTTGGCGCCCTGGTCGGGCAGCTCGCGGTCCGGGTTCGGGTCGAGTTCGACACCAGCCGCACGCAGCCGCTCGGCTAGATCCTGCAGGGCCTGTCCACTGCGCAGGCCGAACGACGTCGTTTCCACCAGTGCGGTGCTGTGCGCCGCATGCTGCTGCCGCTTCCAGTGCATCCCTTCGCTGTAGTTGGCAAAGTGCTTTGGCGGCTGGCCATCGGCATCCAGCGCAAAGTGCTCGTGATACAGCTGGGCGTACGGATAGTAGAAGTCCGGACGATACTGGCGGTGGGTGTCCGTCGCGGTATCGAATTCGTAGCGCCGCTCGTAGTCGTACGCCACGCCGTTGTAGAACAGCCAGTCGGCGATGACGCACTCTTCCAGGCTCTTCACCCGCTCGCCCTGCAGGGTACGCATGTAGGGCGTGCCATCGCGGTCGTAACCATCGGCCATCATGTCGGCGCCGAACGGCGGAAGATCGCGCCCGAACACCAGGCGGAACATGTCCCACTGGGTGCGGAAGTGGGTCGAGCGGTCCTTCAGGTCGTCCACCAGTTCGGCCAGCTTGTTGAAGCCCAGCGTCGCGTCGACCGCCCATTCCGGGATATCCGGCTTGCGCCCTGTGGCTTTGGCGATGATGGACAGGCCCAGGGCGTGGAAGGTCCGCGCCTCCACCACGGTGTCGCCCATGCCGAGCCGGTCGAAGCATCGCTGCGCGCGCTCTTCCAGCTCCTTGGCGGCGTCCTTGTTGAAGGCGAGCATCACGATCCGTTCGGGCTCCATGAAGCCGCGATCGATGGCATAGGCGGCCTTGGCAACCATCGTGGAGGTCTTGCCAGAGCCGGCCGCGGCCACGACCTGCACGCGGTTGTCGAAGCAGATGACGGCGCGGGCCTGCTCCTCGGTCAGCGGCCTGCTCTCGACCCGGTCCAGGAAGGGCTTGGCCAGACCCAGTTCGCGGGTCGCCATTGCCTCATTGGCGTCCGCCCACAGGGCGGGCCAATCCAGCTGCCAGTCATGCAGTGCGTCCAGTGCCATGCGGTGGCGGTCCGAGTGCAGGTCGTCATGCACCTCCTCGTCGAGGAACAGCTGCTCCAGCTCGGCGGGCGGCAGGGGCAGGGACGGGCGGTCGGCCAGCAACGCCTGCTGCTGTTCGTACGTGATCCAGCGGCGGCCGGTGGTGCCTCGGTCGGTAAGCGCATCTGCCTCGGCCAGCCACGCCTGGATCTGCGCCAGAACGTGCTCAAACTGTGCCTTGCGCCCCCGCCTGGAGCGCGCGAAAAGCATGTGCTGCACGGCAGCGGCAAGCCGGGAGCCCTGGCTGTTCGGCAGCCCATCCACAGACAGTGCTTCGCCGCGCTCGGTCGTCAGTTCGACCCTGGACCAGAGTACGCCGCGAACGACCCGCACGCTGTGTTCGTTCGCTACATGCTGGCGGTACTGCCTGCCGTCGATCAAAAGCGCGACCTGTTCGCCATCCAGCCGCAACTGCCAGTCCGGCGAGCGGGTCACACGCTGGCCCCAGCCCGAGGGGCGCCATTCCATAGACATCCAGATACTGCCTTGCGTACGTGACCGGGCGTAAAGCGCCCTTGCCGCCACATGATAAGGCGGCTTGGCGTGGCACGTTGCGTTTTTCCGGTCAGTCGCGCGCGTGAGCCAGCGATGGCATTGCACCCTCGCCGGCGCGACAGGCGTCAGGCGTTCACATCCACGACGATGCGGCCGCGCACCTTGCCGGGGATGATCTGCTCATAGACATCCAGCACCTCGGCGAGGCCGATCTGCTGCACGGTGCTTTCCAGCTTCTGCGGGTCCAAGTCGGTCGCAAGCCGATCCCAGGCGCGCTGGCGAACCTCTTGTGGAGCATTCACCGAATCCACGCCGGCCAGGGTCACGTTGCGCAGGATGAAGGGCAATACCGAGCCGTGCAGAGCGTCGCTCTGCGCCAGGCCGCACGCGGCCACGGCACCGCGATACTTCGTCTCGGCGATGGCGTTGACCAGGGTAGGGCCGCCGGCCACATCCACCACGCCGGCCCAGCGTTCGGCACTCACCGGCCGCTCGCGCGGCTCCGAGAGCTGCGCACGATCGATGATCTCGGCCGCACCCAGGTTGTGCAGATACTCGGCGTGCTCTGGTCGCCCGGTGGCGGCCACCACGCGGTAACCCAGCTTCGAGAGGATCGCCACCGCGATCGAGCCGACGCCACCGTTGGCGCCAGTCACCAGCACATCGCCCTTCTCGGGCGTCACCCCGGCATGTTCCAGGGCCAGCACGCACAGCATCGCGGTATAGCCAGCGGTGCCGATGGCCATGGCATCGCGGGTGCTCAGGTTGCCGGGAATCCGGTTGAGCCATTCGCCGCGTACGCGGGCGCGCTGTGCCAGGCCGCCGTGGTGGCCCATGCTCAGGTCCCAACCATTGAGCACGACGCGGTCGCCTGGCTTGAAGTCGGCCCTGCTGGATTCCAGCACCACGCCTGCCAGATCGATGCCGGGAATGAGCGGGAATCTCCGGATGATCGGACTCTTGCCGGTGAGCGCAAGCGCATCCTTGTAGTTGAGCGTGGAGTACTCGACCTGCACCAGGACATCGCCGTCCATCAGGTCCGCCTCGTCGAAATCGACCAGCTCGGTCGAAAGCTGGTTGTTCGTCTTGCCGGTCAGCAGGGCTTTGAACGTCATGGATGGCCTCACATTGATGGAATGGGGCCATGCTAGGCTCGTGCCACTATTGCAACAAGAACGATGATTTTACGTAGGTACTATGGTTTTCCGGAGTATGCATGCGTAGCAGGCGTTGGGATGGCAAGAGCGGGTGTGCGGTGGAAGTCACGCTGTCCGTGATCGGTGGCGTGTGGAAGCCGATCATTCTGTTTCACCTGATGACCCGCAAGCGACGTTTCATGGAATTGACCCGGCGGGTGCCCAACGCCACCCAGTCCATGCTCACCAGCCAGCTCCGTGAACTGGAAGCCGATGGCGTGGTGATCCGCCACGTGTATCCGGAAGTGCCGCCAAAGGTGGAATACGAGCTGTCCGAGTTCGGTCGCACGCTGGTGCCGGTGCTGCTGGCCATGCGCGAGTGGGGCGAGACCTACCGCGGCTATCAGAGCACCCAAGGCGATAGCTGAAGGCTGAGGGGCGTTGCGCCTGCCGCATGTGGGTTTCGCGAATGCCTACAGCCATCGGCGGGTCTTTGGCACCGCGAGCGCGCATGTCGTATACGGCTGGATAGGGCGTCCGGAAAGTACGCGTCGATGGTAGTCGCCTGCTGGCGAAGAACGCCAGTCAATGGACAACTCGACATCCACTGACGCAACCAACGTAGCGACGTGATCGATCAGGATTTCCCTGCTTTCCACCGCCGGTTCAGGGCGGTAACCATGTCCGCGCCAAGGCATTCGCCGTGGCCGGGATTGGCGTCCCGAACTTACGTAGTACAAGGCGTCGTAGTTGCAACGTATGTTGCGATCACGACAATGCAGCTTCTGTCAGTTCATGGCGGATGGTGCGTGGGGGTCTTAGGGCCCGTCGGCTTTCGTACTACGTATCCGGCACGCCAACCCGCACCGTCCGCCACCTTGCATCTGCAGGTGGCCACAACGTGAGGTTGCCGTCATGCCCGAACGTCTTCCCGACCATCCCCGCCTGCACGCGCTGCTGGGTGCCGCTGTACTTGATCTTCCCGCTGCCTTGGCCGAAACGCTGGAGGACGCGCTCCGCGAATCCGCCGAGTTCGTCACTCCATCGGCATTCTTTGCACACCTGAAAGGCCACGGCAGGAACCTGCGCGCCGATGGCGAGGCCTGGAGTGAAATGTGCCTGAGCCCCCGCCGCGCCTTCGACATGGCCCTGGCCACCCGCAGCGTTTCGGGCATCACGGCTTTGACTGCGGTGCTGCACGCCGCGCATGTGGCGCGGGAGAGCGACGATCCCGCCTGCTGCCCCTCCGCAGCCGTGGTCGAAGGTCTGTTCAACGCCTGCCAGGCGTTGTCGCTGCAGGTGGAACGCTGCCTGGTGCCGTGAAGGGCTGCGACGCGGTTCCTGTTCCGTTGACGCCCGGTTCCCTATAGTGGCGCTGGAACCCCGCAATGGAATGCCCATGCACGTGATGTCCCCCGGCCGTTGCCTGACGCTTGCACTTGCCGTCGCGGTGAGCGCCAGCGCATGTGCACGGTCACCGTCCACCGAACACGAAAGGAATCCCGCCATGTCCGGCGCAACGCAGACCGGCCGCACGATCAACGGCCACACCTATACCGATGCGCCCGTGGACGTGAAGCTCGGGCCGAATACCTTCCGCATTCCGGCCAACTACCTGGACAGCCAGATCGCACCATGGCCAGGCGAGGGCGTAACGCTGGTCATCGAGTGGCCGGACATGAAGCCGACGGCGCCGGGTGCGCGGGCCAATCCGCGTACGAATGATTTCCGGAAGGAGATTCCCATCCGGATCAACTATGTTGATCGCGTTCCCGTTGAAACACTGCTTTCAAGGCTGTCGTCAAATGAAGCCATCACGGAGGAGGGCTCTGTGGAAAGGGAGGATCCCAGGGACCGTCTCGATCAACGCGTTGCGCAGCCGGAAACCTTGGGCCTGACGCCCCATGCAATCGATGAAGCGAAGATGGTGGTGTACGCGAAGAAGTATGAGGCGCGGTACGGGAAGCCGCCTGTGCGCAATCCCGCCTACGAAAGAGACTGGTACATCGCACGTCAGAGCGACGGCCGGATCAGCTCATTCATCAAATGTGACGGCGAGGAATTCCGAGGCGACGGCGTGCGGCTGGAGGGGCGCGAGGTGATCAGTGAGCCAGGGGAAGTGGCCGCGGGCTGCGTTCATTACTTCGTGGACATCGACAACAAGCTGTCCGTCAGCCTGGACTACAAGAGAGCGTTTCTGAAAGACTGGAAGCGCATGGAAGAGGCCGTCAGGGACGTCATCGCGCGCACCCGGTCCAAGTGATCGGTGATTCAAGGAAGAGAAGGGGCAGGGTATGAGTGGATTGACAGAACGCGATCTGAGCGTCCTTGGCAGCTATGCCAGAGACGGCAACCGCGAGCTTTACTGGAACTACCTGTCGCAACTGCCGGGAGCCGATGGATACGGGACACTGGCACTGGGTGTTGTACGCAATGACAGCCTGCCGGGACGCGTCGCGAACGCGTATGCACAAAGCTACGCAAAGACCCAGCAGGACGAGGGATCCCGGTTTTCAAATGCACAGTTGACGGAGCGGCAATGGGAGTCCTTTGGGCAGACCCTGCTCGAAAGAGATCTTGAGTTGCGGCAGCAGTGGATGAACGAGCGCCGTCCAGACCTGGCACTGAATCTCCCCGGCAAGGATGTAATGCTGGCTCACGACCGGGCATTTGAACGGCATGAACTTGATCCTAACTGCTGGACGCCGCGCGTGTTGCTGCAAGCGGCTGAGCAGAAGAGCGGCCCCGAGAAGCTGGAACAGATCTGGACCAACATGCTCAACAATGACTACGCCGGAGGCCCGCGCGTAGGCAACACCAGTGTCGATGCCGTCAGCCAGATGGGATGGGTGAAGGGCGGCCAGTACCTCACCCGGTTGAGCGTGCTGGAAGCCACCCAGGCGCTGGAGGGCCGCTCAGCAGTCGATCCGAACGTCATCGGTGGCAACAGCTACTACGCGATGTACTTCGAAGCGGACAGGAAGTGGGCCAGTGTCAGCGCGGGCGGCGGCCACATCTCGATGCGGGAGATCACCGACCCCGCACGCATCGCCGAACTCAACGACACGCGCGAGGTCCGTCTGGAGCGCCAGGAAAAACGCACCCAGTTCCACCCGGACGACCCGTACCGGACCATCACCCGCAGCCCGCTGACCGCCGCCGTGGACGACGTGCCGGATCCCTCGCAGGCACCGACCCGCCTGGCCGACATTGGTCCGGGCCACCGCGACTACGCACTGATGCAGCAGGTGCGCGAAGGCGTGGCCGCGATCGATGCCAGCGCGGGACGTACCCACGATGAGAACAGCGAGCGCTTGGTGGCGAGCGTGATGGCATTGGCCCGTCGCAACCAGCTTGAACGGGCGGACCATGTCCTGCTGAGCGCGCAGACCGCCGAGCATCCGGCCGGCCGCAACGTGTTCGTGGTGCAGGGCGAGATGAGCGATCCCGCGCATCTGCGAGCCGTCATACCTACCGATGTTGCGGTGCAGATGCCGGTTGAACAATCACTGCAGCAGATCGAAGCTGCCAGCCTTGAGCGCCAGCAGGCGGCCATGCAGCGCCAGCAGGATATCGATGTGCAGGCGCGCGAAAGTCACGCGATACGCATGGGGTGACCAGGCGAGCGCCGAGCCGGGCGTGGGCACGGCGCCACAGGAGCGGCTCGTCAGAAGCTGTAAGCCGCCTGCACATACACCCGCCGCGGCTCGCCCGGGAAATGCCCGTTGCGCTCGATGAAGCCGCTGGCCGCGTACACCTTGTCGAACAGGTTCTTGACGTTGGCCTGGAACTGCCACTGCTTCCACGTGGTCTTCCAGCTCATGTCGAATACCGTGTATGCCTTGACCGTCTGCCCATCCAGGCTGACACGCTCGCCCACATGGTCGGCGCCGAAGCCGATTGCCGAGTTGATCGAAGGCAGGTCGTAGCGCGTCCACAGGCCGAGCTTGTTGCGTGGCGCATTCGCGAAGCGGTCGCCGGAGGCATTGGTGATGCCGTTCGGTCCGGCGTCCTTCACCCGTGCGTCGTTGTAGGCGTAGGTCAGGTTCACCACCCAGCGCTCGGTCACGTCGGCCAGCAGGTCCAGTTCCATGCCCGTACTGCGTACCAGGCCCAGCGCGGCCAGCTGGTTCACGCCGTCCCGTACTTCACCGGTGGCCTGCACGATGTTGCTGCGGTCGATGCGGTAGGCCGCCATGTTCAGGGTCACACGGTCGGCCAGCAGGGACTTCAGGCCGACTTCCCATTGCCTGCTGCGCTCAGCGTCGAACGGTCCGCCGGCCGCCGGGTTCTGGTTGGTGGCACTCTGCGGCACGAAGCCGCTGGCGATGTTGGCATACAGGTTCACGCCGTCCCGGACGGTAAAGGTACTGCCCAGGCGCCAGCTGAGATCGTTGCCATCCACGCTGCCGCCACCCATGCGGTCCTCATCCTTGAAGCCATCCCAGCGCAGTCCGGCCAACACGTGCCAGCGCGTGCCCAGCGCCAGCTCATCCTGCAGATAGCCGCCGTAGCGCTTGCTGCGGGTGGCGGTGCTGCGCCAGGGCAGGGCGGCCAGGTTGTAGTCATGCCAGGTGCTCACGCCATAGACCGGGTTGAACAGGTCGATGCCGCGCACCGGGCCGGTGCCGCGTGCCAGGTCGGCACTGTTGGCGGTCTGCGCCGTGAAGTCGGCGTCGAGCTGGTACATGTCGGCGCCGAACAGCACCTTGTGTTCGACGCGGCCGGTATTGATCCGCCATACGGCATTGCCGCTGGCGGTGAAGGCCTCGTTGTCGCGGATCTGGTTGCGCAGCTGGCGCGTCATCCACTCGGCCACGCCGTCGCGGTCACGATCAATCAGCCCCATCGGCTCGTGGTACATCTGGTGCTCGTTGTTGCTGAACCAGCGCGCAGCAATGTCCACGTCCAGCGTATCGAGCGGTGCGAAGCGATACTGCGCCAATGCAACCCTGGCGCGCATGTCGAGGAAATCACTGGCCTCGTTGTGGTTCCATCGCCGGTCGGTCAGGAAGGTGCCGGCATCGTTCACTGGCACACCGCGCAGGCGGTTGCCGCCCAGGTTCTGGGTGATGTCGGTGAACTGCAGCACCAGTTCGCCGGTCTGGCCAACGTCGAAGGCCAGCGATGTATCGCCGATCACGCTTTCGCTGTCGGAATTCCAGCGTACGCCCTGCTCGCTGTCGGCATAGAGGCCGGCGCGATAGCGAATGCTGCCGCTGGCATTCAGCGGGCCGGTGCCTTCGATCGACCCGGCGCGGAAGTCCTTGTCGCCTGCCTGCAGCTCGATGCGGTGTTCGGCGCGCGCCTTGGGCTTGCGCGTCACATAGTTGATGATGCCGCCCGCATCACCACCGCCGTACAGCGCACCGGCCGGGCCCTTCAGCACTTCCACGCGTTCGATGTTGAACAGCTGCGGCACCGAGAAGCCTGCATACGGATCGCCGCGCAGACCGTCGTAGAGCACGTTCTCCTGGCGGAAACCGCGCAGCGTGACGCCGGCATAGCTGAAGAAGCTGATGCCGCTGATGCTGCGGTAAAGATCGGTGACCTGGCGCGCCGCCTGGTCGTCGATCAGCTCGCGCGGCACGACCTGGATCGACTGCGGTACCAGTTCCAGCGGGGTATCGGTGCGGGTGCCGACGGCCGCATCGTTGGTGCGATACAGGGTCTGCGCGCGGCCGCGGACTTCCACTTTGTCCAGGTCCTTCGGGGCGTCAGCGGAGGTCTCGGAAGCCAGTGCAGGTGTAGCCAGGGCAAGAGGCAGCGCCAGGCAGAGGGCGTGCTTGAGCGGGGTTGGAAGGGGCATGAGGGACGAGGCTGGGCTGCAAATGAGAAAGATTAGCATTTGCAGCGCTTCGAGGCCTATCTCCCGGATGCACTATGGACGCGGGCCCGGGTCGGTATACGGAGTGCCGGCCAGGGCCACCAGCACGCCGGTCCCGCCGCGCACGATCAGCTGCAGCATCGCCTGGCGCGGATCCTCACCCTCCTGCTGGCTGGCCAGTCCTCCCTGATAGGCCGCCACCATCGACGCCAGCAGCATCGCCGCACCCAGGCGTGCCTCGGCATCATCCGCTGGCCGCCCGACCGCGCTTGCCATCAACAGCGTGAGGTCGTCGGCCAGCAGTGCCTGCAGCCGTCGCGCGTGCGCCACCAGCACCGGACTGTCGGCCACGGTGGCCCAGAAGGCCGCTGCACCGGCATTGATCCGCAACAGGGGATGGCCGCTGTCGAGCAGCTCCCTCACCAGAGACTGGAAGGCGGCCAGCGGCGTCATGCCGCGGCGCGCCGCCATGCCCTCGCGCAGCAACGCCCGCGCCTCCTCGTCGCGGTCGAATACCAGGTCCTCCTTGCTGGCGAAATAGTTGAAGACCGTCTTGCGCGAGACTCCGGCGGCCTCGGCGATCTCGGACATCGACACCGCCTCGAAGCCACGCCGGATGATCAGCGCGGTGGCGACATCGGAAATTGCCTGTCGGGTCTGTGCCTTGCGTTGCTCGCGACGGCCTTGGGGCGGGGTCATGGCGGTTGGCTTGTGTAAACGTACACCGAGTGTAACATTGTGCGCACGAGAGCGCCGGGCCGGCGCAGAGCGGGGATCCTGATGCTGTACGACGTTGTCATTGCCGGGGCCGGCCCGGTCGGCCTGTTCCTGTCCTGCGAGCTGGCCCAGGCCGGCTGTTCGGTCCTGCTGCTGGAGCAGGCTGAGTCGCCCGATTCAGCCCTGAAGCGCCTGCCCTTTGGCCTGCGCGGCTTGAACGCGCCCACGCTGGAAGCGCTGGATCGGCGCGGCCTGCTGGACGCGGTCGCGGCCCGCCAGGTGCTGAAGCCGGACAAGGGCGCACCGCCGCCCGGCACCGCCCATTGGCTGGCGCAACCGCGGCCGCTGGGAGGCCACTTCGCCGGCATTCCTTTCGCCCTGGATGACGTGGACGGCGGGCGCTGGCGTGATCGCCTGCCGACCCCGGTACCCACCCAGATGGCGGTGGAGCTGCAGTCGCTGGAGGCGGTGCTGGCCGAGCGCGCAGTGTCACTGGGTGTGCAGATCGAGCGGGGCTGTACGGTGCAGGCAGTGCACGCACACCAGTCACAGATGGAGGTGCAGACCGCTCGCGGGCTGATGCGGGGGCGATGGCTGGTCGGTTGCGACGGCGCCCGCAGCACGGTACGCAAGCACTCCGGCTTCGAGTTCGCAGGGACGGCGCCCGAGTTCACCGGGTACACGCTGCAGGTTGAACTGGCCGATCCGTCGGTGCTCACCCCGGGGCGTCAGTTCACCGAATACGGCATGTGCAATTTCAACCCGCCGGGCGTGCTGGCGCTGGCCGATTTCGACGGTGGCGCAGGCCACCGCGGGCCACTGGACCTGCACGCCTCCCAGGCGTTGCTGCGGCGGGTGTCCGGGCGCCAGACAACGATCACCGCGTTGCATCTGGCCACCACATGGACCGATGCCGCGCGCCAGGCCACGGCCTATCGCAGCGGCCGCGTGCTGTTGGCTGGTGATGCGGCGCACATGCATTCGCCGCTGGGAGGTCAGGGCCTGAATCTCGGCATCGGCGATGCGATGAACCTGGGGTGGAAGCTGGCCGCCGTGGCGCGAGGCGACGCCGCCGAGACGCTGCTGGACAGCTATCAGGCTGAGCGTCATCCGATCGGCGCCCGGGTGCTCGACTGGTCGCGTGCGCAGGTGGCGTTGATGCGACCAGGCCCAGGGCAGCGCGCGCTGGCGGCGGTCTTCGCCGACCTGGCCGCGACCCGCGACGGTGCCACCTATCTCGCTGAGCGGCTGTGGGGCGTGGCACAACCAGCGGTGTTCAACGGCGAGCATCCGTGGGTTGGCCAAAGCGTGCCTGACGTCCAGCTGGCCAATGGCGATCGCATGGGGGAGCTGCTGCGCGCAGGGAAGGGCGTGCTGCTGGGGCTCGATACCGGCGTTTCACTCGGCCCGATCTTTGCGCGCTGGCAACGCTCGGTTACCTGCGTGATATCCACGGCGCGCGATGCGATGGGACTGGGTGCGTTGCTGGTCCGCCCTGACGGTATCGTGGCCTGGGCCTGCGATGCCGGCGGCGATGCGTCGGGGCTGGCGCCCTCGCTGGAACGCTGGTTCGGTCCGCCGCGGGGAGCGACCGGCTAGGGCGATGCCACCACAGCCAGCGCGCGGCGCGCGGTCTCGGTCATCACCGAGGCCAGCTGCTTCAATGAGTACGGCTTGCGCAGCAGGGTGAAGCCATGGCCAGGATCCCGCGCCAGCAATTCGCTGTAGCCGCTGGTGAGGATCACCGGAAGCTCCGGGAAGCGGGCGCGGATGGCACGGGCCAGATCCAGGCCGTTCATGCCCGGCATTACCACGTCGCTGAACACCACATGGAAGCGCGAGGCATCCCGTTCCAGCTCGGCCAGGGCCTCGTCCGCATTGCGTGCAAGGACCACGCTGTAGTCGAGTTCGCGCAGGGCGCCCACCGCAAATTCGGCCACGTCGACGTTGTCTTCCACCACCAGCACGCAGACGCCATGCCCATGCTGCAGCCCCGATTGCGCCGCCGGCCGTTCCGTCGTTTCTCCTGCCTGCGCCAGCGGTAGGTACAGCGTAAAGCGGGTGCCGGCGCCGGCCTGGCTCTGCACGTCCACCTCGCCTTCTGACTGCTTGACGAAGCCGAATACCTGGCTGAGACCGAGTCCGGTCCCAGCGCCCACGCTCTTGGTGGTGAAGAAGGGCTCGAAAATGCGGTCAACCACCGCAGGGTCGATGCCCGCTCCGGTGTCGGTCACACTGATTGCGGCAAAGTCGCCCTTCATCGGCGCGGCGAAGCGCACCGAAGGCACGGCGGTTACCTGCTCCACCTGGATGGTCACCCTGCCGTGTCCCTCGATCGCATCGCGGGCATTGACCGCGATGTTGATCAATGCAGTGTCCAGCTGGGTCCGGTCCAGCAGTACCGGCATCGGTGTATCGGGCAATGTCAACGACACCTGGATGCGCGCGCCAAGTACCGTGGTGATGATATCCGAGAGCGCGTGCACGCTTTCGCAGAGGTCGAAGACCTCCGGCGACAGGCTCTGGCGACGCGAGAATGCAAGCAGTTGCGCGGTCAGCTTGGTGGCGCGGTCCGACGCTGTTGCAATGGCCTGGATGTAGCGGCGCCGGGTGTCGTCTGCCGGCCACGTGTGCAGGAGCATGTCTACCGAACCGGTGATGACCTGCAGCAGGTTGTTGAAGTCGTGGGCCACCCCGCTGGTGAGCTGGCCGATCGCCTCCAGCTTCTGCGACTGGCGCAGCTGCTCGCGGGCGCGCACCAGTTCCAGATGGGCCTCCCGCGCCTGCTCGGTGATCGCCGCGACCTGGCGGCTGTGCAGGTCGCGCTCGATCACCCGTTCGGTCTGTTCGCTGACCACGCACAGGATGCCGGCCACACTGCCGCAGCCGACGCGCAGCGGCGAATAGGAGAACGTCCAGAATGTTTCACGCAGCGTGCCGTCGCGATCCATCATCAGTGGCAGGTTCTTGAAACTGCGGCTGGTGCCGGCGAAGGCATCGTTGACGGCCTGAACCACGTCTGGCCATACGTCCGCCCAGACATCCTCCAGGCGATTGCCCATCGCGCCGTGCAGTTTTTCCCCCAGCATGGGCAGGTACGCATCATTGAAGAAGAACGCCTTGTCTTCCTTGCCCCAGGCAAGCCACAGGGGTTCTGGCGAATCCAGGATCATCGCCAGCAACGTGCGAAGTTCGGCGGGTGCGCTTGCGGCAGTGGCCGAGCGGGCCCAGTCACTGTCCTGCAGCAGTCGGTAAGCGAGCTGATCAGGTGCAGAGACTGGCAGGGGAAAAGGATGCATGGCCGCCATTGGCGCAGGAAGGTGGCGCAGCATAGCCCAGCGCATGTCATGACGCTCTGCACACCGCCGACATGAAAGACCTCGCCACTTCGCCGCCGACGTGGCAGCGATGTGCCCTTTGTTCCGCAGGTTGCCGCTATCGCGACGCAGCGCGAAGGGAGGCGACGCTGGCCTGAGCGGCGGGTCTAGCCCTCACGACCTGCCTGCGCGGTGAGCGCATCCCGGCCAGCCTCGGTGAGATCGATATCCCCGTCCTCTGCCTGTACAGCCCATCCGGCGGTCACCGCCCACGTTGCGGCATCACCGCGCACCGGTTCTGCAGCGGCGATGGCCTGGAGTATTTTCCGCTGTTCCACAGTCATTACCACGTCGCGGTCCTCAGATACCCAGCAACGACGCCGGTTGCCAGTCCGACAGCCGGGCATGGCTGACCGGTTGATGGCAGCCGCACCCGTCGCAGCGGAACAATGCTCCACCTGGCAAGTGCACCAGATTGTCCTCACTGGCCGAACTGGTCGATGTGCAATGCCGGCAGGTGACCGTGAGCGCGGTGATGCGCTGCACGCCCCCTGACAGATCGAACACGGCCTCGAACGCGCGAATGACAGGGTGGGCAGTGTCCGGCATCTGAATCTCGACAGGGTGGGGAGACCCCATCGTCGCGCGCCGGTTGTGATGGGCCAGTCAGCCAGGTGCATGGACATGATCAAGACAGCCGCGGCAACCGGCAGCGCTCCATTTCAGAGATCCTTTTTTTTCTTTTTCCGCTCAGGTCCAGCGGCTTGTCACTGCCGCCGCGCTCGCTCGACCACACTTCCACACCCTTGTTGCAACGGCTCTCGCGGGCAGCGACCTCGCGTGGCAGATCCTTCAGATGGGGTGACTCCTGGCAGGCCGGATGCATGGCACTGTCGTCGTAGGTGGCGCAGGCGCTGAGCGACGCCAGAGCGATGGCAGTGAGGGTGGCGCGGAATGAAGGCTGCAGGTTCATGGGATGGCCTCGGGTAATGCCAGGATGGCCATGGAATTCAAATCCGTGACGCCGGGCATGCACAATCGGACCCGTTGCACTTGTTATTCTGTAACAAATGCGCGATAGTCCGGCCCCTGCTGGGTCAGGCGATGCAGATCATCAGCACCATGCACAGCGCCACCATCAGCACGAACACACGACGGCTCAGCGCCAGGCAGGCCAGATAGGCTGCGAGCGCCCACGCAGCCAGCAGTGCACAGGCCACCACCCACAGCCCGATCCCCATCATCGAACCGGCTGCCAACGCGGACAAGGCAATGGCCTTGGACAACGCCACCCCCAGCACGCTGCCCAGCATGCCGGCCTGCAAGGCGATGGCATCGTGGCGGGCAGGGGCGCGAGGGTGGTGCATTGCGGGTCCGGTGCAGGCCGAGAAAACGGCGTCGGCTGCACTGTGCCCAAATGCACATCCACGAAATGTGTTCATCGCGCGTCAGGAGCGCGACGAAGCCGGCTCAGTCGAACGGTTGACCTGTGGATGCGATGGTTGGACGCCCGTTCTTCAGTGGTTGCCGGCGGCGACGGTCTTGCGCTTCCTGTCCAGCATCACCGCCGCGCACCACAGCAGCAGGCCGCCGATCGCGGTGGCTGCACCGACATAGCCGGTGCTGGCCGGGCTGAAGCCGGCGCTGATCGCCATGCCGCCCAGCCACGGGCCGAGTGCGTTGGCGGTATTGAAGGCGGCGTGATTGGAGGCGGCCGCCAGCGTCTGCGCTTCGCCGGCCACATCCATCAGTCGCGTCTGCAGCACCGCCGCCAGCGCACCCATGGTGCCGACCGTGATGATCATCGGGCCGATGGTCCACACCGACTGTGCGGCCAGCGGATACAGCAGCAGCATCACGATCGACCACAGCAGCACCACGGCGGCGGCCTTGAAATGGAACTTGTCCACCAGCCAGCCACCGGCGATGTTGCCGATGATCGCGCCGATGCCGAACACGCCTACTGCCAGCGGCATCCACGATTCGGCCACGCCGGTGACCTGCACGAGGGTGGGTGCGAGGTAGGTGAACACGCAGAACATGCCGGCGAAGCCGACCGCACCGATCGCTAGCGCCAGCCACACCTGGGGAGTGTTGAAGGCGCGCAGTTCGCGCATCGGCGAGGTACGCACTTCGTCCGGGTCCGGCAGCAGGAAGCGCGCGATCATCGCCACCGTGGCAATGGCCAGCACGCTGACCAGGGCAAAGGCGGTGCGCCAGCTCAACTGCTGGCCCAGCCAGGTGGTCAACGGATTGCCGACCAGGATCGCGATCGACAGGCCCAGCAGCACCCGCGACATCGCCTGGCCGCGCTGGCCGGCAGGGCTGATCGCAGCGGCCACCAGCATCGCAACGCCGAAGTAGGCGCCATGCGGCAGGCCGGCGACGAAGCGTGCCACCAGCATCGTGCCGTAATTCGGTGCCAGCGCGCTGGCCAGGTTGCCGATCGCGTAGAAGCCCATCAGCGCCAACAGCAGCTTGCGGCGCGGGAAGCTGGCACCCACGAAGGCGAGGATCGGGGCACCGACCACCACGCCGATGGCGTAGGCGCTGATCAGGTGCCCGACCTGGGTTTCGGAAATCGACAGGCCGCGGCTGATCTCCAGCATCAGCCCCATGCTGGCGAATTCGCTGGTGCCGATGGCAAATCCACCCAGCGACAGGGCGAGGATGATCAGGGTGCGCTGGCGGGGCGTCAGACGCGCAGCCAGGGAAGAGTTGGGGCTCATGCGGAGGCGCGATGGGGCGGGGGAGCCGTCCATTGTACTGCTGCACTGCAACAGGAGCAGCAGCACTCAGGGTAAATCAGCGTTTGATCGGTGACACGCCGGCCCTCCGCGCCGCCTCGCGGCGGGCTCAGATGCCCAGCGCCGCCCGGGCATGAGCGTATTTGTCGCGAAGGCGCCCTGCCGTGGTCCCGTCCAGCATCGCCAGCCGCTGTGGATCGGCGTTGTCATCCAGATCGGCGCGCTTCACTTTCAATGCAAGCGGGTGGGCGGCAATGCGCGCGTAGTAGCTGTCCGCGTCAGGAGCTGCATCGCGGTTGAGCAGTTGCACCGCCTCGCGCAGCGGCGCTGGAAATACCTCGATCCGCGCGGCAAACGCCGGGCAGTCCTCGGCCACGTCATGCAGCCAGGCCACCACTTCGGCGTCATCGTCGCCGCGCACGGCGGCCGCCACCCGCGCCACATGGCCGATATAAGGCTGGCCGGCCTTGTCGAACTGCCCCGCGTGGGCCTCGGTGGCCAGCGTACGGGCAAGTGCTACCCAGTCCATTGCAGTCTCCTTGGATATCCGCGCACAGTTTCGCGCAAGAGCCGCAGCGGTTGTGGATGCGCCCATGACGCTGCCACGGGCATGATGGCGAGGCAGGGGACGCAGTGTTGCCCCGACAAGGAGGAGTGAGATGCAGGAATTCAGGCATGTGCTGGAAACCCGTGGGCGCTATCAGCTGGTAGCGGTGTCCTACGAGCCGGTGTACGCTCCCGGCGATGTGGTCGGCCATGCGGTCGTCGCCGACGATGGGGATCGTCTGACCGACCTGATATCACTGGCCGAAGCGCGCCAACGCTTGCTGCAATTGGTGCGTGAAGAGGGCGAGGAGCCCGGGCTGGAAAACGAGAACCACCTGCGGAAGAAGGCGTCGCGCTGGCGCCACCGCTAGGCCGTCGCGCCGCGTGCGCATCATGGAGGATTCGGGTGTTGCCCAGTAAGAAGTATCTGCTCATCGCCATCATCACGCTGGCGACCCTGCTGCTCGGTTTCGTGTTTTCCGGCTATCTGACCCTGCTGTTCCTGGGGCTGGACACCCAGCTGTTCACCTGGAACACCTACTACCAGTACGTCCACGCCATCGGCCAACCGCAGGTCGCGCCCTTCGTGGGCAAGATCAAATGGGCTGGCTACGTGGGCTTCGGCCTGCCCCTGCTGGTGCTGCTGGTGGCCGGCCTGGTGCTGCTGCTGAAGAAGGACAAGCGCTCGCTGCACGGCGATGCGCGCTTCGCCACCGGCGCCGACCTGGCCAAGCACGGCATGTTCAAGAAGACCGGCCAGAGCATCGTGGTCGGCAGCCATGGCGGCAAGCTGGTGCGCCTGGATGGCCAGCAGTTCGTGATCCTGGCCGCGCCGACCCGCTCGGGCAAGGGTGTGGGCGTGGTCATCCCGAACCTGCTGGAGTACGGCGAATCGCTGGTGGTGCTGGACATCAAGCAGGAGAACTTCGACCTGACCAGTGGCTGGCGCGCCAGCCAGGGCCAGGAAATCTATCTGTTCAATCCCTTCGCCGAGGACCGGCGCACGCACCGCTGGAACCCGCTCAGCTACGTCTCCGATGATCCGGCCTTCCGCGTCTCGGACCTGATGAGCATCGCCGCGATGCTGTATCCGGACGGGGCCGAGGACCAGAAGTTCTGGGTCAGCCAGGCACGCAACGCGTTCATGGCCTTCACCCTGTACCTGTTCGAGAACTGGGACGACGAGCGCAGCAGCGGTTTCCCGGGCGGCGCCGGCACGCCCACGCTCGGTGCGGTGTACCGTCTGTCCTCCGGCGACGGCACCGACCTGAAGAAGTACCTCAAGACCCTGTCGGAGCGGCCGTTCCTCAGCGCCAACGCACGTTCGGCATTCGCCAACATGCTGTCCCAGGCTGACGAGACTTTCGCCTCGATCCTGGGCACCTTCAAGGAACCGCTCAATCCCTGGATCAATCCGGTGCTGGACAAGGCCACCAGCTGCAACGACTTCCTGCTGACCGATGTCCGCAAGAAGAAGATGACCATTTATATCGGCATCCAGCCGAACAAGCTGGCCGAGAGCCGGCTGATCATCAACCTGTTCTTCAGCCAGCTGATCAACCTCAACACCAAGGAACTGCCCAAGTCCAACCCGGACCTGAAGTACCAGTGCCTGCTGCTGATGGACGAATTCACCTCGATCGGCAAAGTCGAGATCATCGCCTCGGCGGTGTCCTACATGGCCGGCTACAACATCCGCCTGCTGCCGATCATCCAGAGCATGTCCCAGCTCGACGCCACCTACGGCCGGGAAGTGTCACGCACCATCATCACCAACCATGCCCTGCAGATCCTGTACGCGCCGCGTGAGCAGCAGGATGCCAATGACTATTCGGACATGCTGGGCTACACCACGGTGCGCAAGAAGAACGTCACCCATGCCCGCGAGAAGACCCACAACTTCACCGAGGAACGGCGCGCGCTGATGCTGCCGCAGGAGCTGAAGGCGATGGGGCCGGACATGGAGGTGTTCCTGTATGAGGGCATACCGCATCCGGTGAAGTGCGACAAGATCCGCTACTACAAGGACCGCTACTTCACCTCGAGGCTGCTGCCGAAGGTGGATGTTCCGATGCTGAACGTCTAATTCACGACGCTTAATTTGTGAATTTGATTCGAAGTTAAGAATGTGAATTCGTGATTTCGGTCAAGAATTTGGCATTTGTTCATGGATTTTCAGACTTGCCTGACATGGAATTGACGCGTGGTTGTGCGACCCTGTGTCTGTCGTCCAGAAGTGTGTGCTGGATGTCAAAGATGTAGCAGCAGGGTGGCCAGGAGTTTGTGCCATGGAAACAAGGATGCTTTCGACGTTGGTGAGGTATGCGGATGTGTTGTCGGCTGCGCCGATGGCCCCGCGACCTGGTTGGCAGCCTTTGGGCTGCAGGGGAGCCGGAGTGGGTGCGCTGCACACAGCGTGTCCCTCCGATTCCGGCGTGCGCGATGCAGCGCCGGACGACCAGGGGACCAATGCTCGGGACTGCTTTTTCGTACGTCAAAGTGAAGCCCGTATGAATCAGGCGTTTATCGCGAAAATGTCCATCGCCGCAGTGGCGGCGCTGATGGTGGCCGGTTGCGCCACCAAGTCCGCTCCGGATTTCGGAGGCCGCTGGAAGCCGGTCAACCGCTTTGCTGCGACGACGACCGAAATTCCGCTGTACTCCAGCTACGTCTACCAGGCCTCGCCGATGGATGGCACGCTCAAAGCCATGCTCGAGCGTTGGGCCAAGGATTCCGGGCGCACGCTGGACTACCGCCTCAGCTCGGATTTCACCCTGTATGGCGCGGTCTCGAACATCGACACCACCAACGCACAGCAGGCCGTGATCGATCTGACCGCAGCCTATGCAGCGCAGGGCATCTCCGTCTCCATCGTTGGCAACCAGATCGTTGTGCAGAGCGCTGGCTCGACGCCGACCGCGTCGGCGCAGGGCGCTGATTCCAACAGCGGCACCTGAGTCCACCTCGAAATCATCGAACGTGCCGCTCCCCGCGCCTGTCGCAGGGGTGCCACGCCCATTGATGTTTCAGCAGTACGGAAGAATCCATGTTCCGCAAGAAGGATCCCGGCAATAGTCCCAAGGTCGAGCAGTCGGTCGCCAAGGCGGTCAGCTACGAGATCACCGTGGCCGACATGGCACGCCGCAGCGAGCGGCGCGCATGGTGGGTCGCCACAGGCTCGTTGCTGATGTCGCTCGCCCTGGCGGGCGGCTACTACTACATGCTGCCGCTGAAGGAGAAGGTGCCGTTCCTGGTGATGGCCGATGCCTACACGGGTACCGCGACCGTCGCGCGCCTGAGTGGCACCTTCCAGGGCGAGACGATCACCACCAACGAAGCGATCAATCGCAGCAACGTCGCCCAGTACGTGCTCGCGCGCGAATCGTATGACTCGGCGGTGATGGGCCTGCGTGACTGGGAGCTGGTGTTCGTGATGTCGAGCAGCCCGGTTGCTCAGAGCATGCGTATGCGCTACGCGGGAAGTAACCCCCAGAACCCGTTTGTGATGTATGGCCGCGAAAAAGCCATTCGCGTAAAGATCCTCAGCATCACGCCGTTGGGGGCTGAGCCGAACGGCAGCTTCCGCGGTGCGTCGGTGCGCATCCAGCGCAGCCTGTTGGACAAGCGGACCGGAGCATCCAGCTACCTTGACAACCAACTAGTGACGATGCGCTTCGAGTACAACCAGAACCTGGCGTTGTCCGAGCAGGATCGCATCCTCAACCCGCTGGCGTTCCAGGTCACCGAGTACCGCGTCGACAACGACTACTCGCGTGGTGTGCCGGTACCGGATGACGGCGCCATGCAGGCGCAGGCGCAGCAGGCCGCTCAGGCGGCGCAGCAGGGGCAGGGCGTCTACGATCCGAACAATCCGGCTGCGGCCACCATGATCGATCCGGCCACCGGCCAACCGGTCGCGGCTCCGGCCAACGGCCAGTTACCGGGTCAGCCGCTGCCGGGTCAGCCCGTACAGGGTCAACCCATGCCGGGTCAGCCGGTGCAGGGGCAAGCAATGCCGGGGCAGGTTATGCCCGGACAGCCGGCCATGAGGCCGGCGCAGAACAATTCCACCGGAACTGCTGATGGAGCAAGCAACCGATGAGTAGTCGAAATATCAGGGGAAGCGCGCTGGCGCTGCTGTCGATGTTGTCGTTGCTGTTCTCAGCAGCGGCGATGGCGCAGGCGGTTGACCACTACGAGTACGAGAAGGACCGCATCTATCCGGTTCGAACCGGCCTGGGCCTGACCACCCAGATCGAGTTGAGCCCGAACGAGAAGATCCTCGACTACAGCACCGGCTTCAGCAGCGGCTGGGAACTGACCCGTCGCGAGAACGTGTTCTACCTCAAGCCGAAGAACGTCGACGTCGACACCAACATGATGGTGCGCACCGAGACCCATTCCTACATCTTCGAACTGAAGGTGGTGGCCACCGACTGGCGCCAGTTGGAACAGGCTCGTCGCGCGGGCGTGCAGTACAAGATCGCCTTCGTCTATCCGAACGACACCGTGTTCGGCGTCGCCCAGGAAGCGGTCGAGGAAGAGGCCAAGCCGTTGTTGAGCTCGGAACTGGCCAAGGACCGGCAGTACAACTTCAACTACTCCTATTCCACCAGCAAGGCGAAGAAGATGGGGTGGCTGATCCCGGTCAACGCCTACGACGATGGTCGTTTCACCTACCTGAAACTGCCGAATTCGCCGGAGTACAAGACCGGCATCTTCCCGGCGGTGTTTGGTCGTGAAACGGAATACGGTGAAGACTTCGTGGTCAACACCACGGTTGAAGGCAATACGCTGATCGTGCACGGGACCTACCCGTACCTGGTCATCCGCCACGGCGACTTCGTCGTCGGCCTGCGAAGGAACGTGAAGAAATGAGCCAGCAGAACACTCCCGGAAACGACCCGAACAACGGACGCGACGAGAGCCAGAGCCCGTACGGCGCACAGGGTGCCGCGGACGCGCCTTCGAATCCCTACTTCGGCACGACCCAGGCCGAGCCCGCGCCGGATCTGGATGCGGCCGCGCCGCAGTTGCGCTCGGCCGAAGAGCAGCGGCTGAACCGAAAGGCGCTGCTGTTCCTCGGTGGCATCGTGCTGTTGCTGATGGCAATGGGCTTCCTGCTGTTCCGCAAGGGGCAGGATGATGCGACCGAGCAGAACAAGCCGCGGGAAGAGGCGCGTGCGACGACACCACAGCTGCCGAGCGTAGGTACCGCAGCTGATCCGGCGCCGCCGGTGGCTGTTGCCGATCCGATTCCGATGCTGCCGCCTGCGCCCCAGCAGGAAGTGCCTATGCCCGGTTTTCCGTCGGCGAGCAAGCCAGACGAAGATCGCGGGCCGACGTTGATGGACCGGCGCATGGGCAGCGGTTCCGGGGTAGGGGGTGGTGACGCGGGCGCGTCGTCCGGCAGCCAGAACTCTGACTACAACCAGGCGATGATCGCTGCCATGCAGGCAGCAGCAAATCCTCAGCCCCAGCCGCAGAAGGTCCGCCGTGGCCCCGACGTGGAAAATGTCTCCAATGCCGCCTATATCCGTAGCCCTGACGCGCTGCTGGTTCGTGGCACGTACCTGAGATGCGTGCTGGAAACGCGGATCATCACCGACGTGGCCGGCTACACCTCGTGCCTGCTGACCGAGCCGGTGTACTCCATCAACGGCCGTAACCTGCTGCTGCCGAAGGGCTCCAAGATCTATGGCGCCTACGGCGGTGGTCCGATCGGCAAGCGCGTGGAAGTGATCTGGGATCGCATCACCACCCCGAACGGCATCGACGTGGCCATGTCCAGCCCTGGCACGGATGGCCTGGGCGGGGCAGGCCATCCTGGACAGTACAGTGCGCACTGGGGCAGCCGTATCGCCTCGGCGCTGATGATCAGCCTGATCGCAGACGCCTTCAAGTACGCCGCAGCCGAGCACGGTCCAGAGTCGACAACGGTCGCCAGCAACGGCTTTGCCGTGCGCTCTCCCTACGAGAGTGCAACCGCTCGCACCATGGAGCGACTTGCCAATGAGGCGCTCAGCGAGCGCCGCCCGCCGACCGTGACCATCAACCAGGGCACCGTGGTGAATGTCTACGTCGCCAAGGACGTTGATTTCACCAACGTGCTGAATCCCCGCCGGTAACCCAACGAACGATCATGGACGCCGAAGTGTCACCCCTCGCCCTCGTCTCCAGCGATTTCCTGCGCTATCAGTACGAAGTGCTGGGCATCGCCGAGTACATGACCTCTCCGGAAGTGACGGAAATCTGCATCAACCGTCCCGGTGAGCTGTACCTGGAAACCCGGGCGGGGTGGCAGCGGGTGGAGGTGCCGAGCCTGACGTTCGAGCGGGCCCGGCAGTTCTGCACGGCGGTGGTGAACGAGAGCAACACCGGCCAGCGCATCACCGATGCCGATCCGGTCGTGTCGCTCACGTTCCCCACCGGCCAGCGTGCACAGTTCGTCATTCCGCCCGCGTGTGACGCTGGCAAGGTGTCGATCACCATCCGTCTGCCGTCCAAGCACACCAAGTCGCTCACGCAGTATCACGAAGACGGCTTCTTCAACCAGATCCTGGAGAGTGATGGCAGCATCAGCGAGCAGGATCGCGAGCTGCTGGAGCTGCGCCATTCGCGCGAGTACGCCGAGTTCTTCCGGCGTGCGGTGATGTACCGCAAGAACATCGTGGTATCCGGTGCGACCGGTAGCGGCAAGACCACCTTCATGAAGGCCTTGGTCAACCATATCCCGGACAATGAGCGCCTGGTCACCATCGAGGACGCGCGCGAGTTGTTCCTGACCCAGCCCAACGTCGTGCACCTGTTGTACTCCAAAGGCGGACAGAGCACCAGCAATGTGACGGCCAAGAGCTGCATGGAGGCCTGCCTGCGCATGAAGCCCGAACGCATCATCCTGGCCGAGCTGCGCGGTGACGAAGCGTTCTACTTCATCCGCAACTGCGCGTCCGGCCACCCGGGATCGATCACCAGCTGCCATGCCGGCAGCCCGGAGCAGACGTGGGATCAGCTGGCGCTGATGGTGAAGGCCTCGGCGGAGGGTTCGGGCCTGGAGTTCAACGTGATCAAGCGACTGTTGATGATGACCATCGACATCGTAGTGCATATCAAGGCGCATGCCGGCTCGCGCTACATCACCGGCATCGACTTCAATCCTGGGCGTGCCCAGGGGCAGGAGGGCTGAAGGATGCTGCCAGGACTGGAAATGATGGCGTGCCCGGAGATGGCCGTGTCGATGGATGTGATGCAGCACGTCATCAACGTCGAATCGTCGCGCAATCCCTACGCCATCGGCGTGGTCGGCGGTGCACTGGTGCGCCAGCCCAAGGCGTTGGATGAAGCGCTGGCGACGGTGCGCATGCTGGAAGAGAAGGGCTACAACTTCTCGATCGGGCTGGCCCAGGTCAATCGCTACAACCTGGGCAAATACGGGCTGGATTCCTACGAGAAGGCCTTCCAGCAGTGCCCGAACCTGCAGGCCGGTTCGCGCATTCTCGCCGAGTGCTACAAACGCTCCGGTGGTGACTGGGGCAAGTCGTTCAGCTGTTACTACTCGGGCAACTTCGAGACCGGCTTCCGTCACGGCTACGTGCAGAAGATCTACGACTCGATCCGCCGCGGCCAGCAGGTTGCCAGCAATGGTGTTGCGCCGATCGACGTGGTCAGTCGGGGTGAGCGCCGCGCGGTGAAGGTCGAGCATCACCCGCAGCTCGCTTCGCCGGCGCAGGCGCGCATCGTTGCTCAATCCAATGGCCCGGTGTACGTGCCGTCGGAAGATCCCGCACGCGCCTATGTCGTGTACCCGTCCACCGGTGCGATGGCGCGGGGCAGTCTGCTGAATCTCGCCGACCAGGCGCTGTCCAAAGTGGTGCTGGGTTCAGTGGACAGGATGATGCAGCCCCAGGCGCAGCCCATCCAAGGGGCCGCCTATCCCCAGCAACAGTCCGGTGGCATGCCTCAGCAGCTGCCTCAGCAGGGTGCTGCGCAGGCCATGGCCATGCCGCAGCAGTTGCCGGGTGCTGCCGGTGCCAGCAATGAGGGGCCGGTGATGCTGCGGCCCTGGAGCGAGCGCAACCAGCCTGTGGCGGGTGCCGACAATTCGTACAACGCGCCGGTGCAGGCCGCACCGGTGCAGCAGATTCCCGCAGGGGATGCGGCCTTCGTGTTCTGACGAAGTCGTGGTGCGGCCAGTCCCCCGGCTGGCCGATTCAGTTGTGTTAGTCCATCAACAAGGAAATCAATCCATGAAGCGATCCAATCTCGACCTCGTCCAGGCCCAGCGCACGCTGAAGACCCTGCTGATGGCCACCCTCTTTGTTGGTGCGCTGTTCGCTCCGGAGGTCTTCGCCAATCAGGGCGGCGTCAATTATGGTGGCACCGAGAAGAAGGTATGTGGCTTCTTCGACAGCATCAATGGTCTGCTGAACATGGCCTCGATCGCCGTGGTGACCATTGCCGTCATCTTCGCCGGCTACCAGATCGCCTTCGCGCACAAGCGCATTGGTGATGTGGCCCCGATTCTGATCGGTGGCGTGCTGATCGGTGCCGCTGGCCAGATCGCACGTATGCTGCTGGGTGACGACTATGGCACCTGCGAAGGCAAGACCGCCATGCTGATCCAGCAGGCTGTCCAGTATTACAGTGCATAAGAACGTCGTCTTCCGCGGCTGCACACGTCCGGCAATGTTCCTGGGCGTTCCCTACCTGCCATTCTTCATGGTGGCAGGTGGGTTGCTGCTGCTCAGCATGTATACGAACTTCTGGTTCCTGCTCACCATTCCGGTGGCGGTCTTCATCATGCGGCAGATGGCCAAGCGTGACGAAATGATCTTCCGCCTGTTGGGCCTGCGCCTGCTGTTCAAGCTGAAAGTCCGCAACGTGCAGGAACACGATGGCATGTGGGTGTTCAACCCCAACCATTACCGCGACAAACCGGCCCGAATGGACTGAGGTCCGGATCCGGCCCGCGGGCGCAAGCGTCCGTCGGGTCTGTTGAAACTTCTTGGCAGTACCTCTTTGGAAGCAGTCGTATGTTCAGCCCTGACACCTCCATCAGTGAGTTCATTCCCCTGTCGACGCATGTCGCCCCGAACGTGGTAAAGACCACGGGTGGCGACTACATGTTGACCTGGTACCTGGAAGGACTGCCGTTCGTTGGTCGCGAGGAATGGGAGCTGGAGCACCGGCACAATACGTTCAACCGCCTGCTGCAGACGCTGAGGGCGCCGGATTTCGTCAATGTCGCCTTCTGGGTGCACGACATTCGCCGTCGCCGTACGTTGAAAGGCAAGAGCCACTACAAGCAGCGCTTCAACCAGGACGTGTCCGACCAGTACATGGGCATGCTGTCCTCGCAGCGCATCATGCAGAACGAGCTGTACCTCACCATGATCTACCGCCCGGTCGTAGCCGGGAAGCGCTTCGTGGAAAAGTCGGCGAATGTCGAGCGCCTGCAGGCCGAGCAGGAGCAGGCCATCGAGAAGCTGATGGAACTTGCCGGCAACGTCGAGGCCGTGATCCGCGACTATGCGCCGTACCGCCTGGGCATGTACGAGGCCAAGAACGGCGTGGTGTTCTCGGAAACGCTGGAGCTGTTCGGTTACCTGATCAATCGCATCGACGAACCGGTGCCGGTGCTGTCGGCGCCAATCAAGGATTACCTGCCGGTCAGCCGGCATATGTTCTCGGCCAAGACCGGTGACTTCGTCATCAATACCCCCAATGGTGCCAACCACTTCGGCGCCATCCTGAACATCAAGGAGTATGCCGAGGGGACTTACCCGGGCATTCTCAACGGCCTGAAGTACCTGGACTACGAGTACGTCATCACCCATTCGTTCAGCCCGATGGGGCGTCAGGACGCGCTCAAGGTGCTCGACCGCACAAAGGGCATGATGATCTCCTCAGGCGACAAGGCAGTCAGCCAGATCGTCGAGCTGGACCAGGCGATGGACCAGCTGTCGTCGGGAAATTTCGTACTGGGCGAGTACCACTTCATCATGGCGGTCTACGGCGACAGCCAGGCCAAGCTGTCGCAGAACGTGGCCACGACGCGCGCCGAGTTGTCCAATGCGGGTTTCGTGTCGACCAAGGAAGACCTGGCGGTCACCTCGTCCTTCTATTCGCAGCTACCGGCCAACTGGCGCTATCGCACCCGCCTGGCCAATGTCAGCTCGCTGAACTTCCTGGGGCTGTCGCCGCTGCACAACTTCGCGACCGGCAAGCAGCACAACAACCCGTGGGGCGACTGCGTCACCACGCTGCAGACCACCAACGGCCAGCCGTACTACTTCAATTTCCACGCGACCCATCCGTCGGAGAACTCGCTGGGCGAGAAGGCGATCGCCAACACCATGGTGATCGGCAAGTCCGGTACCGGTAAGACCGCGCTGATCAACTTCTTGCTCAGCCAGGTGCAGAAGTACGAGCCGTCGCCGACCATCTTCTTCTTCGACAAGGATCGTGGTGCGGAGATCTTCGTCCGTGCCTGCGGTGGCAACTATCTGGCCCTGGAGAACGGCGCGCCGACCGGCTTCAACCCGTTCCAGTGCGAGAACAATGAAGCCAACGTGCAGTTCCTGGCCGACCTGATCAAGGTGCTGGCCGGCAAGCGTGAGTACAGCGCCCGCGAGGAAGAGGACATCTACCGCGCAGTGGAAAGCATGCTCGATACGCCGATGCACCTGCGCAGCATGACCAACTTTCAGAAGAGCCTGCCCAACATGGGCGACGATGGGCTCTACGCGCGCATGCGCCGCTGGACCTCGGGCAATTCGCTGGGCTGGGTGTTCGACAATCCGGTCGACACCGTTGATCTGAGCAAGGCCAACATCATCGGCTTCGACTACACCGACATCATTGACAACCCCGAAGTACGCGTGCCGGTCATCAATTACCTGCTGCACCGCCTGGAGTCGCTGATCGATGGTCGTCCGCTGATCTACGTGATGGACGAATTCTGGAAGATCCTGGACGGCGAGGGTGGCCTGAAGGAATTCGCGAAGAACAAGCAGAAGACCATCCGTAAGCAGAACGGTCTGGGCATCTTCGCGACGCAGAGCCCGGAGGACGCGCTGAAGAGCGATATCTCTGCCGCGCTGATCGAGCAGACCGCCACGCTGATCCTTCTGCCGAACCCGAATGCCAGCAAGAGCGATTACATGGACGGCCTGAAGCTGACCGAGGCCGAGTTCAAGGTGGTTACCGCGCTCGACGAGCGCTCGCGCTGTTTCCTGGTCAAGCAGGGCCATGCATCGAGCGTCTGCCAGCTGAACCTGCGCGGCATGGACGACATTCTGTCGGTGATCTCGGCGTCGACCGACAACATCGACATCATGCATCGGGTGTTGCAGACCGCTGCGGTCCGCAACCGGATCACCGTGGATGAGCTTACGCCGGAACAATGGCTGGAAGATTTCTACAAACATCGAAAAGGGTCCGGGAAGCGGGCCGAGCAGGAGGAGACGGCATGAAGACGCTCGCTCAGACGAACAAGGAAACCGCCATGACAACTGAATTCCGCCGCACTCCGGTGCGACGCAGGCGCTTCGCGCCGATGATGGCCGCAGTGTTGACCTTGGGCATGACCATCAGTACAGGCACCAGTCCCGCGCAGGCGATGACGGTCTATGACCCGTTCAACTGGATCATGAATTTCATGCAGGAGATGAAGGCCGGTCAGGAATATCTTCAGACTGCGCAGCGTTGGAGTGAAACGGCTCAGCAGTACTCCAAGACCATCGACAACTGGATGTCCAAGCTCCAGAACTGGACCCAGATCATTGCTTCGCCGCTGATGCCGCCGACTCCCGCGTTGACGAAGATTCCCGAGAACTGGAACGTGGCCGAGAAGTGCGGTGGCGATTCCATGATCAGCATGAATGGTCTGATGGCAGTGCTGAACATGAGCCCGGGCGGTGACATCGGCGCGCAGCAGCGTGCGATCTGCTCGTACATCCAGGTGCTTGAGAACAAGAAGTACAACGAGACTGTCGAGGTCGTGCAGATGTCCATGCCGGCGATGGAGCAGATGCTTCAGCAGCTGCGTCGGATCCGCAACGCGTTCAAGAATGAAGGCGCACTGCAGGAGGATATTTCCAACAATACGGCAACCTCGGTTGAGCTTGAGAAGGCCTTCAAGAAGTGGGAGACCACCATCAAGGTCTACGACCAGCAGATCGCTGCCTTGCAGGGGCGGCAGAAGAATCTGGCCGAGCGTGCGTTGCGGGGCGAGCGCAACCCGATTGGAAGTGTCATCAAGGCCGGCGCGCTGAAGGCCGCGCTCTCCACCAAGTGAATCACGTGCGCAACGCACTCCAGCAGGGCCCCGACGCGGGGCGGGTGATGTGATGAGTCAGGGAATGATGCACGGTATGGTGTTCAATGATCTGTTGCACGGCACGTTGTTCGCCTCGGTGGGCGACTTCTTCTTCTTCCGGCTGATCCTGGAATATCTGCGCGAAGAGATCACCAATTTCGGCAACGGCATCCTGAGCCGGATGATGACCTGGGTCGGCACGATGGCGTTGGTGCTGATGACGCTGTGGGTGCTCATCCAGGGCTTCCGCATCGTGACCGGACGGAGCCGTGACTCGATGGCTGCGCTGATGACGAACATGGCGCGCGCCGCCCTGATCGTCACCGTCGCAACGTCGATGGCGATGTTCGGAACCAAGCTGCAGAACTTCCTGACCGGCGATGTGCAGGACCAGATCACCTACATCGTGACCGGCAAGAAGTCGACCGCCGAGGAGCTGATCGACAAGAACCTGGGCTACATGCAGCTGGCACTCACGTCGGTAAGCGTGCTGGATGTGGCCGGCGACGTGGCGCTGGATAGTGCCAAGACCCGCGCGATGTGGTTCATCGGCCTGGGAACGGGCGGTCCCGCCGTGACTGCGGGTGCGATGCTGCTGCTCTACCAGATCGCGCTGGCGCTGTTCATCGGATTCGGACCACTGTTCATCCTGTGCCTGCTGTTCGAGCAGACAAAGTCGCTGTTCCAACGATGGTTGTTCTATGGCATCGGCACCATGTTCTCGATGGCGGTGCTGGCGGCGATGACCGGCATTGCCATGGAAATGGTGGCACGCGTGGCGGCTTCGTTCTGGGGCGCATCCGCGCTGGGCGCACTGCTGGGGTCGAACCTGACCGAGGGCATGAGCAGCATGGCGCTGCAGCAGGGCGGCATGGGCCTGATCCTGACGACACTGATCCTGACTGCGCCCCCAATGGCCGCGATGTTCTTCCAGGGCACCCTGGGTACCTTCATGGCATATTCGCAGATAGGCGGTAGCGCGGTGCCGACGTCGCCGGGTCCGAATGGGCAGCCGCCGGGTTCTAGTGGGTCGGGCGGAGGAATGTACATGCCTCCTGTTCCCACCAATTCGAGGGCCTCAAGTCAGGTTCCGGTTCAAGATACGATGCCTAGATTTGGAGGCGCGACCACTGAATCTCCGATTCAGAGTGGGCAGCGCGGCAATGCTGGAACAATGAATTCGTAACTCTTCGGGAATTGGAGGCCATGATGCGAACGACTTTGACCTACATAGTTCTCGTTGTATTGTTGTTATGCGTACACTCCGCATCAGGAGAAGGTGGGTGCCCCCCAGGGTCGTATCCGATTGGTGGGCAGGGTGTCCAGGGTTGCGCGCCAATTCCTGGTGCAGTTGGTGGAACGGCATCACCCTCTGCTCCCGCTCCTGCTCAGCCGTTGGGGGAGTGGTTGACGAGATGGGGAGCCGTGGCTGAATCGCCTACGTCAAATCTCGTCGGCACCGCAGCCAATGAGTCCAGCGAGCGGCGTGCGGTGGATGTGGCGATCAAGAAGTGCGCGGCAGAGGGTGCAAAGGACTGCAAGTCTTCGGTCACCTATTACAACCAATGCGTTGCATTCGCTGTACCGTCCTCAGGAAAGGGGCAGGGCTCCTTGGATACGGCGGTAGATGCAGAGACCGTCGCTGGAAATGCAATTGGTCATTGTCGGGATACCGGAGGCGGAAAGTGCGCCGTCGTCTATTCCGAATGCTCCTTGCCCGTCTTCCGGAAGTACTGATAAGACTTCAGATCGGTCAACGGCGCAGAACGGGAAGCTGTGCAAGCGTGCGCCGCCTTTTGGGCGCGTGATCAGGGGCGGCCTGACTTCCTTCAATTGGTGCGCTTTCTGGATCACCCTGAGCGGGGGAAGTACATAGTCCCTGTCCGGCATGGATACGGTCTGGCGCAGGCGGAGGCTACGGGGGCGCCTCAAGGGAGGTGCTGGAACCAACCGTCGTGAGCACGTACAGCATCGTACGCAGATTGCACTGAGCCTCTGTTCAATGTTTAGAAGGTGCTGATCCATCGATGCTTCAGCTGGGTGTTCGGCATGCGAACCAGGATAGCCACGCTGTACAAGGTGTCCGTAGCGAATGCTCACGCGAACGACTAAGCAATCATTCACGATAACCGTGCTTTTTGTATGATCAAGTCCGTTTTTCGCTCTAGACCCCCTTCGACGACCGAAATCTCCACGCAGTAAGCTGCGTGCGCGAAAGAAGTCCGGCGCATCTGGGCCATTGGCAGCAGGGCGGCATGGGCCTGATCCTGACGAGACTGATTCTGACCCCAATGGCCTCGATGTTGTTCCCAGGGCACACTGGGTACCTTCATGGCATATTCGCAGATAGGTGGTAGCCCGGTCGCGCAGGCGTCCAGCTCAAACGGTCAGCCGCCGGGTAGTTACATGCCGCCTCAGACTTCTAATGCGGAGAAGCATGTTTCACCGCCAGTAACCTATGCAACCAGTGGAAAGTCTATAGGTGAAGGCGGGTCTAGCGGAAGTCTTGGGCCTGGTACGCATGGCAAGGCTGCTGGAAGTTAGTTGAGGCTTGCTCAGCGCATGATTCAAGGATTGGAGTAAACACTATGATCAAGTTCCTTCTTGCGGCCGCGCTGCTGATAGCCCCTTTTTCCGCTCTGGCGGAGGGGAGATGTCCCCCTGGGCAGTACCCTGTTGGAGGGCAGGGCGTCGGCGGGTGTGCGCCTATTCCTGGCGGAAGCAGCTCTCCCTCCACTGGATCTTCTGCGCCGGTTCCGGCCGGGAAATGGGAGACGCGCTGGGGAGCCATCGCTGAGGACAAAAAACCAGCAACTGGTGGCTTGATGGCAACCGGTGTTTCCGTATCCCAGAAATCGAAGCGAGCTGCGGAAGCGGCGGCGATCGACGGATGTGTCCGACGAGGAGGGACCAAGTGTGAGATTCGTTTGAGCTATCACGATCAATGCGCCGCAATCGCCGATCCGTCGCCCCGCTCGGGCGGAAGGGCTGCCGGAAATTCAATCGTTGCCAGCGCTGAAACACTTGACGAAGCTCAATCGCTCGCGTTGAAGGAATGCGCCTCTGTGAATGATGGAGGAGCGTGTGAAGTGGCCTACTCGGCCTGCAGCATGTCGGAGTTCAGGGCGTATCGCTGATCGCCAGTTCTGCGTGAGGGCTGTCAGCAGTTATTCATGCTGCACCGGAAGGTGGCGTTACTTGTGGCCGCATCTGCTATGGCTGTGATGTTGTTCCGAGGCGTCTGGGAGACTTCATGCATGTTCGCAGATGGCTGGAAATTGAGTTCGGGCGTGGCTGTATGATCATGACTGGTCGGTTGATGCAAGCGGTCATCGCAGCAATGTTCTCTCTAGCATTCTCATCCGCAAGTGCAGAAGGGAACTGCCCTCCCGGTATGTATCCGATTGGAGGGCAGGGAGTACAGGGCTGCGCGCCAATTCCAGGAGCCAGTTCTGGGGGCAGCGCTACGATTCCTACTCCTCCGCCCAGACCATTGGGTGAGTGGGTTAAGACCTGGGGCGCACTCGCTGGCTCATCCAGCGGTTCGGAGGGGGCGCATCTGTAGGTGAACCCAGTGAGCGTGCTGCGAAGAGGGCCGCGATTTCGAATTGCGAGAAGAACGGTGGACGTTGCAGAATCGAGTTCACCTACCAGAATCAATGTGTGGCCGCTGTCACCTCGGAACTGGCATCCACCGGTACGCAGTACGCCAGTTCGGGGACGGTGGAGAGCGCCGGGGAGCAGGCCATGCGTGACTGTCAGGCAGCAGGCGGGGCGCATTGCAGGATTATTTACCCGGAATGTTCCGCGCCGGTCTTCCGCAAGTATTGAAAGTGTGTCCAGGCGGCGCTCGAATGCCTGGTGGCTTTAGGGGAGCGTATGTTGGTGCAGGCTGGTACGCCGCCGTCGCTACCTTCACCCGAGTTGCTCGGCAGTCAGAGGTACATGGCCGCTGCCTCCGTTCTTCAATGTCGTCCTGGATGACTGATGCGGTACTTTGTTGGAATGCTGGCAGTGCTGGCTTCGTTCTGGTCCTCGCCGGTAGCGGCTGAGGGCAACTGCCCGTCTGGTTTCTACCCAATTGGCGGGCAGGGTGTCAGCGGGTGCGCTCCGATCCCTGGTGCGAGCAGCGTCTCTTCCCAGCAACAGTTGCCATCGCCCCCGCCGCAGCCGACAGGGCGTTGGCATAAGACCTGGGGCGCCGTTGCCATGGGTGAAAAGGGGGATACGGGAGTTGCAAAGCAGAAGTACTCCCGCGAGGAGGCTGAGCAGGAAGCGCTAAGTCAATGTGCGACGTCGGGTGCGCGAAACTGCGTGGTCAAGATCTCGTATGAGAACCAATGTGTGGCGATTGCATCTCCCACTGCTTCCCAGACCGGCGCCCATATCGCCCGAGATGGCAGCATTGCCAAGGCCGGTGCTGTGGCGCTTTCGGGTTGCAAGAAGCAAGGAGGTTTCGGGTGTGAAGTTATGTACTCCGAGTGCAGCGATCCCATCTTTGAGAGGTTCTAGAAGCACTCCTGTCGCTGCGAATTTTCTTTGGGGCATGCCAACCTGGTTGTGGCTGCGGCACGAGTTGCATTGACGCAATCGGATTTCGCGAGAGCTGCGGATACAGGCTTTGGAGCTGTGGACCTTGGGCAGCCATAGCCTCGCGCGGTACTGGAGTACTGGTATGAGACGCGTTGTACCGTTGTCCCAAATGGCTTCATTCTTTCTGGTGCTTCTTGCATGCGATGCTCGTGCCGAGGGGCGGTGCCTGCCGGGACAGTACCCGGTTGGAGGACAGGGTTTAGGGGTGTGCTCCGATACCCGGAGACAGCAGCCAAGCTGGCCAAGCGGCACAGAGCGGTCCGATCGCGACTGGGCGCTGGATCAGGACCTGGGGCGCGATAGCCGGGGCAGCAAGCACCGGTGATGTGGGTGCCTCGGTAGGCCAGGGAACAAAGAGTGAAGCGATATCGGAGGCGCTGGAACGCTGTGGGAAATATGGCGCGAAAGGCTGCAAGATCGATACGACCTGCAGAAATCAGTGTGTGGCATATGCTGATCCTTCCCCTGGCAGTAAGGGTACTGCTCGGAACCTGTTTTTGAGTCCTTCTAGCTGAGTCAATTCAGGGTACTTGCGGCTTCGCCGAATCGCCCGGGTCGCAGGGCAACAGTGAGACTGTCGTTTCGCTGAGCCTTGGCTGACGCTAGTAGTTAACCTTATGAGCGGCGGTGCGAGAAAGAACTGAGATCGAGCCCGCATTTTGTAGCTGTGCTTTGGCCCGTCTTAGCGGCACAGCTCCTTGATCGGGGTGCCAGCGGCCGCCTGCTTCAGGAAGCCAATAATCTGCTCGTCGGTGAAACGCTTCTTCATGTCCGTCCTCGGTATGGGAACGGACTCTACTTAAGTTAGGCTGGCCCTGGAAACCGGGGGCACGTCCCACCTATATCGTGACCGGAAAGAAGTCGACCGCCGAGGAACTGATTGACAAGAACCTGGGCTATATGCAACTGGCGCTCACGTCGGTGAGTGTGCTGGATGTTGCCGGCGACGTAACGCTGGATAGCGCAAAGACCCGTGCGATGTGGTTCATTGGGCTGGGCACCGGCGGACCGGCCGTTACGGCGGGCGCCATGCTATTGCTGTACCAGATCGCCATGTCATTGTTCATTGGTTTTGGTCCGCTGTTCATCCTCTGCCTGCTGTTTGAGCAGACAAAGTCCCTGTTCCAACGATAGTTGTTCTATGGCATCGGCACCATGTTCTCGATGGCGGTGTTGGCTGCGATGACCGGCATTGCCATGGAAATGGTGGCGCGCGTGGCGGCTTCGTTCTGGGGCGCGTCTGCGCTGGGTGCACTGCTGGGGTCGAACCTGACCGAGGGCATGAGCAGCATGGCGCTGCAGCAGGGCGGTATGGGCCTGATCCTGACGACGCTGATTCTGACTGCGCCCCCAATGGCTGCGATGTTCTTCCAGGGCACCCTGGGTACCTTCATGGCATATTCGCAGATAGGCGGTAGCGCAAGTGCCTCGCCGAGTGCCGATGGTCGTCCGCCGGGCATGTCGGCTCCGCCGCCGGCGCCGTCGGGAGATCGTGGTTCGGTGGGGGCGCCTGTCGCAGCAACCTCCCCTGTTGTCAATAACGCGATTGCTCCGACTCAAAGCCCAGGTATGCGAGGAAATGCAACAGCTCAATGAGTTGTGAGACTGAGGCGCCGTGAATTTTCAGAGATTCAAGACAATGGCCGATTTCAAACCTTTACGCGGTAATCCGGCGTTCGTGACTCTGACGCTGCTGTTTGCTGCACTCCTCGTTGCCAATAACGCCAATGCGGAGGGCCGATGCCCGGCCGGCCAGTACCCCATCGGCGATCAAGGGGTGGGGGGGTGTGCCCCCATCCCTGGAGCGGGGGGGAGCGCCCGTGGGGCGGAACCCGCTGGCCAGTGGCATAAGACGTGGGGTGCCATTGCTTCCTCGCCCAGTACGAACGAAGCAGGCGTGGCGACAGGGAGGGCGACGAAAGAGGATGCGGAGCGTGTCGCTCTCGAGGGATGCGGCATGCGCGCTGCTCGCGACTGCCGAATACTCATCGCGTACCGAAACCAGTGCGCCGCTTGGGTCGTTCCTCAGAGCCAAGGCAATGGGGCGCGTGGTGGCGTTGCGAGCGGTCAAGACTTGAAGGAAGCCATTGCGCAGGCACAAAAGATCTGCGTGGATCCGGCTGGAACGCAATGCAAAGTCGCCTACTCAGCGTGTTCTGAGCCGGTCTATGAGGCGTTCTAGCTAAAGGATCCTGACAGCCAGTATCTGGAGCGTGTTGATTGCTCAGGGCAACGGCTAGGGCAAGCTTCGACATGCCGACGTGAAGGCGATATTGGTGCGACGGCGTCTATGTGATCGCCAGTAACTTGCTGTGCCCCGGCTCTATTTCAACTGGGTGATTTACTTCAGTCTAGCCTGCGTTGATGCACAGTCTGACGCGATTGACCTTGAGCGTTCAGCGTGGCTGCGCGACCATGGGGCTTGCAGAGCACTCCGGTTGGAATCGCCGAGTTCTCCAATGATCTGGTACCCGGCCAGCCTGGGCCTTGTTTGCTCTGCGGAGCCCTCCCAATCCGGGAGGCAAGTTTGGGCAACGATCGTCTGCTTAGGCCGTCCCACCTTTCACAATGGGCAGCAAAGGGATGAGTCTCCCCATGAAACGAATCCACCTCGCTTTCCTCCCGTGTCTGCTGATTGCAGGCATGTTGCCATTCAACGCGCTTGCCGAAGGCAACTGCCCGCAGGGCATGTATCCCATCGTTGGCCAGGGTGTACAGGGCTGTGCACCCATTCCGGTGAACAGCTCGGGCTCTCCGTACAACAATCGCCCCAGCTGGGCGCAGACCGTGCGCGGCGTGGCAATGGATGCCCGCGGCGATACCTTCATCAGCAACTCGATGCGTTCGCGGAGCAAGGCCAAGCGCGCATCCATGAAGGAGTGCAAGGAGTTCGGGAACGGCGAATGCACATTGGCGACCCTGTTCCAGGCGCAATGCGTGGCGGTCGCCCACGCGGGCCTGGGCACTGAAACCACCAGCGTTGCCACCGCCATGTCCGAACAGGGAGCGGTCATTGTCGCTATGCAGCAATGCAACGCGAAGGCGGCATGGAGGCAGCTGCCGCAGGGGCAATGCGGGATCGCCAGAACGGCCTGCACGGCAGATCTGTTCATCAGGTAAGGCGCCATTCACGCTAAGCCTCGTTTTCTGTGATCAATTCCGCTTTTCGATTTCCTCGGACTTCGACGCGGCAGAACGCCTCGCGGTAAGCTCCTCGCGCGTCATGAAAATGACGCGCCAGTGCCGCCGAATGCAGGAGTTCTTCCGTCCAATGAGGACTCTGTCAGCCCCTGCATCGGGTAACGCTCGCCATCATCGCGGTCTTGCCGTACGTAAGGCTATGATCCCTGTCCGCGCGATCGCGGATAAGCCGGAGTACCGCATTCCGGCTGGGCAGGGAGGCGGGTATCGGCATGACCACATTGAAGGAGTGGGAGGGGATGGAAGACAGGGTTGGCGCACACATGGACGATGCCCTGGCATTTGTTCCGTCCGGTGCGAACCTGCTGGAAGCCGTCAGGGGCGAACTCAACGGCGATGGCATCGAGTATCAGCTGCTGGTCATCGACCAGCCGACGCCGGAAGGGCTGGTGCCCGGCCAGCACGGGCCAAACCGGGTGCTGCTGTTGCTGCGCGGTGATGGGCGCGGGCGCTGGCAGCTGGCCGCGCGCAACGACAAGCTGGTGCCGTGTTCCACCCGAGGTGGCCTGGCCGGCGACCCTTTTGCGTATGCAATGGTCGAGAAGGGCACCTTCAGCGTGATCACCAACGGCGGTAGCCGCGAGCGCTGGAGCAGCACCTACCGGTTCCGCTATGCGCCCGCGGACGAGGCCTGCTGGGTTGACGGGGTGAGACGCAAGGTCGTGGATATCGAGACCGAAGCGACCAACATCCGGGATTACTCGGCGGCGGAGCTGGGCAGGGTGAGGTTCGAGGACTTCGACCCATCCAGTGTTGCCGAGGTGTCGCTTCCATGAGCCAAGCTCCAACCGGCGGAAGGGAATCCGCGCTGATGAAGATTCAGGAGTTGCACTGTGTCGACCGATAGAGAGTCGCAGCTGTTGCGACAGGCGACCAAAGCCGGCATCGACTCCCCGCTTGAACTGGCCAATTTCATGGCCCAGGCAGGGCACGAGTCGCGCGGCTTGAGCCGGCTCAACGAGAGCTTCAACTTCATCCGGGGAATCTCGCAGATCCCGGTGGAGGCTGCATGGCGCAATGGCAACGCCGCGTTGGAGAGCGCCCGCCAGGAAGCGCTGCGTGGTCGCCCGGAAAACCTGGCTGAGCTGATGTACGGCGGGCGCATGGGCAACGACGCGCCTGGTGACGCTCTGAAGTACCACGGCCGCGGCTATCTGCCATTGGTCGGCAAGGAGAATTACGAGCGTGCCGGCAAGGCGCTGGATCTGGACCTGGTGAATCACCCGGAGCTGGCAGCGCAGCCCGAGCACGCAGGCCGTATTGCCGTATGGCAGTGGCAGACACGGGTGCCGGAGGGGGCGCGCCATGATGTGCGAGAAGCAACTTATGCGCTCAACGGCGCGCTCAATGGCATCGAGGCGCGCCGGCAAAGATTTGAGGTCTGGCAGCAGAAGTTGACGCCGGACGTGATGGCGCGACTGGATCGCGGCGAAGTCGGTGCGCCGGCGCAGACCATTGCACGCGACATGTCGCATGCCGGTGAGCCCGGCAACGCATTGTTCGAGGATGCGCGCCGGCACCTGCAGCAGATGGGGCCACAAAGTGGACTGCGCAGTGCACAGGAGCTCGACAATACCGCTGGCGCATTGGCGCTGGGGGCGCAGAAGGCCGGCCTGTCGCGTATCGATCATCTGCTGGCGGGTAGCGACGGCCGTACGCTGTTTGCAGTGCAGGGTGCGCTGGGTGATCCGGCCATGCTGCGTGCGTCCGTTGACCGGGAGCAGGCCTCCCAGCAGCCTCTGGCGCAGAGCAGCCAGCAGTTGGCGGCTAGTGTTGCGCAGCAGGATCCGACGGCCGCGCTCGCCCGCGAGCAGGAGCAGCGTTCTCGATCCCTGTAACGCCGATGCCGGCGGGCAGGGTGCCCGCTGGCGCTTTACGTACGACGCGTGGCGCCCTGTGGCGCCGACATGGAAACTAACCCGTAAGGACACCACATGCGAATCGTTCCCTTGAATGCCCTGCAAGCCGCTGCCCGCTGCAATGCATCCGCGCGCCGCCTGCCGCCGCTCTGGCTGCTGTCACTTGGACTTGCCGCAGCCTCGGCACAGGCTCAGGAGGCAGCGCCGCCCGTCGCGGAAACGCACGCCACGGCACAGGCGATCGCTGATGCGCCTGCAGGGACGGCACCGCCTGCCGCCGTCGAGCCAACCGTTCCCGCGGTAGCACCCTCACCGCCCGCATTGGCCATCGTGCCGTTGCCGCCCGAGCAGGCGACCGAGCGGGCGCTCGGTGCCCGCTGCCCGGTGGATCTGGCCGGGCGGCTGGCGACCCAGGGCGACCTGCTGATTGGCGCCTGCCAGGGCACCATGCCGGCGCATCTGGCCGCGTTGCTGGTCGCGCTGCCCGTGCAGGACATCCACCTGCCGCGCAGCTGGCGCGAGCGTGAGGTGCGGCAGAAGGCCTGGTTCAAGGCGGTGCCGGGCTACGGCCAGCGCCCGGACTTCATCGTGCGGATGGGCGACATCTGGGTGCGTTCGCTGAAAGGGCGCGACGCCGAGAGCACGTTCTACCTGGTGTCGGCGCCGTTCACCTGCAGCGACCAGGTTGCCAACCGGGATGAGTACGGCGCGGAGCCGGTCCGCGTACCCGCAGGTGATTGCCGCGAGGCTTATGTGGCCCAGCGTGTGTACCAGGTCCGCGGGGATGCGGCGCCGCGGGATGTGACCGCCGATGCCATGCCGACGATGCCCCCGGTCACGGAGGCCGATCGTGCGCGCCAGCTGTCGCGTGAGGGACGGATCAGCCTGGACTACAGCAAACTGCAGTATGGCCCGGCAATGCGCTGGTTCGTGCAGTACCCGGAGACGGTGCAGAAGGGGGGGCCGCGCGCCTACAGTGACTGGAACCGTGAGCACATCGCGTTCGTGATCTGGACCGGTGATCGCTTCGAGCTGCGCGAGAAGGTCGCGCGCGCGCAGTGGCCCTGTGACCCGGTGGCACCCGGCGATCGCGCCTGTGGCGGATTCCCGGATTCCGGGCCCGATCTGTTCGTGACGGCCGCAGCATCCGTGCCAATGGCAGCGTCCAGCCCCTGAGCCGGAGTCTCGAAGTGATGCGGGAGCCGGGCTGACCGGCTCCCGCGCTGCATCAGGCCTGCAGGCTGCGGGTCTGGTTCCGCTGCTGTTCCAGCTGCTGGTCGCGCTCCAGCGCAACGCGCTGGTCGGCGGCCTGCTGGTCGATGCGCTGGCTGCTCTGTTCCAGCGGGGTGTTCATCGCCACTGCCGTATCTACCGATACGCGAAGGTGGGCCGGGTCGCCGCCCTGGCCCTGCACGGCGAAGCTGCGCGAGGCATCGGCATTCATGACCACTTCGTCGATGCGCTTGCCGCCTGCTGCGTGCATTTCGGCGGCCAGGCTGCCTGCCAATTGCGTGCTCATCACGTCTGGTACCCGGCCGACGCGGACATCCTGCGCGTGCACGCCACGGATCGCGTCGTTGAACAGTGGGTTGCCCACATGGTTGGCATCGTCCATTCGCAGCATGCTGGTGTGATGGCCGTTCTTCTCCGCTTCGCGGCGAGCCGGCTCACCGGGCTGCAGCGGGCCGCGGATGTGGTCGTACAGGTCGACGGCGCCGCCCGGAATGCCCCGCGCCGCGCGGGTGACACCACGGCGCAGTGATTCAACGTCGTCGCGGTATTCCTCGATCATCCTGGCGTTGTCTTTTGCCAGCTTCTGCGTTTCCGGGTGCTGCAGCACCGAGCCGTCACCGAGGAAGTTGCCCAGCTTGTGCGCGCCGAACGAGCTGCCTGCGGCGATGATCGGCCGGTCGGGGATAAGGGCGCGCAACGAGTGATTGCTGAAACCGTTCGCGGCGAGCGTGCTGATTTCGTTCGGCCTGGCGTAGATGCGCACCTGGCCGAAGTGCGGCGACGCCGCGCTGACCGGATCGGAGGCCATGACATGGTTGATCATGGTGTTGCCGCCTTCCGGGATGCGGTAGCTGAGGCTGACCGCGCCATAGGCGTTGAAGGTTTCGCCCTTGACGTTGAAATGGTGCGAGGTGATCTGGGCCAGAGCGCCGCCGAGGGAGTGGCCGGTGACGGTGACCTCAGGAGCACGGCCTCCGAAGGCGGCGTCCTGCTTCGCGTAATCCAGTGCACTCTTGGTCAAAGCGATGGCATCGGGGGCCTGCACGTTGGTGCGGGCGACGACCATGCCGCCGTCGGTCAGGATGGCATCACGAGCTATCTGCTCGGTGCCGCGATGAGCCACAACGATCTCGTTGGTGTCGGCTCGCTGATAAACCGTGCCTTGGTAACCATTGAGCCGATTATTGACGTGATCGAGAATCTTGTATTCATGCCCGTTGATCGTGACGAGCTCTTCTTCCCCCGGACGCCTCCGGCCGACAGCGCGATCCTTGTAGGCATCGTCGGAAAGCGCCGCATAATCCTGCGTGCTGATGGTCATGGGGTGACCTCGCTGGCGCTGAGACTCATCGTGAACAACTTGCCCTGAAGTTCAGCAACGTAGTCAGCCGGGTCAGCCTTGCCGGTGGCCGGGTAGTTGGCAGCAAGTGGTGCCCGCGGATAGGCTGCGTCCGGATAATAAAGCGTGTGGGTCTTGCCTTCAGTCAGCGGTTCGGCCTTGACGAAAGTCAGGAAGCGGGTCTCTTCTTCAGCACCCGTTGCCTTCAGCATTGCCCCAGCACCAGCGAACTCCCAGTGGCACACGCCACGACCGTAGTAGTCTTCATCCAGCATGCGGTCCACATACAGCGTGCCCCGGTACTCACCATCGCTGACCTTGCGCAGTTCCACCGGTTCCTGGCTGGTAATCCGTGCAGCCGTGCCGGTGGCCGGCTCGATATAGCCACACTGGTCTTCGTTGGTGACGTCGTACTGGGCCACGCCTTCAACCACAGCGAAATCACCCGGGGCGTCCTTCAGGCGCAGCACCAGTTCATAGGCCTTGCGCGGGCTGGGGTTGAGCTTGGCGAGGCCGCGCCCACCCTGGGCGACATCGGCTTCAGCAGCGGCACGTTCCTGGTTCATGGCGGTCTCCGGATGGCAGGCGGTCAACAGAAGCAGAGCAAGGCACGGAATGATCTTGTGGCGCAATGTCGGGCTCCTGGTGTGTAAGGGTGAATGTGGCACTGGCGGCTCATGGCACGAGCTTCTGCACAGTGGTGGTGGATGAGAACAGCGCGTTGCGTAGATCGGCGTGATAGCGGGTCGGATCATCTTGACCGCTCGCTCCGTATCCGGGGATCTCTGCGATTCGCGGGTAATCTGCGCGCGGGTAGAACCGTGTCAACTGCTTCTCCGCTTCCACCTGCTCTTTGTCGACGAACGTCAGGAATCGCGTATCCGCCTTGCTGGTCGTAGCGCGCAACATCGCACCGACGCCCGTCAACGTCCAAACGCAGGCGCCGCGCCCGTAGTAGTCCTCATCCAGCATGCGGTCCAGGTAGAACGTACCGCGGTACTCGTTCTCGCTGACCTTGTGCAGGGTGACGGGCTCTTGGCTGGTGATGCGGCCCGCAGTGCCTGTTGCAGGCAGTATCCGCCCGCAGTCTTCGTAGTTGCTGACGTCATACTGGGCCACGCCCTCCACGATCGCGAACGGGCCCGGCGCGTCCTTCAGTGTCAGCACCAGTTCGTAGGCCTGCTTCGGCGCCGGGTTGAGTTTGGCCAGGCCGCGTCCACCCGCGGCGACGTCACGCTCGGCGTCGGCGTAGGGCGAACATGCCGCCAGCGGGACGAGGGCGAGCAATGCCAGGAGCGGCCGCCCCCTGGGTTCGGGGCGAGCTACACCCATGTCGCGAGCCTGCATCGTGCGTCCATGTCCATCTATCCTTCCTGGGTGGCAGGTATCTCGATTATGGAACGTGCCGGGAGCGCTGTGCCACCCTTGGAGACGGATTTTTGACGCCCCGGGGAAGCATTGCCCGGGCGGATCGCTTGCCGCACAAGGCTCGCGATCATCACGTTGGCATTGCTGCCGGAGGCAGGTCTGCGGCTGAATCCGTGACTGAAATCAATCATTCACATATCCATCACTTCATTGAAGGCGCTCTCCTTGAACTGCACGATCCGCCCTGAAATCCGCGAAGACCGCGCTGTCATCCACGCACTCACCGAGGCAGCCTTCCGCGAAGCCCCACACAGCAGCCACACCGAGCAGTTCATTGTGGATGCACTGCGTTCGCGTGGAGAGCTGAGTCTCTCGCTGGTCGCCGAGAAGGACGGGCAGGTCGTCGGGCATGTTGCCTTGTCGCCGGTGACGATCAGCGATGGCAGTACGGGCTGGTTTGGCCTGGGACCAATCTCGGTGCTGCCCGGATGGCAGGGGCAGGGTGTCGGCGCGGCGCTGATGCATGCGGCGCTTGATGCACTGCGTGAGCAGGGGGCGCAGGGCTGCGTATTGCTGGGAGAACCCGCGTATTACGGTCGATTCGGATTCCGCGCCGAGCCCGGCCTGGTGCTGCCGGGTGTGCCGCCAGAGTACTTCCAGGCGCTGCACCTGAGGCCGTCGATGGCGCAGGGAGAGGTGCAGTACTCACCGGCATTCGAAGCCACGGCCTGATGATCGGGGGCGGGCCTCGAATATCCGTCCAATGTCAGCCGTCGTGCCGGAGATGGATCAGAGGATACGGACGGCCCTGCGAATCCAGCGGTGAACGTCCGGTTTCGACGAAGCCCATGCGCAGGTAGAAGCCAACGGCCTGTGCGTTCTGCTCATTGACGTCGGTACTCAGCTGCGGATGCCGGGCCAGCGCGTGCTGCAGCAGTTGCCGGCCGATACCAGTGCCGCGCACGTCCGGATCGATGAACAGCGCTTCCATGTGCGTGCCGTCGATCAGCATGAAGCCCAGTGGCCGATCCTGCGCATCGACCGCAACGGTCATCGGCGCCTGCGGCAGGAAGCTGGCGACTTCGGCATCGATGGCCTGCCGGTCTTCGGCGCTGAGGAAGTCGTGGGTGGCGTCGACGGCACGGCGCCAGAGGTCGACGAGGGCGGCGCCGTCATCGGCGCGCGAGGGACGGAGGGTGGTCATGGGTTCACCAAGGTGCTTGCGGAAGGGCTCAGTATGAGGCCTGCAGCCTGGCTTCAGCGCGCTCGCTGCTTGGACCGCCTGTCGCGCGCAATGGCACCGCCTATACCCGCGCCGCCTGCACGGCCGCGGGCGTACAATGCGGCCCCGGCGGCCATCCTGGCCCTGCAGACATGCGAGAACCGCCATGACCGATGCCCTGGGTGTACCGGTGCACGACGCCGATGAACACTGGATGCGCCATGCGCTGGCGCTGGCCGAGCGTGCGCAGCGCGAGTTCGACGAGATTCCGGTCGGTGCGGTACTGGTGGGCGCCGATGGCCAGCTGCTGGGCGAGGGCTGGAACCTCAACATCGCCTCGCACGATCCCAGTGCGCATGCCGAGATCGTGGCCATGCGCGCCGGCGGCACGCGGCTGGCCAATCATCGGCTGCTCGGCAGCACCCTGTACGTGACCCTCGAACCCTGCGCGATGTGCGCGATGGCCATCGTGCATGCACGCGTCGCCCGCTTGGTCTACGGCGCCAGCGACCCCAAGACCGGCGCCTGCGGCAGCGTGTTCGACCTGCTGGGTGATGCCCGGCACAATCACCGGGTGGAAATCCACGGTGGGGTGCTGGCCAAGGAGGCCAGCATGCGCCTGACCAATTATTTCCGCGCCAAGCGCGGCAAGCCGCCGTTGCTGCTGGAAGACCATGCGGGCGAGGGCTGAGGGGCGAACGGGTATGATGGGCGCCTCTTTCCTTCACCGGTAGGCCGCGCGCCTGCCCAGCAATGAGGCGACACAATGGCGGACACCGGCGCGGCCAACGAGCGACTGATCTGGATCGACCTGGAGATGACCGGGTTGGATACCGACAACGATTCGATCATCGAGATCGCCACCGTGGTCACCGATGCCCAGCTCAATGTGCTGGCTGAAGGCCCCGAGTTTGCCATCCACCATCCGCTGGAAACGCTGGAAGCGATGGATGAGTGGAACCGCAACCAGCACCGTCGTTCCGGCCTGTGGCAGCGCGTGGTGGACAGCACCACCACCCTGGGCCAGGCCGAAGCGCAGACGGTGAACTTCCTGGCGCAGTGGATTCCGGCCGGTCTTTCGCCGATGTGCGGCAACTCGATCTGCCAGGATCGCCGCTTCCTGCACCGCCAGATGCCGAGGCTGGAGAAGTACTTCCACTACCGCAACCTGGACGTGTCCACGGTGAAGGAACTGGCCAAGCGCTGGGCGCCGAGCGTGGCCGCCGGCGTCGGCAAGAACAGCAACCATACCGCGCTGAGCGACGTGCATGATTCAATCGCCGAGCTGCGCCACTACCGCCAGTTCATGGGTGCGCTGTCGGGCCTGCCGGCTGCCTGAACGACGCCGTCGGGCATGGCCTGGCGCTACCGGGTGACACACCAACGGGTAGTGCCGGCCGCTGGCCGGCAAGGCGCCGGATCCGCGCCTTCTGTCGTGACCCACGACGAACCGTTCAACTTCCGGGCGCTAACATCGGCGCCATGAACGAGCCCATCCTGCTTCCCCGCGACATCGCCCATGACGCCCGCGACTGGTCCGACCTGCAGCGCGCGGTGGCGCTGCTGGAAGCGCCGACCCTGACCGCGCGCATGGCGAACCTGGTCGGTACGCCGCTGGAGTTCGCGGTGAAGGCGCTGCCCAGTTCGGTCTCCAACCGCATCCACGGTGCGGTGCAGGCGGCACTGTCCAAGTCGGCGCAGGCAGCCCTGTGGAGCATGGACAACTCGCCCGGCAAGGGAGCGTCGACCCGCTGGCACAAATTGGCGGCAGCCACCTCCGGTGCGGTCGGCGGTGCCTTCGGCTTTGCCGCCCTGCTCATCGAGCTGCCGGTGTCGACCACGATCATGATGCGTGCGGTGGCCGACGTCGCCCGCAGCGAGGGGTTTGACCTGTCCGAGTTCAGCACCCGCCAGGCGTGCCTGGAAGTGTTCGCGCTGGGCGGCAACTCGCCGCGTGATGACGCCAGCGAGACGGGCTATTACCTGGCCCGCGGCTTCACCACCGATGTGATGCGCCACCTGTCGGCCGAGCTGGCCGGGCGGGTGGTGACCGGCCGCGACCTGACGCTGGGCGTGGCGCCGAAGGAAGCCGGCAAGCTGCTGGCGAAGATGGTGGAGAAGGTGGCGGCGCGCTTCGGCGTGGTTGTTACCGAGAAATTCGCTGCGCAGGCGGTGCCGATCGTTGGTGCGGCCGCGGGTGCAACACTGAATACCATGTTCACCGATTACTACCAGGACATGGCGCGTGGTCACTTCATCGTGCGCCGGCTGGAGTTGAAGTATGGGGAAGATGTGGTGCGCGCCTGCTATGACCGCGTGGCACACGGTGCGGTAAAGATCGAGCCAAGGGTGGAGTAGATACACGCTGTGCGTGGATGAGCCCTCGTACAGGGTGATCCTTGCCGTGGGGGAACAACTGTTTTGCCAGTGCGTGCCTGTTGCCTGGCGGGCGCCATCCCCATTCTTGGTGGCACTCCTCCCGCAAGAGATCGCCGCCATGTTGTTCACTCCTCATCATCTGGGCGCACTGACGCTGCCCAACCGCATCGTGATGCCGCCGATGACCCGCTCGCGCTCGTCGGCCGGCAACGTGCCCACTGCCGAAATGGCCACGTATTACGCGCAGCGCGCCAGCGCCGGCCTGATCGTCAGCGAAGGCACTCAGATCAGCCCTCAAGGCCAGGGCTATGCCTGGACCCCGGGCATCCATAGCCCGGACCAGGTGAAGGGCTGGCGCCGGGTGACCGATGCCGTGCACGCTGCCGGCGGTCGCATCTACGCCCAGCTGTGGCATGTCGGCCGGGTCTCGCACGTGGCGCTGCAGCCGGGCGGCGCCGCGCCGGTGTCGTCGTCGGCGTTGTTGGCGGAAGGCGTGAAGGTGTTCGTCGACCCGACCGGGGCAGGTCCCGAAGCCGGGGTGGGCGAAATGATCCAGCATTCGATGCCGCGCGCGCTGCGCGAAGACGAGATTCCGGGCATCGTCGCCGACTACGCCGAGGCGGCACGCAACGCGCTGGACGCAGGCTTCGATGGCGTGGAGTTGCACGGTGCCAATGGCTACCTGATCAACCAGTTCATCGACTCGCAGGCCAACCAGCGCACCGACGGCTATGGCGGCGCGTTGCAGAACCGCCTGCGGTTCCTGCGCGAGGTGGTGCAGGCGGTGGTTGCGGTGGTCGGTGGTGATCGCGTCGGCGTGCGCCTGGCGCCACTGACCACGTTGCAGGGCGCGGTGGACGATACGCCGCAGGCGACCTATCTGGCGGCCGCGCATCTGCTGGGTGATCTGGGCGTGGGTTACCTGCACATTGCCGAAGCCGACTGGGACGATGCACCGCTGATGCCGGCGGCGTTCAAGCAGGCGCTGCGCATGGTCTACCCGGGTACGCTGATCTACGCCGGCAAGTACACCGCCGAACGTGCCGAGCAGGCACTGGCTGAAGGCTGGGCCGACCTGATCGGCTTCGGTCGCCCGTTCATCGCCAACCCGGATCTGCCGGAGCGGTTGCGCCTCGGGGTGGAGCTGGCCCCGCCGGATCGCGCCACGTTCTTCGGTGGCGGCGCGGCCGGTTTTACCGATTACCCGACGCTGGAAGAGCGCGTCGCGGCCTGATCCTGAAGGCTGCCGGCCAGCGGCCGGCACTACCGGTGCATGGAGATGGGTGGGTGCCGGCCAGCGGCCGGCACTACCAGGGGGCGCGGGGCAGGGTAGTGCCGGCCGCTGGCCGGCATTTCTGTTTGGGATCAGGGCTTGTCGCGCACCAGCGCGTCCGCCTCGACCACACCGCCATCCTTGCCGTGCAGGTACAGATGCATGTCCTGCTGCGGATACGGAATGTTGATGCCGGCCTTGTCATAGCCCAGCTTCAGCTGTTCCAGCAGCGTGACCTTGGTGCCGAACCAGTCGGCCGACTTCACGTAGCAGCGGATGCCGAGGTTGATCGCGTGCGCCCCTAACTCGTACACCACGACGTCCGGTGCCGGCGTCTGCAGCACGCGCGGGTCCGCCTTCATCAGCGCCAGCGCGGTGTCGCGTGCCAGCTGGATGTTGTCCTCGTAGCCGATGCCGATCACCAGTTCGACGCGGCGGGTCGGCTCGGCCGTCAGGTTGATGATCGGTGCGGCGGTGATCAGCGTGTTCGGAATGGTGGTGTGCTGGTTGTCGGCACCGGTGATGACGGTCTGGAAAATGCGCACTTCGCGCACCGTGCCGGTCTGTCCGGCCACGGTGACCACATCGCCGACGCGGAACGGCCGCAGTGTCACCAGCATCACGCCCGAGGCGATGTTGGACAGCGAATCCTTAAGGGCAAGGCCAACGGCCAGGCCGGCGGTGCCGAGCACGGCCAGCAGCGGCGTGATCTGCACGCCCAGCGTGCCGATGGCCAGCACCACTACGATCACCAGCGATGCGGCATACACCACGTTGCGCAGAAAGCTGCCGAGCATCGGATCCACGCCCATGCGCGCAGTGGCGCGCGGCATCGCGTTGGACAGGCGACGCGCCACCCACAGGCCCACCAGCAGCACCACGATGGCGGCCAGTAACGGCACACCGTAGGTTTCCAGCAGGCGCTCCCAGTTGAGCGAGTGGAACCAGGGCGTTGCGGCGGGGGCGGGAGGTGCGGCGGCGATCATGCGGAAGTCCTTTGCTGCGTAGCGATGTCTGCGTGGGGCCGGGCGTGCGTGGACGCCAGAAACAGCAAGCCCCGCAGAGGCGGGGCTTGCGTGCAGCAGCAGTATGGGCGGACGTCGATGAAAGCGACGTCAGCCCATCACGGCATCAGCCGTTGGCCTTCAGCTTGGCCAGGCGCAGCCAGGTGTCGACCACGGTGTCCGGGTTCAGCGACACCGACTCGATGCCTTCCTGCATCAGCCATTCGGCCAGATCCGGGTGATCGGACGGGCCCTGGCCGCAGATGCCGACGTACTTGCCCTTGGCACGTGCTGCCTTGATCGCCATCGACAGCAGCTTCTTCACTGCCGGGTTACGTTCGTCGAACAGGTGCGCGACGATCGACGAGTCGCGGTCCAGGCCCAGGCTCAGCTGGGTCAGGTCGTTGGAGCCGATCGAGAAGCCGTCGAAGATCTCCAGGAACTCATCGGCGAGCAGTGCGTTGGACGGCACTTCGCACATCATGATGATCTTCAGGCCGTTCTCGCCCTGCTTCAGGCCGTTCTGTTCCAGCACCTCGATGACCTTGCGGCCTTCTTCCAGGGTGCGCACGAACGGAATCATGACCCACAGGTTGTCCAGGCCCATTTCGTTGCGCACGCGCAGCACGGCCTTGCACTCCAGCGCGAAGGCGGCCGAGAAGCTCGGGTCGACGTAACGGCTGGCGCCGCGGAAGCCGATCATCGGGTTCTCTTCGTGCGGCTCGTAGTTGCTGCCGCCGATCAGGTTGGCGTACTCGTTGGACTTGAAGTCCGACAGGCGCACGATCACCGGGTTCGGTGCAACCGAGGCGGTGAGGGTGGCGATGCCTTCGGCCAGGCGGTCCACGTAGAAGCTGACCGGGTCACCATAGCCGGCGATCTTCTCGTCGATCTTCTTCCTGGTCGCGGCGTCCTGGCGGTCGTATTCCAGCAGCGCGTTCGGGTGGATGCCGATGTGGCTGGCGATGATCATTTCCAGGCGGGCCAGGCCGATGCCGGCGTTCGGCAGCTGGCCGAAGTCGAAGGCACGTTCCGGGTTGGCCACGTTCATCATGATCTTCAGCGGCGCCGGCGGCATGTTGCCCAGATCGGTCGTGGTGCGTTCGAAGCCGAGCTTGCCTTCGTAGATGAAGCCGGTATCGCCTTCAGCGCAGCTGACGGTGACCAGCTGGCCATCCTCGATGACCTGGGTGGCGTTGCCCGAACCGACCACGGCTGGCACGCCCAGCTCGCGCGCGATGATCGCGGCGTGGCAGGTGCGGCCACCGCGGTTGGTGACGATGGCCGAGGCGCGCTTCATCACCGGTTCCCAATCGGGATCGGTCATGTCGGCGATCAGCACGTCGCCCGGCTGCACGCGGTTCATGTCGTCCAGCGTCTTCACCACGCGGGCCACGCCCGAACCGATCTTGGCGCCGACGGCACGGCCCTCGGCCAGCACCTTGCCGCCCTTCTCGGTCAGCGCGAAGCGCTCGATCTGGGTGGCGTGGCTGCGCGACTTCACCGTTTCCGGGCGCGCCTGCACGATGAACAGCTTGCCGCTGACACCGTCCTTGGCCCACTCGATGTCCATCGGGCGGCCGTAGTGCTTTTCGATGACCAGCGCCTGCTTGGCCAGTTCCTGCACGTCCTCGTCGCTGATCGAGAAGGTGGTGCGCAGTTCGGCCGGCGTGTCTTCGATACGGACGCGCTCACCGGGGACATCCGAATACACCATGCGGATCGCCTTGCTGCCGAGCGAGCGGCGCAGGATCGCCGGCTTGCCGGCCTGCAGGGTGGGCTTGTAGACGTAGTATTCGTCCGGATTGACCGCGCCCTGCACGACCATCTCGCCCAGGCCGAACGAGGAGGTGACGAACACCACGTCGCGGAAGCCGGACTCGGTGTCCAGGGTGAACAGCACGCCGGAGGAACCGACGCCCGAACGCACCATCAGCTGCACGCCGGCGGACAGGAACACGTCCTCATGCTTGAAGCCGTGGTGCACGCGGTAGGCGATGGCGCGGTCGTTGTACAGCGAGGCGAACACTTCCTTGACCTTGTGCACGACGTCGTCGGCACCGGTCACGTTGAGGAAGGTTTCCTGCTGGCCGGCGAAGGACGCATCCGGCAGATCCTCGGCAGTGGCAGACGAACGCACGGCCACGGCCACGTCGCCGCCGCCATTCTCGGCGCTCAGCTTGGCGTAGGCGGTGCGGATGTCCTGGTCCAGCTGCGGCTGCAGCGGGGCGTCGATTACCCAGCCGCGGATTTCCTTGCCGGCGGCGGTCAGCGCGTTGACGTCCTCGACGTCCAGCGTGGCCAGCCTGTCGAAGATGCGCTTGGACAGGTCGTTGTGCGCGATGAAGTCCTTGAAGGCTTCAGCGGTGGTGGCATAACCGCCCGGCACCGAAACGCCCAGACCGGCCAGGTTGCCGATCATCTCGCCCAGGGACGAATTCTTGCCGCCTACGCGGGCCAGATCGGCCAGACGCAGTTCGTGCAACCACAGGATGTTCTCGTTCAAGCGCGATGCTCCGTTTGGCCATCGCCCGAGGCGGGCTGAGTGGCCGCGTCCGTAGGAAGAAGCCGATATGATGCCGGGCAGAGCACCGTCGGCACAAGCTTGTGCTGGCGGCCTTTTTAAGCTTTGTAGGGGGTAAAAGCGCGCATGTCGACCATCCGTCCGGTGTTCTACGTTTCCGATGGAACCGGTATCACCGCTGAAACCATTGGGCATAGCCTGCTGACCCAGTTCTCCGGGTTCAGCTTCATTACCGATCGGATGTCGTTTGTCGACGACCCTGAAAAAGCGCGTGAAGCCTGCGCCCGGATCCAGGCGGCGGGGGAGCGGTACCAGGTCCGGCCGATCGTGGTGAACTCCTGCGTGGACCAGAGCCTGAGCCTGATCCTGGCCGACAGCGGGGCGCTGATGCTGGATGTGTTCGCGCCGTTCATCGAGCCGCTGGAGCGTGAACTGGCCAGCCCGCGTCTGGCCCGGGTCGGCCAGGCCCACGGCATGGTCGATTTCGACACGTACCACCGCCGCATCAACGCGATGAACTTCGCCCTGACCCATGACGACGGCATCGCGGTGAACTATGACGATGCCGACGTGATCCTGGTGGCGGTGTCGCGCGCCGGCAAGACGCCCACCTGCATCTACCTGGCTCTGCATTACGGAGTGCGCGCGGCCAACTACCCGCTGACCGACGAAGACCTGGAAAGCGACCGCCTGCCGCCGCGCCTGCGCAACTACCGGCGCAAGCTGTTCGGGTTGACCATCGATCCGGACCGCCTGCAGCAGATCCGCCAGGAGCGCCGTCCGAACTCGCGCTACGCGAACCTGGACACCTGCAAGCGCGAGGTGGCCGCGGCCGAGACCATGTTCCGCATGGAGCGGATCCCGACCCTGAGCACCACCCACACCTCGATCGAGGAGATTTCCAGCAAGGTGCTGGCCACATTGGGGCTGCAGCGCGAGCTGTATTGATCCTTTCCGGCGCGCCTGGCTGCGCCCGTAGAGCCGAGCCCACGCTCGGCTGGGCCAGCGGGTTCTGGCCGAAGCGCAGCCGAGCGTGGTCTCGGCCCTGCAGGGGGATCGTCGTCGTCGGGTTGGCTGTGGCTTGAGGCGCCCCCACGTTGAAGCACCAACGTGTAGGATCGACCCATGGCCCGAGCCTTGCCCCGTACCGAACGCATTCCCCGCCTGAGCCGGCTGAGCTGGCTGATGGGCCTGTACGCGGAGAACTACCGCCATCTGGTGCGCCTGTTCGAACCGGCGGGACTGGCGGCGGGCAGCTACATTTCCTCGATCGGCGACGGCCTGGATGTCCGCCTGGACGTGATCGAGTGCCACCGCTATACGGTGGAACTGCGGCTCACCTACGACATCGCCGACCCGGTCACCGGCGAGCCGGATCCTTCGGCCTATGTTCGCCTGTACCGTGACGCGCGCCAGGCCGAGACCACCCATTGCTACGTCGGCCGCCGCTGGCAGGACACCATGGGCCTGTACCCGCCGCCGGCGGAGTTGATCAGCCATCGCATGCGGATGAACACCTTCCTCGGCAAGTGGCTGGAATACCTGGCCGAGCGCGGCCACGGCGTCGCCACGCTGCGCCGTGACCCCGATGGCGCCGGTGCGCCTGCCGAGCGCCGCCTGTCGCTGGTGCGCTGATCGGCCATAATCCAGGGCTGACCTGCCGCTGGATACCGCCCCATGCCGTACACCCCGATCGTCGCCACCCTGGGCTATGTACTGTCGCCCGATCGTCGCCAGGTGCTGATGATCCATCGCAATACGCGCCCCGGTGACCATCACCTCGGCAAGTACAATGGCCTGGGTGGCAAGATCGAAGCGGACGAGGACGTGGCGGCCAGCATGCGCCGCGAGATTGCCGAGGAAGCCGGCATCGACTGCACCGGCATGCGCCTGCGCGGCACTCTCAGCTGGCCCGGTTTCGGCAGGCACGGCGAAGACTGGCTGGGCTTCGTGTTCGTCATCGACAGCTTCGAAGGCACCCCGCACGGCGGCAACCACGAAGGCACGCTGGAGTGGGTGGATCTGGACAAGCTGGACACGCTGCCGATGTGGGAAGGCGACCGCAACTTCCTGCCGCTGGTGTTCGACGCCGACCCGCGCCCGTTCCACGGCGTGATGCCTTACAAGGACGGGCGCATGGTCAGTTGGTCCTACAGCCGGCTGTGACCCGGCGAATCGGGGAGGTGCCAACCGTTCCGGTGGGTGCCAACCCGGGTTGGCAGGCTCTTTCGGTCAATTAATACCCGGGCAATATTGACGACCATAAATTACCCGGGCAATATTCGCGCATCACCTCTGATGCCATTGCCATGCCTGCGTCCCGACTCCCTCCCTTCAGTTGTTTCGACGGCCATCGCCTCGTTGCCTGCGGCAGCCCGGAAGTGGCGGCACTGGCGCTCAAGCGGCTGCGCGCCGACAACGCTGCCGGACCATTGCTGGTGTTCGACAACGCCACCGGCCGCACCCGCGATTTCGATACGCGCGGCAGTGACGAGGAACTGCTGGCGCGGGTAACCGAAGCGTTTCCCCCCTCTGGCGAGGCGGATGCCGAGATCACTGCCGAAGACGCTGCGGCGACCCCGCGTGGCCGTGGCCGCCCCAAGCTGGGCGTGGTCGCCCGTGAAGTGACCTTGCTGCCGCGCCATTGGGCGTGGCTGGCAGAGCAGCCGGGCGGGGCCTCGGTGGCATTGCGAAAACTGGTGGAGGCGGCCAGCCGCGTCGGTGCGGACAAGGACCGCTGGCGTCGCGATGCCGAGCGCGCCTATCACTTCCTGCAGACCATCGCCGGTGACCTGCCGGGCTTCGAGGAGGCCATCCGCGTGCTGTTCGCGCACGACCGTACGGGCCTTGAAGCGGTGCTGCATTCCTGGCCCAGGGATGTGCGCGACCACGCCCTGCGTCTGGCGTTCGACAGCGCTGACGGCTGAACCATCGCGCCGTCGTTGAGCGGCGGCGCCACCTGATCGCGGGCTGCGGCCCGGTCCCCTGTGCTTGCTTTGCTGGTGGAAACGCCGGGCAGGGCAGCGCCTTGCCCAGAGAACCCCATGAACTCCCCTGTACATCCCACGCCCCTGGTCGCGCCGCCTCTGTGGCGCACCTACCTGGCCCTGCTGCTGCCGATGCTGCTGACCAATGCGCTGCAGCTGGCCGCAGGCACGCTGGACAACATCTACCTCGGCCATCTGCTCGGTACCCAGGCGGTGGCCGTGGCCGCTGCGTTCTTCCCGGTCTTCTTCCTGCTGCTGGCCCTGGTGATGGGCCTGGCGACCGGCGCGATGGTGCTGATCGGGCACGCCTGGGGCGCGGGTCGGCCGCAGCAGGTGCGCGCGGTGGCTGGCAGTGCGGTGGCGCTGATCCTTGTGCTGTCGGTGCTGGTGATGGCTCTGGGGAGCGGTTTCGCACCACAGCTTCTGATGTCACTGGGTACACCGGCACCGATCCTCGGTGAGTCCATCGTCTACGCGCGCGTGCTGCTGCTGGCGGCGCCGGCGTTCTTCCTGCTGTGGCTGGCCACTGCCGTGAGCCGCGCAGTAGGCGATGCGAAGACGCCGCTGCATGCGCTGCTGCTGGCCACGGCGGTGGGCCTGCTGTGCACGCCGCTGCTGATTCTGGGCTGGGCCGGCCTGCCGCGGCTGGGATCGGCCAGTGCGGCGGTGTCGGCGGCGTTTGCCTCGCTGTTGGCCCTGGGCTGGCTGTTGTTGCGTTGGCATCGGGCAGGACATCCCTTGGCACCGGGCCCTGAGTTGTTGCATGCCATTCGTTTCGATGGCGCGATCATCCGATCGATGCTCCGCATCGGCATACCCTCCTCGCTGCAGATGCTCAGCCTGGCCGTCGCCGAAATCGTGTTGCTGGGCTGGATCAACCGTTACGGCTACACCGCTACGGCCGCCTACGGTGCGGTCAACCAGCTGATGAACTGGGTGCAGTTGCCGGCAATGTCGTTGGGGATCACCGCCACCATCCTCGCGGCGCATGCGATGGGCGCCGGGCGTACAGCACGGCTGCCGGCCATCGCCCGGACGGGTGTGCTGGTGGCGCTGGCGACGCTGAGCGTGGTGGTGGTGCTGGTTGTGGCGCTGGCGCGCGGGCTGACCGGGCTGATCCTGGCGGCAGCCGACGTGCGCGAGCTGGCTGCGTTGCAGCTGCGCACTGTGGTGTGGGGCGTGCTGGCGATGGGAATCAGCGCGGTGCTTGTCGGGGTGATGCGCGGCAGCGGCACGGTATGGTTGCCAGCGTTGCTGGGTATGGCAGCGGTGCTGCTGGTGGAACTGCCGCTGGCGATATGGATGCAGGCGCAGCACGGGCTGGCCGGCGTGTGGTGGGCGTGGCCGCTGGGGTTGCTGGCCATGCTGGTGATGCAGGTGTTGTGCTTCGCGCGTTGGCGGCGGGTGCAGGCTGGGTAGTGCCGGCCGCTGGCCGGCACTCCGGAATGGCAGGGGCAGCCGGCCAGCGGCCGGCTCTACCACTTCAGGGCCGCTGCGCCAGCAGCAGGTGGAAGCATCCGGCATCATCATCGTCCGTCACCAGGAATCGGACGTGGCGGCGGGCCCGCCGGTGACCATAGCGCCGACCTCGCGGCTTGGGAAGTAGGGAAACCCCGCGTCAGGGTGATGAGGAAATGTCCACCGTCGCAGTCGGTGAGATCTGGTTGTCCACAGGGGGTGTGGATTACGCGTGGGCAACTTTGTGGATAAGCCGCGACAGGCGCCACCCCCCTAGGCTGTCAAGATGGGTGGCGAAAAATTCACCGCCGGTGAGGGCGGGTGAGGGGGCGGTGAAGGTGGCCCCGTCAGCGCTGTCCCCAGCGGCGGCGCTCGCGGTAACCTGTGGGCCTTGATGCTCCGTGAGTCCCCATGAAACGTCACTTCTCGATGCTGCGCGAATTCCAGCTGGCCGACTGGTTCACCCTGGCCAATGCTTTCTGCGGCACCGGTGCGGTCTTCGCTGCGATGCGCTTCCTGCAGGATGGCGAGCGCGGCTACCTGCTGTTCGGCATGGCGCTGATCCCGTTGGCCTTCATCTTCGACGCCCTTGATGGGCGCATCGCGCGCTGGCGCAAGTCCAGCTCCACCCTCGGCCGCGAGCTGGACTCGCTGTCCGACGTGATCTCCTTCGGGGTGGCCCCAGCGGCGCTGGCCTATGCCTGTGGCATGCAGGGTGGCTGGGACTGGCTGGTGCTGAGCTACTTCGTCTGCTGCGGCGTCAGCCGCCTGGCACGCTACAACGTCACTGCCGAGGCAATGACCGGCGATGAGGGCAAGGTCACGTATTTCGAGGGCACCCCGATCCCGACCAGCCTGGTGCTGGTGATCGTACTGGCGATCGCCGCCGGCACCGATGCCATCGGCCAGAACATCTGGTTCGGCCAGTGGCAGATCGGACCGTGGCAGCTGCACCCGATGGTGCTGTTGTTCGCCCTGTCCGGGTCGCTGATGATCAGCAAGACCCTGCGTATCCCCAAGCCATGAGCCAGCCCTGCGGAGGCCTGCGATGACCAGCTCGGCCCACGATGCCGGCAGCAGCGATTTCGAGACGCTGGCCCGGCAGTACTTCGGCGCCTGGGGTGATGCTCTGCGCCATGCGGGCGCGCCCGCTGCACCTGCCGGTGACGACCCCGGCAGCTGGCAACGGTTGTTTGACTGGTGGGGCCAATTGCTGCCCGAACAGGCGCCCGGCGCGCCGGAAGATGCCATGCGCCGGTTCCGCGAACAGGCGGGCAGCTGGTACGGCACCATGCAGGAGGTCGCCGCTCGGTTTGCCGGCCGCGACGCCAGCAGTGCCGACGTGGCCCAGGCCTGGCGTGAGGCGGTGCAGGGGCAGGGCGACGGCATGCTGCAATGGATGCTGCAGGGTGCCCGCGGCAGCACCCACGCCGGTGCCGCAGTACCTGAATTCGCCGCATGGCTGCAGCAGTTCCAGCTGCAGGCGGGCCCGTGGCTGCAGGGCCCGGCATTCGGCCCCGGCCGCGAGCACCAGGCGCGCTGGCAGGCCCTGCTGCGTGCGCAGGAAGAATACCAGCAGCATTCGCGCGCCTATGTCGACCAGATCAAGCGGGCATTGGACGAGGCATTTGCGCTGTTCGAGCAGCGCCTGGCCGAGCACGAACAGCCGGGCAGCCAGCTGACCAGCGCCCGCGCGATGTTCGACCTGTGGATCGAAGTGGCCGAGGAGGCCTACGCCAAGGTCGCCATGTCCGAACCGTTCCAGCAGGTGTACGCCTCGCTGGGCAACGCGCAGATGCGTCTGCGCGCCGGCCTGCAGCGCGAGGTGGAACAGATGAGTGAACGTATCGGCCTGCCGACCCGCAGCGAGATGGATGCCGCACACCGCCGCATCGCCGAGCTGGAGCGCAGCCTGCGCCGGCTGCAGGCACAAGTGGCGGTGCTGGCTGGAACCGCTGCGGTCGATCCGGTGGCGCAGCCGACGCCGGCGAAGGTGAAGCCAGCCGCCCGCAAGGCCGCGAAGAGGGCCGCGCCGGCAAAGAAGGCGGCTGCCAAAAAGTCCGAATCTCGCACCACCTCACGGGCACGTGACCGATGAAGGGACCGCTGGGCTTCAACGCCGATGACCTGATGCAGGAAACCCTGGCGATGCAGCGCAAGCTGATGGAAGGGCTGAAGCTGCTGCCGCAGGTGGAAGACGTTGACTATGGCGTGACCGCCCGCGAGGAAGTGTGGCGCGACGGCAAGGTGGTGCTCTACCGCTTCGTCGGCGAACAGGCGCCGACCCGGCGCACGCCGCTGCTGATCGTCTACGCGCTGGTCAACCGGCCGTACATGGTCGACCTGCAGGCCGACCGCTCCCTGGTGCAGAAGCTGTTGGCGCTCGGGCAGGACGTGTACGTGCTGGACTGGGGCTACCCGGATCGTTCGGAGCGCTTCCAGACGCTGGAGGACTATCTGCTGCGCTATATCGATGGTGCGGTGGATGCACTGCGCGTGCGCAGTGGCGGCCCGATCGACCTGCTCGGCATCTGCCAGGGCGGTGTGTTCGCGCTGTGCTATGCCGCGCTGCGCCGGGAGAAGCTGGGCAAGCTGATCACCATGGTCACCCCGGTCGATTTCCAGACGGCCGACAACATGCTCTCGCACTGGGCGCGGCAGGTGGACGTGGATCTGCTGGTGGATACGCTGGGCAACATACCGGCTGACCTGATGAATGCCAGCTACCTGATGCTCAAGCCATTCCGCCTGAACGTGCAGAAGTACGTCGGTCTGCTCGATATCCTCGACGACAAGGCGGCGCTGGAGGATTTCCTGCGCATGGAAAAATGGATCTTCGATTCGCCGGACCTGGCGGGCGAGGCGTTCCGTGACTTCATCAAGCAGTTCTACCAGGGCAACGGCCTGGTGAACGGTACGGTGCGGATCGGCGAGGAAGCCGTGGATCTGTCGCAGGTGACCTTGCCGGTGCTGAACATCTATGCCGAGCAGGACCATCTGGTACCGCCGGACGCCTCGCGCGCGATGCGTGGGCGCCTGGGCACGGACGACTACACCGAGTCCAGTTTCCGCGGTGGCCACATTGGTATCTATGTGTCCGGCCGCGCCCAGCGCGAAGTGCCGGCCACGATCGATGGCTGGTTGAAGGCGCGTGACCTGTAGAGTCGAGCCATGCTCGATTGACCTGGGGGGATGATGACGTACCGGATTTCGTTGATTCTTGCGGCACTGCTGGCAGCACAATTTGCCCACGCCGCACCCAGTGCCGATGCACGCCGGGAGATCGCCCAGCTGATTTCCAGCCTGGACGGCTCGCAGTGCCGTTTCCAGCGCAATGGCAGCTGGTACGACGGCGGCGATGCGCGCGCTCATCTGCAGCGCAAGTACGACTACCTGCTGAAGAAGGACATGGTGGACAGCGCCGAGCAGTTCATCGAGCGCGCCGCCAGCCAGAGCAGCATGAGCGGGAAGCCTTACCGCATCCAGTGCCCGGGGCAGCCTGAACAGACCGCGGCCGCCTGGTTCGGTGCGCGCCTGCAGGCGCTGCGTCTCCGCACGCCGTAGACACGGAGGCGGTGTAGAGTCGCGGCGTGCTCGACTGATTCTGCCCGCAAGCCGAGGAGACACCGCCGTGAACACCACGCCCAAGACGCTGTCGCGTTCATTGAACGACCGCATGATTGCCGGCGTGATGGGCGGCATTGCCCATCGCTTCGGCTGGAACCCCACCCTGGTGCGGATCGTGTTCGTGCTGGTATCGATCGGCTCGGCCGCCTTCCCCGGCATTCTGATCTACCTGATCCTGTGGCTGCTGATTCCGAACGAGGCGGATTGAACACCGCCGCTCGATCCCGGCCGCTCTGGCTGCGCGCGCTGCAGATGCTGGGCGCCGCATGGACGCTGCCCAACACACTGATCGGCCTGATCGGCGGCCTGGCCGGCATGCTTGGCGGCGCGACGCTGCGATGGAGCGGGCGGGACTGCGCCGTGGTGTTCGATCACTGGCCGTGGGGGCCGGGCGGTGCGATCACCCTGGGCAACGTGATCCTGCATACCGGCCATGACCTCGGCATCTGTTGCCGGACCTATGCGCATCAGGCGGGGTGGGGCGTGGAGCCGCTGATTCGGCTGGACGACCACGAGCGCGCGCACGTTTACCAGTACATGGTGCTGGGGCCGTTGTACCTGCCGGTGTACCTGCTGTGTGGTGGGGTGAGTGCACGCAATCCGTTCGAACGCGCGGCCGATCATTTCGCCCGGTTCGGGCGTGGTTGGTGGCCGTAGTTTCCAGCCAACGGCGCGGCCCCTCGTGGGTGGTGATGCCTGGTTGTCAAATGCAAAACCCTCGCGCTGGTCGGTCGGGTTGGGTTCACGGCGTCCCCGGCCTACCCACCCTCCCGGCCAGCCCACAGGAAACCGGCTTTCCGCGACCAACCAAACCACCCACGAGGGGCTGCGCCGTTGGCGGGAATCCCCGCGATTCGTTAGCCGGAAGTTAAAGATCCGTAAGCATTCTGCTGCGATCCCGCAGTCATCTGCATGCAACCGATCGTCATTAGCCTTCGTGACGTTCCAGTCAGGTTCGACGCGGTAAGCTCTCCCTCGATGAGCTCGCAGCATCGCTCATCGAGCGCAGTACGCAGTAGCAATTTGGAGGAAGACATCACATGGCAATCGTTCTTTATGTCGGTGGTAGCAAGGATGGCGAGAAGGGCGTGGTGCCCTACGGCTTCAGCAAATCCCGCGCCGACACCGCGCTGGGGCCGGAGTTCTACACGGAGCGGTTCATGGAACTGCAGGGTGTCGGCAAGGTCCGCCTGATGGCCCTGGAAGGCATGCGTGACGACATCGTCATGCAGCGCGCCGCCCGCCACTACCGCTGACCGTCGCAACACGCGGCAGGGCGCGCCCACCATCGCGCGCCCGCGCCGGCATCCCAGCCCCGGGCCAGTCCGAGCCCGCTCTTTGCCAGGATGCCGGCGTCCAATCCGGCTTCGCCGCTGAACCTCGCCCCCTGTCAATGCCTTGTCCGGCTCCGTCGCGGATTGCCAGAATGGGGGCTTCCCGAAACGCGGCACAGACCTGAAGCAATGCACGACGCCAAGAACGCCCAGAGCGCGCTCGCCCAGCAGATCGCCCAGACCATCGCCGACGAAATCGGTGCCCAGTCCGCCCAGGTACGCGCCGCCGTCGGCCTGCTCGACGAAGGCGCCAGCGTTCCGTTCATCGCGCGCTACCGCAAGGAAGTGACCGGTGGCCTGGACGACACCCAGCTGCGCAACCTGGAAACCCGGCTGACCTACCTGCGCGAGCTGGAGGACCGTCGCGCGGCGGTGCTGGCCAGCATCGGCGAGCAGGGCAAGCTCAGTGACGAGCTGCGCAATGACATCCTGGCCGCCGATACCAAGAGCCGGCTGGAAGACCTGTACCTGCCGTACAAGCCCAAGCGCCGCACCCGTGCGCAGATCGCCCGCGAGGCCGGCCTGGAGCCGTTGGCCGATGGCCTGCTGGCCGACCCGACGCAGGACCCGCAGACGTTCGCGGCCACCTTCGTCGACGCCGACAAGGGCGTGGCCGACGCCAAGTCCGCGTTGGAAGGCGCGCGCGCGATCCTGATGGAGCGCTGGGGCGAAGACGCCGCGCTGGTCGGTGAACTGCGCACCTGGCTGGGCGAGACCGGCGTGATCCGTGCCCGCGTCGCCGAGGGCAAGGAAACCGAGGGCGCCAAGTACCGCGACTACTTCGAGCATGCCGAGGCGCTGGCGAAGATTCCGTCGCATCGCTTGCTGGCACTGTTCCGTGCGCGCCGCGAGGAGATCCTGTTCCTGGAACTGGACCCGGGCAGCGATGCCGAGGCTGGCCATCAGTACGCCGAAGGACGCGTGGCGCGCAAGGCCGGCATCGCCGACCAGGGCCGTGCCGCCGACCGCTGGCTGCTGGATGCGTGCCGGCTGACCTGGCGTGCCAAGCTGCACACCCATCTGCTGCTGGACCTGTTCAACCAAGCTCGCGAAAAGGCCGAAGCCGAAGCCATCGCGGTGTTCGGCGACAACCTGAAGGACCTGTTGCTGGCGGCACCCGCCGGCCCGAAGACCGTGCTCGGACTGGACCCGGGCATCCGCACCGGCTGCAAGATCGCCGTGGTCGATGCCACCGGCAAGCTGGTCGCCACCGACACCATCTACCCGCACGAGCCGCGTCGCCAGTGGGAGCAGTCGCTGCAGACGATCAAGCAGCTGTGCGCCAAGCACAACGTGGAACTGATCGCGATCGGCAACGGCACTGCCAGCCGCGAAACCGACAAGCTGGCCGGTGAAGCGATCAAGGCCGCTGCCAACCCGAAGCTGCAGAAGGTAGTGGTCAGCGAGGCCGGGGCGTCGGTGTACTCGGCGTCCGAGTTCGCGGCCAGGGAGTTCCCGGAGCTGGACGTGTCGCTACGTGGGGCGGTGTCGATCGCCCGCCGCCTGCAGGACCCGCTGGCCGAACTGGTGAAGATCGAACCCAAGGCGATCGGTGTCGGCCAGTACCAGCACGATGTGGATCAGTACCGCCTGGCGCGCGCGCTGGATGCCCGCGTGGAGGACTGCGTGAACGCGGTGGGCGTGTACGTGAACACCGCTTCGGCTGCACTGTTGTCGCGGGTGTCCGGCCTGTCGGCCACGGTGGCCGAGAACATCGTGCGCCACCGTGATGCGAACGGCCCGTTCAAGCGCCGCAAGGACCTGCTGAAGGTCGCGCGCCTGGGCGAGAAGACCTTTGAACAGTGCGCGGGCTTCCTGCGCATTGCCGACGGTGATGAACCGCTGGATGCTTCGGCGGTACACCCGGAAGCCTACCCGGTGGTCGAGCGCATCGTTGCCAGCACCGCGCGCCCGATCAAGGCGCTGATCGGTGATGGCAGCTTCCTGCGCGGCCTGAAGGCCGAGCAGTTCACCGATGCCACCTTCGGCGTGCCGACCGTGCGTGACATCCTCAAGGAACTGGAGAAGCCGGGCCGAGACCCACGCCCCGAGTTCAAGGCGGCACGATTCGCCGAGGGCGTCGAGGACATCAAGGACCTGCGCGAGGGCATGGTGCTCGAGGGTGTGGTCAGCAACGTGGCGGCCTTCGGTGCCTTCGTCGATATCGGTGTGCACCAGGATGGCCTGATCCACATATCGGCACTTTCCGATACGTTCGTGAAGGACCCGCGCGACGTGGTCAAGGCCGGCGATATCGTCAAGGTGAAGGTGCTGGAGGTGGACGTGGCGCGCAAGCGCATCGCCCTGACCCGGCGCCTGGACGATACCCCCGGGCAAGCCACCAGCCGCCCGGGACAGCGTGATGAGCGCGGTCATGGGCAGGGTCCGCGCCGCGATGCAGGCGGCCAGAACCGCGGGCTGAACCGGGGTCAAGGCAATGGTGGCCGTCCCGCCGCGTCCGCGCCCCCGGCCAACAACGCCCTGGCCGAGGCCTTCGCGCGCGCCAAGCGCAGTTGAGGACCGCGTTCCCCGTCACACTTGATTCATGGCGGGGGACTTGTCGATTTTCCCCGTGATTGCGCACACTTGCGCTTGAGGGGAGGCGTCCGGCCACCCCGCTGTTGCTGGGGAGGGCCATGACGCCAGCACCACCCGTTGCTCGTACCGGCGGTCGCAGCGCTGCGCTGCGTTCGGCGCCTGCCCGTGCCGGCAGGAGACCGGATTGATGCCGGGCCAGGGCATCCACGGCAATGGACTGCTGGAGCGCCGCCTGCAGGAGCTGGCGGAAGAGCGTCGCCGCCTGGCGATGATCATCGACGGTACCGCCGCGGGAACCTGGGAATGGAACGTGCAGACCGGCGAGATGCGGGTCAATGCGCGCTGGGCCGAGATCGTCGGTTACCGCCTGGAAGAGCTGGAACCCATCTGCCAGAAGACGTTCCTGAGGCTGGTCCATCCCGATGACATTGCGTTGTCCGATGCTGCGCTGGACGACCATTTCCAAGGGCGCAGCGACAACTACGCCTGCCTGCTGCGCATGCGCCACAGGAACGGCCAGTGGATCTGGATCCAGGACCGTGGCCGCGTCTTTGAATGGGACGGGCAGGGCAAGCCGCTGTGGATGGCCGGTGCCCATGCCGACGTCACCGAGCTGCAGCAGGCGAGACAGGACGCGGCCGAAACCCGCCAACGCCTGCAGGCCGTGGTCGATGCGTCCGATGAGGTAGCGGTGATCGCCACCGATACCGATGGCACCATCACCCTGTTCAACACGGGTGCGGAGCGCCTGCTGGGCTACAGCGCAGCGGAGGTGGTCGGCCAGCGCCGGCTCGATGCGTTCCACGATCCGGAGGAACTGAATGCCTGGCTGGAGCCGCTGGCCGATGCCGAGGGCAACCTTCCCGACGTGTTCGAAGCGCTCAGTGCCCGCGCTGACGGGCAGACCTACTCGCGGCAGTGGACGTTGCTGCGCAAGGAGGGCCTGCCACGCCAGGTGCGCCTGTCGATCAGCCGCATGGAAGGTGCCGATGGCGCACGCATCGGCTACGTCGGCATGGCCATCGACATCACCGAAATTCTGCAGGCACGGGCCGAGGCGCGGCTGTCGGCGGAGAAGTTCGCCGGTGCATTCACGTCGGCGGCGTTGGGCATGGCGCTGGTGTCGCTGGAGGGGCGTTGGCTGGACGTCAATGATGCGCTGTGCCGGATCCTGGGTTACCCGCGCGAAGAGCTGCTGCAGGTCGACTTCCAGCGCCTGACCCATCCCGATGACCTGCAGACCGACCTGGCCCTGGTGCAGGACCTGCTGGCCGGACGGCGCAGCCATTACCACCTTGAAAAGCGCTATCTCGACCGCGACGGCCGCATCATCTGGGCGCGGCTGTCGGTGTCGCTGGTGCGCAGCGAGCATGGCCAGCCGCTGCACTTCGTGTCGCAGATCCAGGACATCACCGCCCAGCGCAGCAGTGAGCAACGCCTGTTCGAGAGCGAACAGCGCAGCCGCATCACCCTGGATGCGGTGGCCGACCTGGTGCTCAGCGTCAACCTTGACGGCCGCATCGACTATGCCAACGCGGCCGCGGTACGCACCCTGGCCGGTGATGGCGCGCTGTCGCTGGCCGGGCACAAGGTGCAGGACGTGCTGGCGCTGACCACCGAGTACGCGCCCGGCTCGGTACTGGATGTGTCGGTACTGCTGGACCCGGAGAGCAACGCGGTGGACCTGCACGCCGACCTGCTGCTGCGCCTGGGCACGGCAACGGTGCCGGTGGACCTGACGCGGGCCTGGCTGCGCGATGACGAAGGCCATGTGCGCGGCGCGGTGTGGGTGCTGCGCGACGACACCCAGCAGCGGGCGCGGCAGCGCGAAGCCCGCCACCTGGCCGAGATCGATCCACTCACCGAACTGAGCAACCGCCGCGGTTTCGAGGTGCACCTGCAGCAGGCGATCACCCGCGTCGAGCGCACCGGGCAGGCCGCCTCGCTGATGTACATCGATCTGGACCGCTTCAAGCCGGTCAACGACACCTGGGGCCACCTGGCCGGCGATGCCGTGCTGTGGGCGGTGGCCAGTGTGCTGCGACATGGTGTGCGTGATTCGGACGTGGTGGCGCGGCTGGGCGGCGACGAGTTCGCGGTGATCCTGTCCGGGTGTACGCCGCGTCGTGCCGCACGGATCGGCGGTGAACTCCTGCAGACCCTGTCAGCGCTGTCCATCCCGTGGGATCAGCATCGGCTGCGGGTCGGTGCCAGCATCGGCATCGCGCCCCTGGCGGGGGGCATGAGCGTGGACCAGGCAGTGGCCGCTGCCGATGCACAGTGCTACCGGGCCAAGGCGCTGGGGCGCAACAACGTGCAGGTGCAGGGCGAGCTGTCGGAGCTTCCAGGCGACGATGCCGATGCCGCCCAGGACTGATCTCAGTCTGTGAGAGGACGCGCGCGAATACTGTGCGCATCTCCCCTGAAGCAGGTGAACCCATGAATGCCTGGAACCCGGTTGCGGTACGCATGTTCATCCCGGCGCTGGTCGGCTGGTGCCTGGCGCTGGCCACCTGCCTGCGCGCCGAACAGCTGCGCGGCGACCCGTACGCGCAGGCGTTGTTGCCCGTATTGCAGCAAGGCGCGGTCGCGCTGCTGGTCCTGAGCCTGGCCTGCACGGTTGCGGCCTGCGTGTTGCTGTGGCGGCATGGCCGCGGCGACGGCGGGCGTCTCGCTTCCGGCACTACACCCGTGCCGCGTCCATCAGCAGGACCCGGCACGGTGCGCGCTGGAACGCGTTGATCTGAGGCACCAGACGCTGGAAGTGCTCGCTGGCGCAATGGATATCCAGAGCGTCGCGGTCCGGCCATTGCTCGATGAAGACGAAATGCCCGGGGTCCTTCTGGTCGACGAACAGTTCATAGCCGAGGCAGAGCGGCTCTCGCCGCGTGCATGCGACCAGCTCGCGGTACAGGGGAAGCACGGTGTCCACCGCATCGGGATGGATGAAATCCTCGGCGATCACTTTCAGCATGTCGGCACCTGCAGACGGGCCTTGCAGGATAGTGCCAGCGCATCGCGTGCACCTATCCTGGTCAACGCAATACCGTGTCCGTACTGACCAGCTGCACGTCGTGCATCTGATTGAGGTAGGCCTCGTAGTAGCCCTTGTGCGAGGCACCGACGATGGCCAGCATTCGGCTGCCAGGGTGCAGGCCCAGCACGTCGCGGACGTTGGCGACCATGCGCAGGTTGCGGGTTTCCCAGTAACCGACATACATCCGGCCGAACGCCTTGGAGGACGGCTCGACGAGCGTCGCGCCGAAGTCGCTCTGGTACGCTGCCATCGCTGCCGCGGGGCTGTTGTAATCCCGATACAGCGCCATGACGCCGCCGGGCTTGTCCAGATTGGCCACGAGGCGTTCATCGGCCTCCCGTCGCGCCCGCAAGTACGTATTGTTCCAGGCACCGGTGATGGCTGCACTGGCCGCCGCCTTATCCTCTGCCGGTGTGGGAGAATCGGCCGTGTGGTCGTCCACGGCCCACAGCCGTTCATGCCCGAGGCGGGCGGCAACGACGGCGGCGATCAGGCTGGTTTCATTGCGGCGGACCAGGCCTTTGCCGAGGATCTCGACCAGGGCCGGCGTCAGCCCATCGCCGGCTTTGCGCTCGGACGCAGGCAGGCGCAGCCATTGCACCTGCGCCGAGCCGCGTTCGCCCGCAGCCAGGAACAATGCGGCGAGCCGACGACGCTGGGCGGGCGTCGGCTCGTCCGGCCATGTCGCAAGCAGGCGCTCGGCCTGGGCGTTCGCTGAAGGCACGTCCAGGCCCGTGGCAGCCTGCGCAGCGGTGGTGTCGAAGCAGTAGGTGGCCACGCTCTCCGCATAGCGTTCCGGGTAGCGACGCATGGAATCGCACTGGAGGCCGGACAGGTCTTCGGTGGCGATCAGCCCGGGCTTCCAGGCGACCAGTCGCTGCAGCAACGGTTCAAGCAAGGCGGGCTGGAAGGACTTTGGCAGGCCGGACAGGTGGGCGGTGCCCAGTACCAGCACCTCGTTCGGTCGCCCTGCAGGCGGCCCCTTCAGCTGGTCCGGCTGGAAGGCGGGCCGATAGGTGGCATCGGCAGCGAGGGCGCCGGTACTGCACAGGCCCAGGATCAGGAAGCTGGCCAAGCGTGGGAACATGCGATCTCCGTGTCAGTGAGCGTCCTGCGGTTCGCTGCATGCTGGCCATTTTCACCTGCCATGGAATCGCCCGTTGGTCATGCAAACCTTTTGGGCTTGAACTGCATCGGCGTGCCGGGCAAGGCTATGCTCAGTGACGGCGGCAACGCGCGATATGTTCCGTGACGACAACCCTTGCCCCGCCGAGCGTGAGCAGAATGTGAAGTACATCGCGATTGTCTACCGCGTCCCTGCAGCCGCATCTGAAGTTGCGACGGACGTCGCGTAATCCGGCTAAAGCCACCGATCGCCTCGCCGATACTCCCTCTGGATCCCGCTCCAGTCACCCGCCGCAGGACCCCAGGCCGTCCCCGATGGTCGGCCCGCGCTGTGTGTTCCGCCGCTCCCAGATGCCGATCGCACCCGCAGCAGACGTTCGTGGCAGTCGCTCGAGAGGTGCCGGTCGGCACCTGTAGTCCCTGGCACCTGAAGTTGCCGCCGGGCATCCCGCCCGTCGGGTCGCAACCGCTTACCGGACACCGAGGATCAGACAATGCTCATTCCAGGCTTCACGGCGGGCGCGCAGGCACCGGCCGAGCTGCATACCCGTTGGTCGCCGTGGCGTGCCCTGCTGGGCGCGCTGGCGCCCCAGCACCGCACCGGCGCGGAGGCCGTGTCCGACGGCCGTGCCGAGCTGGAAGCCCAGGTCGCGGCGCTGCACCGGGTTCAGGCGGTCATCGAGTTCGCCCTCGATGGCACCATCCTGCAGGCCAATGACAACTTCCTGCAGGCGATGGGCTACCGGCTGGAGGAGATCCAGGGAAAGCATCATTCCCTGTTCGTCGATCCCGAGCAGGCGCGCAGCGCCGAGTACCGCGACTTCTGGGCGCGGCTGGGGCGTGGCGAATATGACGCTGGCCAGTACCGGCGCTTCGGCAAGGGCCAGCGCGAGATCTGGATCCAGGCCTCGTACAACCCGGTGCTGGAGCGGCAGGGGCGGCCTTACAAGGTGGTCAAGTTCGCCACCGACATCACCGCGCAGAAGCTGCAGGCGGCCGACTCGGCCGGGCAGCTGGCGGCGATCGACAAGTCGCAGGCGGTGATCGAGTTCGGCATGGACGGTCGCATCCTTTCGGCCAACGACAACTTCCTGGCCGCCACCGGCTACAGCCTGGACGACGTGCGTGGCCAGCACCACTCGCTGTTCGTCGAGCCCGAGTATCGTGGCAGTGCCGAGTATCGCCAGTTCTGGGAGAAGCTCGGCCGTGGCGAATACGATGCCGGCCAGTACCGGCGCCTCGGCAAGGGCGGGCGCGAGGTCTGGATCCAGGCGTCCTACAACCCGATCCTGGATCTCAATGGAAAGCCGTTCAAGGTCGTCAAGTACGCCACCGACATCACCGCGCAGGTGCATGAGAACCAGGCCATGCAGCGCGCCGTGGCGCAGACCCGTGAAGTGGTGGCGGCCGCGAAGGAGGGCGACCTGACCCGGCGCGTGGCCACCGCCGACAAGCACGGGCCGATCGCCGAGCTGTGCGAAGGCGTGAATTCGCTGGTCGAGGCGATGGCTGCGATCATCGGCCAGATCAAGTTCGCCGCCGACACCATCGCCGTCGGTGCCACCGAGATCGCGCAGGGCAACAGCGATCTGTCGCAGCGCACCGAGCAGCAGGCAGCGTCGCTTGAGGAGACCGCCGTGTCGATGAAGGGCCTGGCCGAGACCGTGCAGCGCACCGCGAGCAACGCACGGCAGGCCAGTCAGCTGGCCGGTGGGGCTGCCGATGTCGCTGCGCGTGGCGGCAACGTGGTGCACGAAGTGGTCGAGACCATGGCGGTGATCAACGCATCCTCGCGGCGCATCGTCGACATCATCGGCGTGATCGACGGCATCGCTTTCCAGACCAACATCCTTGCGCTGAACGCGGCGGTGGAGGCGGCGCGTGCGGGCGAACACGGGCGTGGCTTCGCCGTGGTCGCCACCGAGATCCGCGAACTGTCGCAGCGCTCGGCCAGTGCCGCCAAGGAGATCAAGCAGCTGATCGATGCGTCGGTGGCCAATGTCGGTGCCGGCACCGCGCAGGTTGAGAGCGCCGGCCGCACCATGGACGAGATCGTGCTCAACGTGCGCCGGGTCAGTGACCTGATGTCCGAGATCAGCACGGCCGCACAGCAGCAGAGCGACGACATCCAGCAGATGAACCACGCTGTCGATCTTATCGACCAGGGCACCCAGCAGAACGCTGCGCTGGTCGAGGAAGCCTCGGCCGCGGCGCGCAGCATGGAGGAGCAGTCAGCGCAGCTTCTGCAGACCGTGGCCAGCTTCCGCGTGCAGGGTGGGGCGGGGCACCTGCATGGCGCGGCGGTGCTGCGCGCGGTCTAGGCCCGGCGGTCGGAGTGTTGTTCCCCGGCCTCGTGGGTCGGCCTGCTCATGCGCAGCCTGCCAGGCTACGCCGATGCTGATGGTCACATGGGCCTCAGCGGCGGGCAGGGCGGCGGCTTCCACGGCGGCGCGCAGGCGCTCGCAGGGCGGCGATGAATTCCTCGCCGCCGTCGCGGGCCAGCAGGTCATCACCACGTTGCGGGCAGCCGTCGAGGATCGCGGCGACCACCTGCAGGTTGTTGGCGTCCCCAGCGCCCGGCGCTGATCGGATGCATCAGCCAGATAGCGGGCGATCTGCAGCGCCATCGCCCGTTCGGAAACGTCGCCCCAGCTGGTGTGCTCGGTCACGCCCGGCAGCGAGAAGTAGTGGGACCGGGCGACGGCGTCGGACGCCCGCAGGAGGGGCAGCCGCGCGGGCAGGGCATGCTGGGGCATGCTTGCCAGTGTCGTGCGCTCGAGTCCAGGAAATGCAAAAGGCCAGGTCATGGACCTGGCCTTTGATGCAGTGGTGCCGGTGAAAGGACTCGAACCTTCATGGGGTCACCCCCGGCTGATTTTGAGTCAGCTGCGTATACCATTCCGCCACACCGGCAGGCAGCGTGCGAGTGTAACCGAGGTCGGCAGGCGATGCATAGTAGGAGGGCCTATGAGGGCGGTTTCTGTCGGCATTGGCCCCTTGATAGCTATACTCCCAGCGTGCAATTGCCTCCAGGAGCGGTAGCCGATGACAGTGTTGCAGGACCTGAGGGTGCTGGTGGTCGAGAACGACGAAATGAGCGCGGCCCTGCTGCAGATGCAGCTGGTGCATGCCGGTGCGGTCGTGGTTGGCCTCGCAGCGAGTGTGTCCGAGGCCCTGCGGCTGCTGGAGCAGAGCACTCCTGACGTGGCCCTGCTGGATTACCGCCTGGCCCGCAACGAGACTAGTGAGCCGGTGGCTGCAGCGCTTTCGGCGCGCGGCATTCCGTTCGTGCTGGCCACCGGGATGCTGGCCGAGCAGCTGCCGGCGCCGATGTTGGCCGGCCTGCTGCTGGTCAAGCCGTACCTGTCGGCTGATCTGTCACGCGCGCTGGCGCGTGCGGTGGGTCGCTCCAGCGTCAAGGCCTGAGCCGTCCGCCACGGAGCAGCAGGGGGATACTGCCGACGGCTGAATGCTCGCGTCTGCGAAGTTCGGCGGCAACCCCTGATCCAGGAACCCCGCCCAGGCGGGGTTTTTCAATTGCGTCCGGCGCTCAGCCCGCTTCCTCGTACACGTAACGGATCTCCTCGCGGTCATCGAGGATGCGGTACTGGCGCGCCAGGTCATCCGGTTCGGGGTTGAGCCAGGCGTCGAGGTGTTCCTTGCGGATCGGCACTACCCCGCGGTCATGCCCGGCAGCGGCGACGTCGCTGGGCGGTGCGTCGGTGATCGTGGCAAACGACAGCAGGCGGCCTTCCGGTCCTTCCCATTCTGCCCAGAGGCAGGCCAGCAGCAGGTCGCGGGGCGGATCGGGACGGAATTCGAGCACCACGTCCTGTTCCTTTTCGTCGGCACCGAGGGTGCGGCCGGCGATGGCGTGGCGGGGCACGTGCTCGTAGAACGCCTGTACCACCACCACGCCGTGGCGCAGTCCGAACGCACCCCGCCAGTAACCTTCCAGGCTGTCGCGCCGCGCATTGTAGGTGCCGGGGTAAAGCACGTCGTTGCGCGCCGGCTTGTCCGGCAGCCGGCACTGGTAGCGCATCGGCTTGATCACGCGCTGGCCGTTCTCGCTGACCATCACCGGTGCGTAGGTGCCGGGGAAAATGCGGTTGTCACGCGGCAGCAGCTGCACCCGATGCAGGTCTTCCAGCCGGGCCTGTGCGCGCTCGATGCGGTTGCCGGCCACGCGAAGGTCGTTGCGCGCTTTCTGCGTGGGCCGAGTGGCCAGCGTGGCATGGGCAATATCGCGTCGTTCGCATTGCCGGGCCAGTTCGGCCTCCAGGGCCTGTTGCTCCTGCGCATGCCATTGCTGGATCTTCGCCACGATGTCCCGGCCCTGTTCGGTACGCGCACCGGCGAATCCGTCATCCATCGCCTTCGGGGTCTTCGGCCGTTTCTTGCCCGGATCGTGTGCGTACAGTTCGGCGAACTCCTCCAGTGACAGGATGGCGCCGAACTCGCGTACCAGCTTGGCGTAGTCAGCGCGGATCAAGGCGGAATAGCACATGGGACTCTGGGGGCCTGGGTCGCAGCGGCTGCGACGTGGATGCGGCAGGATAGCCCGACCCATCCGGAGATGCCGCATGAATGGTTCCATCACCTGCCAGTTCCGCGAAGCCGTACCCACGGTCGAGGACTACTGCCAGTTGCGCGTGCTCGCAGGCCTCAGCGCCAAGTCCCGCGAAGCAGCCGCCCGCGCGCTGCCCAATACGTTGTTCGGCGTATGTGCCTACCAGGGCGCTGAACTGGTGGCGATGGGCCGTATCGTCGGCGATGGCGGCTGCCACCTGCAGGTCTGTGATATCGCGGTGCTGCCGCGATTGCAGGGGCAGGGCCTGGGCAAGGAGGTGATGCGGCGGCTGGACGGCTGGATGCAGGCCAACCTGCCGCCGTCGGCGTACGTCAGCCTGCTGGCCGATGGCGAGGCGCATCGGTTGTATGCGCAGTTTGGTTTCGCACCGACTGCGCCGGCATCGATCGGGATGTATCGGCGGTTCTGAGCCATGGGCGGGGTGAAGCCATCCACGGACAGGGAGGTTTGATGGCAGATCGCGGGCAAAGAAAAACCCCGGCCGAAGCCGGGGTTTTCAAGAATTGGCGTCCCCACGGGGATTCGAACCCCGGTCGCCACCGTGAAAGGGTGATGTCCTAGGCCTCTAGACGATGGGGACGCACGAAAACTTCAAGTTGTAGATCCTTCGACGGCCTAATGTCGAAGTGGTGGAGCCAAGCGGGATCGAACCGCTGACCTCCTGCATGCCATGCAGGCGCTCTCCCAGCTGAGCTATGGCCCCATGAAACTCCGGATATCTGCCGGGAGCAGAGTCCGTTTTGAAACTGGCGTCCCCACGGGGATTCGAACCCCGGTCGCCACCGTGAAAGGGTGATGTCCTAGGCCTCTAGACGATGGGGACGCACGAAAAACTTCAAGTTGTAGAACTTTCGACGGCCTAATGTCGAAAGTGGTGGAGCCAAGCGGGATCGAACCGCTGACCTCCTGCATGCCATGCAGGCGCTCTCCCAGCTGAGCTATGGCCCCGTGTTACCGAGCCGCCTATTATACCTGCGTGTTCACGTTTGTGGAAGCTTTTTTCGAACTTTTTTCGTCCCGGTTCAACCTTTGCCACCAAGGGCAGGGGAACCGCAACGCCACAACCTGAATGCCGGTAGGCGGTGAACAAAAAAGACCCGGTTATCGGCCGGGTCCTCGTTGTTCGTGATGAGTGGCGTCCCCACGGGGATTCGAACCCCGGTCGCCACCGTGAAAGGGTGATGTCCTAGGCCTCTAGACGATGGGGACGCAATTCTCATCAATGTTCTTTAGCGACCTTTCGACGGCCTAATGCCGAAAGATTGGTGGAGCCAAGCGGGATCGAACCGCTGACCTCCTGCATGCCATGCAGGCGCTCTCCCAGCTGAGCTATGGCCCCACGTCGCTGAGGAGCGAAATAATAGCCTTGCCCCAGAGGGTTGGCAAGCATTTGTTGCACTTTTCTTCACGCGCGTTGCGAAGGGAATGACGATCACACGTACTCAGTCGGCGCCGTCGGTCAGCGCCGCCAGGATTGGGCACTGATCCAGGGTGCCGTGGCCGGGGCAGGCGTCGACCAGCTGCGAGAGCGCGCTGTGCATGCGTTGCAGTTCAGCCATGCGCTGCGCGATGTCCTGCAGTCGGGCTTGCGCCGCGTTGCGCACGCTGCCCATGTCCTGCGGATGGCCATCACTGAGTGCCAGCAGTTCGGCGATTTGTTCCAGGCTGAAGCCCAGCGTCTTGGCGCGGCGGATGAAGCGCAGCCGGCGCAGGTCCTGCTCACCGAAGATGCGATAGCCCCCGGCCGAGCGTGCCGCGGTGGGCAGCAACTGCTGGCGCTCGTAGTAGCGCACGGTATCGATCGGTACGCCGGCCTGGCGCGCCAGTTGACCAATGTTCATGGCGGATTCCTGCGGATGCTGCCGGTCATTCTGAAGCCTGGAGTAAGGTCCAGGGTCAAGCTCCCGTCGCTGACGGCGCATTCAGCGCACTTTGCAACTTTCTTCATAGCCCCGCCGTCGTGGCAGTTCCTACCCTGCGCCTGAACCGGCCGCTGGATGGCCTGCAACGAACCGAGGAGATGCTCTGTGGAAGGATTCAGGAACGAGGGATTCGTAGAGGTCGCGGTGGTCGAGTACCCGGGAGGGGACCCGTCGGCGGCCTCGGTGCTGACCGAAATGGCACACGTCGCCAACCGGCTTGCCCAGCAGCAGCGTCGCCCGTTCAAGCGTGTCCTGGTGACCCGCTGGGTCGTGCCAGCCAGCCAGACCGGCGTGCATCGCATTGCCGGCGCGGAGATGCTCGAGGCGGACATTCCCGCCGTGATCGCCGTGCCTGGCCAGATCAGTCAAGGCGTCTGCCTGCGCGCCGATGAGGTCCTGCTGGATTGGCTGCGCGCGCATTACGATGGCGGCAGTCTGCTGGCAGCTGCCAGCGATGGTGTCAGCATGCTGGCACGCGCGGGTCTGCTTGCCGGCCGCACCGTCAGTGGGCCGGACCTCGGGCGTCATCCGGGCCTGCAGGGACCGTCGGCCAGCTGGGTGCCCAGTGAGCGTGCGCTGGTCGACGACGGTGACCTGCTGACGGTGGCCGGTTCCCAGGCCTGGCGCTTCCTCGCCCTGCGCCTGCTGTACCGGCTGCACGGTCAGGGCGTGGCGAGCTCCGTGGCGCAGCAGCTGGGGATCACGGTGCCAGCGGCGATCCAGCAGGATCTGGAGCGTTTCAGTGCCAACTTCGCCCACGGCGATCGCGACGTACTGAAGGCGCAACGCTGGCTGCATACCACCGCTGCGCGTGGGGCCACGCTCGGAGCGATCTGCGAGGTTTCCGGACTGGAACCGCGGACTCTGCAGCGGCGCTTCCTGAAGGCCACCGGCCTGCGTCCGATCGAGTATTGCCAGCGGTTGCGTATCGCCAAGGCGCAGACATTGCTGCAGCAGGGGGCGGGTATCGATGAAGTGGCCTGGGGCGTGGGCTATGCAGACCAGAGCGCATTCCGCCGCCTGTTCCTGCGCATTGTCGGAATGACGCCGGCCAATTATCGCCGGCAGGTCAACAACAATCGGCGCGAACGACCGCTGTTGTCGTCGGTGGCGGGCAGCCTGCGCGGGCTGCAACCGGCGCCTGGCATGCAGATGCCGCGCAGCGCGGCCTGAAGCCTGCGGTGGGCGTCGCACTTGCAACCTGGGCGCGACGCTTTGACCATGCAGGCAACGAGATGATGTGACAGGTGGGTTGATGTCGAGTGTTGGACCGGTGCCGATGCCGGTGGTGCTGATCCTGATGTGCGTGCTTATGGCCATGGCGGTGGCCCACCTGTGGCCGCGGCCGAAGGACGGGATGGCAGTGCCTTCCGCGGCCAGCCTGGTCCTGGACATGTTGCTGATCGGCCTGCTGTGTGGACGCATCAGCTTCGTGGCCTTGAACTTCGCGCTCTACCGTGAGGCCCCCTGGAGCATCCTGCAGATCGCCGACGGTGGGTATCACCTTGCCGTCGTGCTGGTTGCGGGCCTGGCGTGGGGCACCTGGCGGCTGCGGCTGTGGCGCGCGTTGCGTGCGCCGGTGCTGGCGGGAGCCCTGGTGGGCGTGGTGCTGTGGGCGGCGGGCAGCCACCTGCTGGCAACATGGCAGGAGCAGCGGATGCCGCTGCCGGCGGTCCAGGTGGCCGATCTGCAGGGGCGCAGGATCGACCTGCAGCAGTTCCGTGGCAAACCGGTGGTGCTGAATCTCTGGGCCAGCTGGTGTGGTCCCTGCCGTCGCGAGATGCCGGTACTGGCATCCGCACAGCGGACCCACACTGACGTGCAGTTCGTGTTCCTCAACCAGGGAGAAACTCTGGACGAAGTGAAGGGTTTCATCGCATCCGAACAGCTCCGGCTGGGCAATGTATTGCTGGACGATACCGCCTCGGCGTCAACCGTGCTGGGTGTACAGGCCTATCCGTCGACGCTGTTCTTCGACGCCGAAGGCCGCCTGCGTGAACTGCACCTTGGCGAACTGACGGCGGCGGGTCTTGAACACAAACTGCGCCGGCTGCGGTAGCCTGCGCGGGCATCTCACTACGGAGTTCCCATGTTGTCGACTTCCCTGCGCATCGCTTCGGCGGTGCTGTTGCTGCCGGTCATGCTGGCATTGGCCGCCTGCAGTCAGGCCCAGACCCCGCCAGGCAAGGCAACGGCAGCGCCGGCAGCGAGCGCTCAGGCCCCAGCGGCCAAGGGCGAGCGCCCCGCAGTGCTGAAAGGCATCGAGAAGCACGGTTTTGAAGTCGTTGCCGAGTTCGATGCACCGGGTGGCCTGCGTGGATTCGCTGGCGTGGTGGGTGGGCAGCAACCGGCCGCAGCCTATGTCACCGCCGACGGCAAGCATGTGCTGGTAGGCAGCCTGTTCGATGCCGAGGGCAACGACGTGGCCGCCGAGGCGGTGGAGAAGCTGGTTTCAGCACCGATGTCGGCCAGGATGTGGACCAAGCTGGAGGCCAGTGCCTGGGTGCGTGACGGCAAGGCCGATGCGCCGCGCGTGGTCTATACCTTCAGTGATGCCAACTGCCCGTACTGCCACAAGTTCTGGGAAGCAGCGCGTCCGTGGGTCGACGCCGGCAAGGTGCAGTTGCGCCACATCATGGTCGGCGTGATTCGTGAGGACAGCCCGGCCAAGGCTGCGGCCATCCTGTCTGCGCGTGACCCGAGTGCGGCCTTGCTGGAAAACGAACACCAGTTCGACCGTGGTGGAATCAAGGCCCTGCCGAGCATCAGCCGCGAGATCGCCGGCAAGCTCGATGCCAACCAGGTGCTGATGATTGAAATGGGCTTCCAGGGCACGCCGGGCATCCTGTTCCAGGATGCACAGGGCCAGGTGCAGCGTCGCGCCGGCCTGCCACAGGGCGCTGACCTGCAGACGGTGCTGGGCCCGCGCTGACCGGCACCCACGCCGTGATGCGACACCACAGGCCCACATGGCAGCATGCGGGCCTGTTGCTTTTCGTCACCTGTGCGGGTGATGCAGGCTGCGCACCTCCTGTTCGTCGTCACGTCTGAATCGTGACTGACATCAAGCATCGCGCCTTGATTCCAATCAAGGCCAAAAACGACAGGCGGATTAGCCTGTGACGCATGGAATACAGCGTCAACGCGCCAGGGATGCCGCGCCTGACACGCCCTGAACCGGGGCAGTCGGCACAGCCATTCACGACGTTCTCACTCCTTGGTTGTTACCCAGACTGCTGCGGTCGCCACCTCTCCGCCAGTGCGGCCCTGATGGCGTCGATATCGGTACGGGCGGGGCAGTGTCATCGTCCTGTTGCCTGCCACGCGCAGGCTGGCCGGTGTCGTCGACGCAGTACCCGCATTTCCAGCAACGGCAACGCAACGTCGGAGCTGCGCCTGCGCGCGCGCCGTCAGTGCGCTGCGAATGTTCGTCCAGGGAGGATGCAATGCGCTTTGCGGTACTGAGTCTGGCCTGCCTGACCGCGCTGGCGGTCACGCCAGCATCTGCGCAGCAGAATGGCCAGGAGGATGCGCACGCATTGCGCCAGGAAATCGCTGCCATGCGGCAGGCATTGGAGGGCATGCAGAAGCGCCTGGATCAGCTCGAACAACGCGAGGGCGCTGTCGCGGCCGCTGCGCAGGTAGCGGCGCCGGTGACACCACCTGGCAGCAGCGCCAACCTGCTGCATCCCACCCAGGTGCCGGGTGTGGCGCAACCGGTGCTGCCGCAGCGCGAATCGGTGGCCGATCCCTCAACGGCGGCCTCGCGTCCCGACAGCGCTGCTGGGCCGACCGACCCGGATCTGAAGGGCTTCTTTGCCATTCCAGGTACTGACACGGTGATCCGCATTGGCGGCTATGCCAAGCTCGATGCGATTGCAGATTCGCGTGCGGCCGGTGACGAGGATCAGTTCATCCCTTCGTCGATGCCGGTGGGCGGCAGCCATCGCGATGTTTCCAATTTCAACATCCACGCCAAGCAGACCCGCTTCAGCTTCGAGGCGCGGCGCCCGACCACGCACGGCAACCTGCGCTTCTACCTGGAGAATGATTTCTTCGGCAGCAGCGATGGCTACGCGTTCCGCCTGCGCCACGCGTATGGCCAGCTTGGCAATACCTATGCCGGCTACGGTTACTCCAGTTTCATGGACCCGGACAGCCTGCCCGACACGCTCGACTTCGCCGGTCCCGGCGGCGCCGGCTATCTGCTGGTGGCCGGCATCCACCACAGCTTCGCGATGGGCAAGGGCAACACCCTGACGCTGGCCGCCGAAGACCCCAAGACCGAACTGGCCGGTGCCAGTGATGAACGGGCCGCAGTGAACCGGCTGCCGGATGTGACCGTGACCGCACGCATGGAGCGTGACTGGGGCCATCTTCAGCTGGGCGCGGTGGCGCGCAGCCTGGCCTATGACGGTGAGGGCGAGCGCGACCGGCGCATGGCCGGCGGCCTGCAGTTCAGTGGCTCGGCATCGGTAGGCGAGCGCGATCTGTTGCTGTTCGGCGCGCTCGGCGGGCGCGGCCTCAGCCGCTACACCGCGGACCTGACCGGCTCCGGGCTGGACGCGGTGGTCGGTGCCGATGGCCGTCTCGACGCGCTGGACCTGCACGGCGGCTTCGTCGGCTACACGCATTACTGGTCCGAGCTATGGCGTTCGAACCTGATCTTCGGCCAGCTGACCTTGGAGCGGAACGCGGCACTCGCTGCCGACGCCTTCCGGCAGAGCCGATACGGCGTGTTCAACCTGATCTGGAGCCCGGCGCCGTCGTGGACGATGGGCATGGAGCTGCTGTACGGCCGCCTGGAACAGCAGGGCGGCGCGCGCGGCGACACGGTCCGGGTGCAGGGCAGCCTGCAATACAACTTCATCAAGTAAGCGCCAGCGGCGTTACGCCAGCGCAACCGTCCCCACGCCCGGCCGCACCGGGCTCATGCCAGTACAGGAGATTGTCATGGCAGAAGCAAAGAAAATCGGGGTGGTCGGAGCCACCTTCCTCGTCGCTGGCAACATGATGGGCTCAGGCGTGTTCCTGTTGCCGTCCAGCCTGGCCAAGATCGGTACCGCATCGATCTGGGGCTGGCTGATCACCACGGCCGGTGCGCTGTTGCTGGCCTTCGTATTCGCCAAGCTGGGCAAGCTGGCGCCGAAGGCGGGCGGTCCGTATGCCTATGCGCGTGACTGGTTCGGGCCTTACATGGGCTTCCAGACCAATACCATTTACTGGTTCGCCAACTGGATCGGCAACGTTGCCATACCGATCGCCGCGGTGGGCTACTTCAGCTACTTCTTCCCGATCCTGTCCGAGCCGCTGGTGCGCTGCATCGCGGTGCTGATCCTGGTGTGGGCGCTGAGCTTTGCCAACGTGATCGGCCCGGCCTTCGTCAGCCGTGTGCAGACGGTCACCACCAGTTTCGCGCTGGTGCCGATCCTGGGCATCGCCATTTTCGGCTGGTTCTTCTTCGATGCCGACATTTTCAAGGGCGCCTACAACGTGTCCGGTGAGTCCAACTTCGGTGCGATCTCCAGTGCCGCGGCACTGACCCTGTGGGCTTTCATCGGTGTCGAATCGGCTTCGGTCACGGCTGGCGTGGTCGAGAACCCGGAGAAGAACGTGGCCCGTGCCACTCTGGCCGGTGTGTTCCTGGCTGCCATCGCCTACATCGCCAGTTCCTCAGTGATCATGGGCATGGTGCCCAATGGCGAGCTGCAGACCTCCGACGCGCCGTTCGCGCTGGCGGCGGCCAAGGCGGTCGGCGGCTGGGGCGGCGCGCTGGTCAGCCTGTGCGCCTTCATCGGCGCCGCCGGTTCGCTGGGTGGCTGGATCCTGCTGACCGCGCAGAGTGCCAAGGCGGCCTCGGATGATGGCCTGTTCCCGAGCATCTTCAGCAAGACCAACAAGGACGACGTGCCGGTCAAGGGCGTGCTGATCGTGGCGGTGCTGATGACCCTGGCGGTGCTGGTGACGTCCACCTCGGAAACCGCGTCGGCCCAGTTCGACGTGATCACGTCGGCGGCCGTGGTGCTGACCCTGCTGCCCTACATCTACTCGTGCGTGGCCTGCTACTTCGTGGTCGAGCGTTCGCACACCTTGGTCCATACCGGTGCGTTCTGGACCCTCACCAGCCTGACCGTCGTGTACTGCCTGTGGGCGATCTACGGCTCGTCGGGAACCATCGTGCAGTACGCCTTCCTGTTCGTGCTGTTCATCACCGTGTTCTATCCCTTCTTCAGCGAGGAGCGCCGTCAGCAGCGGCAGCGCGCCCGCGAGGCATCGGCCATCAGCGCCGGCGCCCAGCGTTCCTGAGTTCGACAAGGAGAATCAACGTGTACTTCAAGTCCCTGGACTACCCGGTCATTGTCATTGACAACGACTACGAGTCGCCGCGCATCGGCGGCATCCTGATCCGCGCCCTGGTGGAAGAGCTGCGCAGCAACGACCAGCGGGTGCTGTGCGGGCTGAACCTGGATGATGCGCGTGCCGGAGCCCGTACCTACGTGGCGGCCTCGGCGGTGCTGATCTCGATCGATGGCAGCGAAGAGGTGGATGGCGAGTTCCAACGCCTCACCGCCTTCCTGCGCGAGCAGAGTGCGCGCCGCGCCAACCTGCCGGTGTTCCTGTACGGCGAGCGCCGCACCATCGAAAAGGTGCCGAGCAAGCTGCTCAAGTACATCCACGGCTTCATCTTCCTGTTTGAAGACACCAAGAGCTTCATCTCGCGGCAGGTGATGCGCGCGGCCGAAGACTACATGAAGAATCTCTTGCCGCCGTTCTTCAAGGCGCTGATCCATCATGCGGCAGAGTCGAACTACTCCTGGCATACGCCGGGCCATGCAGGCGGCGTGGCATTCACCAAGTCGCCGGTCGGCCGTGCGTTCCACCAGTTCTACGGCGAGAACACCCTGCGCAGCGATCTGTCGATCTCGGTGCCGGAGCTGGGCTCACTGCTGGATCACACCGGCCCGATCAAGGATGCCGAGGAAGAGGCGGCGCGCAACTTCGGTGCCGACCATACCTTCTTCGTCACGAATGGCACCTCCACCGCCAACAAGATCGTCTGGCATGGCACGGTGGCCCGCGGCGACGTGGTGTTCGTCGACCGCAACTGCCACAAGTCGCTGCTGCACGCGCTGATCATGACCGGCGCGGTTCCGGTGTACTTCACCCCAAGCCGCAACGCACACGGCATCATCGGCCCGATCAGCCTGGATCAGTTCACACCGGAATCGCTGCAGCAGCGCATCGCCGTCAACCCGCTGGCCAGCCAGGCCTACAAGGCCGGTTCCAAGCCGCGCATTGCGGTGGTGACCAACTCGACCTACGACGGCCTGTGCTACAACGCCGAGAAGATCGCCGACGAAATCGGCAGCGCGGTCGACTTCCTGCACTTCGACGAAGCCTGGTACGCCTACGCCGCGTTCCATCCGTTCTATGAGAACCACTACGGCATGGCCAAGGGCAAGCCGCGCGAGCAGGATGCGATCATCTTCACCACGCATTCCACCCACAAGTTGCTGGCCGCGTTCTCGCAGGCGTCGATGATCCACGTACGCAACTCGGCGCAGCGCGACCTGGATGCCGAGCGCTTCAACGAGTCGTTCATGATGCACACCTCGACCAGCCCGCATTATGGGGTGATCGCGGCCTGTGACGTGGCCTCGAAGATGATGGAGGGCGAGGCCGGCCGTTCGCTGGTGCAGGAAATGCATGACGAGGCGATCGCCTTCCGCCGCGCGATGCTGCACGTGCGTGACGACCTCGGGCGCGACGACTGGTGGTTCAGTGTGTGGCAGCCGACCAAGGTCGAGCGCAGCCTGGACAAGGGCGATACGCCGGCGCCGCTGGTGGCCAAGCGCGAGGAGTGGTACCTGCAGCCGGACGCGCACTGGCACGGCTTCGAGAATCTGGTCGATGACTACGTGCTGATCGACCCGATCAAAGTGACCCTGCTGACCCCAGGCCTGACGATGGACGGCAGCATGGGCACGCTGGGCATTCCGGCGGCGGTGCTGAGCAAGTTCCTGTGGGGCCGCGGCATCACTGTGGAGAAGACCAACCTGTATTCGGTACTGTTCCTGTTCTCGATGGGCATCACCAAGGGCAAGTGGAGCACGCTGGTCACCGAGCTGATGGCCTTCAAGGAGCTGTACGACTGCAACGCGCCGCTGAGCCAGGCATTGCCGACGCTGGCGGCGGACTATCCGATTGCCTACGCTGGCTGGGGACTGCGTGACCTGTGCGATGCATTGCACGCGTTCAACCAGGAATTCGAGGTCGCCAAGGTGATGCGCGAGATGTACGTGGATCTGCCGACGCCGGTGATGACCCCGGCCGATGCCTACAACCACCTGGTGAAGGGCGAGATCGAGCGGGTCGACATCGAGCAGCTCAGTGGTCGCGTCGCGGCGACCATGCTGGTGCCGTATCCGCCGGGCATTCCGACCATCATGCCGGGCGAGCGATTCGGCGACAGCGACGAACCGATCATCCAGTCTCTGCGTATTGCCCGTGAACAGAATGCGCGCTTCCCGGGCTTCGAGTCGGATGTGCACGGGCTCATCATCGAGCACGATGGCGATGTGACCTCGTACAAGGTGGAGGTGCTGAAGGCCTGACCGGCGACGGTCGGCCCTTCGGCGAGCGATGGATACCGCGCGCGAGCAACGCATCCTGAAGTTCTCCATCGGGGTGACCATCGCGGTGAGCGCGGTCGGCTTCATCGGTGGCCTGCTGGTGGGATCGCAGGCGATCCTGTTCGACGGCGTGTACAGCCTGGTCGACGTTGCCTTGACCCTGGTGTCGTTGTCGGTACTGCGGCTGGTGGCGCGGGAGCAGAGCCCGCGCTTCCAGTACGGCTATTGGCACCTGGAGCCGATGGTCGAGGCACTCGGCGGCGTGATCCTGTCGCTGGCCTGCGTGTATGCGCTGGCCAACGCGGTCATTGGCTTGACCACGGGCGGGCATGAGGTGAAATTCGGGCCCGCGCTGTGGTGGGCGGCGCTGCTGAGTGCCAGCAACCTGGCAATGGCGACGTTCGTCGCGCAGCGTGCGCGGCACCTGCGCTCGGCGCTGTTGTGGCTGGATGTAAGAGGCTGGTTGCTGGGTGGGTTGATGAGCCTGGCGGTGGTGCTGGCCTTCGTGCTGGCCCTGGCCCTGCATGGCGGCAAGTGGCACCACTGGGTCCCGTACCTGGATTCGATCGTGCTGGCGTTGATCAGCCTGGCGGTACTGCCAGTGCCGGCGCGCAGTGCATGGAAGGCCATGCGCGAAGTGCTGCAGGTGGCGCCGGATGACCTGGACCGGCGCGTGCAGCAGGTGATGCAGGCGTTCGTGTCCGAGCGTGGCTATGCCGGTTTCACCAGCCACGTGGCGAAGATGGGGCGGATGCGCTTCATCGAGATCCATGTGCTGGCAGACCCCGGCACGCCATTGGGCTCGGTGGGCGAGGTTGATGCGATGCGCGATGAGATCGCCGTGCGGCTGGATGCGCGGGGCAGCACGTTCTGGTTGACCATCGATTTCACTGCGGATCCGGCGTGGACGTAGCCCTGCCTCTTTCGCGCCGGGGCCTCGTCCGGCCAGGTTCTGTTCCCCTGTAGAGCCGAGCCCATGCTCGGCTGTCGTTCGCGTGGAGCGGCCGAGCCGGCCCGGCCTCGCGATCGTTGCACACGGCGGACTGCTCTGTTGCGCCGGATGTGTTTGACCTGAACCTGGGTTGAGGTTGCAGACTGCAGCACAGTTCCACAACGCCTAGCGCAGGTAGTACTCCACCGGCACCACCAGTTCCTGTGGTGCCTTCAGTTCATCGGGAATGGGCGGTAGTGGCTGCGCGCGGCGGAAGGTCTGCAGTGCGGCGCCGTCAAGCATCGGTTGGCCACTGGACTGCTCCAACCGCAGGGCCAGCAGGCGTCCCTCGCGATTGATGCTGGCCCTGACCCAGGCAGTGCCCTGCTGGCGCCGTGCGCGGGCCGCAGCAGGGTAGTAGCGATAGCGCTCCAGCCGCGCCATCAGGCGGGCTTCCCACTGGTCGCTGGCGGCGCCGGCCTGGAAGTCCGCCGGTGGGGCGTCGGGAGCGGGCGGCGCGGCCGTGACCGATGCCGGTGCGGGACTTGCATCGGTCGCGGCCGCAGGCGGGGCGACCGGCAGGGCTTGCCGGCCAGCGCCACCGCGTTCGCTGGCGGCTACCTCGCCCTCGCGTGCGGCGGTGGGTTTCGGTGGAGGGGGCGACTTCGTGGGTCGGGATGCGCGGGCCTGCTGCGCCTGGCTGGGGGTGTCGGCTTGGCGTTCTTCCAGTGGCTGAGGCGGCGTTGCCGGTGCCAGCAGGCGCAGGCTGATGCGCACGTCCTTCTCCGGCGGCGTCGGCAATGGCGGCGCGGCCACCCAGTGCACCAACAGCAGCAGGGGCAACAGGTGAAGCCCGATGCTGATGGCGATCGCCTGCCAGTGTTGGCCGCGCTCACTCATCGTCCAGCACCCATAGCAGGTCGGCGTCGGTCGCATCGACGGATGCACCGACTGAAGCGAGCGCGATCACCAGCGCTGGTGTGCCCGCTGGCAGGTAGCCCGGCATGCCAGTACCGCGCAGTACATGCCAGCGACCGGCCAACAGCAGCGTGGGTGCCGCGGCTCAGGTTGTGGGCGACGCGGTACAGGTAGGCGCGGCCATTGCTCAGCAGGCCACTGGCGGCGATTCTGACGACGCGCAGCCAGGTCTCCTGGACGACATCATCGGCGTCGCTGCGTTGCGGGAGTTTACGGCGGACATGGGCGTGCAGCGGCCGGTAGTGGGCCGCGCACAGTTGCGCGACATCCGTCGGTTTGACAGGCGTGGACACGGGGCGGGCGACAACTGGGAAAGGGAACAGCCTGCGGCGGCAAGGGCAGCGGCTACACCTTACAGCAAAAGAGAATCATTTGCATCCATGGACGCGAGGCGCGGCATGCGTGGCCGACTGCGAGGTCAGCGCGGACGAAAGTCGCAGTGGATCTGCAGGGCTTCGGTGGGGTTGTGATGCAGCTCGAAACCGCAGTGCTGGAGGCTGCGCTTCACCCGGGCGATCGCTTCGGCATGGCGGGCGGTGCGACGATGTTGCCAGCGCGGCGGGGTGAACACGTCCAGTGGCAGCAGCCGCAGCCGCTTGCCGTGCAACACCACTGAGACATCGATATGACGGCCATCGATGTCGTGGCCGTTGGCGCCGAAGATGGCATCGACTTCATCATGGCGCTGCGGATAGCAGGCGCGGAACACTGCGATGCCGAGCCAACGCACGCCACGACGGAAGCTGCCGAGCCAGCTGTGGCTGGGTTCGAAGCCGCGCGTGACGAGCAGGCCCAGCCCGGCGGGCAGCAATGCCTGCGCGTCGAGCAGGCGTTGCAGTGCCTCTTCTTCCAGCTGGATGCGGGTGGAGGGCCAGCGCGGTGCGATGAGCAGTGCGTGGTGGCGGCCGCGTTGCAGGGTCAGCATGGGTCAAGCCTCGCATGCGGGCGAACAGCCGGGGTAGTGCCGGCCGCTGGCCGGCAAATCTGTTCCCCGTCGGGTGCCGGCCAGCGGCCGGCACTACCGTGACGATCGTCAGAGGTCGCGGTACTGGGTCTGCGAAGCCAGTACGCGCAGGCCATCGGCATTGCTGGACAGGATGCGCTCTTCGCTGATGCCTTTCTGCCGTTTCAGCTGGAAGCCCTGGGCTGCAGGCAGCTGCGCGGCGATGCTGTCCATGCGCTGCAGGGCATCAGGCCCGCTGCAGTCGAAGTGGCCCCAGTAGGCGCCATCGCGGTGGATCTGCAATCGGTAGTTCATCGCGGTAGCTCCGGCAGGTCCTGCAGCCAATGGTCGAACATCGCGGTGGCGGCCGCGGCCAGTGGCGCGCCATAGCGACGCGCCTGCGTGCGCAGGTCGTTCGGATCGATGCCGGCCTGCGCCAGTTCCAGGGTGTGACCGATCAGCCAGCGCTCGAACTGGCGCGCGTCCAGCTCCGGATGGCATTGCAGTGCCAACGCATGGTTACCGATGGCAAAGGCCTGATGGCGGCAGGCCGGCGTGCTGGCCAGGCGGCGTGCACCCGCCGGGAGTTCGAACGCCTCGCCATGCCAATGCAGTACCGGAATGCCCTGCAGAGCCTGCAGTGGCGAGCGCTGGCCGTCATCGGTGAGCAGCAGCGGCGAAAAGCCGATCTCCTTGCCGCCACTGGCGGCGACGTCGGCACCGAGTGCACGCGCCATCAGCTGCGCGCCCAGGCAGATGCCCAGCGTGGGCCGCTGCTGCTGCAGCCGACATTGCAGCAGCGCGATGCTGTCATTGAGGAAGGGATAGAGATCAACGTCGTTGACGCTGACCGGACCGCCCAGCACCACCAGCAGGTCGGCAGCTTCGGCCGGATCGAGGGCGTCGACACCGGCTTGCAGCACCTGCAGCTGCCAGCCCTGTGCCATCAGCAGAGGCTGCAGGGTGCCGAGGTCTTCAAAGGCGACGTGTTGCAGGACGACCGCGTGCTTCATGCCAGGGCTCCATTGCTGGGCCAGTAGAAACTGTCCGGGGTGGCGCGTGCGCCGAAGATGGCCTGCCCGACGCGGACCACGGTGGCACCTTCCTCGATGGCCACTTCGAAGTCACCGGACATGCCCATCGACAGCTGCGACAGGTCGATGCCGGGAGGTGCAGTGCGCTGCAGCTGGTCGCGCAGTTCGCGCAGGCGCACGAAGCAGGCACGCACGCGCTCGACCTCGGGGGTGAAGATGGCCAGCGTCATCAGGCCGCGTACGTGCAGGCGGTCGAACGCTGGAAGCTGCTGCACAAAGGCCTCGACGGCAGCGGGTTCCAAACCGTACTTGCTGGGTTCGGCGGAGGTGTTGACCTGTACGAACACATCGAGCGTGCGGTCTTCCAGCTGCAGGCGCTGCTGCAGCGCTTCGGCCACGCGCAGGCTGTCAAGCGCCTGGAACTCGCTGGCGAAGCGCGCCACGTAGCGCGCCTTGTTGGTCTGCAGATGCCCGATCACCGACCAGTGCACGTCCAGATCGGCCATCGTCTCGGCCTTGCGCTGCGCCTCCTGCACCTTGTTCTCGCCCAGCTCGCGGCAACCGGCGGCCACCGCCATGCGGATGCGGGCGTCATCGACGGTCTTGCTGACCGGCAGCAGGCGCACGCTGGCCGGGTCCCGGCCGACGCGGGCGCAGGCAGCGGCGATGCGTTGGCGCACCGTGACCAGGTTGGCGGCGATCTGTTCAACGGACTGGGCGATGGGCCAGTCGGCGGCGGCAAGGGGCATGCGGGCACCTCCAATGCAGGATGGCCAGGGTGGGATACACTGGCACAGGACAAGAATTATTTTGGCATAGGACAAAATGAAAATCACCGGGCATAGCGCCGAGTCGATCTTCGACAGCATCCGTGATGGCATCGGCAAGGGCCGCCTGCCGGCGGGCAGCGTGCTGCCGCCGGTGCGCGAACTGGCCGATCAGCTGGGGGTCAATCGCAACACCGTGGCTGCTGCCTACAAGCGACTGGATGCGGCCGGCCTGGCCAGTACCGCGGGCCGACGCGGCACGGTGGTGCGTGGCCTGCCGCCGACGCTGGCGCGCGAGGGCAGTACGCCGGGGTTGGCGCTGCAGGACCTGGCCGGTGGCAACCCGGATCCTCGCCTGCTGCCCAGCCTGCGCCTGGCCCCGGCGGCGCCACGGCTGTATGGCGTGGGCACGGTCGACCCGAGGTTGCAGGCGTTGGCACGCGCCTCGCTGGATGCGGATTGCCCCGAGGGGTACGCGCTGGAGCTGACCCATGGCGCGGTCGATGGCATCGAGCGCCTGTTGGCGGCATGGCTGCTGCCGGGGGATCGCATCGCGGTGGAGGATCCATGCTTCCTCGGCAGCCTCAATGTGCTCAATGCCGTGGGCCATGCGCCGTTGCCGGTGACGGTGGATGCGCATGGCATGCAGGTTGAATCGCTGCGACAGGCGCTGGAGGCCGGGGCACGCGCGGTGCTGCTGACCCCGCGTGCGCACAACCCGACCGGGGCCAGCCTGGATGCGAAGCGGGCACGGGCGTTGCGCCAGCTGCTGGCGGCCTACCCGCAGGTGGCGGTGCTGATCGATGACCACTACGCACTGCTCTCGCAGCAGGCCTACCACTCGGTACTGCCGCTGGATGGCCGGCGCTGGGCGCTGCTGCGTTCGCTGTCCAAGCCGCTCGGCCCCGACCTGCGCCTGGCCTGGCTGGCCTGTGATGACGAGACCGCGATGCGGTTGCGGTTGCGGTTGGCGTCCGGCATCGGCTGGGTCAGTCATCTGCTGCAGGATGCCGCCACTTCGGTGCTGGCCTCGGCGCCGCAGCGGGCGAAGATCGTCTCGGCAGGCGAGCGGTACCAGCAGCGCCTGCAGTCGCTACAGGAACTGCTGCGCGCGCGTGGTGTGCCGACGCCGTTGCCGATGGAGGGATTGAACCTGTGGCTGCCGTTGCCGGCCGACAGCCATCCACAGGTACTGGCGCTGGCTGCGCGCGGATGGCATGTGCGTGCTGGCGAAGTGTTTGCGGTGGCTGCACCAGGGCATGGCCTGCGCATCACCTGCGCGGCGCTGGGGGCGGCGCAGCTGCGGCAGCTTGCCGATGACCTGGCGGCGGTGTGTGGTCTGTAGCGTCGAGCCATGCTCGACGTTGTTTCGCCTTTGTAGCGCGGAGCCATGCTCGGCTGCTGTTGGTAGAAGCAGCCGAGCATGGCTCGGCGCTACAGAAGCAGATCAGGGCGCGGCGTTGGCGCCGGGGCGCACGTAGTAGGACTGGCCACTGTCATCGACGAACATCAGCTCCGGCTTGCCCTGCCAGGAGGTGAGCATGGCGCCGGTATTGTTCTGGTGCTTGACCATCAGGCTGGCGCCACGGTCCGGGTTGGCGACGACCTTGAAGACTTCGGTGGTGCCGGTGGCATCGTCCAGAGTGAGCAGGGCTTCGCCCCCGCGGTCGCTGGTGCCATAACCGCCGCGCTCGGAACCGTCGGGGCCAAGCAGGATCAGGCCGGACAGCGCGGTTGCACGCGGTCCTTGGGTGCGGCCCCTGCTGAGGGGGTCCGGCACCGGCGCACCGAGGATCAGCCGTGGTTGGCCAGTGCCATCGTGGATGACCAGGCCGCGCGCTTCGATGATCCGCTCAGGCGATTGGCTGCGATGCAGGCTCCAGGCGGTCCAGCCGGAAACGAGCAGGGCAAGGGTCGAGACCACCAGGGTGGTCAGCAGCAGCACACGGGGCATCGGGTCGTCCTTCCTTGGATAGGCCGACGATAGCGGATGCCGGCGGGCAAAGGCCAGTTCGTTGTGTGACGATCTGTATCGTCAGTGGAAATCGCGGCTGTGGCTGCGCAGTCCCTGCAGCAGCTCATCCAGGCAGTGCATGCGCTGCACGATGACATGCTGCACGCCATCAACGCGCTCCAGGCGGCCATCGATCTGCATCAGCTGGGTGTCGACCAGCACCCGGTGCTGGCGGTCGGCCAGGTGGCGCCAGACCACGGCGTTGACCATGCCGGTCTCGTCTTCAAGGGTGAGGAAGGTAACGCCACTGGCGGTCTGTGGCCGCTGGCGCATGCGCACCAGTCCGGCGATGCGCACACGGCGGCCGTGGCCGTGCCCGGCCAGCTGTGCGGCATCCAGGCAGCCACGACTGCGCAGCTGCGCGCGCAGGAACGAGATCGGGTGGCGGCCGAGGGTGGTGCCCGTGCTGCGGTAGTCGGCCTGCATGTCCTCCCAGGCGCTGGGCAGTGGCAGGGGCACGCGTGCTTCGGCAGTGGCACGGGCCTGGTCGAACAGCGGCAGCCGGTTCTCTACGCCCGAGATATCCCAGCGTGCACGATGGCGATGGCCGCTGAGCCCGCGCAGTGCCCCGGCATCGGCCAGCAGGCCCTGCTGGCGGCGGTCCAGCGCGGTGCGCTGGCACAGGTCGCCGACGTCGTCGAACGGGCGCCGCGCGCGCTCGCGCATGATGGCCTGCACGGCATCTTCGTTGCAGCCGTCGATCAGGCGCAGGCCCAGACGGATCGCCGCCGGCCCCCTGCTGAAGTCCAGCGTGCAGTCCCAGTCGCTGTGGCGTACGTCCACGGGAAGAACGGTAATGCCATGCCGCCGTGCGTCCTGCAGCAGCTGGTCGGGGCTGTAGAAACCCAGCGGCTGGCTGTTGATCAGGCTGGCAGTGAATGCGGCCGGGTGGTGGCATTTCAGCCAGCAGCTGTTATAGGTCAGCAGGGCGAAGCTGGCGGCGTGGCTTTCCGGGAAGCCGTAATCGCCGAAGCCCTTGATCTGCTCGAACAGGTGCTCGCCGTATTCGCGACTGAAGCCGTTCTCCAGCATGCCGGCCAACAGCTTCTCGCGATGCGGTTCCAGCCCGCCACGACGTTTCCAGGCGGCCATCGAACGGCGCAGGGCATCGGCCTGGCCAGGCGTGTAGCCAGCTGCTTCGACCGCCAGCTGCATCACCTGTTCCTGGAACAATGGCACGCCCAGCGTACGCGCGAACACGCGTTCCAGCTGCGGTGGGTAGAGCGGATTGTCCGGATCGTTCAGTGCCTCCGGGCCCTGTTCGCGCAGGATCCGCCGCCGCTCCAGGTAGGGATGCACCATGTCGCCCTGGATCGGCCCGGGGCGCACGATCGCCACTTCGATCACCAGGTCATAGAACGTGCGCGGCTGCATGCGCGGCAGCATCGCCATCTGTGCGCGCGATTCGATCTGGAACACGCCGATGGTATCGGCGGCGCAGATCATGTCGAAGGTTTTCGCATCCTTGGGCGGGATGGCATCCATGCGCCCTTCGTGCAGGCCATGCTGTTTCAGCATCGCCAGGCACTTGCGGATGGCCGTGAGCATGCCCAATGCCAGGCAGTCGACCTTCATCAGGCCGGTGGCATCCAGGTCATCCTTGTCCCACTGGATGACGGTGCGGTCGGCCATCGCCGCGTTCTCCACCGGTACCAGGGTCGACAGTGGATGCTCGGAGATGACGAAACCGCCCGGGTGCTGCGACAGGTGGCGCGGAAAATCGATCAGCTCTGCGGTGAGTGCCAGCAGGCGCCGCATCAACGGCGTGTCCGGATCGAAGCCACGCTCGCGCAGGGTTTCCGGCAGCGGGATGTTGCCGCCCCAGTGGTCCATCGCCGCGCCCAGTTCGTTGACCTGGTCCATCGGCAGGCCCAGTGCGCGGGCCACGTCGCGGATCGCGCTGCGGCCACGGTAGCTGATCGCCACCGCGGTCAGTGCGGCGCGCTCGCGGCCGTAGCGCTTGAACACGTACTGCAGCACCTCCTCGCGACGCTCGTGATCGAAGTCGATGTCGATATCCGGTGGTTCGTCGCGCTCGGCGGAGATGAAGCGCTCGAACAGCAGGTTGCTGCGTGCCGGGTCGATCTCGGTCACGCCCAGCACGAAGCACACCGCCGAGTTGGCCGCTGAGCCACGGCCCTGGCAGAGGATGTCCTGGCTGCGCGCAAAGCGCACGATGTCCTGCACGGTGAGGAAATACGAGGCGTAGTTCTTCTGCTTGATCAGCGCCAGTTCGTGCTCGATCTGCGTGCGTTGCTTCGCTTCGATGCCGCCTTTCCAGCGCCACCGGATGCCGCGCTCGACCAGCACGCGCAGCCAGCTGTCCGGATCGTGTCCTTCGGGCACCAGCTCGCGCGGATAGGTGTACTGCAGCTGTTCCAGGGTGAAGTGGCAGCGATCGGCGATGCGCAGGGTTTCAGCCAGCAGTTCGGGCGGATACAGCTGGGCCAGCGCGGTACGCGGGCGCAGGTGGCGCTCGCCATTGGGAAACAGGCGCCAGCCGGCCTCGGCCACGCTGCAGCGGTGGCGGATCGCGGTCAGTGTGTCCTGCAGGGCACGGCGACGGCGCACATGCATGTGCACATCGCCACTGGCGACCAGGGGCAGGCGGTGGCGTTCGCCGAAGGCCTGCAGCTGCTGCAGGCGGCGTGCATCATCGTGTTCGCGGTGCAGTTCCACCGCCAGCCACAGCCGATCATCGAAGCCGGTGCGTAGCAATTCAAGATCGGTGGCGGATGGCTGCCGGTCCAGCCACAGGCACAACAAACCGTCGGGCAGGCCGAGCAGATCGTCGCGCAGGCAGCGGTATTCGCCCTTGGCAGCCCGCCGCCGACAGGTCGTGATCAACTGGCACAGCCCGGCATAGGCGGCCTGGTCGGTGCACAGCAGGGCCAGCTTCGGCCCGTCCTCGACCTGGAATTCGGCGCCGACGATCAGCGCCACGCCATGTGTCTTCGCTGCCTGCCAGGCGCGCACGATGCCGGCCAGCGAGCATTCGTCGGTGATCGCCAACGCGCGGTAGCCCTGGCCAGCGGCGCGCGCGAACAACTCTTCGGCGATCGAAGCACCGCGCTGGAAACTGAAGGCCGACAGGCAGTGCAGTTCGGCGTAGCCGGGCAGTTCGCTGTGCATGGCGGCTCAGCCGAACCAGCCGTGCAGCATCCACGGCGCATGCGGATCGTTGCGCGCGCGGAAGGCCCAGCCGCGCTGGCCATGCGCGGTTTCCACCACGTAGTAGTCGCGGCGCGCGTCAGCCTGGTCCCACCAGCCCGATTCGATCCGCTCCGGCCCGGCGATGATGCGCAGGCGCGGGTCACGCAGCGGCTGTGGAGCGTCCAGCAGCCAACCGGGGCGCAGTGGCCAGTATGCCGGTGGCCTGGCTGCTGGCTGGGTGCCGCTGGCGCGTTCGGGGCGATGGTCGGCCTGCACTGCCAGCGGCTGCACGGCGTCATCGCCGAGCCGCGCGCGCAGGCGCTCACGCAGCTGGTTCCACGGCATCGCCTGCGCCGGACGGGTATCGAACAGGTCACGCGCGGCGGGCACGAACGGCGGCAGCTGTTCGGCCTGCAGGCGCAGTGCGCGGCTGCCGGCCGGCAGGGCGAACGCTTCCATGCGGTTGCGCGCGATCTCGAACAGCAACGCGGGATCGCGTTCGGGCGCCAACAGGCCGATGGTCAGCACGCTGGCCGGCAACAGGTCATGCTCGAAATGCAGGTCGAAGCGCTGCACGCCGCCATCGCGCGAACACAGGAACGCGGCCAGGTCGAGCAGCAGGCGGCGCAGCGGGAACAGCAGGGCCTGGCTGGATTCGATCTCGTATTCGAATTCGATGCGCGCATCGAAACGGTCCGGTGGCTGGTAGTAGCGCAATGGCGCGGTGGGCAGCCCGCGCAATGCATCCAGCTGCTGCAGGACCTCGGGGGCGAAGCGCCGGGCCAGGCTGTCGCGCGGCAGCTTGAGCACCGCGCCCAACGTGCGCAGGCCGGAACGGCCAAGCACCGTCACCGCCTCGCTGGGCAGGCCGCAGCGCGCCAGGGGCAGCTGCGCCAGCGCCGCCGGCAGCTGCTGCGCATCAAGGCCGAGGCCATCGTGGACGTTGGCCAGCACGCGCGCGGCATGTGGGTTAGGCGCGGCCACCAGGCGGTGGCGGAAGCCGAGTTCGTGCAGTTCGTTGCGCAGGCGCTGCTGGATCGTCAGCCAGTCACCGAACAGGGCGCGGCTGGCACCGATTTCCAGCACCAGCGCATGCGGAAAATCGAGGCTGACCTGCGAGCTGTAGGCATAGGCCCAGCTGGCCAGCAGCTGCCGGGTGTGCTGTTCGGCATTGGGGTCGTAGTCGTGCAGGTGCATGTCCTGCACCAGTACCTGTGCAGCCGACAGCAGCATGCCCGGGCGCAGCCCTGCTGCACGTGCCGACGGGCTGACCGCGCGCAGCACGCGACGCTGCGCCGGCCCCTGCAGCAGTACCAATGGCCGCTGTGGGTCGGGCTGCAGGCGCAGCACGCTGTCCAGCGCCAACTGCGGCAACAACAGGCAGGCCCAGTGCATGGCGCGTCCTCAGTGGGCGATGGCCAGCGGCAACGGTTGTGCCGGCGGCAGGCCGCCACGGCACTTCAGCACCCGCACCTGGCCGTGGTCGAGCTGCAGGCGCAGGCTGGCCGGGGAAGGATTGCGCGCGGCCTGCGCCTCGCGGAACACGAAGCCCAGGCACTGGCCGCTGTCGGCGGCCACCTGCAGGCGGCGCAGGGCGCGGTCGTCGGCTTGATGCGGCCAGCACAGTACCGCCGCGCAGGCCGCAGAGCGCAGGCACTGTTCGGCGGCCCACAGTGCCTGCTTCGGCGTGGCCTGGATGACCTGCAGCTGGGCCAGTTCCAGCCCGGCCGCTGCCCAGGCCGGAGCGTGCGGGCGATAGGGCGGAGCGACCAGCACGATCGGGCGGTCGCGCTGGCTCAGCCTGGCCAGTGCCGGCCAGACCAGCGCCAGTTCGCCAACGCCGGGCGCCGCCTGCAGTACCTCGCACAGCCCGCTGGCCGGCCAGCCGCCGCCGGGCAGGCGTGCATCCAGTGCCGGATGGCCGCTGGCCAGATGGTCGCTGGCGGGGCCCTGGCGGGCCGGGCCACGCCACAGCTGGCGCCCGTCCAGCAGCCGGTCGAGGGCGACGACGGCACCCATCAGTCAGCCCTCCAGGGGAGGCGCCGGGCGGGCTGGAAACGGCAGGAACGGGCGGAAACGGCGGGCATGGCGCGAGTATCGACGGGCCGGTATCAGGGGCTGAGACCAGACATGCTACTCGCGTTGTAAGTAGAATTACTAATGAAATCGGAGGGTCCGGTTTCAGGTTGCTGAAGGGGGAAAGCATCCACGCATGGCGTGGATCTACTGGAGAGAGCCCCGGCAAATCCATGCCGCAGCCTGGTAGATCCACGCCATGCGTGGATAGCGGTAAAGCGCGGTGCCGACCAAGGTCGGCACCCACCCGGCATGGCCCGGCGCTACCCGGGGATGCCCCTGGTTACGGGCGCACCGGCAGCGCCACCGGGCGCAGCGGCGCGGCATCGCCACCGCGGATCTTCAGCGGGCCGCCGATGAAGGCGAATTCGTAGACCTTGTCGCGGGCCAGTTCGTCCAGCGCCACCAGCTCGATGATCGGCGCACCCTGCTGTGCCAGCAGGTAGGTGTGCAGCGGCACGTAGTCGTCGGACACCTCCGAAGGGAAGGTCTCGAAGCTGAGGTTGTCGGCACCGACGATCATCGCGCCGCCGTCCTCGACCAGGAAGCGTGCCGCGTCCAGGCCCATGCCCGGCGGGTTGGCCATGTAGGCCCTGGGCTGCTCGAACAGGCGCATGCGGCCGGTGCGGATCAGCACCACGTCGCCCTGCTGCAGTTTCACCTTCTGGCGTGCCAGCGCATCCTTCAGGTCCTGGCGGGTGACGCGGTAGCTGTCCGGCAGCATGTCCACGCCCTTGGCGGCGGCCACGTCGATCAGCACGCCACGCGCGATCAGCGGCGGGAACTTCTCGATGCCGGTGACATTCCAGCCACGGTCGCCGAGGTGCTTGTCGGCCTCGAAGCCGTTCCAGATCTTCCCGTGGATGCCGAAGTGGTTCAGCGCATCGATGTGGGTGCCGGCGTGGCTGTACATCGAGAACGCGGTGCCGGTGTAGCTGCGGGTGAGGTTCATGGTTTCGCCCACGCCCATCGGATCATCCATCACCGTGCCGCGCGGGGTGTGGGTCATCCAGAACTGGTAGTGCGGGTCGCCGGCATCCTGCCAGCTGGGCATGCCGACGTAGTATTCGGTGGCCAGGTCATAGGCCTTGCCGCCGCTGACCCGCGACAGGATCGCGGCGCGCGAGGCTTCGGTGATCAGGTTGAGGCGGCCGATCTCGTCCTTCGGCCCCCAGGGGCTGGTGCCGACCTGCTGGCCGGAGGGAACGCGTTCGTGTGCGGACACGGGGGTGGAAGCGGCGGTGGCGGCCAGCAGCAGGGCCAGCGCGGTGGACAGGGTACGTGGGGTCATGAGGAAATCTCCTTGCAGGGTGGGGGAGGGCGCGGCTCAGGCCGCGACCAGGGGCGCCAGGGCCTGGCGCAATTGCGGCAGCGGCAGGGTCTGCAGGCGCAGGCCGTTGCCGCCGATCACGGTGGGGATGGACCGGATGCCGAGCGCGGCAGCGTCGGCGCGATCGGCCTGCACGCGCTGGCGCACCGCGTCGCTGCGCATGTGGTCAGCGAAGGCGCCACGTGGATGGCCCAGCGATTCGGCAATATCCAGCAGCACTTCGGCATCGCCGATGTTGCGGTGCTGGTGCAGGTGTGCCCATTGCACCGCGTCGAACATCGCGCCATGGGCATCATTGCCACCGATCAGTCCTGCGGCCTGGCAGGCCAGTGCGCCGAGCCAGCCGGAGGGATACTCGAAGTCCTGTGCGCGCATGCCTTCGATATCGATGCGCGCGGTGTCTTCATGCGCGGCGCAGTCGGTCCAGTGGCGCAGGATGATCGCCTTGGCGCGCGCCATCGAGCCGAACACCTCGACCATCTGCGCGCGCGAATCCTGCAGCACGAAGCTGCGGTGGCGCACCTGGATGCCGAGTTCGGCCGATACCTGCTGCAGGCGCGGGGCCAGCACGAAGCACCAGCCGCAGACCACGTCGTGGAAGAAATCGACCACCGGCGCTGCGGTGGCGGGGGAAGGAACGGAAGACATCTGCCTGCCATCGGTGAGAGGGGAGGCGGCAGAGTAGGCAGCGCGGCGTGGCCGAAACAGCACGCTGCGGGCAGCTCAGTTTTCGCTGGCGGTTACGAATCCAGACCGGCGCAGCCGGGCAGCTCGGCGTGCAGGAAGTCGATGAAGGCACGCACCTTGGGCTGCAGATGGCGCGAGGTGGGGTAGACCGCATGCACGAAGCGCGGCGGATAGCGATGGTCGGGCAGCACCTGCTGCAGTTCGCCACGGGCCAGCGCTGGTGCCGCCAGGAACGAGGGCAGGGCGCCGATGCCCATGCCGGCCACCAGCAGGTCACGCAATAGCAGGCTGTTGTTGACGGTCACGCGTGCCGGCAGGGTGATCGTCACCTGCCCATCCGGGCCGAGCAGCGGCCAACTGCCGGGCGAGTCGGACAGGCTGTAGGCCAGCACGCTATGCGCCTGCAGATCGCCTACTGCCTGGGGTGCCGGATGCTGCTGCAGGTAGGACGGCGCCGCGCACAGCACCTGCTGCAGCGAGGCCAGCCGGCGTGCCACCAGTCGTGAGTCATCAAGCTCAGCGCGCAATCGTAGCGACACATCGAAACCCTCGCCGACCGCATCGAGCAGGCGGTCTTCCATCACCAGGTCCAGCGACAGCTGCGGATGCTGCTGCAGGAAGCGGGGCAGTAGCGGCGACAGCGTGCTCAGCGCGAACGACTGCGGCACATTGACGCGCAGGCGCCCGGTCACCTCGCCACGCTGCTCGGCGATGCCACGTTCCAGCGCTTCCAGCTCGTCGAGCAGGCGGCAGCATTCGCGGTAATAGGCGTGGCCGGTTTCGGTCAGGCTCATGCGCCGCGTGGTCCGCTGCAGCAGTACCACGCCCAGATGCGCTTCCAGCGTGCGCAGCTGTTTGCTGAGCCCGGCGGGCGACATGCCCAGGTCTTCGGCGGCACGAGCGAGCCCGCCGCGTTCGACGATGCGGCGGAAGGCACGCATCAGGTTGAAGGAATCCATGCCGGTCCCGGGCGCGATGAGGGCGCCATTGTAGATCCACGCCATGCGTGGATGTGGGAAACGCGGTGCGGCAGGGTTGCGCCGTTTGTTCAAGCCGGCAACCCGCACGTGGCGCCAGCATGCAGGCCCCTCATTTCCCGGGTTGCCCATGAAGCACTGGATCCTGCGCCTGTATGCCCCGTTGTTCCTGCTGGGGTTCGTTGCCACTGCCGTCGTCTGGGTCGGCCACTGCCATGGCGATCCGTTGTGGCTGCTGGCCCTGCTGGCGATCGCCATTGCGGTCTCGTTCGTCGCTGAGCGCGCCTGGCCGTATGACCCTGCGTTCAACCATGACCAGGGCGACCGTGTGCGTGATGCCCTGCACGCGCTGGTCAACGAGAGCCTGAACCTGCTGTCGATCGCCACGGTGCCGCTGCTGGCGGCGATCATTCCGTGGCAGGTCTGGCCGCTGCAGTGGCCGTTCGCGCTGCAGGTGCTGGTGGCGATCATCGCTGCCGATCTCGGCATCACCCTGGTGCACTACGCAAGCCATCGCATCGGCTGGTTGTGGCGCCTGCATGCGGTGCATCACAGCGTGACCCGCATGTACGGATTCAACGGGCTGATGAAACACCCACTGCACCAGGCGGCCGAAGCGGTGGGAGGTGTGCTGCCATTGTTGCTGCTGGGCCTACCGATGCCGGTGGCGGCGGTGCTGGCGTTTGCCATCGCCATCCAGCTGCTGCTGCAGCACTCCAACGTGGACATGCGCCCGGGTGTGCTGGGCCGGGTGATGGCGTGGGCACCGCTGCATCGCTTCCATCACATGCGTTACGGCACCGCCGGTGACGTCAACTTCGGCCTGTTCCTGACCGCATGGGATCATCTGCTGGGGACCGCCTTCGATGCGCCCGGTTATCGGCTGCAGCAATGTGATCTCGGCATCGGCAGCCAACCGGACTATCCGCGCGATTACGCGGGGCAGCTGCTGGCGCCGTTTCGTGAACTGCCGCATGGCGAGGTGCCGGAGCTGCCCGAAGGCCTGCGCAGGCGCGGGTGATCGGCCGTGTCAGGTCGCGTGCAACTGCAGGCCCTGCAGCTGTGCGGCACCGATGCCGAACATGCGGCGCAGGCTGCGCGAGAGATGGGCCAGGTCGGCGAAGCCGGCGGCATGCGCGCTGGCGGTCAGGCTGTGCCCCTGCAGGTGGTGCGCGAGCGCGGTACGCAAGCGCTGCCACAGCACCCAGCCGCGCAGGGTCACCGCCAGGTCGGACTGGAAACGCCGTTGCAGCTGGCTGGTTGACAGGTGCGCGGCTTCGGCGATGTCGGCAGCCGGCACCGGGCCGGGCAGGTACTGGGCGATACGGGCCAACGCCGCCTGCACGCGGCGGTCCAGCGGTTGCGGGCGGCTCAGCCGTGGCAACCAATCGCGCAGCTCCAGCGCGTTGCCCGGCAGCGCGTGCAGATGCTGCTGGATCTGGGTGGGATCGGCGTGGGCCGGCTCAAGGAACACCGTGCAGCCTGCTTCCGGTGCCGACAGGATCGCGTGCGGCTGGAACGAAGGCAGCCATAGCCGCTGGCCCTGCTGCTGTACGCCATCGATCTCGACGTGCCAGGGCGTACCGTCGCTCAGCAGCAATTGATGGGCGTAGTGCGCATGCAAAGCGCTGTCACCGGCATGGCCGTGCAGCACGGCGGCGTGCGCATCCAGCAGCAACGTGCCGTTCCAGGGCAGGGCGGGGGAAGACATGACGGGATTGTAGATCCACGCCATGCGTGGATGAATCTCCATCGAAATCGAGTAATTCGACAATGAAACGAAGAGCATCCACGCATGGCGTGGATCTACTGCAGGTCGCGAGAGACTGTCGAAGGCGGGGTGGGTCCGGTTGCGGGGGCGCATGGATGGCGCGACCGAGCTTACATGGACGTACTTGCAGCGCCCCCCGCAGCCGGACCCACCCCGCCATCCCACAGGAAGCCCGCTTTTGCTTCGGCTGTTGCTTCTGAGGTTGCCGGCCAGCGGCCGGCACTACCGCGGGGGCCGGGCGCAGCCCGGCCGTGCGCACCCTCACCGCCCCTGCGGATCCGGCCGGTGATGCACGTACTCGACCACCGTGCCATCGGGATGCACCGCATTGAACGCCGCCCCGGTCGGGACCACCTGCAACGGGAAGATGATCTCGGCGCCGGCGGCGACCAGTTTGTCGTGATAAGGCCGAACGTCATCGACCAGCAGTGTCCCCGTGGTCGAGGTGAACGGCGCCAGCGCCGCCTCGCTGCCCTCGATCAACAGGAACGCACCGACCATGGCCAGGCGCAGCCCGGCCTCCGGAAACGGAAAGCCCGCATCGGCCACCACGCCCTGCAGCTGCTCGTAGAACGCCACGCTGCGTTCCAGCTCACCGGGGGCCACGAACACACGGATCAGCACGCGCGGTGCGCGCTGGCTGGACGTATCGCAGCGGTCGCGCCAGAGATGGTCGAAGTCGCGGTGGACGGTCATGGGATCGGTTCGTGGCCAGGGACCTTCATTATCGGCAGCCTCGCACGGCGCGCTGATGACCGCCGGTGATGGCCTGATAACTGCAGGCAGCGATCGCCCCTGTGACTTAGGTCCTGTTGACAGGTGTGAACGCCCTCGCACAATCTTCACAGGATTGGGTCGCCCTGCGCGGCTCGGGCAGGCAGGTTGTCACGCCGGGAGGAGGGTCCCGCGCGCAGACCGGCCTGTCCTTTGGCCTGCGGGAGGTTGCCTGGCAATCCCTGCGCGGCATGAACGCTGCACCCTTCGGCGGCACTTTCCCTGGACCGATTGCCTTGGCAACGGAATTACGCCTGTCGATGAAAACGTTTACAAAGCCGCTTGTACTGTCCCTGGCCCTGTCCGCTGCACTGGCCGCTCCAGCGTGGGCCGACCCTGCCGCGTTCACCGTGCTGACCCTGGAACAGGCCCCGACCGCCGAGGCGATGCCGGCCTTGGCCGCCCAGCTGAAGACCCTGCAGGTGGACGCGGTGAGCGTGCGCCAGGTGCAGCGCGGTATTGGCCAGGTCGATCCGCTGCAGGTGCTGGCCGACGGACTGGGTTACGAGTACCGCTTCATTGCTGCGGGCAAGGACGATGGCCAGACCCAGCGCGGCCAGGCCGTGCTGACCCGGCTGCCGATCGCCGCTGAGTCCGGCCCGGACCAGCCGGGTCTGAACTACCTGCGCCTGGACGATGGCCGCCACACCGTGGCGGTCTATACCGATGCCGGCGCAGGTGCCGCGCAGCTGCCGGCGCTGGTCACCCGTTCGCGGCTGGGTGCACCGGCGGTGCTGCTCGGCGCAGTGGCCGGTGAATCGGCCAAGGCCGCCGGCTTCGATCCGGCGCGTGTGGCGCTGGAAGCGGATGCCAGCTATTTCAGCGACGGTTTCCAGGCCGCCAGCAGCGCGCCGTTCAAGGTGGAAGGCAGCACCCTGCGCGCCACCCTGCTGACACTGGCCTATGCCGCCGACAAGCACGGCGAAAAGCCATGGATGGACACCGCCCTCAACGCCGATGCACGCGCCGCGCTGCTGCTGAAGGCGATGACCGAGGATGAGAAGTTCCAGATGCTGCACAGCTACTTCGGGCTGGGCAAGGATGGTGGCCCACTGCCGGAAGGCGCGGTCGGTTCGGCCGGTTTCGTGCCGGGCGTGGCGCGGCTGGGCATTCCGTCGCAGCAGTCGGCCGATGCCGGCGTCGGCGTGACCAATCCGGGCGGCATCCGTCCGGGCGATTTCGCCACGGCAATGCCCTCAGGCCCATCCACCGCCTCCAGCTGGAACCGCGAAGTCGCCTTCGCAGGTGGCGCGACCATGGGCCGCGAGGCGTGGCAGCAGCGCTTCAACATCCTGCTGTCGGGCAGCGTCAACCTGCAGCGCGATCCACGCAACGGCCGCAACTTCGAATATGCCGGTGAGGACCCGCTGCTGGCCGGTTCGATGGTCGGCGCGCTGATCCAGGGCGTGCAGAGCCAGCACGTGATCTCCTCGATGAAGCACTTCGCGCTGAACGACATGGAGACCCGGCGCAACTTCCACGACGTGCGCATCGGCGAACAGGCCATGCACGAGTCGGACCTGCTGGCCTTCGAGATCGCGCTGGAGGCTGGCCGCCCGGGCGTGGCGATGTGCTCGTACAACAAGATCAACGGCACCTACGGCTGTGAGAACGGCTACCTGATGAACCAGGTGCTGAAGCAGGAATGGAAGTTCCCCGGTTTCGTGATGTCCGACTGGGGCGGCGTGCACAGCGGTTCGAAGGCGGCGCTGGCCGGCCTGGACCAGCAGTCGGCCGGTGAAGTGTTCGACGCGGCGGTGTTCTTCGACGAACCGCTGCGTCTGGCCGTGCATGGCGGCGTGGTGCCGCAGGCGCGCCTGAATGACATGGTCACGCGCATCCTGCGCACGATGTTCCTGCACGGCAACTTCGACAACCCGCCGCAGCACCAGAAGGTGGATGCCGAGGCCGGCTTCGCCGTGGCCCAGCGCACGGTGGAAGAGGGCAGCGTGCTGCTGCGCAATGAGGGCAACCTGCTGCCGCTGGCCGACAGCGTGAAGCGCATCGTCATCATCGGCGGCCATGCCGACAAGGGCGTGATCGGCGGCGGTGGTTCGTCGATGGTGGGCGTCACCGCCAAGGGCACCAATGCGGTGCCGGGCGTGCTGCCGACCACCTGGCCGGGCCCGGTGATCTTCCACCCGTCCTCGCCGCTGGAATCGCTGCGTGCGGCGCGCCCTGACGCAACCATCGAATATGTGGACGGCACCAATGCCGCCGCTGCGGCCAGGGCCGCCGCGCAGGCCGATGTGGCCATTGTGTTTGCCACGCAATGGGCCGCCGAATCTGTGGACCTGCCGGACATGCAGCTGCCGGACAACCAGGACGCACTGATCTCGGCGGTGGCCGCGGCAAACCCGAAGACCGTGCTGGTGCTGGAAACCAACGGCCCGGTGCGCACACCGTGGCTGGCGCAGGTGCCAGCGATGCTGCAGGCCTGGTACCCGGGCATCCGCGGCGGCGAAGGCATCGCCGCGCTGCTGACCGGCCAGGTCAATCCGTCCGGCCGCCTGCCGGTGACCTGGGTGACGGACGAATCGCAGCTGCCGCGCCCGCATATCGATGGCCTCGGCTTCAAGCCGGCCAAGCCGTTCGGTGATGTGTTCGATTTCGATATCGAAGGCGCCAACGTCGGCTACAAGTGGATGGCGGTCAAGGGCCTGACCCCGACCTTCGCCTTTGGCCATGGCCTGTCCTACACCTCGTTCGCCTATGACAACCTGAAGGTGAGCGTGGAAGGCTCGCGCCTGGTCGCCAGCGTCGATATCCGCAATACCGGCAAGCGCGCCGGCGCCGACGTGGCCCAGCTGTACCTGAAGCTGCCGGCCGGCAGCACCACGCCGATCCGCCTGATCGGCTACGACAAGGTGAACCTGCAGCCGGGCGAACAGCGCCGCATCCGCATCGAAGCCGAGCCGAAGACCCTGGCCCACTACGATGCACAGGCGCGGCAGTGGAAGATCGACGGTGGCACCTACCAGGTGCAGCTGTCGCGCAATGCCGCCGAGCCGCTGCAGACGGTAGATGTGCAGCTGGTGGAGCAGGTGCTGCGCTGATGCCTGACGACACGGCCCGCACAGGGCCGTGTCCGTTCGTGGTGTTCCTGTAGAGCCGAGCCCACGCTCGGCTGAAGAACGGTCAATCGAACCGACGGGCAGCCGAGCATGGACTCGGCTCTACAAAGGTGCGGTGCCGAACCACCTGCGCAGGAAATCGATCAGCTGCCGCACCTTCGGTGAAGGCTGCGAACTGTGCGGATAGACCGCGTAGACACTCTGCTGCGGGAAGCGGTGCTGGCGCAGCACCGGGCGCAGCCGGTCCTGGGCCAGGTCGTCCTCGATCAGCCAGCGTGGCAGCACGGTGACCCCGGCGCCGGCCAAGGCGAACGCGCGCAGGCTGCTGGCACCATCCACGCGTACCACGGCGTTGCCCGGGTTGGTGGCAAACAAGGCATCGCTGCCGTCAGGTGCAACCACCGGCACATCGGCCAGGCGCGGATAGCCCAGGCGGGGCAGGGTGCCCAGCAGTACTGGATCATCGGCAGCCTCGGCAGAGGGCAGGCGCGCCAGCAGTGACGGCGCCGCCACCGCGTACAGCGGGTGGCGCTCCAGTTCATTGGCGTGCAGGCCCGAGTCCGGCAGGCGGCCGAGGCGAATCGCCAGGTCGAAGCGTTCGGGAATGAGGTCCGCTGGCGCTGGAGAAGTTGAAAGGTGCAGCTGCAGGGCCGGGTGCTGCGCGCGGAACGCCTCCAACGCGGGAATCAGGCGTAGCTGGGCGTACTCCGGTGTGGTGGTCAGGCGCAGCACGCCCTGCAGCTGGTGCTGGTCGCGGCGCGCGGCATCGATCGCCGCCTGCGCAGCATCCAGTGCCTGCACGCAATGTTGCAGGAACTGCTCGCCGGCCTCGGTCAGGGACAGGTGGCGGGTACTGCGCAACAGCAGGGTCACGCCCAGCTCCTGCTCCAGCCGCTTCAGGTTGAAGCTGACCACCGCGCGGCTGAGGCCGAGCCGATCGGCCGCAGCGGTCAGGCTGCCGGCTTCGACCACGGCACGGAAGATATCGAAGCGATCGAGGCTGACCATGGCGATTCATTGTCAAAACAGATTTGACAGTGTTGCAGCTGCCGTCGTGTTTTTCCAATGGGGTCCGGGCGGCATGCTGGCTGCTTCCTCGCTGGAGCGCCGCCGATGCCGTCCCCCCGCCTGCGCCATGAGGCGATCTTCCTGCTGGTATTCGCCCTGGATCTGGTCAATATGTTCATCGCCACGGTGGCCTATCCGGCATTGGCAGCGGAGCTGCACGCCGACGTGAGCACCCTGGCCTGGGTCGGCACGGCGTACATGCTGGGCCTGAGCATGGTGATTCCGCTGGCGCCGTGGCTGGCCGCACGCTGTGGCGAGCGTCGCTTGCTGCTGGCGGCGTTGCTGTTGTTCGCGGTCGCCGCTGTGCTGGCTGGCGCAGCGCCAGGAATCGGCTGGCTGCTCGGCTGGCGCCTGCTGCAGGGCCTGGCCGGTGGCCTGCTGATTCCCGTGGCGCAAGCCGCAGCGTACCGGCAATGCACGCCCGACCAACGTGGCGCGCTGACCCGCCGCATCCTGCTGGTGGCGCTGCTGGTGCCAGCACTGGCGCCGGCGCTGGGCGGGCTGCTGGTGCAGTGGCTGTCCTGGCGCGGTGTGCTCTGGGCCAGCCTGCCGTTGGCGGTAGCGGTCATCGGTCTGGTGCTGGCCTGGATGCCGGCCGATGGCGCGCGCAGTGCGCCGCGCCTGCAGGCCTATGCCTTGTCCACCGCGATGCTGGCGCTGGGTGCGCTGCTGCTGGCGCTGACCTGGCTGGGCGAATCGGGACATCGCGGTGCAGGTGCCGTGTTGCTGCTGGCCGCGCTGTTGCTGGCGGCGACGCACCTGCGACATGCACGTCGGCAGGCGCAGCCACTGCTGCGCTGGTCGCTGCTGTCCCATCGCGGGCTGCGGCTGGCGATGCTGGTGTATCTCGCCGTACCAGGTGTGTTCATCGGCAGCCAACTGGTCAGTACCCTGCAATTGCACCACGCCGGTTACAGCGCGGCACGCATCGGCGCGCTGATGCTGCCCTGGGCGCTGGCTGCGGCCATCGCGATCATGGCCAGCAAGCGCCTGCTGGCTCGCTTCGGTCCGGCCGCGGTACTGCGCGCCGGCATGCTCCTGCAGGCCAGCGGCCTGTTGTTGATGGCGCTGCTGCCGCAGCCGGCCTTCGTGCTGGCCGGATTGTTGTTCGCGTTGATGGGCGCCGGCGGCAGCCTGTGCAGCAGCACCGCGCAGACGCTGGCCTTCCATGGCGTGGAAGGTGAGGCGTTGGGCGATGCCAGTGCACTCTGGAACCTCAACCGCCAGCTCAGCTTCTGCCTCGGCACCGCCGCCATCGCACTGCTGCTGGCATTGGCCATGCAATGGCTGCCGGAACGCGCCACCAGCGTGGCGCTGGGTTTGGCCGCTGCAATGACGCTGCTGCCGATGACGCTGCTGCGCCGTCCGCAATCGATCTCTCTTTCCCAACCCGAGACAATGCAATGATGATGACCGCAGAGAACGAGTTCCATGATCTGATCGCCAAGCTGCAGGCCTGGTTTCGTGCGGAAGCAGCCGCCAGTACGCTGGATGCGCTGATGGATCATTTCTGCACCGACTTCAGCATGGTCGGTATTGCTGGGCAGCGCCTGGACCGCGAAGCACTGGCCGGCATGTTCGCTGGCGGCCACGGTGCCCGCCCGGGCCTGCGTATCGAAGTCGATGCCCTGCAGTTCATTGCGGTGCCGGCACCGTTGGCAATGCTGCGCTACCGTGAAGGGCAGGGCGTTGCTGAAGGTGGGATGGCCTGGCGTGAAGCACTGACCGTGCTGCGGCAGGAAGACGGCCGTTGGCGTTGGCTGGCGTTGCATGAAGTAACGGCAGCCTGATCGGGTAGTGCCGGCCGCTGGCCGGCAACTTCATGATCCTGGGCGCGTTACGCGGTTGCCGGCCAGCGGCCGGCACTACCTTTCGCCGACGAGCGCAGCGGCACCGCAGGCACATGTGCCATCAGTCCTGCCCGCATCCACCGAAGAATGCAAAGCCTGCGCACACTTCACGGCGCCAGGCAGGAGTAGGCTTGAGGCTTTCCTGCCGGGAGGGGTTGTCCATGCGTGTGCGTGCCGTCGCTGTAGCCATTGCCCTTTGCCTGTCCAGCACCGTGCTGGCCGCCGATACCCCGCCGATGACCCCGGATATCAGCGGCAAGCCGTTCGTTGCCCCGGATGTCGGTCGCGACTACGACAAGCGCGTGGTGATGGTGCCGATGCGTGATGGCACCAAGCTGTACACGGTGATCGTGGTGCCCAAGGGCGCCCACAATGCGCCGATTCTGCTGACCCGGACCCCCTATGATGCTGCCGGTCGCGCCAGCCGCAGTGATTCGCCGCGCATGCGCGACCTGTTGCCGCAGGGTGACGAGGTGTTTGTCGACGGCGGCTACATCCGCGTGTTCCAGGATATCCGCGGCAAGTATGGTTCCGAGGGCGATTACGTGATGACCCGGCCGCTGCGCGGGCCGTTGAACAACACCAAAGTCGACCATTCCACCGATGCCTGGGACACCATCGACTGGCTGGTGAAGAACGTGCCGGAGAGCAATGGCAAGGTCGGCATGCTCGGCTCGTCGTACGAGGGCTTCACCGTGGTGATGGCGCTGACCGACCCGCACCCGGCACTGAAAGTGGCCGCACCACAGAGCCCGATGGTCGATGGCTGGATGGGTGACGACTGGCTCAACTACGGTGCGTTCCGCCAGGTCAACTTCAACTACTTCGCCATGCAGACCGAGAAGCGCGGCAAGGGTACGCCGCTGCCCAGCCTCGGCTACGACGACTACAGCACCTTCCTGCGCATCGGCTCGGCAGGCGACTACGCGCGTTTCACCGGCGTGGACCAGTTGACCTGGTGGAAGAAGCTGGTCGAGCATCCGGCCTATGACGGCTTCTGGCAGGGCCAGGCGCTGGACGCGGTGATGGCAAAGACACCGCTGAAGGTGCCGACCATGTGGCTGCAGGGCCTGTGGGACCAGGAGGACATGTGGGGTGCCAACCACGCCTATCAGGCGATGGAAGGACGCGATAGCGGCAACAACCGCAATTACCTGGTGATGGGGCCGTGGCGACACAGCCAGGTGAACTACAGCGGCAGCGAACTGGGTGCGCTGAAGTTCGACGGCGATACCGCGCTGCAGTTCCGCCGCGACGTGCTCAAGCCCTTCTTTGACCAGTACCTGGTGGATGGCGCGCCGAAGGCCGATACGCCACCGGTGCTGATCTACAACACCGGCGAAAACCACTGGGACCGCTTGAAGGGCTGGCCGCGCAGCTGCGACAAGGGGTGTGCCGCCAGCAGCAAGCCGCTGTACCTGCGCGCCGGGGGCAAGCTGGCGTTCCAGGCACCGGCGGCGGGCGAGGGTGATTTCGAGGAATACGTGTCCGACCCGGCCAAGCCGGTGCCGTTCGTGCCGCGCCCGGTGCGCTTCGGTGACCGCGACATGTGGACCACCTGGCTGGTCAAGGACCAGCGCTTTGTCGATGGTCGCCCGGACGTGCTGACCTTCATCACCGAACCGCTGACCGCGCCGCTGCGCATCGGCGGCGCGCCGGTGGTGCATCTGCAGGCGTCGACCAGTGGCACCGACAGCGACTGGGTGGTGAAGCTGATCGACGTGTATCCGGACCAGGAAGCGTCGACGCCGGAAATGGGGGGCTACGAGCTGCCGGTGTCGCTGGCGATCTTCCGTGGCCGCTACCGCGAGAGCTTCAGCGATCCGAAGCCGCTGGCCGCCAACCAGGTGCTGCCGTATCGCTTCGATCTGCCCAACGCCAACCATACGTTCCAGAAGGGCCACCGGGTGATGGTGCAGGTGCAGTCCAGCCTGTTCCCGCTGTACGACCGCAATCCGCAGACCTACGTGCCGAACATCTACCTGGCCAAGCCGGGCGATTACCAGAAGGCCACGCAGCGGGTCTGGCATAGCGCGGCGCAGGCCAGCTACATCGATCTGCCGGTGTATTGAGGCCCGCAGGGTGACGCCGGGCCGTGCCTGGTAGCACGTGGTAGTGCCGGCCGCTGGCCGGCACCCGCAATGGCGCAGGAGCGTGTCGACCAAGGTCGACACCTGCCAGGGCCCGGGCCTTCAGCCCACCTTCGAGGGGCCCGTACGCCAGCGGCTGGGGACCAGGCCGAAGCGCTTGCGGAACGCGGCGGCGAAGTTGCTGGGGTGGCGGTAGCCGCTGGCGGCGGCAGCCTGCTCGACGGTCCATCCGTTCTCGCGCAGGCCCTGTTCGGCATGGCGCATGCGCTGCTCATGCAGGTAGTCGAACACCGAGCTTCCATATTGCTGGGCAAAATGGCGGCGCAAGGAGCTGGGGCTCATGCAGGCCAGCTGGGCCAGTTCGATCAGGCTGTGGGCATGGCTGGGGTCGTCATGCAGATAGCTGCGCACTCGCTCCAGCCGCTCGCGCTGGCCGGCGCGCAGCGTGCGTACATGCTCGGTCTGCATATCCTCGGCCTGCAGGCCGACGGCCAACACCTGCAGGGCCACGCCTTCGCGCCACAGCGCATCGATGTCGTCCTGCCAGGGGCTGTCGAACAATTGGGCGAGCGTCGGCAGCAAGGCATGCGGAATGGCCCAGTGGCGGCACTGCAGAGGGGAATGAAGGACCCGTTGCAGTGCCGGCAGGCGCAGCATGTCCACGTCCAGATCGGCCGGTACGCTCAAGCTGACCCCGCGCAGGTGGCTGCCACCGGGATGCAGCCCGGCCATCGACACAGGTTCATGGTGGCTGGTGGTCATGCCTGTGCCGGCGCGCAGGGTGAACCCCTTGCGACGAGGAAACTGGACATCCACTTCGCCCTGAAGCATCAGGCGGATGGTCAGGCCGGCACCGTGCACAGCGGTGGCCGTGTAGGTGAACCGGTTGTGCACGTCCGAGGCGATCAGGCCCAGGCCACCGCGCAGTGACTGTTCGTGGACGTCGCCACGCCCTGCCCATTGGTCGTCGCGCAGTTCACTCCCTTCGATCCGGTAGTCGTAGCCATGGCGTTCGCCGAACTGGCGGTAATCAGCAAAAGTGAAATATCGGGACATCGCTCTGCGCAAACACAGGTTGAATTGAATGTGTCGAAGAAACTGGAAGCGTTTCCCATTGTCGCCGCGATTCGCGCGCTTTTGACTTCGATAAGGTCAAAACGATTTGCGATTACGGCCAAAGTGAAAAAGCAGAAGAACATACGCCGGGGTTTTGAACGCATATCCGTACGCAATTCCATACATAAACTGCAGTTGAGGTTTCATGGCTGGAACGATCTGGAGATGCGATGTCAGCCCGGCCATCACGGGCGCGCGCGTAAGGTAGGTAGGTTGGCTGCTGCAGGCCACTTCGATACCCCCGCATTTGGAGAACGCAGATGATTGACTACCAGCTCACCGGCAAGACCGCGATCGTGACCGGAGGCGTGTCGGGCATCGGCCTGGCCGTGGCCCAGACGCTGGCCGCATCCGGTGCCCGTATCTCGGTCTGGGACCTCAAGCAGGATGCAGTGGATGCCACCGTGGCGCAGTTGCGCAGCACCGGCACACAGGCCATCGGCATCGCGCTGGACGTCACCGACGACGCGGCGGTGGAGGCAGCGGTGCAGCGCACGATCAAGGAACTCGACGGCCTGCACGTGGCGGTCAACAACGCCGGCATCAGCGGGCCGGCCGCCGCCAGCGGTGACTATCCTATCGATGGCTGGCAGCGCGTGATCGATGTCAACCTCACCAGCGTGTTCCTGTGCCAGCGTGCGCAGATCCAGGCCATGCGCGCGGCCGGCACGGGCGGCAGCATCATCAACATGGCCTCGATCCTGGGCCAGGTGGGCTATGCCGGTTCCACTGCGTACGTGGCGGCCAAGCACGGCGTGGTCGGGCTGACCCAGACCGCAGCGTGGGAACATGCGGTTGACGGCATACGTGTCAACGCGGTGGGTCCGGGCTTCATCAGCACGCCACTGCTGGAGAAGATGGACCCGAAGGTGCGCGCCACGCTGGAAGGGCGGCACGCGTTGAAGCGGCTGGGTACGCCGGAGGAAGTGGCCGCATTGGTAGCCTGGCTGGCCAGCGACGATGCCTCGTTCGCGACCGGCACGTACTACGCCATCGATGGTGGCTACCTCGCGCAGTGATGCGCTGAACGCGGGTTGCGGCGTCGCCGGGCATCGCCCGGCGCTACCGGGTGAACGCACTGTGGGGTGGCCTTCACCTCTGTGCCACGCATGCCACGCGACGCTCAGGAAAATTCCGGAGCCTGCCCATGGAACTCACCCAGGATGTCTCGATCCTGCTGCGCGTAGCCGCAGCGATGCTGTTCGGCGGTGTGCTCGGTGTCGAGCGGGAAATGGGCAAGCACGCCGCCGGCCTGCGTACGCACATGCTCATTGCCGGAGCGGCGGCATTGATCGTCGGTCTCGGCGACTCGGTGGCCGAGCATTTCCAGCAGGAGCGTTACCGCGACCTGCTGCAGGTTGATCCGGTGCGCCTGATCGAAGCGGTGGTGGCCTGCGTCGGCTTCGTGGCCGCTGGCACCATTCTGCGCGGCTCACGCGAGGACCAGGTCAGCGGCTTGACCACGGCCAGTTCGCTGATCATGGCGGCGGCGATCGGGATTGCGGTGGGGATCAGCAAGTACGTGATCGCGATCGGGGTCAGCGTGCTGTGCGTGCTGGTGCTGGCGGTGATGCGGCGGTTGGAGAAACGGATCTCGTAGGGAAGGTCGAGTTGCCGGCCAGCGGCCGGCACCACCATGAAGGCTCCAATGGTCAGACCAATAAAGGGCTAGCCCTATGGTCTAATAGGCTCTTCGTCGGAGTAGCGGTTAAATCCGCTGCAAGTGGTCTGATCGCAATCATTAATGGTACTACCAATGATCGACGGCCACGGCGACCCACCGCCTGCGGTGGGCTCCTTCCGTTTCCAGTCGAGAGTCTTCATGCAGCCCTGGCAACACCTGTACGACCCCGCCGGCAACCTGTGGTTGTCGAGCCTGATCGCGCTGCTGCCGATCGCGTTCTTCTTCGTTGCCCTGGCCGTGCTGCGCATGAAGGGCTGGCTGGCCGGCACGATCACCGTGGCCATCGCACTCGGCGTGGCCCTGTTGTTCTACCGCATGCCGTTGCCCCAGGCGCTGGGCGCGGCCGGCTTCGGTTTCGTCTACGGCCTGTGGCCCATCGCGTGGATCATCATCGGTGCGGTGTTCCTCTACAAAGTTTCGGTCAAGACCGGGCAATTCGACATCATCCGCGCCTCGATCCTGTCCGTGACTGAAGACCAGCGCCTGCAGATGCTGATGGTCGGCTTCGCCTTTGGCGCCTTCCTGGAAGGTGCGGCCGGTTTCGGTGCGCCAGTGGCGATCACCGCGGCGCTGCTGGTCGGGCTGGGCTTCAAGCCGCTGTATGCCGCCGGCCTGTGCCTGATCGTCAACACCGCGCCGGTAGCGTTCGGCGCGATGGGCATTCCGATCATCGTGGCCGGGCAGGTCACCGGCCTGGATGCATTCGAGATCGGCCAGATGGCCGGTCGCCAGCTGCCGTTCCTGACCATCATCGTGCTGTTCTGGATCATGGCGATCATGGATGGCTGGCGCGGCATCAAGGAAACCTGGCCGGCGGTGCTGGTGGCCGGTGGCTCGTTCGCCATCGCGCAGTACCTGACCTCCAACTTCATCGGCCCGGAGCTGCCGGACATCACCGCCTCGCTGGCGTCGCTGGTGTGCCTGACCCTGTTCCTGCGCCGCTGGAAGCCGGTACGGATCTTCCGTTTCGACACCGAAACCAGCGCCGAGGCGGCCGCACAGGCGCTGGAGGCACCGCGCCACAGCGTCGGCCAGATCGCCAGGGCATGGTCGCCGTTCCTGATCCTCACCGCGATGGTCACGCTGTGGAGCATCAAGCCGTTCAAGTCGCTGTTCGCGGCGGGCGGCCCGCTGGAAGGCTGGGTGCTGAAGATCCCGGTGCCAGGCCTGGACCAGCTGGTGCAGAAGATGCCACCGATCGTGGCTGCGCCGCTGAGCTATGAAGCCATCTACAAGTTCGACTGGTTCTCGGCCACCGGTACCTCGATCATCCTGGCCGCGTTGATCGCCATCATCGCGCTGCGCATGCCGGTCCGTTCGGCGCTGCAGACCTTCGGCGAGACCGTGCGTGAGCTGCGCATGCCGATCTACTCGATTGGCATGGTGCTGGCGTTCGCCTTCATCGCCAACTACTCGGGACTGTCTGCCACGTTGGCCCTGGCGCTGGCGCATACCGGCGACGCGTTCCCGTTCTTCTCACCGTTCCTGGGCTGGCTGGGCGTGTTCCTGACCGGTTCGGACACCTCGTCCAATGCCTTGTTCTCGGCACTGCAGGCCACCACCGCACAGCAGATCGGCGTGTCCGACGTGCTGCTGGTAGCGGCCAGCACCACCGGCGGTGTCACCGGCAAGATGATCTCGCCGCAGTCGATCGCCATTGCCTGCGCGGCGGTCGGCCTGGCCGGCAAGGAGTCGGATCTGTTCCGCTTCACGGTCAAGCACAGCCTGATCTTCACCACGATGGTCGGCCTGATCACCCTGGCCCAGGCTTACTGGCTGACCTGGATGATTCCCTGAGCCATGCGCGGCTGGCCGACCACCCGCTGCGCGCTTCGGGCCACAATGGCGCCATGAGCACGCAACGTATTTCGGACAAGGTGGCCGCGCAGCTGCGCGGCCTGGTGCAGGAACAACGGCTGCAGCCGGGTGACCGGCTGCCGGCCGAGCGCACCCTGGCGGTGCAGCTGGGGGTCTCGCGCACGGCCTTGCGCGAGGCCATCGCGCAGCTGGCCAGCCAGGGTCTGTTGACCGCACGGGTCGGTGGCGGCACCTACGTGGCCGAGCCTGCGGCACGCGCGCGGCAGGCGCTGGATGAACCGCTGGCGCCGTACCTGCCGCTGTTCCAGGGCGACCCGGAATACCGCTTCGACGTGCTGGAGATCCGCCACGCGCTGGAAGGTGCCACCGCCTGGCATGCGGCGCTGCGTGCCACCGACGAGGACCGCGCGCGCATCGCACAGGCCTTCCAGACCATGATGGACGCGCACGGCAAGGACGACCCCACCGGCGAAGCCGAGGCCGACGCGGCCTTCCACCTGTCCATCGCCGAGGCCTCGCACAATCTGGTGCTGCTGCAGGTGATGCGCGGGCTGTTCGAACTGCTGCAGACCAACATCTCACAGAGCCGCGAAAAGCTCTACACCTCGGCGAGGACCTTCTCGCCGCTGTCCGACCAGCACCGCGAGATGATGGATGCGGTGCTGGCCGGCGACCCCGAACGCGCGCGCGCCGCCGCGCATGCCCACCTCGAGTTCGTGCACACCACACTGCGCACCCTCGATGACAACGAAGCCCGGCGTGCGCGGGCCTCGCGCCTGCCTTCCCCCCACGGTTGACCCCATGATCATCTCCGCCTCCACCGATTACCGTGCTGCTGCCGAACGCCGGCTGCCGCCGTTCCTGTTCCACTACATCGATGGCGGCGCGTATGCCGAGCACACGCTGAAGCGCAACGTTTCCGACCTGTCCGACATCGCGCTGCGCCAGCGCATCCTGCGCAACATGTCCGACCTGAGCCTGGAAACCGAGCTGTTCGGCGAAAAACTGGCGATGCCGGTGGCGCTGGCGCCGGTCGGCCTGACCGGCATGTATGCGCGGCGCGGCGAGGTACAGGCGGCGCGCGCGGCTGACAGCCGCGGCATCCCGTTCACCCTCTCCACGGTGTCGGTGTGCCCGATCGAGGAAGTGGTACCGGCCATCCAGCGGCCGATGTGGTTCCAGCTGTACGTGCTGCGCGACCGTGGCTTCATGCGCAATGCGCTGGAGCGTGCACAGGCTGCCGGCGTGACCACGCTGGTATTCACCGTGGACATGCCGGTGCCGGGCGCGCGCTACCGCGATGCACACTCGGGCATGAGCGGCCCGAATGCCTCGCTGCGCCGCATCGGCCAGGCCATCACCCATCCGCACTGGGCGTGGGACGTGGGCCTGTTCGGCCGCCCGCATGACCTGGGCAACATCTCCACCTACCGCGGCAACCCGACCGGGCTGGAGGATTACATCGGTTGGCTGGGCAGCAACTTCGATCCCTCCATTTCGTGGAAGGACCTGGAGTGGATCCGCGAATTCTGGAAGGGCCCGATGGTGATCAAGGGCATCCTCGACCCGGATGACGCACGTGATGCGGTGAAGTTCGGTGCCGATGGCATCGTGGTCTCCAATCACGGTGGCCGCCAGCTGGACGGCGTGCTGTCCACCGCGCGTGCGTTGCCGGCCATCGCCGATGCGGTGCAGGGCGATCTGAAGATCCTCGCCGATTCCGGCATCCGCACTGGCCTGGACGTGGTGCGCATGCTGGCGCTGGGGGCCGATACCGTGCTGCTGGGACGCGCCTTCATCTATGCGCTGGCCGCGCAGGGCGAGGCCGGCGTGGCCAACCTGCTGGACCTGATCGCCAAGGAAATGCGCGTGGCGATGACCCTGACCGGTGCGCGCCGCATCGCCGACATCGGCCGCGATTCGCTGGTCAGCCTGCCATGAGCGGCCACGACGCCGTGCTGGCACAGTTGCGCGATGCGGTCGGCAATCGCCATGTACTGACCGGCGACAAGGCCACGCGGCGCTTCCGTCGCGGCTATCGCTTCGGCGATGGCCCAGTGCTGGCGGTGGTGCGCCCGGGGACGCTGCTGGAACTGTGGCGCGTGCTGCAGGCAGCGGTGCAGGGCGGCGCCGCGATCATCCTGCAGGCGGCCAATACCGGGCTGACCGGTGGCTCGACCCCGGATGGCGATGACTATGGCCGGCCGATCGTGCTGGTCAGCACGCTGCGCCTGACCGGCATCCAGTTGTTGAACGAAGGCCGGCAGGTGCTGTGCCTGCCTGGCGCGACGCTGGACCGCCTGGAGCAGACGCTGGCCCCGCTGGGTCGCGAACCGCATTCGGTGATCGGCTCGTCTTGCATCGGCGCCTCGGTGCTGGGCGGCATCTGCAACAACTCCGGTGGCGCGCTGGTGCGACGTGGCCCGGCCTACACCGAGCTGGCGCTGTATGCGCAGGTCGATGCGCAGGGCCAGTTGCAGCTGGTCAACCATCTGGGCATCGCGCTGGGTGACACGCCCGAGCAGATCCTGCAGCGCCTGCAGGCCGGTGACTACACGGCCGCCGACGTGGGCGATGGCGACGGCCGTGCGGCTTCCGATCCACGCTATGCCGAGGAAGTACGCAAGGTCGATGCCGATACCCCCGCACGTTTCAACGCCGATCCCAGCCGCCACTTCGAGGCGGCCGGGTCCGCGGGCAAGCTGGCGGTGTTCGCGGTGCGCCTGGACACCTTCGAAAAGGAGGCCGCCGAAGTCTTCTACATCGGCAGCAACCGCACCGACAGCCTCACCGCGATCCGCCGCCAGCTGCTGACCGGCTTCGAGCGCCTGCCGATCGCGGGCGAGTACATTCACCGCGATGCCTATGACATCGGCGAGCGCTACGGCAAGGACAGCTTCCTGCTGATTGATCGCCTCGGTACCTCTCGTGTGCCCGCGGCGTTCGCATTGAAGAGCCGCATCGATGGCTGGTTCGAACGGCTGGGCCTGCGCGGGGTGACCGACCGGGTGATGCAGGTGCTGACCGGCCTGCTGCCCTCGCACCTGCCCAAGCGCATGGGTGAGTTCCGCCAGCGCTATGAGCATCACCTGCTGCTGAAGGTGTCCGCGCAGGACGCAGCGCAAACCGAAGCCTGGCTGCGCGATTTCTTCGCTGGCCACGAAGGCGGCTATTTCCACTGCACGGCCGAGGAGGGGCGCAAGGCGTTCCTGCATCGTTTCGCCGTAGCCGGTGCCGCGGTGCGCTACCGCGAAGTGCATCGTGAGCAGGTGCAGGACATCGTTGCGCTGGACATCGCGCTGCGACGTGACGACGCCGACTGGTTCGAGCAGCTACCACCTGATATCGACGGCCGTCTGCTGCACAAGCTGTATTACGGGCACTTCCTGTGCCACGTGTTCCATCAGGACTACATCGCGCGCAAGGGCGAAGACCCGATGGCGATCGAGCATGCGATGTGGGCGCTGCTGGACCAGCGTGGCGCCGAGTATCCGGCCGAGCACAATGTCGGCCACCTGTACCCGGCCAAGCCGGCGCTGGCCGGGTTCTACAAGCAGCTGGACCCGAGCAATACGTTCAACCCGGGCATCGGCCAGACCTCGAAGGCGAAGGGGTGGGGCAGCTGCGATTGCAGTGGGCATTGAGGACGGAAAGGGCAGTCGAGCATGGCTCGACGCTACAAGGGCGATGCCGGGCAGGCCCGACGCCGTCCGGGTAGCGGTTACCATCGGAATCCCAGCCACAGGAGCCGCACATGCCTTCCATTCCCGTCCGCGCCGCCCTGTGCGCTGCATTGCTGGCGACCCCGCTGCTGGTGCTGGCACAGTCTTCTATCCTGCCGCAGCAGCGCGATGCCGCCGGCAACGTGATGGAACCGCTGGGGCAGGTGCTGATCGCGAGTGAGACTGGACCGTCGGGGCTTTATGACTGCACGCGGGACGGCAACTGGTGCGTGCGCGTGCAGCCGGTCGCCGAGGAGGGTGACCGGCCGAGCGTGCTGGAAGTGCTTGAGAAGGTGCAGGGCCAGGGCAAGCCACACACCTACCACGTCAGCATCGACGTGCCGCAGGAAGCCGACCTGTCACTGTGGCCGTGGATCGTGCGCCTGGCGCCGGGCGTGGGCAGCGACGAAACAGTGACCGACCCGCAGCAGCGCGCCCGCCAGAATGTGCTGGTAGGCGGCATCGTCAAGTTCAGCACCATGTACTCCGGTGGAAGTGCGGACGCGTCCACGCTGCAGTTGGCACGCGTGCGCCACCTGCAGGACGACATCCAGGTGGACGACGACGTGCTGACCGTGCCATGGCTGGGCAATGCGATGATCCGCGCCTGTTTCAGCGAGCAGGACATGAAGCAGCGCGCAGGCGCCTGCCACGACGAATACGGGTTCTCGGCCAAGCTCGGGCTGGATCCGGTGGCCGAGGGCATGCCGGTGCTGCGCTACCAGACCGTGGCGACCCGGTTCCCGGCGGGTGTTTCGCGCTTCGAGGATTCGCTGGCCAGGGGCCCGCTGAAGAAGAAGGACCTGCGCACCGAGCAGGACCCGGCGTGCAGCTACACGCGGCTGTTCCGCTTCAGTGATGGGGTGTTCAACCCCGACCAGGCGCTGCCGGACTGCGCGGGGTATACCGAACCCTGACATGTAGCGTCGAGCCATGCTCGACTGGGGTTTTCTGTAGAGCCGAGCCTGCCCTCGGCTGTCACGGAAGCGCAGCCGAGCGTGGGCTCGGCTCTACAGCGCCTACTCGCAGCGGGTGGCGGTGATGATGTTGTCCTTGTCCACGTAAACGCGCAGGCGATCCTGGCGGATGTCCTTGGTGGTGATGGTGCTGGGGCCGATCGGGTTGACCAGGCCGGCGCCGCTCTCGCTGGACAGGCGGCGGATGTTGGGTTCGTTGGCCGGCTGGCCGATTGCCCAGCCCAGCTGGCTGGCATCGCAGTGGCCGGTACCCTTGACCTGCGGGCCAGGGGTGCTGACGCAGGCCGACAGCAGCAGGGCCGACGCAGGCAGTAGCAGGGACAGACGGAAGGCGGACATGCGAGCGCTCCTGCGCAGGGAAGATGGGCGGAACGATAGCACCCGTCGCGCGAAAGGCGTCAGCACTCCGGTCATTGCCGGCACAGCGTGGTCATTGCATAGTGGCAGGGATGGCTGGCAGCACGCCAGCGGGCAGGCCGGGCCATTCCGGTGCAGGTGTTGGATACGCTATGACGGCAGGCAGTTTGCGCGACAAGCGCAGGGCGAGAAGGGTACTGGCAGTGTCGGTGCTGGGCGTGGCGTTTGCCGCCTCTGCCATCGAACCGGCGCCGGACGCCGCTGCGGAAGCGCCGGTGTTCGGTGCCTGGCGCAACCTGCAGACCGAGGCAGGCTACGCACCCGCCCAGCGCAACCTGGCGTTCGCGATGCTGCCGCAGGCCGCCACCCGCGGCGATCGATTCGCCATTGTCGATCGTGAGGGCAAGCGCGCGGTGTGCTGCCTGCAGGTGGCCAGCCCGTCGCTGGGCGTGGCCGCACTGCGCGAGCAATACCACCTGCCACAGGCCTGGGTGACCGACCTCAGCAATGGCCGCAGCCCGGCACGCCCCTACCTGCCGCATGTCTATGCGATGCAGCGCGTGGATGAACTGGCTGACTATGGTTTCACCGATGTGCCGGGGGCCTACAGCGACCTGGGTGGGCTGCTGATTCCCGAAGGTGCCGCGCTGGAGGCCGATGGCAGTGCCGTGCGCCTGGGGGATGAGCGCTATCCCCTGCATTTCCAGCGCCAGCCGCACGCCGAAGATGATGGCGCACTGGACCGCTACACCCTGCAGGCGGGCGAGGGTGTGGCTCCGATCGTGGTTGAAGTGCCGTTCGGCACCTACTGATTGCAGCACCGCACTGGCTAGAATGCAGCGCGGCGCCGCCTGCCGTGCCTGTTCCGTGAGTCGCCGCCGTGTCCCTGCGCCCGTTGCTGCTGTCGCCCCTGCTGCTGTTGTCCGCCTGTGCGAGCGCGCCGCCTCTGCCGCCCGTCCATTCCGATGCGCTGTGGCGCCTGATCGAGCGTGACTGCCAGGCAGCTGACGGCCCGCGCGGCAGCTGCCTGCGGGTGGAGACGGCAGCCGGCCGCCGTGACGTGCTGGTCAAGGATGCACACGGTGACTACCAGTTTCTGCTGATGCCGCTGGACAAGGTAAGTGGCATCGAGAACCGCGGTCTTTACCAGCGTGGGGCGCCGAACTACTTCGCTGCGGCCTGGCAGGCGCGCAGCCACACCGAACAAGCCTTGCGGCAACCGCTGCCGCGCAACGTCGCGAGCCTGGCATTGAACTCGCCGCACGGCCGTTCGCAGCACCAGCTGCATATCCACGTGGATTGCCTGCGTGGCGACGTGTTGCAGGCGTTGGACGTGCATGCCGCTGCCCTGGGCAGCCAGTGGTCACCGTTGCCGGTGCCGCTGCGCGGTCATCAGTACCAGGCCCGCCTGTTGCCGGGCGCGGAACTGACCGCCAATCCGCTCAATCTGCTGGCCTATGACCTCGCCGGCGTGGACGACGTGGGCCAGTGGAGCCTGGTGGTGGCGGGACGGGATCCGGTGCAGGGTGGCCCGGGTTTCATCCTGCTGGCCACCCGTGTGGACCCCGGCACCGGCAACGAGGCCAGCGCTGAAGAGCTGCAGGACCACGCCTGCGCAGTGCTGACCGGCGCAGGTGCATCGCTGGAGCGGGTCCGCTAACTCTCGGGGTGCTGGCGGCTGCGCCAGACCGGCGCGGTCAGTGCCAGCAGCTGGCGATCCTGCCAACCGTCCAGATCCAGGTGGTGGTCGCGCAGCAGCCCTTCCTGTTCGAAGCCGAAGGCGTGCAGTGCAGTGGCGAACGGGCTGCTGCAGTCCGGTGGCAGCATCACGAACAGGCGGTGCACGCCCACATCCTCGAAAAGGAACGGGCACAGCGCCCGCAGCGCTGCATCCGCGTGCGGGTGCCAATGCTGCAGCGACAGCAGCTCGGCGCAGCGCGTATGCAAGCACTGCAGGCGGACATGCAACTGGTCCAGCACGGTGCCGTGCTCGTCATCGAATACCCCCAGCATCAGCTGATCGTTGTCCTGCTCCAGCCGCGAGCGGTGCATGTGGGCCAGGAAGCGGGCTTCCTCGTCGATACCCGCCGGATGGCGTCGGCCGCGCCGGCGGCGATCATCGAACAGGCGCCAGCGCGGCAGGTCGGTACGCTGGAACGGGCGCAGGGTGACCGGTGCGGCCTGCAGCTGCAGCAGGTGACGGCGCAGCACCGGCCGCAACGGGGGGAGAAGCGAGGTGGGATACGGGATCATCATCCCCGGCACGATGGCCGTGCCCGCCTCCCTGCACCATTCAAAACATTGCAAAAATGCGGTGAGCGGAGCCGGGGGTCTGATTCGGTTCAGGCATAAGCCCATCAGGGCTGGTCATTTCCGTTGAAACCACCCATTCAGGACACTTTCGTTACGGGATCGTTATGTGCCGCACAGGCCACGGCTCCCCCGTACCACCCGCCCACTCCCCCAGGAAGCCCATGTCCGCCTCCCACAAGGCGTTGCGCCCGCGTCCGCTGGTGCTCGCGCTGTCGTCCCTGATGCTGGTCTCGCTGCCGGCCTTCGCGCAGGAAAGCGCACCCACCACATTGCAGGAAGTGAAGGTCACCGGCTCGCGCATTCCCCGTGCCAGTGTCGAGGGGCCCTCGCCGGTGACGGTGATCAGCCGCGAGCAGATCGATGCGCAGGGCTACCGCAATGCCTTCGACGCGCTGAGCGCGCTGACCGAGAACACCGGCAACGTGCAGGGCGAGGACTTCGGCAATACGTTCACACCGGCCGCCAACACCATCAACCTGCGTGGACTGGGTCCGAACCGCACGCTGGTGCTGGTCAACGGCCGCCGCCAGGCCGACTACCCGCTGGCCTACGAGGGCTCGGTGAACGTGGTCAACCTCGCCAACATTCCCAGCGCCCTGATCGAGCGCATCGAGGTGCTCGCCGCGGGTGCGTCGGCGGTGTATGGCTCCGATGCCATCGCCGGCGTGGTCAACATCATCCTCAAGGACCGCTTTGAAGGCGTGGACGTGAACGTGCGCGCCGGCGGCACCCAGCAGGGCGGGGGTGACAACCAGCGCGCGCAGGTGGTCGGTGGCAGTTCCGGCGAGCGTTGGGATGCGCTGTTCGGCTTCGAGTTCGACGTGCGCAAGGCGATCCACGCGCGCCAACGCGACTTCATGGATTCACTGGACGATGATCCGGCCGGCAAGGCGCCGCAGGCGACCGCGATCGCCTATCGCCGCAATGCTGCCACCGGCCACAACATCGATCCGGGCGTGAGCGGCTGCGACGCAGCGTCGGGCATTTATGGCGGCAGCGTGTTCCGTGCCAACAACCCGCGCCAGGGCTGGTACTGCGGCAGCAACGAGGCCGCCGCCAGCTACTGGACCGTGCAGACCCAGAAGCGCAACCTCAATGGCTATGGCCTGTTGACCTTCCACGTCAACGACACCACCGACCTGTTCGCCGATGTCGCCGTGGGCAGCGCGCGCATCTACAACAACACGCGTGCGCCGACCTGGACGTCGTCACGCAACTACTTCTACAACCAGAACAGCGGGAACCTGGAGAGCTGGTACCGCCGCTTCGCGCCGGAGGAAATCGGTGGCCTGCCGCGCAATGCCAATCGGTTCCTGGAGAACTCGTGGTCGTTCAACCTGGGCGCGCGCGGCCAGATCGGCGACAGCGGCTGGGACTACGAGGCGGTCTACAGCCGTTCGCGCTACGAGAACCGCACCCGTCGCCCGGTGCTGCTGGCCGGCATCAACGAGTACCTGCTGGGCCCGAAGCTGGGCGTGCGCAATGGCGTGGAGGTCTATGCGCCGGACCCGGTGCGCCTGTTCAAGCCTTTGACTCCGAACGAGTACGAGGGCCTGTCCGACTATCAGGAAAGTCGCAACGCGGCGTGGCTGCAGACCTTCAGCGCCAGCATCAATGGCCGCCTGTTCGCACTGCCGGGCGGCGATGCTGCGCTGGCGGCGGTGGTCGAGGCCGGCAGCCAGGGCTACCGCAACCGCCCGGACCCGCGCCTGGACACCGGCGAGTTCTGGAACACCAGCGCCGGTATCGGTGCCGGCGGTGATCGTGATCGCTATGCGGCCGGCGTTGAACTGCAGTTGCCGTTGCTGCAATCGCTGACCACCACGCTGGCCGGCCGCTACGACCAGTACCGCGCAGGCGGCGAGCACATCGGCAAGGCGACCTGGAGCTTCGGCGTCGAGTTCCGCCCGATCGAGAGCCTGTTGATCCGCGGCTCTGCTGCGACCAGCTTCCGTGCACCGGACATGAACTACGTGTTTGCCACCGAGACCCGCGGCTACAACCCGGGCATGACCGATTACTGGCGCTGCCGTACTGCAGGCCAGTCGTACGACAACTGCGACTACAACGGCCTGTCGATCGACTACAGCAACCGTGCCAACGCACAGCTGCAGCCGGAAACCGCCAAATCCTATGGGTTCGGCGTGGTCTGGTCGCCGCTGTCCGGGCTGGACTTCAGTGCTGACTACTACGACATCCGCATCGACAATGAGGTCACCAGCCTCGACACCAGCCGTATTCTTCGTGATGAAGCCGATTGCCGCTTGGGACGCACGTTGGGTGGCGAAGCGCGCGATATCGGTTCACCGCTGTGCCAGGACGCGCTGTCGCGGGTGATCCGCAACCCGTCCAATGCCACGGTGCAGCCGGACCAGGTAACCCGCGTGCTGATCAATCCGATCAACGCGGCCTCCGAGTCGGTGCGCGGCCTGGACCTGAAGGGCAACTGGCGCTTCGACGCCGGCCGCTATGGCCGCTTCACCACGCGCCTGGCCTATACCGTGGTGCTGGAGCATAAATACCGGCAGTTCTCCGATGATCCGGAGCGTGACATCCGCAATTCACTGGATGACTACCAGTGGCGCAGCAAGGCCAATGGCAGCATCACCTGGAACCAGGGCGACTGGACCACCACGCTGTACGGCAATCGTTTCGGTTCACTGCCGAAGACCGATGGCAGTGGCCGCATCGCGCCGTACATGACCTACAACGCCAGCGTGTTCCGCCAGTTCGGCGAGAACCTGTCGGTGGGCGTGATCGTCAACAACCTGCGTGACAGCCGCCCGCCGGCGGACAGGAACGGGGGCGGCTGGCCGTTCTACCCGGTCGGCAACTACGACCCGTATGGCCGCCAGTACTGGCTGCAGCTGGACTACCGGTTCCGCTGATCGGGCGGGCAGACAGAAGGCCCGGCAATGCCGGGCCTTCTGCTGTCTAGACACCGCGGTGATGGCGCGCGCCGGTCGGCTAGGGCAGGGCCTGTTGCAGGTACGACTCGATGACGTAGCTGAAGGGCTGCTGCTGGCGATCGCGTAGCAGCGCGCGCACTTCCAGGACCACGCCGTCGTCGCCTTCGCCACGCGGTGGCCAGAACGTCTGGTCAGCCAGGGTCTGGCGCTGGAAACCGAGCGGGCCGACCACGCGGCCAAAGGGTTCGTCGGTGCTGTCCAGCACCTGGTTCATGGCCGGGCTGAGATGGTCCGGCAGGTACCAGTTGTCGGCCTCGGACAGCACGCGGCTGCCACAGACCAGCTGTACCCGGCGGTAGCGCAGCGCGGTGCCAGGCTGCGTCGCACCCAGCGCCTGCAGCACATCGGCAGGGGCAGGCTTGTCCTGGGCATGCACACGCACCGCGCGCACCCGCGCCTGTTCGGCCAGGCCGTGTTCGGCGCACCAGTGTTCCAGGGTGGCGGTGGCGCTCTGCCCGGACAGCACACGCTGGTGCAACCGCTCGACGAGGGCAGCCGATGCGATGCGCTGTTGGCCCGGCGGCGCCTGCAGCGGCGCGGTGGCGGCCGTATCGGCGGCGGACAGGCTGGCCATCGGGGCAGCAGCGAGCAGGGACGCGGCCTGCCAGCGGCGGAGGCGATCGTGGCGGTCGGACGGGCCCATGCGGCATCACAGCGGAAACAGGTGCCTATGGTACCCGTTCAGGCGTGTGCACGGCGTGGCTGCGAGCTCCGTCGCAACCGCGTTCATCGGATTGGTGAATATGTGGCATCCAGATATTTCGTTGGCCGATGGCAGCGCGGGCGCGCAGGATGGCGTCATGACTTGGCTTTCCGGGAGTTTCCGATGACGCTTCAGTTCGTCCATGGCGGTGTAGACCGCTACGGCGCGCCACTGCATTTCCATATCCGTGACGGCCGCATCAGTGGCCTCAATGGCGAGGCCTCGCCGGCCGACGGGGCGGAATGCGTCGACCTGCAGGGCTTCGCGGTCCTGCCCGGGCTGGTCGACGGCCACATCCATCTGGACAAGAGTTTTGTCGGCGACCGCTGGCACCCGCATCAACCGGTGAACAGCCTGCGTGAGCGGTTGGCGGTAGAGAAGGCCGCGGTAGCGAGTGCCGCGCCGATGGTGGACCGTGCCGAGGCATTGATCCGCCAGTGCAGCCGCTTCGGCACGGTGGCCATGCGCTGCCACGTCGACATCGACGGCAGCACGGGCCTGCGTCATCTCGAAGCGGTGCGCGAGGCGGCGCTGCGCTGCGCCGACATCATGCGGATCCAGCTGGTGGCGTTCCCGCAGGCCGGGGTGATGTCCTGTCCGGGCACCGCCGCCGTGCTTGAGCAGGCCCTTGCAGCGGGCGTGGAGGTGCTGGGAGGCATCGACCCGACCACGCTGGATGGCGATGCTGAGGGCCAGCTGGCACTGCTGTTCGGCCTGGCCGAGCGCTATGGCGTGCGCCTGGACATCCACCTGCATGAGCCCGGCGAAACCGGACTGGCCCAGTTGCTGCGCATTGCCGCGCGGACCCGGGCCGCTGGCCTGCAGGGGCGGGTGGCGGTCAGTCATGCCTACTCGCTGGGCGACGTGCCGCTGGCGCGCGCGTTGCAGGTGGGCGAGGCGCTGGCCACGGCGGGTGTGGCGATCATGAGCAACGCGCCGGGTGATCATCCATTTCCGCCTTTGCGCGCACTGCATGATGCGGGCGTGCGCGTGTTCGCCGGCAACGACAACATCCGCGACTGCTGGTGGCCTTACGGCAACGGCGATCTGCTGCAGCGGGCGATGCTGCTGGGCTACCGCTCGGGCTTCTACACCGATGCCGACCTGATGCTGGCGCTGGACATGGTCACGACCCATGCGGCGCAGGTGATCGGGCTGCCGCAATACGGTCTCGTGGAAGGGCATCCGGCCACTTTCGTGGCCGTGCGGGCCGATCATGGCCCGGCTGCCGTGGCCGGGGTGCCGGTGCAGCGCCGGGTAGTGGTGGATGGCCGTTGGCTGTAGACCACGCCGCGCCAGCTCCGTGTAGTGCCGAGCCATGCCCGGCGGCTTTCAGGCGTAATCGTCTGCGCGGGTGGCGACGAACTCTTCCAGCCACGCCAGCAGATGGGCGATGTCGATGACCTCGCCCTGCTCCACGCGCTTGAGCAGCAGGGTGCCGGCGCCGATCTGCAAGTTGCTGTCGGCATGGCGCAGCACCGCGTCGATGCCCCAGGCATCGGTGACCTGCATCCAGGCCAGGCCCGGCACGCGTTGCGCCAGAGTGTCACCGAACGCCACGCCCAGGGCTTCCCAGCCGCCGCAGTCGTCACGATCGATCAGTTCGGCATCGACCACGCGCTGCAATGTGCTGGCGGCCAGCGGCCATTGCACCGGCAACGTCGGGAAGCTGGCGGCCACGCGCGCGGCGATCAGTGCACGCTGGTGCTGCAGGTGCGTCTGCAGCGCCGCAGGCAGGGGATCGAAGCGGGTCGGGGTTTCGTCGGACATGGCGAGGCGCCGTGGAGCACGGAATCAAGGGGCACTGTACGAGGCCATGATGCCTGCCGTGCGGCAAGATTGATCAGATATCGATGATCAATGCGCGTAAGGCATCCACGCGTGGCGTGGACCTACCGTGGTCAATCCGGTTCGCGCTGTACCTGCCGCCACAGCTCGCTGGCCAGTGCCCGCACCGCATCATCGGCATCGGCACGATGCAGCAGGCCGATTTCGTAGTTGTCGATCACCGGCAGCCCACGCTCGCCATCGATGATGCGGTGCTCGCGCGTGACCGCGCGGCGCGGCAGCAGGCTGATGCCGATGCCATCAGCCACCGCGCCCTGGATGCCACTCAGCGACGAACTGGTGAAGGCAATGCGCCAGCGCAGGCCCAGCGCTTCCACGGCGTGGATCATCTCGTCGCGGTACAGCCCTCGCGGCGGGAAGGTGACCAGCGGCAGCGGGTCCTGCTGCAGGCAGCTGCTGCGCAGGCTGTCGATCCAGTGCATCGGCTCGCGGCGGCAGTGCACCGCCTGGCGGCTGTTGCGGCGCTGCTTGACCAGCACCAGGTCCAGCTCGCCGTGGTCGAAACCCTGTGCCAGGGCGCGGCTCAGGCCGCTGCTGATCTCCAGCTTCACCTGCGGGTGGCGGCGGCTGAAGGCGGCCAGCATGCGAGTGGTCTGCGGGTTGACGAAGTCTTCGGGTACGCCGATGCGGACCGCGGTTTCCACCGTCGCGCCGGCCAGCGCCTGTGCCATTTCCTCGTTCAGGTCGAGCATGCGCCGCGCATAGCCGAGCAGGGTGTGGCCGGCGTCGGTGGGGTGTACATCGCGGTGGCCGCGCTCGAGCAGGCGATGCCCGGCCAGTTCCTCCAGCCGCCGTACCTTCTGGCTGACCGTGGACTGCGTCGAATGCAGGCGCGTGGCCGCCGTGGTGAAGCTGCCGCAGTCGGCCACCATCACCAGCGCCCGCAGCAGGTCCAGTTCGAACAGGGTTCTATTCGATTTGGCACTGTCTTGCATTTGAACATTTCACTTCTGGATACCCAGGCCGACTTCTACCATGCGGGGCAGGGGCCGGCAATGCGCGGCCCCTGCGACCATCGCCCTGCGGCGATGGAGAAAAGGAGACACCGTGATGCGCTTCCATTGCCCTGCTGGCTGGCCTGCACCGTTCACGCGCGTGCTGTTGTTGTGTCTGCTGGCCATGGTCACCCCTGCCTGCACTGCCAGCTCCAGAGCTGACGCAGACGCGCGCCTGCGTGATGCCGCCAGCCGCGGCGATGCCGAGGCGGTGCGCGGCGCACTGGCCGATGGTGCTGATCTTGAGGCGCGCGATGGCCAGGGCCGCACGGCGCTGCTGCTGGCCACGCAGGGCAACAACGTGGATGCCGCGCGCGAACTGATCGAGGCCGGGGCGGACGTCAATGCCAAGGATGCGCTGCAGGACAGTGCCTACCTGTATGCCGGCGCGCGCGGCCTGGATGAGATCCTGGCGATGACCCTGGCGCACGGCGCCGATCTGCGCAGCACCAACCGCTATGGGGGCACTGCGTTGATTCCGGCCGCCGAGCGCGGCCACGTCACCACCGTGCGCATGCTGCTGCGTGCAGGTGTGGCGGTGGACCACGTCAACCGCCTGCACTGGACCGCGCTGCTGGAAGCGATCCTGCTTGGCGACGGTGGTGAACGCCATGTGCAGATCGTGCAGCTGTTGCTGGAGGCCGGTGCCGACCCGGAGCTGGCCGACGGCGATGGCGTAACGCCACTGGCGCACGCGCGCCAGCGTGGCTATGCCGGCATTGAAACCCTGCTGCGCCAGCACGGCGCGGCGCGCTGAACCGCTACTCCTTCCACCCGCACGCTGGCCGTGCCTACCAGGATGCTGTCCATCATGTTCCGTTCCCGCCCGTTGTCCCTTGCCATCCTTCTTGCGGTGGCGCCGCTGTCGGCATCTGCTGCCGAGCGCGCCGACCTGCTGATCCGCAATGCCATCGTGGTCGACGTCGAGCACGCCAGCGCGCGGGCCGGGCAGAGCGTGGTGATCCGCGGCGAGGACATCGTCGCGGTGGGCCCGGACGCGCAGCTGCGCGGCCAGTGGAGCGCGGCCCGCCAGATCGATGCCAAGGGCAAATACCTGATCCCGGGCCTGTGGGACATGCATGTGCACTTCGGTGGCGGCCCGGCGCTGATCGAAGAGAACAAGGCGCTGCTGCCGCTGTACATCGCGCACGGCATCACCACCGTGCGTGACTGTTCCGGCGATCTGCCCGAGCAGGTGCTGCAGTGGCGTGGTGAGATCGCCAGGGGCACGCTGTTCGGCCCGCGCCTGCTCAGCTCGGGCGCGAAGATCGAAGGCATCAAGCCGGTCTGGAAGGGCACGATCGAAGTGGGTAGCGAGGCCGACGTCGACAAGGCGATCACCCGACTGCAGCACGATAAGGTCGATTTCGTGAAGATCACCGACAGCACGCTGAAGCCGGATCTGTTCCTGTATTCGGCCAGCGCAGCGCGCAAGGCCGGCTTCAAGGCCTCGGGCCACATTCCGATGGCGCTGACGGTGGAGCAGGCGGTCGATGCCGGCCTGGCCTCGATCGAGCACCTGGACTACGCATTCAAGGCCGGCAGCAAGGACGAAGCGAAGATCGCCGCCGACTTCGGCGCCGGCCGCATCGACCGCGCGGAAGCCAATCGCCGCCTCGACGCCAGCTTCGACCGTGACACCGCGATGCACGCCTACCGTGATTTCGCCAAGCGCGGCGTATTCGTGACCCCGACCCTCAACGGTGGCCGTATCCTCGATTTCCTGGACCAGGATGACCACGCCAACGATCCGTACCTGGCCTACATCGGCCCGGGCCTGCGCGCGACCTACCAGTGGCGCGTGGACCGCGCCGCGAAGGCGACGCCGGCACAGATCGAGGCGCGCCACGCGCAGTACCACCAGGTGGCGGCCGTGCTGCCGTTGCTGCAGGAGGCGGGCGTGACGATCATTGCCGGCACCGATGCGGGCTTCCTCAACTCGTTCAACTTCCCGGGCATCGCCCTGCACCAGGAACTGCAGCTGTTCGTGAAGGAGGGTCTGAGCGCGCCGCAGGCGCTGTCGGCCGCAACCCGTTCCGGCCCGGCCTGGTTCGGCCAGATGGACCGCTACGGTGGTGTCGCGCAGGGCAAGGCCGCCGACCTGGTGCTGCTGACCGCCAACCCGCTGCAGGACATCGCCGCCACCGAGAAGATCGACAGCGTGATCCTGCGCGGCAACGTGTATGACCGCGCCGCGCTGGACAAGATGCTGGCCGACACCAAGGCCAAGGTCGCGGCGTGGAATGCAGAGGCGGCGAAAGCTGACTGATTGCGGGGTTGGACGGAATCCACGCATGGCGTGGATCTACCGTACCCTCAGTAGATCCACGCCATGCGTGGATGATGCGGCCGGTGACCTAGCGCGGTGCCGGCCGCATTCCGTGTAGCTGCGGCAACGCGGCCTTCATCGCATCGATGAAGGCGCGCAGCCGTGGCGGCTGCTGGCGCGCGGCAGGAAACACGACGTGGACCGGCAGTGCCGGCGCCTGCCAGTCCGGCAGCAGCTGCACCAGCCGTCCTTGTGCGAGGTCGTTGGCCACCAGCCAGGCCGAGACCACCGCTGCGCCCAGCCCGGCGCGTGCAGCCTGCTGTACCACGAACAGGTTGTCGCTGAGCAGGCGCGGGCTGATCGAAAGGGTATGCGCGCGTCCCTGCGCGTCATGCAGCAGCAGGCGTTCGCGGTAGTAGGTGACCAGCGAGATCCACGGCAGTGACTGTGCCTGTTCCGGCGTGCTGACCGCCGTGGCGTCCACCAGCGAGGGCGCTGCCACGACGATGCGCGGCACTTCCGCGAGCGGCAGTGCAACCATGCGCGGTTCGTCGACTGGGCCCACCCGGACCGCGCAGTCGATACCTTCGGCGATGAAATCCGGGCGCCGATCTTCCAGGATCCACTCCAGGCTCAGCTGCGGGTGCTGGGCGAGGAATGCGAGCATGGTCGGCAGCAGCTGCGCCTGGCCAAAGGCGTGCGGCACCATCACCCGCAGGCGTCCGCGCAGCGTTTCCGGTTCGCCGTTCAGTTCGGCCTGCAGCGACTCCCATTCGTCGACCACGCGCTGCGCATGACGCTGGCAGCGCAGGCCGTCCTCGGTCAGTTGCAGGCCATGGGTGGAGCGCTGCAGCAGGCGCAGGCCGAGCTGCCGCTCCAGTGCCTGCAGGCGTCGGCTGACCGTCGGCTGGGTGGTGCCCAGCTGCAGGGCCGCAGCAGACAGGCTGCCGGCATCGACAATGCGCAGGAAGGTGCGCAGCAGATCTAGGCGATCAGCGCCGGTGGCGAGGTCATTCATGCGTGTGGCGTATGAAGTATATGTGCCAGAGCCTACTACAGACGTTTGGCGAATACAGGCAGGATACGCCCACTTCCTCTACGGGGCTCCCCCATGTCTACCCCCTCGCTGTCTGTTGCGGCCGCACCGGCGACCGTGCCTTCCGCCTCATTGGTGCTGGCAATGGCGGCCGGTGCTGGCTTCTCGGTCGCGTCGCTGTATTACAGCCAGCCCATGCTGGGCCTGATCGCGCAGGACGTTGGCGCCGGTGAGCGCGCCGCCGGCCTGGTGCCAACCCTGACCCAGCTCGGCTACGCACTGGGCATCCTGCTGCTGGCACCGCTGGGCGATCGCTTCGACCGCCGCCATCTGATCCTGTTGAAGTCCGCGCTGCTGGCGCTGGCACTGGGCGCCGCCGCGATGGCCGGGCACCTGCCGGGCCTGTTGATGGCCAGCCTGCTGGTCGGGCTGATGGCAACGCTGGCGCAGGACATCGTTCCCGCCGCTGCGGTGCTGGCACCGGATGCGCAGCGCGGCCAGATCGTCGGCCGGGTGATGACCGGCCTGCTGCTCGGCATCCTGTTGTCGCGGGTGGTCAGTGGTGTGGTGGCTGAAGCGTGGGGTTGGCGCACGCAGTTCGTGCTGGCGGCGGTATCGGTGGCGGCGATGGGCGCGGTGATGGCGCGTGCACTGCCGCGTTTCGCGCCGACCAGCACGCTGCGCTATCCGGCGTTGCTGGGCTCATTGCTGGCGTTGTGGCGTGAGCAGCCGCAGCTGCGACGTGCAGTGGCCAGCCAGTCGCTGCTGGCGGTCGGCTTCAGTGCGTTCTGGTCGACCCTGGCGCTGATGCTGCATGCCCGCCTGGGGCTGGGCAGTGCGGCGGCGGGTGCGTTTGGTATTGCGGGTGCGACCGGTGCATTGGCCGCGCCGTTTGCCGGCCGTTTCGCTGATCGACTGGGGTGCCATGCGGTGGCACGGCTGGCGATTGCGGTGGCGCTGCTGGGCTTCGGCCTGCTGCTGGCCGAAGGCTGGTTGCCGGCCGCCGCGCTGCTGCCGTTGCTGGTGGTGAGTGCGCTGCTGTTCGACTTCGGCTTCCAGTCGGCGCTGGTGGCGCACCAGACCCTGGTCTACGGCCTGGTGCCGCCGGCACGCAGCCGGCTCAATGCGCTGTTGTTCACCGGCATGTTCATCGGCATGGCCGCCGGCGGTGCGCTGGGCAGCCTGGCGCTGGCGCAGTGGGGGTGGCACGGCGTGGCCTGGCTGGCGGTGGTGTGTGCGGGCGGCAGCCTGGCACTGCGTTTGAAGTAGGGGGTTGTTCGGCAGGGCTTGCAGCCCTGCACCTGCTGGAGGCAACAGCAACAGCAACAGCAACAGCAACAGCAACAGCGGGGTTCCTGTAGGGAGGCGGGGTGGGTCCGGTTGCGGGGGACGCCGTGAATCCCCAGTCCGGCCCAGCCGCTGGCGGCTGGGCGTTCGGGCGCTTGCGAAGCAATGCTTCGCAAGCGAAGCGCCCTCACCCATGGGGGCTCGGTCGCGCCATCCATGGCGCTCACGCCCCCGCAACCGGACCCACCCCGCCTTCTGTTGGAATGGCTCTTGGGGTCAGATCCGTTTTCCGGAGGAAAACGGATCTGACCCCTGATTGATTTCGATATCTGACAGAAGTGTCGACCAAGGTCGACACCTACCAACCGCCATCGGAATCTGTCAGAGGTGGGGCG